>CALVDO010000037.1 GCA_944326355.1 uncultured Bacteroidales bacterium | reverse complement strand
TCAGACGCCCCTGTGGTTGATGCAGATGCCCTTGAGATACCATTCGTAGAGCCTGTGGATGCCCTCGTCAATCTCAACCTTGTGGTGCCATCCGAGGCTGTGCAGCTTGCTGACGTCCGTGAGCTTGCGGAGAGTGCCGTCCGGCTTTGAGGCGTCCCAGCGCAGCTCTCCTCTGAATCCGATTTCCTTCACTATCTTCTCGGCGACTTCGCGGATGCTTATTTCCTTGCCTGTACCCACATTGATGTGGCAGTTGCGGATCTCAGTGATGCCGTCAGTATTCTTCACGGAGGCATCGTATGTGTCCTTGAAGTCCACATTCAGGAGAACATGCACCGAGGCGTCCGCCATCTCCTCGCTCCAGAGGAACTCCCTCATCGGCTTTCCTGTGCCCCAGAGAGTCACCGCCTCAGGCGTGATGCCGTAGTAAGCCAGAACCGCAAGGATATCCTCTTCCGGCGACTGGCCGTCCACGATGAATTTTCCCGCCTGCGCACCTGCCTTTTGCGCGCAGCCCTGAGCTGTTCCAGCCGACTTTTTCCCGATTTTTTCAGCAGGGACAGACACCGGGCGGATGCCAAGGTCCTTCCTCACGGCCTCCCAGTCGCCCTCGTTGAGGCATTTCGCCAGATGTATCTTCCGGATCATGGCCGGGAGGACATGGCTGTTCTCGAGGTGGAAGTTGTCGTTCGGCCCGTACAGGTTGGTCGGCATCACTGCGATGTAGTTCGTCCCGTACTGGATGTTGAAGCTCTCGCACATCTTCAGCCCGGCGATCTTCGCGATGGCGTAAGGCTCATTGGTGTATTCGAGAGGGGAGGTGAGGAGGCAGTCCTCCTTCATCGGCTGCGGCGCCTCGCGTGGGTAGATGCAGGTCGAGCCGAGGAAGAGCAGCTTCTTCACCCCGTGTCGGAAGCTCTCTCCGATGACGTTCTGCTGTATCTGGAGGTTCTGCCAGATGAAGTCCGCACGATACTGCAGGTTGGCCATTATCCCTCCGACATGTGCCGCCGCAAGCACCACCGCATCCGGCCTCTCCGTGTCGAAGAACTCCCGGACCGCCGCCCCGTCAAGCAGATCGAGCTCAGAGTGCGTGCGTCCCACAAGATTTGTATATCCCCTCTGCTGAAGATTGTTCCAGATGGCCGAGCCCACGAGCCCGCGGTGCCCCGCCACATATATCTTTGCGTTCTTGTCAAGCATGGTGTCTATTTTACTTTACGATGCCTTTCTCCAGATATTCCGCCAGATTGGTCCTGATGTTGTCTCCTGCCTTTTCAACGGCCACCTTGGCCATGTCTGCATCCACCATGATCTTAACGAGCTGCTCGAATGTCGTCTTTGCCGGATCCCATCCGAGTTCGGCTTTCGCCTTGGTCGGGTCTCCCCAGAGGTTGACCACATCGGTCGGACGGTAGAAGTCTGGCGACACTTCCACAAGCGTCTTGCCGATGAGGGATGCGGGACCTGCCTTGCACACTCCTTTCTCATCCGCTCCTTCGCCCACGAACTCCAGCTCGATGCCCACATGCTTGAACGCGAGATAGCAGAACTCCCTTACGGAATGCTGCGCACCCGTCGCAATCACGAAGTCTTCCGGGGTCTTATGCTGGAGGATGAGCCACATGCACTCCACATAGTCCTTCGCATATCCCCAGTCACGCAGCGATGAAAGGTTGCCCAGATACAGCTTCTCCTGTTTCCCCTGCGCTATCCTTGCCGCCGCCAGCGTTATCTTTCTCGTCACGAAAGTTTCTCCTCTGCGCTCGCTCTCGTGGTTGAACAGGATTCCTGAGCAGCAGAACATGTTGTAGGCCTCCCTGTACTCCTTCACAATCCAGTAGCCGTAGAGCTTGGCCACGGCATACGGGCTGTAAGGGTGGAAAGGAGTGTTCTCATTCTGAGGTACTTCCTCCACTTTTCCGTACAGCTCTGAAGTCGATGCCTGATAGATTCTGCAGGTCTCCGCCAGTCCGCACAGACGCACAGCCTCCAGCACTCTCAGCACTCCAGTCGCATCCACATCCGCCGTGAACTCAGGAGAATCGAAGCTCACCTGCACATGGCTCTGGGCCGCCAGGTTGTATATCTCGTCCGGACGCACCTTGCTTACTACCTGCAGGATGCTCATCGAGTCTCCGAGGTCCGCATAATGGAGATGAAAGTGCGGCTGTCCCTCCAGATGCGCAATCCTTTCCCTGTAGTCCACCGACGACCTTCTGATCGTTCCGTGCACGTCATAACCTTTTTCAAGAAGAAACTCCGCCAGAAACGACCCGTCCTGGCCCGTGATGCCTGTGATAAGCGCTGTTTTCATAGTTTGATCTCTGTTGCCTATAAGTAAGTAAAATGTTTCAAATCAGCGTGCAAATATATGCAGAAACCGAGAGTAATGCAAGAGAACTTGTATGTTTGCATTATCTTCTCCGACTCTTACTCGTATTTCACGCAAGCTTGTCAGTGCGCAAAAGAGGCTACAAAAAGTCTTGTCAGGTCTCAAGTTTAAGAAAGTATCATGTTGGTGAACGGCATGGGAAAAGAATACTGCCAATATGTGGTCACCTGACATCACTGACAGTTCAAATGTCAACAAAATAGTCCTTACAAGGGTGGGACACGAAACTACTATATTATAAGGGCTTGCGCCATTCCATATACCAAATGATGGCATTATGTAAAGGCTATCTTATATTGATGGACGGTGCGTGCACCTTTTAAGCACTCGCATCCGATGCAAATATACATACAAATTAAGCGAACACTGGACATATTCAAAGTCATCCAGAAGCAGGTCATGACCTGAATAAGATAGCAGACCATGAAAAAAGCGGAATCAGATCTATTCGCAGAGTGCTTTTTAGGGCTAAACGACAACCTGATCCGCTTCAAGAAAGGACATCTGCCTCTTCGTAGTGTGCCTACCGGCTTACGACTGCTTCAATCCCTTAAACCTCTGTTGCGAAAGTAACAATAATCATTTAATTTACAAATTTAATTATGCAGAAACCGGGCACTGCCGGTCAGGGTAGGACGATATGGTCCGCTGCGCTCAAGACAGAACCACCTTAAGTCATGTATCGGCATTTGGCCTGAGAGCCATTTATATTGTGAAGCCTCGATAATGCAAACATTGTTGTTTTAACATCGAAGTGCAACTAACTACAGCAAATCTTGATGTGTCTCCTGAATATGTGGCTTCCGCTCAACAAAAAAAAGACGAGGTCATCGTCCAAAATTATTACTGAGAAAAGCGAAGCACAATAGCCATCCCCAATCGGCCCCCATTGGGGATGA
>CALVDO010000036.1 GCA_944326355.1 uncultured Bacteroidales bacterium | reverse complement strand
GTTCTACCGAACCTACTTTGTTTTAATTGTTAAACTTTTTAATAACTAGTACTGAATTTTACCGGACACGAGTGATATAATTTAACAACAGAAGATAGACCATATGAAGAGAATCTTACTCACAGCAATCTCCATAGCAGCAATGCTTTTTCTCCTGTCCCTCATCACAGGCCACTCAATCCCCAAAGACCTTGATGAGAGAGCAGAAGAAGCACTGGAATACTGCAAAGAGAATGGCTACAGCACAGACTGTTGCCTGCTTGTTGACTATGGCAGACACTCTGGCAGGGCGAGATTCTTCCTCTGGGACTTTGAAAAGGAGAAGCCAGCATTGAAATGCCTCTGTGCCCACGGGTATGGCAAAGGGAGTACGGCAAGGAAGCCTGTGTTCAGCAATGAACCAGGAAGTTTCTGTTCATCTTTGGGACATTACAAAGTTGGTAGGGAGAAGGCAATGAGCAAGCCCAAA
Organism: uncultured Bacteroidales bacterium; assembly: GCA_944326355.1. Classification (GTDB taxonomy): domain Bacteria; phylum Bacteroidota; class Bacteroidia; order Bacteroidales; family UBA932; genus Cryptobacteroides. Next base: position 26,714 of record CALVDO010000036.1, on the reverse strand, counting down.
GGGAGAAAGGCACTTGTGCTGTATGGCAAGGACAAGACCAACAGCAATGCCTTGCAGAGAGGAATACTCATTCATCCTGTCAGTCTGCCGAACTTTTCAATCTGGCCTTTGATGATACCTGTAAAGGTGCATAATGTACTTGGGCACAAGATAAGACCAAAGAGTGAGGGGTGCATCACAATCCCTTTCAGGAAATATGAGAAGGTGTCAAAGGTAGCCAAATCAAGCAATAAGCCTCTGATGCTGTGGGTATATGAATAAAAGATGTCTGATATGAAAGAAAAAGTATCAATGAAACAACAATTCCTGATTACATTAAAAAAGCTGCCTAAAGGAGTTTTTCAAGGTGTCTGGTATGGATATGTTTCTATGATACTGTTCAATTTAATATTGTTGGCAGTGGAATATTGTACCCTTTTGTGTTGTCAAGAACCTGAAAGGCGTACTATATGGATAAAACTATCACACACAGAACCATTCAATTTAGCTTTAGAGATAGGTGTCTGTATATTTGTATTCACATTCTTTTATTGTCTTTTAAATATACCTCCATTAAAGAAATGGATTATAGCCATTGGTGCACAGGGATTACTGATGCTTGCAGTCTGGCTATATATAGTATATGAGCAAGATTGGAACTTTAAGATAGTGTCTATAGACTGGTACATGATTGCTGGCTGGACTGCATCATTATATTGTTTTATGTTTTACATTACAAGGAAGGTGATATTCAAAGTATTGGAAAACCATCCCAAAGTTTTAAGAAACTTAAGGGTTGTATTCAACTGCACTATAATATTTACCCCTATTATAATTTTGCTTTATCTGCGTGCCAGATAGTTTTATCTGTCATTAATATTCATTATGTTGGGATATTCTGACTTTGCAGTAATGTACCAAGTAGATTGATAATGCAGATGTATTCACTTTGAATGGATTTATACAGGAGAAGTGGATACATTTTTCCCTTTCAGGAGCTTTGTGAATTTGACATATTGGATGAAGATTGAGCAAAAATAGTTATATTTGACAACATAAATGCTTTGGATATGCAGACAGACGAAGTACTTGACAAATTGAGGGAATACAAGGCTGAAAAGGCTGATGTCTATGGCATTGAGACTCTTGGTCTGTTTGGAAGTTATGCAAGAGGGGAGCAGAAACCAGGCAGTGACATAGATGTGTGCATAAAGCTGAAACAGCCGACCTTCTTCAATATGACTGGCATACAGGAGGATTTGGAGAGTATTTTCAGTTGTAAGGTTGATTTGGTTTCTCTTGGAGCCATATTCAGACCAGTATTCAAGAAAAACATGGAAAGAGATGCAGTATATGTCTAAAGATGTCTTGCTGGAGATGCTTGGTTTCATCAGGCATCAGATAGGCATGATGCCTTTCTTGAAAGACTGGAAAGGAAGCAATAGGTCTGATTAAAACAGGATATTCAAGTTTAACAAGAATTGCATTACAATCTGTAATGCAGTTTCTTATCCACAACCATATAAAGAGCAAAGTATTTTATCATTAACTTCAAGCATAAGTGCAGTAGGGGAGAGGAGTATTCTATTTCTTTGATATAATGTTTATTATAGAGTGATTGAGGCCTGTTGTCAATAATGGTTCTACAAGATTGACTATGTTTTAAAATTGTATGACCGACACCATGGGCCGTATGCACAGTGATGCCCAGTTTGCAGGTTCATCCTCAGTTCCAGCTCATGTTGAGATGATGGGCTTCCTCGGAATAGGCAACAACCCAATGGTGGGATGCACCGTTGCCTGCGCAGTGGATGTAGCCCAGGCACTGAACAAGTAGTCGTCATCATCTGTCTTCCGAAAACCCTCCCACTTCGTGGGACCCTCCTTGCAGGCGCAATGTTTTCTTCAGACAGACAATGACTTACCGCAAAAGTTTTGCCTCCGTAACTCTTGGAGTTATGGAGGCTTTTTGTTTGACATTGACAGTGGTGTTTAGACGGTCTTTTTCTCTGGCGGTGTGTCCTGGAAAATTCCGTCTTAGACTAAGACGGCAAAATTGCCAGTAAAAACTTGTCGCGGCATATTTACCTTGACGGGGATGTCGGTATAGATAAGATGTATATTGTGACTATGGCGTGGTAAGAGACCGAGTGGTTGGGCAAGGTGAAGGTCTAATATTCGAAATTGAAACATAGATGTCGTGTGGCATATGTATAAAGGCGGAAAATCAATAAATTTGTAAAGAAATAGTTGCATTATGAATCTGAAGGGGTTATTCAAAAGGAAGAAGGTTATGGAATGTAATGAGGATCAGAGATTATTTAATGGGAAATTGCGTCCGAAATATGTGAGCGGAATCATCGATAAGCTGGCGAAAGATGAAATATTCGTATTTGGAAGCAATTTGGATGGCTACCATGGCGGAGGGGCTGCGCATCTCGCATTCAAGAAGTTCGGAGCAGTCTGGGGGCAGGGCGTCGGTCTGCATGGGCAGAGTTACGCAATACCTACGATGCATGGGGGTGTCAGTGCGATAAAGCCTTATGTGGATGAATTCATTGCATTTGCCAGGGCGCATACGGAATTGTATTTCTATGTGACAAGAATCGGTTGCGGGATAGCCGGATTTAAGGATTCAGACATTGCGCCGCTGTTCGCTGATGCGGCGAATATGGAAAATGTCGCATTGCCGAGGAGCTTCATTGCATACTATGCCGAATCGCGATAAGGTTTCCAGTGACCATTTTGCGAATCCGGTTTATCTGTCTGCAGAAAAAAGATTATATCTGAAAAAGCTTATATTTGCAGAGAGATGGAACTGACGGATCGTCATATCAAGAGCATAGTTGCCTTGTGCAAGAAGTACAAGGTAAACAGGCTATTCGTATTCGGTTCCGTACTGACTGACAGGTTTAATGACAGCAGTGACATAGATTTGGTCGTGGACTTCAAGAAAGACGAGATAGATGATTATTTCGACAACTATTTCGACTTCAAGTATTCATTGCAGGATTTGTTTGGGAGAGAGGTTGATTTGGTGGAGGAGCAGACGATAAGAAATCCGTATTTCCGTAAGAATGTGAATGCGACAAAGCAGTTGATATATGGTTGAGAACATAAAGAAGCATCTGCAGGATATTCTGGATGCAATAGTGGAAATAGATGCTCCCGAAAGATAGTTGATGCAAGGAACTACATCATCCATGGTTATGACAGCCTTTCAGCAGATATTCTCTGGAGCATAGTGATAAACCACCTGCCGAAACTTAAAGAAGAGGTAGAGGTGCTTTTGAATCAATAGATACGCACAGGCAAGAATTGTCATCAATAAAAGCATCTGATATGGAAAATGTGGTAAAGATATGGTTGGCACTTCTTCAGGAACAGGATAAGGGGAACAGCGACCTTCTTCTCAAGTTCAGTGAACCTGTTGTATGACACCGGCCTGGGAAACAGGTGCAGCATATGGGGACACACATGCCCGACATAGAAATGCTTCAGGCATCTGTACCCGCTGAAATGGAACAGTATCATGATGGTTATAACCTCTGAATCTGACAGTCTCGGCGCTCTGTGATACTCCCTCTTCCTTCTGTCTCGCTTAGGGCCGAGACCGTTTGCCTTGATGAATTTGTCATATATTTTGCAGAAGTCGTCCGCCATACAGAATATTTTTGTAATTTCGTCCTCGGTGATCATCATAGCGATTGTTTTTGTTGTTTTGTAGTTTTTTTGCTTTTTCAAATATACAAAAACCTTCGCTATTTTCCTAATAATCAATAATTTATATTTAATATAAATTCATCGAACTCAGGTTAAAATATCATAGATTCAACATCGGCAATATCTGAGTTTAAAGTGAACCATATTTCCCGAAGTCGAAATTTTAAAAGTTTTTTAATACGAAATTCGTATGAATATGTCTTTACCTTATGAGAAAACAGACATGAATAACTAAAACGATATTATAAAAAAGTCTGGTAAAGATTTGTCATATTTATCATTAATTGTAAATGCATTGATGATGAAACGTCTTGTTAAATGGATTTTCTGGATACTGGTGGTGTCTGCAGGGGTGGTTCTTCTGTTCCGTGTCGTATCGGCTGATGATGAGTCCTTGACAATAATTCCGATAAAGGAGTGCAAAAGTTTGACATTCACAAACCGGTATGACAAGGACGCGCTGCTGATGATACCGGCGGCATATACGAATGAGGACGGGACGATACAGGGGGAGTATCGGATAGACGGAAAGATTTACGGTACACCTTCCCGCAGGGAGAGAATATCGCTTCATCCTGCAAAGGGGATTGTCATATCCGGAAGCTGGCATTCAGGCAACGGCTTTCAGCAGACTGTGCTTGTGAAGAACGGCAGGGCGAGGATGCACGAAGATGACAGGAAGAGAATCCGCAGGGCACTGTGCAATGAGAACAGGACAGGCTGTGAGCTGATGATAGTGGAGTCGGCCGCGCCGATGACGCTTTCTGACTTTGCGGAGGAACTGTCAGAAATATGTTATACGGCGGTGAATCTTGATACGGGGAACTATGGCTACGGCTGGTATGGTAAAAGGAAGTTCAGCCGGTGGGCATATTATAACAGACACAGGCAGACCAACTGGATTTGCATCAAGTAGGCTGCATGGATGTTTCCCGACTCAAAATCGTCAAATGACAACGGAAAAATGACAAGGAGAGAAATGGTAAAGTACTGTTCACTTTGTCTGAACAGGAAAATGGACGAAGAAAGAGGGCTGGTGTGCGGCCTGACCGGAGAATATGGCGACTTTGACGGGTCGTGCAGGAATTTCCGTGCTGATGAGCGGGAGGTTGAGGTTGAGAGATGTCTGAATAAAGAGCATAAATTCAAGACAGCAGCCGCTGTCCTTGGGTTAATTGTATTCATAATATGGATTGCCCCGATTTTCTTCATGCGGGAGTGGCCATTCGCTTTAAAATGGACCATTTTGACATTATGCATTGCCGGCACAATTGCGGCCTTCCTGTCTCTGGCCCGGGTGCTGATGATAAAGCGTAGTGAGTCAGAAAGAAAACTGACCATGCAGGATGTCGCCGATGCTGTCAGAAAAGAAGGTTACTTTCCTCAGAAACAGGATGACAATTGGATTTTGTTCAAAATACAAGGGAATAAGTATCTTGTGTATTATGACTCGGCAAGATTTATGATTTATATTAGGTTTGCCCTGTCTGGAGAAGAGGACATGGCAGTTATGAAAGAGGCTGCGATCTCTGTGATGGACGAAAACTTCATGGCGAAAATATTGCTTCTTGAAGAAGAGGACAAAAGTAAAGTCATACAGTTTTCTGTAGGAGCTTTGGTAAGCTCTCGTACGGATTTCGACAGGTTCTTTCCACATTACTTACAGATGTTGTACGAGGCAATAGAGAAGCATCATGAGATGTACAGGCGTATCATGAAAGAAAGACACCCTGAGTCCAGCCATCCAGACCGGACCGGATTTCCTGCCGCTTCATCGAAAGTCATGAGCTGACAATAAATTGTGCTTTGGAATGAAACGGATAGATGCAGCCTGCAGGATAATGGTGATTCCGGATGTGCATGGCCGGACTTTTTGGCGGGAACCGGTTCATGAAGCATTGGAAAACAGCCGGGCCAAGGTCATATTCCTCGGGGATTATGTTGACACTTATCCTTATGAATTTGACGGTATGGATCCTTATGTCATAAACAGGAGAGCCATCGGAATATTCAAGGAGATAATAGAACTGAAGAAGAAATATCCTGACAGGATGACTCTCCTTCTGGGAAACCATGACTGTACTTATGCCATCTCCACTTCCATCTGTGAATGTCGCACAGACTATAAGAATTTCGAGGAAATCCGAGAGCTTTTTGTGGCAGACAGGGATTTGTTCCGGCTTGCAGATGAGACAACAATAAACGGAAGGCATTTCATATTTTCACATGCCGGCATAAACCAAAGATATGCAAGACTTTGCTTCGGAAGTGAGGCGGATGAGAGCAATGTTGTCGGAAAATTCAACCATGCATATCATGTCAATGATCCGGACATCCTGATGTCATTGGGAATGGCCTCCCGTTGGAGAGGAAATTGGGACTCTGAATATGGATCGATTGTCTGGGCCGATGCACGGGAATGGGACGGGAAGGATAACATTGGATTCGGATTCGGAGTTGTGGACCACACCCAATTGAATAAACCATTTGTCTCGGAGACTCTCGGCATGGCATTCCTTGACTGCCGTAAGGTTTTTATGATTGACGATATGGGTAAAATAGAGTAAGCTGATTTCTGATCCGCCGAATGGAAAACTTTCCGTAAATTTGCATTGGTATAAAAGAAACTGGCAATGCATATCAGGAAAATATTTCCCATATCTTTGATTCTGATGCTTTTGGTGTGGAATCAGGGATTTTCTTCGGCAAATGTGAAAGGCGAGGGACCGCATAGGTATGCCCTTGTCGTCGGGATAGGGAAATATCCGGCCGGGTCCGGATGGAGCGAAATCAACGGGAACAGGGATGTCTCGCTGGTGGTCAGCATGCTTGTTCGCAATGGCTTTGAAAAGTCTGACATAACCGTTCTCTCCGATTCCGCTGCGACCAGAAAGGCTATTGAGGATGCATTTGAAAGGCTGAAAGAAAGCGTTTCCGCCGGAGATGTCATATACATACATTTTTCCGGACACGGACAGCAGGTGACGGACATTGACGGTGACGAACCTGACGGTCTGGATGAGGCATTCATTCCGTATGATGCACGAAAAGTCTATTCCAGTGGTGTCTATGAAGGTGAGAACCATATTATTGACGATGACCTGAATGACTGGCTGTCGGAATTGAAGGCCGCCGTCGGCAAGAATGGGAAGGTGCTGGTGTCAATGGATGCGTGCCATAGCGGAGATGCGACAAGAGGGAATGACGATGATATCGTGGCCGGAATGAGGGGTACGGCTGATGTGTTTGCCTTGCCAGGCCGGAAATCGGATGGGCCGGCGGACAGAGGGACCGGCTCCAAGGCGATTTCCGGGACAGCAAGACGGACTGCCGGGGCCGCCGGGACTGATGCATTTGAAAACGGGGGATGGATCTGCATCAGCGCCTGCAGGTCATATCAGAATAACAATGAATTCATGTCTTCCGAAGGCTGTTTCGGCCGTTTGACATGGGCTCTGTACAAGACATTGGAGCCGGGGATGACATTGGATGAGCTGGTGTCGGAACTGCAGAAGATGTATGACACGATGCCGTCTCCTCCGGGACCGCCGCAGAATCTGGATGTGGCTGCGCCTGAAAATATTTCAGGCCCGTTGTTCTGAACGGGAAAATACTTAATTTTGGCATGGCCAAATCAATTTGTATGAAAAGACTTGAAGACGGGGAGCTTGTAGCCAGAATCAGGGAAAACGATGAGCAGGCCAAGGAAATCATGTATCGCCAGTACAGGGAAGAATTCCTCGGCTGGGCTTTCAAAAGCATGTTCGGAATCACGGCGGATGAGGCTCTGGCGGTCTATGCCGATGCCTGTGTGGCTGTGTGGGATAATGTGGCAAGGAGAAAATACGAACTTATTCAAGGGGCATCGTTCAAGACATATCTTTTCAGAGTGGCCATGAATATCTGGATGAATATGAGCCGCAGGAAACGCAGGACCGTTGCGGGGACAGGCCCGGAAATGCTGTCAATAGACAGTTTTCCTGATTCGGATGATCCGGTAAATGCCGCTCCGGACATATTCATCACGAGCATCCTTGGAGAAAAGGATGATTATGAACTGAAGAAGGAAATTGTCAGGGATGTCGTCTTCAACGTCATGACCGACCCGTGCCAGAGCATCTTCCGGTATGTCTACTATAAGAAGTTGAATTGCAGCGAAATAGCGGAAAGAATGTCATATAAGGGGCCCAGGACTGTGATAACGTTGGCCAACCGCTGCAGGCGGAAGCTTGCTGCAGTATTGAATGACCGCTTCAAAAAAACAGGCTTGATATGAAAACCGGAACACAAAAAAATGCCGTGGACATGCCATCTGATGGCACTGCATTGGACAGGATTGACAGATATGTTCTTGGCCATATGAAGCCGGAGGAATGTGCTTCCTTTGAAGCGGAACTTTCATCTGATCCTGAACTGGCGGAACAGGTTGCCGTCCGCCGTATGGCTATTTCTGCTATAATGGACAGGGAGGCCCTGAAGGATGATTTCATGGAAATTGAATCCGGAATCGGCCGGCGCAGAAGGAATACGGTGCTCGTGACATTCGTGACTGCGGCCGCTGCGGCTTGTATTGCAGCCGGTGTCTTCTTCCGCAATTCTTCAGTCAATGCCTGCCGAGCGGCAGGGGCAAGTGTGCTTTTGGCGGAACTGCCTCCGACAAGGGGCGGTGTCGATTTCCAGTCGATAGCGGAGGCTATAGATGAGGAAAGATATGATGAGGCCGGCCGGCTTATCGGCTTATGCCGCAGTGAGCCGGTTCCTGAATATGACCTGAGCACGGAAGAAGGCCGCTATAAATATGAATTATACAGGTCTGATATGCAGACTCTTGATTATTTGGAAGCAGTTTCCCTTCTCAGGCAGGGGAAGCCGGTGAAGGCAAGGCGGCTTCTGAAGTCCATCTCCGCAGACGGCACTTCTTTCTGGAGTGCAAGTGCCGCAGAACTGCTCGACAGGCTTTAGTCCTATATTGACGGCAGATAAATTCCCGTTTACCGTTTCCATTTCCGGACATTGTTCAATGTAATCCGGCAATGTGCCGTATGCGGGATAGGATTTTAGTAATTTGAATATCTGCTGTATGAAACGGAATCTGAGGCTTTTTCTGAAATGGCTGCTATTTTCGCCCCTGTATATCAAGGAGGCGCAGGCCACTGGGGTGACGAGGTGGAAAAGAAATCTGCTGTTTATTTGTTCTCCTTTCATTCTCGTCTGTATAGGTCTGGCTATAGGTATTGTAATTCCTGTTGCGTTTTTCGGCGGTCTTCTGCTGGTTGCGCTGACAGAGAAAGATGAGCCTCTTCCATATGAGTCAGTGAAATTCAAGACGAGGGAGGAAATAGTAAATGTCACGGGACTTGAGGATTTCCCGGAATTCAACTATATAACCAATGATGATGCGGACTGGACCGGTGTCGGGGTTTATGTGTATCTGGAGTTTAAGGATGATGTACCGGAGTCTTTTTATGAAAAGCTGGACAGCCTGTCGGAATCCGGACCGTACTGGGCATATTCCGACAGTGGATATTATGTCTTCAACCGCAGTTGGGGCGATGGCTGCAGACCGTTTCCGGGTGCGGACATGGGGGATTCGGGAGGATCTGTGGAAATTTCCATCCGACGGGATTCAAGAAATTTCCGAATAAATTATGATGTTGGAGCAGCCATTCCTGTCGATTTGTCAGCGACAGGTTTCGAAAATGCGGAACTTGTCTGGTCCAAGACGACAAATGTCTTTCCGACCAGCTGTATATACCGTTATTACATAGGAGACACGGATATGGATTCGCTGATGCAGGTTAATCCGAAGTGGACTTATGATGCCGACAGTCAGTATTATGAATACACTGATGTTGATGCAGTCTCCTTTTCTGTCAAGAAAGGCAGCCGCTATGCTGATGGCTATTGCGGCAACTGATCATCCTTAATGCCGGCATGTCAAATTTTTTGAAAAACAGATTTACCTTCTTCGGCAATGAACATATCCGGGTATAAATACATACATTAAAAATCAAATCATCATGAAAAAGATTTTAGCTATTGTTTCTGCAGTAATTGCTTCAGTTTGCGCAATTACAGTCGTGTCTGCCACATCAGCAGATCCTGAGTCGGAGGGATATATTGAGTACACTATTCCAAGCCTCATTGAGGACGGGCGTTTTTCATTGGACGGATTTGAAACCATCTATAAAATCCTTCCGAGTGACATCCGTGAAGTGATGACCGCATGCTTTTCCGAGATAAGTCATAAGGGGATGGATGATGCTGAATTCCATTACGAGGGAGTTCTCGTCAGACATCCGGACGCGACCACATGGGAGTTCTCTTGTGACGGATACTCAATCAAGGTGAAGAATGCTCTGGAGGAAAGGCTGAATCAGATATTCAGGACTCCTTCAGGGGCCATGTAAAACAGCAGACATGCGAAACAGAGAAACCGCAGGGGAGTGGCTCCTCTGCGGTTTTGTTCAGAATGTAGAATCTGGCATGTGTTTTTTATAAAAAACGAAATAGGTGCAAAAATGTTTTTTGAAAAAACATTTAAATGATGTCGCTGGCGTTATCTGGAAGTGAGGCGTATACTCCCGACAGCGGAGCGTATTCTGCCGTCTGGAGCCCTGTCGTTCCTTTCCTTGAAGGAGTGAAAAGGATATATTTTTCACCGGACGGATTTTTGAGCCAGATTAACATTGAGTCCATCACTGCCTCTGACGGCAGTCTGATGAATGAAAAATTTGACATCATCCGTCTGTCTTCCACAGGCCTGCTGTGCGATGACAGTCGGCTGGAGCCTGACGGGTATGACTCGGCATTATTGTTCGGCGGATTGAAATATGATGCGGATACGACGGTGATGACAAGGCATAGGAATTTGTATGCTGACGGAGGCCTGTCGGAGCTCCTTCGGGGCGCATTGCCGGATTCCCTGCGTGCGGGATGGGCATATCTTGCCGGTACAAAGGCGGAAATCCAAGACATCGCCGGAATATTGAATTCAGCTGGCGTGGCAACGACGCTGCTGGAGGCGGAAGATGGCACGGAGACTGCGTTCAAGTCATTCAGTTTCTCTGAAATTCCGGTCATTCACATAGCCACTCACGGATTTTATCTGAAAGAAAGTGATTCTGACCATGTCGACCCGATGAAAAGAGCCGGGCTTATCTTTGCCGGAGGTCAGCACGCATGGCTGGGTGAGCCGCTTCCGGACAATGTTGACGACGGCATTCTGATGGCTGAAGAAATTGCGGGAATGAATCTGTTTGGCACTGATCTTCTTGTGCTTTCGGCCTGTCAGACAGCTTTGGGCGATATTGCCAGAGACGGCGTTTTCGGGCTGCAGAGAGGCTTCAAGCTGGCTGGAGTCAATACGATGGTCATGAGTTTATGGCAAGTCAGCGATGGAGCAACCAGTCTGATGATGACAGAATTCTATAAGAATCTCCTTGCCGGCAAGTCAAAGAGAGAGTCGTTCAGAATGGCTCAATCCGCAGTGCGGGACAGATATGAAGATCCGTTCTACTGGGCGGCATTCATAATGCTCGACTGACAATCCGGCCAGTATAAGAAACCGACCATGCGTCTTGACGGGTCTGCCTCGCCGTTGTTGATTTCTATTGTTTACATTTTTGAAAATCGGGTATATAGTTAATGAAAGGAAAATGGCAGAGATGCGACAAATTTGCGGCCTGATTCCATAAGTTGTTAATATACAGTGTTTTTTAAAAATGATTTTGGCATTAATCATAGTGTTTGTCATTGGCGGTACATTCTTCTTCCTATGGCAGGACGAGCATGAAAAGCGCATAGAGGCTGAAAAACAGATAAAAGATCTGAAGAGGCAGTTGAAGAGAGGTCAGAAGCAAGGTCAGAAACAAAGAAAAGCAACAAAGGATTCTTCTGGATTTGCTACGATTGAGAAATCCGAAGGTACACATGGGTATGAGATAAAGAAGCCGCAGCCTCAGGTGAGCAAGCCCCTTCTGGATCAGGAAAAACTGGCAGAACTTCAGATGCAGACAAGGGCTTCACAAGATATGCTGGCCGAAATCTTTGATCAAGAGGAAGAGACGTCGACAGAGGCGATTACGCGATCTGATGATGAGAGAATGCTTGATATGCTGAGAAGACTCTTCGATAAAGAGGTCTGGACGAGGGCCGAAATTGCGGAACTGGCCGGACCGGAGGTTATGATCGGCAGCTTATTGGAGCAGATCAACGATTATTCCTGCTCAAAAATAGATGACATTGTCGTCGAAGAGGATGATGATAAGATTTATGTGGCAATAGAGTATAAAGAACACCTTATATGAACAGACCAATTAAAGCCAAAGAGCGTGAAACAATCATTCAGTCGCTGAAATCCGGAGTCGTGCCACGAGCCGGACTCCAGCATATCCAGGTCGGACGCAGTGAGGAACTGAAGTCCTTTATCAAAGATGTTGACACTATTGCTGAAGGGGGAACATCCTTCAGATTCGTAATAGGAGAGTACGGTTCAGGTAAGACATTTTTCATGTCATTGATACGAAGCATAGCACTTGAGAAAGGGCTCGTCACTATGCATGCGGACCTTTCTCCGACCAAAAGGCTTCATGGTTCGGACGGGCAGCCGCGAATGCTCCTTTCCGAGATGGTGAGCAACCTTGCAACCCGTACCAAGCCTGATGGCAATGCGCTTCAGAATATCCTTGAGAGATTTCTTTCAAGTGCCAAGGAGGAGGCGAACAGTACAGGAAGAGACGCATACGACTTGATCTCAGAGAAACTTAATGAGCTGAATGATTATACCGGGGGATATAATTTCATCTCCGTCGTCAAGAAATATCTTGAGGGGCATGAGACTGGAAACGAACAGCTTATGAATGATTCTCTGAAGTGGCTGAAGGCGGAGTACACAACCAGGACAGATAGTTTTAGAGATTTGGGAATCAGGGAGTTTATCAGCGATTCTTCGTTCTACAATACTCTTAAGCTGTATTCAGTTCTTGTCAGGAAGGCCGGTTATAAGGGACTTCTAGTCTGTATGGATGAGATGGTCAATCTGTATAAGATTCCCAACAGTGTCTCGCGTAGGGCCAACTACGAGGAGATTCTCAGTATGCTGAACAACACACTTCAGGGAACATTCTCAAATATCGGCTTCATTATGAGCGGCACGCCTGAGTTCTTGACTGACAACATCAGAGGTCTATATAGCTATGAGGCTCTGAAGTCAAGACTGTGTGAGAACGCCTTTTCGAAGCAGCTTGGTGTAACTGATTATAACTCAGTTGTTCTCAGGTTGTCTCCCTTGACAAGGGAGGAATTGTATCTTCTTCTGGTCAACCTGAGACATGTTTTTGCCGGTGGCGACGAGGAAAAGTATCTGGTTCCTGATGAAGCTTTGCTTGCATTCCTGCACCATTGTGCAAACAAGATAGGTGAGAGCTACTTCAGAACGCCTCGTACTACTATCAAGAGTTTCCTTGACCTGTTGTCTGTCTTAGAGCAGTATCCGAACTATAAATGGAGTGATATCATCGCTTCAGTTGACGTGCAGCAGGATATTGAACCTTCTCAAGTGAAGACGGTCCTGTCTGGCAAGACAGTTCGGCCGGCTTCTGATGATGCCGACGGTTTCACCACCTTTAAACTTGAATAAATGAGTGACAATTCATCTTCTTTCGAGCTGCTTCATGAGTCCGTCCAGAAATGGGTGTGGAATCAGGGCTGGACTTCTCTGAGAGATATTCAGGAGAATTCCATTCCGGTGGTGCTGCGTGGTGACAGTGACGTCATCATAAGCGCTTCCACTGCCGGCGGCAAGACTGAAGCTGCTTTTCTTCCTATACTTTCACGCTTATTGACAGAGCCCTCAGAAGGTTATGACGTGTTATATGTGAGTCCTCTGAAGGCATTGATCAATGATCAGTACAGAAGGCTTCTTGACATGACGTCCGGAACTTCTGTGCGGGTGACTCCATGGCATGGTGATATCGATGCTTCCCGTAAGGCGAGGTCGCTTAAGAATCCTGCGGGAATATTGATTATCACTCCAGAATCTTTGGAGTCGTTTCTTATAAACAGGAATACTTCGGTCAGGGAGGCTTTCGGAAGACTCAAGTATGTGGTCATTGACGAACTCCATGCTTTCATCGGCAATGAGCGAGGCAGGCAGCTGCAGTCGCTGCTCTCTCGTATTGAATTGATTACGGGCAATAAAGCTCCGCGTGTCGCGATGAGTGCCACCTTCTCAAACTATGACAAGGTCAAGGAGTTTCTTCGTCAGGACCAATCTTTCCCGTGCGAGATTCCGGGTCCGGGAACCAGTAGTCATGAGACGCGGGTTCTGGTCAAGGAGTATATCCCGGCTAAAGATCGGGACATTGAAAAGGAGATTGCTCAGGAGATCTTTACAAAACTCCGTGGAAGCAATAATCTTGTGTTTACCAACAGCAGGGTTGCGGCAGAAAGTTATGCCGTTCGTCTTGGCGATATGTCAGATGAGGAGAATGTGCCAAATGAGTTCAGAGTACATCACGGCAGTCTTTCCAAGGTTGAACGCGAAAGCGTGGAGCTGGAGCTTCAGGCAGGAGAAACACCTGTCACAGCATTATGTACGTCAACTCTTGAACTTGGGGTGGATATCGGCAAGGTGAAGTCTATCGCTCAAATCGGTGTGGCAAATTCAGTGTCCGGACTGAGGCAGAGACTGGGACGTTCCGGCAGAAGAAATGAACCTTCAGTTCTCAGGGTCTTTTCTGTTGAGAATGAAGAAAGTGAGAGCCTTTTGTATGAGCTGAGAACCAATCTGGTGCAGAACATCGCTGTGATTGAGATGCTTCGCGAAAAAACATACGAGAATCCTGTAATAGGCAAACCCCATCTGTCTACTTTGATACAGCAGATTCTGTCTCTTGTGGCATCATTCAGCGGCTTTTATCCGAAAGAAGGCTGGGAGATGCTTTGTAAGTACGGAGCATTCAGGAACATCACTCCGGAGCTCTTTCTGTCCCTGCTGAAATGTATGGGAAGACAAGGTCTTATATCTCAGTTGAATACCGGAGAGATCATCATCGGCAGAGAAGGTGAAAGACTTTTGCGGAAGCTTGATTTTTACACCGCTTTTGTGTCGCCTGTGGATTACGATGTGATCAATAATGCTGATGCTAAAAGAGTCGGAATGCTTCAATTTCTGCCGGAAGTGAACAGTCGGATTATTCTTGCAGGTAAAAGGTGGATTGTTGATAAAGTAGAGCAGGAATCCAGGAAGATTTACGTGACTCGCATCCAGTCCTCTGGCGGATCTGTATCATTCGCAAGTGATATGCCCGAGATTGATGAAATCATCACTCGGAAGATGAGAGACATATATATGGCTGACGATGTCTATCCGTACTTGGATGCAGCTTCAGAAAGCCATCTTGAACTTATAAAAGCAAGAGAACGCTTTATTGAACACAAGCTGGATATGAAAGTTTACACAGGAAAAACATTGTTTACATGGGCAGGTGCGAAGATCAATCGCACGATTGCTCTGATGTGCAGACTCAGAGTCCGTCAGGAAGTGGACTACAACCATATCATGATATTTGGAATATCTCCAAAGCATATCTCTGATATCCTTTCACAACAGAAGCCAAGCGGAGAGGAACTTGCTGCGCTGGTGCCTCGTGAGGACAAGGAGAAACAAAAATACGATCATTTCTTGTCGGAGAATCTGCTTAATCATGAGTATGCGGCCACTTATCTTGATGTGGACAAGGCCTGGTCCAGACTTCAGAAATTATCAACGCGGTTTGGTTCAGAGGATTTCTATAATGATGACAATATTGAAAGGACTTCAGAGAAGGGGGATTCTGATCAAATCTTTGATTTTCGTCACATCAGGGATATTTCCAACGTAATCAAGTACGATACTCTTGGCGAACCGCTTAACAAGAAGATACTTGGCTATATACGGAGTGCTGATCTTGGCTGTGAGGTGAAAGTTGGGGCGATGTTCCCTAATGCTCCTGATCATGCAATGCCTATCAACTTCCTTCTTCGCAAAGGAGACAGGGAGGTTGCCATACTCCTTCTTCATAAAAGGAAAATCAAGAGATATTCTGTACAGGAAACTGAGGCACTTTGCGACGAGAATGGAGTTGATGTGATGAGATTCTATTTCGAGCGTGAGAATGAATCAGATTATGTAATCGAAAGAATAAGAAAGGCATTGTCTTAACACATCATAAAAGAGGAGAACGCATAGCGCCTGTTGGGGCTCCAGTATCGGCTGTTTCAATGACTTTGCAGGCAGTCAGCCGATATAAGTGCCGGTACCGAAAAGTTCTCGGTTTCAAACCTTTTCTCCTCTTTTTAACCTTATGCTATGTCATTACTCGATATAATATCTGATGAAAGGGTCTGGATTGATTTTTATGAACATAAAGTCGATCCTGCCTATTTTCGTATTGCTGATGCTCGGCAGCTGTTCCAGTATGTCCGTCAGAAAAGATATTTGCCGGTTATAGAAAAAATCCGAAGCGGGGAAGGGTTGTCTGTGCCGCATAAGAAACGAATTGCGAAGGAGGATTCCTCCAAGAAGCGCATCGTGTATTCTTTACCCGAGGATGAATCTATGGTTTTGAAGCTGTTGACATGGCTTATGATCAGGAAGTATGATTCTTTCTTTTCTGATAATCTGTATTCATTCCGTCCGGGATATGGGGTAAAGCATGTCCTGAAGAAGATTTTAAATGACCCGGAATCATCTCAGTACTATAGCTATAAGCTCGATGTCAGAAATTATTTCAATTCGATTGACGTTGATCTTCTGCTGCCGATCCTTAAGGAATTGTTGACTGCTGACAAACCTCTCTATGAGTTTCTGGCACATCAGCTCTCCAATCCGCTGGTATTTGATCAAGGAGAATTGGTTGAAGAAAAGAAAGGTGTAATGGCGGGCATGCCTTACGCTGTGTTCCTGGCAAATGTATTCTTGACACCACTGGACCGAATGTTTGAACATATTTCCGGAGTGATTTACTGCAGGTATTCAGATGACATAGTCCTCTTTTCAAAGGACAAGGATATTCTTGATCAGGCAAAAGCTATTTTGCATAACCATTTATGCGATTATAATCTTGAGATAAACACGGATAAGGAGATTGAAACACAGCCAGGTGAATCATGGACTTTCTTAGGTTTTGAATGTGACGGCAAAGCTATTGATGTCAGTAAAGTATCTGTGCAAAAGCTTAAGTCCAAAATGAGGCGCAAAGCAAAAGCGCTTCGCCGCTGGGCTGAAGTCAACGGCAAGGACGGCTGGATGGCTGCAAGAGCCTTCATCAGACATTTCAATAAGAAGCTTTATACCTCTGAAAGCAACGACGAGGTCAACTGGTCCTGGTGGTATTTCCCGCTGATTACAACAGACCGCTCGCTTAAGCAGATTGACTCTTATATGCAGGGCTGCATTAGATACATCGCAACAGGAAAGAGAACAAAAGCAAAATATAATTTACGGTATGCGCAAATGACAGAGTACGGAATGCATAGCTTAGTGAATATGTGGTACAAATTTAAAGGGACAAGACTGGCTTCTCAATAAAAGAGTCAGTCTATGGCAGGGATTGTACGGCATCGCTTTTAAAATTTCAGTCACCGTAAATATGGATAAAGGATAAGGATATGCACATCAAGCTCATACAGCCCGGAATGCACATGCGCCCGATGGATACGCACCTCAAGAACAGGATGTCGCCTCCTCTGGGGCTGTACACGATTGCCGCGATGTTCCGGAACAGTCACCGGGTCACGGTCGAAAACGAGAATGTCCGGCGTCTGAATCTGGACGACGCTCCGGATATAGTCGGCATATCCGTAAATGTAGATTCGCTCCCGAGGGCGCTTGAAATATCCGATGCCTACCGTTCCAGAGGGATTCCGGTGGTCATCGGAGGCATCATGCCGACTCTTGCCGCCGAGATGGTGCCTCAGGACAGGGTGGACGCCATCTGCATCGGAGCGGCAGAAGGGACATGGCCTGACATCATCCGCGATTTCACCTCTGGATGCCTCAAGAAGGTCTACCGCTGTTCCGGTTCCCTGAACGGGAAAGACATCGTGCCTCCGGCCTATGACCTCATGCCGAAGTCCGAATACCTCTACACCAACATATTCCATGCGAGCCGTGGCTGCCCGTTCCGCTGCGACTTCTGCTACAACAGTTCGCCCGAGCGGAGCTATGTCTGCCGCCCGGCTGAGGATGTCCTTGCGGAAGTGAAGGCCTGCGGCAGGCGGCATGTCATGTTCATAGACGACAACTTTGCCGGCAATCCGAAGTGGCTGAAGGAGTTTCTTCCTGAGCTCAAGAAGCTCGGCATCAAGTGGAACGCCGCCGTCTCGATCAATGTTGTGGACATGCCCGGAATGCTTGACCTGATGCGGGACTGCGGCTGCATGGGGCTGTTCATAGGTTTCGAGAGCATCAATCCTTCGTCTGTGGACGGCGTACATAAGGTGCAGAACGATGTCTCTAAATATGAGCACGCCGTAGAGGAGATCCATCGTCGCGGGATAATGATCAATGCCAGCTTTGTCTTCGGTCTGGACAGCGACACTCCCGAGACCTTCCGTCTGACTCTGGACTGGATAGTGAAGAACCGCATCGAGACCGTGACCTCGCATATCCTGACACCGTACCCCGGCACCGGACTCTACCGCAGGATGAAGGCGGAGGGCCGTCTGCTAACGACCGACCTAAACTTCTACGACACCGCCCATGTGGTGATGCAGCCGAAGAACATGACTCCGGAAGAGCTTTACAACGGCTACCTGTGGATATATGACAACATCTACAGCTTCCGTAACATCATCAGACGCATCCCCCGGGCCCGCCGGCAGATCCCCTCATATCTGATGTTCAACTTCTTCTACCGCAAATGGGGCCGCTTCACCGACCGCCTCTGCTCCCTCGTTACCTACCGTCGCATCGGCCTCTGGGGAGAGAAACTGTCGAAGTATCTGTAAAAACTTAAGATTCAAAGTATATGAAACATCTTTTATCTTTAATTATCGGGCTCGCATTGACCTTTGGAGGTCAGGCATTTGCCCAGAAGAAGCCTGTGTCGGACTACAACCTGCGGAAGGCGGTTGAATGTGCGGACAAGGGCGACCTCGTCGAGGCGATGAAATATCTGGACGCGCAGATTTCGGAGACGCCGGAGTTCTCGGATGTCTATGTGCTCCGGGCGCAGATGTATTATCGTCAGGCAAAGCTCGGTGATGCAATTTCTGACATCAACAGGGCAATAAAGGTCGCCGACAAGAGGACCGACAAGTATGGTGTGTATGTAAAGTATTGGTGGCGAGCTGTTTTCTATCAGTCATTGGGCGATGACGACAAGGCTCTGGCGGATTTCAATACGGCTTACAAGCTGGCGATGAAGGAGGACAGGTCCTCGATCAGCGACATTCTGGAGCAGCGTGCGCAGTTCTATTATGATGCGGGGGACTATGCTTCGGCTGACCGCGATTATAAGGAGATGCTGAATATTGACGAGACCGACCAGCTGGCGATGTTGGGGCTTGCTCGCAACAGGATCGCGGAGGGAGAGTATGAGGAGGCAGTCGCGATTGCGGACAGGTGTCAGAAGTATGACGCCTCTTATGGGGAGATCTATCGTTTCCGCATGCAGGCCTATGACGGCATGGGAGAGACAGACAAGGCAATCGATGACGCGATTTCCTACATAGAGTATTCTGAGGAATTCTCTGATGACCATCTTGAGTCGATTATCAGAAAGCATTTGAGCTATGCTCTGGCCAAAGTGAATGAAAAGATCGCGGCCGGGGGCGACACCTACAACTGGAAGATGCTCAAGACTTCTCTCTATGAGTATGCGCATGACTATAAGTCGGCAATCAGGGAATATGACGCCATCGAGAAGGAATACGGCGCCTCATCGACAATATGCTCTTACAGAAGCTTCTGTTATAATGAGGCCGGATATGTCGACATGGCCGTGAAGGACATTACGCGCTGCATTGAACTGTCTGGAAATGAAGACAATTCCATGTCGTTGCTGACGCGTGCCGCATATTACAGGGACGGCGGGATGTATCAGGAGGCGATAGCGGACGCCACGGAGGCCATAAAACGCTTTCCTTCCTGGGGATATCCATACTATGTAAGGGGCTGGGCCTATGAGTTGAGCGGTGACGACGAGAAGGCGATGGCCGATTACAATGCCGGCATCGATGTGGACAAGACCTATCCGTATCTTTATCTGATGAGAGGGGAGCAGTACCTCAAGCGTGGAGACATGGACAAGGCGAACGCCGACTTCGAGGAGGTGGTGCGCCAGGACACTGTGGCTGAAGCCGGAAGCGCAAGGCAGTATGCCCTGCATTTCCTCGGACGGGACGACGAGGCTCTTGAGTGGATGGACAGAATCATAGAGGACGACCCGGACGATGCCGGTCCGTATTACGACAAGGCCTGTCTTTTGGCAAGGATGGGGCGTGTGCCTGAAGCCATATCGGCGCTTGAGACCGCCTTTGAAAAGGGGTACAGGTCATTTGCCCACATCGAGAATGATGACGACGTGGATGCTTTGCGCAACGAGCCGGAATTCATCTCACTCATTCGGCGATATCAGGCGGAAATGGATGCCGAAAAGTCTGAAGTCCATACCGATGCAGCGCCGTCCGTCGTTTCCGAGATACAGATGAAGAAGATGTACAGCGGCGTCTATGAGGTACCTTGCGACATCAACGGCCTTCCTCTCAAATTTATCCTTGATACCGGCGCAAGCACAGTAAGCATCTCATCCGTAGAGGCTTCCTTCATGCTGAAGAATGGCTATCTGAAAAAAGATGATATCAGAGGAAAAGAATATTTCAGTACGGCAACAGGAGAAATACGGGAGGGTACCGTCATAAATCTCCGCAAGATAGAGGTCGGGGATGCGGTGCTCAGAAATGTCGAGGCTTCAGTTGCGCACAACCAGCAGGCCCCGCTGCTTCTGGGCCAGTCAGTCCTTGAACGCTTCGGAACAATAACGATTGACAACATCAACTCCAGGCTCATTATCGCCCAGTAGCCTGCATATGACACTTTTGGCAAATTTCATTGAATTTTGCCAGAATTGTCAATGTTTCTGTTGCGCCTGTTCTTTCCGGCAATCGCTTAAAAAGCGACAATCTGGATTTCAGAGTTTACTTTTCCAAATCCCCGACATAAATCCCATGTAACGATAAAACGTCGCATCATGGGATTTTTTCATATGTTGTCCGTCAACAGGGAGTTGAACGAGACGGTAAAGGGAATACATGCGAAGTTCCACAGGCTGGAGGACCTGATAAACGGTCACAGGGGAGTGGACGCCTCGAATTTTTCGGAAGTCAACACGCTCATCAGCAGCGTGTCGAGAGATGTCTATGAGATGACACAGAGGGTTGAGCGTCTCGACTATGCCGAGCGCGTATCCCTACTTTTGCAATGGACCAACGGGCGGAAATATTCATGGCTTGAATGGAACTCCTTTGCCCTTCTTGCTCTGAATCAGGCGCGGGCCTTCGTCAACCGCTACAGCCCGGGCTACTACCGGTGAATCGTAGCGCAAGGCCATGTTATGACATGGAAGATCTGGAGAGCATTTTATGTTGCGGATATGATTTTCCGGCTGGCGGGCACGGCAGGGCCGCTCTGACGCATCGGGTGCATCGGGCGGCTCTCTGTTTGAGATTAGTGAAAAAATCATTATATTTGACAAGTATATCTGGCCTTGGCCATTAGTCGGACTTTACTATGTTAGGTGCAATAGCTGGAGACATTGTCGGATCTCCGTATGAATTTCATAACATAAAGACGGTTGATTTTCCGCTTTTCAGCTGCAGCAGTGAATTTACGGATGACAGCGTAATGACGCTTGCCGTGGCGAAGTGGCTTACGGATGACGCGGAGCATACGCCGCAATATCTTGTCAGATGTATGCAGGAGCTTGGGCATAGGTATCCCCGTGCGGGCTATGGAGGCTCTTTTGCGAGATGGCTGTGTCTGGCTGCCCCGCAACCCTACGGCAGCTGGGGCAATGGAGCGGGGATGCGCGTGAGTCCGGTGGGAATGTATGCAAAGACGCTGGAGGAGGCGCTGTCACTTGCTGAAATATCGGCGGAAGTGTCTCATAATCATCCTGAAGGGATAAAGGGGGCGCAGGCGGTGGCCTCAGCCGTATTTCTTGCGCGAACGAGTGACGACCTCTGGTCGGAATCAACGAAAAAGACCATAAGAGATTTCATATCAGAGCGGTTCGGCTATGATCTCGACAGGACGACAGACGGGATCAGGCCGGGCTATTCTTTTGACGTGTCGTGTCAGGGCAGTGTCCCGGAAGCGATTATAGCCTATCTCGACAGCGGCAGCTTTGAAGAGACGCTAAGAAAAGCGGTCTCCATCGGAGGTGACTCGGACACGATAGCCTGCATGGCGGGAGCGATAGCCGGTGCGCACGGGGACATCCCGGCGGACATCGATGCGGAATGCCGCAGGAGGCTGACTCCGGATCTTCTCGATATACTTGACAAGTTCGAGAATATGCTGAAGGGCAGATGAGCCTGAGCACTGGGCAGGCGCGCGGGTTTCCGTGTTGCGGCTGGCCCATGTATGGAAGAAATGAGGAAGATGACCTGAAGCGGCATTATGGACAAAGATATTTTCAACATAAACGGAAGAAAGGACGGGGATGAGTTTGACGCCCTGCTTGAGGAGTTCATCAGGAATGAATATGCGGAGCAGTCTGCAGGGCCCGGGCAAGAGGGGGCATCGCCGGAGCGGGATGCCTCGCCGGACGGACCGCCGTTCTCGGGACCGGATACGCCGCGTGACGGGATGGCCGGTACTGACGGTGACACATCTGCCGAGCAGGAGGAGAGTCCTGACCGGTTTGGGTTTCCGGACGGTGCGGAAGTGGCGGGGCTTAGGGTGCGGAGGGTGGTTTCTCCGTTCCCGGATCTTGAGGACCCGGATCGCGATATTGAGAGAATGTTCACTTCTTCCGGAGCTCTGCTCTTCGATGTGGCGGTGAAGGCTGTGGGCTGGGATGCTGACTGCGATGTTTTGAAGGATGTAGAGCCTGATGCTGACGGCATGGTCGACGACGATGACGATTCCGAGGCTGCGCCACGGATGGTTGAGGCGGACTTCGGGGTGGACGTCTATGCGGAGGATTTTACTCTGGTGGCGTCCGGAGAGGTGTCTACATGTCGGCGGCGCGGCGAGGACGCCTGGAAAGTCCCGCTTGAGGCTCCGTTGAGGTTGCCTCTGATTCCGGGGCGCTATGAAGCCATATTCAAGGCCGGTTACAGAGCAGTGGCAAGATTCCGTTTCGAGTTTGACGACGCGATGCTTCTCAAGGGAAAGGCGGCCAGCGTCCCGATTCAGAACAATTCTGAAGAATGTGAGGTGATGTCAAGCCTCGGAAGCAGGGACGAACTTTGGACGGACCTGTGCTTCTGCCCCGGCGCATCTGCGCTGAGGCACAAGGTGATGGAGCTGCGGAACAGGCTTACCGTGAATGAGAAACGGGTGAGTCTGGGCCTGAAGGCGCTTCCATACGATCAGAATTTCGTGTTATTCTGCGACTACGACATCATGGCGGATATGGCGATATGCGACTTCATCGGCCTTGTCGATGTGTCCAAGCGCGGAAAAATGCTCATCCGCAGAGACGGAGAGTCACTCCTGCCGCCTCCGAACTCTCTCAATCCGATGGACGAAGTGGACAATCTGCTCTCTGGGCAGAATGTGCCGCGACTTCTATATGGTCTGCGGGCATTGGCAGACAGCTCCGGCAGGCAAGTCGTCAAAAGACTGGCCCAGAGCAGGGGAGTGAGCTTCATCCTGGCCGGGCCGCAGTCGGAAGTGGACGGATTCCTGTCGCTCTATCCGGAGTTCGCGTCTCTCTTTCCGAAAGAGAACAGGCTGCAGATGAGTGAGTTCGGCGTCTATGACCTGCTGGTATGTTTTAAGCGCCAGCTCGTCGACATGGAGCTTCATCCGAGTCCCGATGCGGAGGATCATCTTGTCAGGAGCGCACTTGAGGCAGCGAAGAGAGGCATCCTGAAGAAGTTTGATTATGAGATGATTCAGGATTTTGTGCGGAAGAGTCTGAGGCAGCGGTACGAGACCCGTCTGTTAGACGCATACGACCCTGGAGACGAGGTGGACAGGGACGAGTATGCAACCGTGAAAGTTGCTGATATAGATACGGACAGTCTGTTTGACGACCGTTCTGGTGGTTTTCGGGAAAGTATGGCGGCACTGGACTCGCTGGTCGGGCTGAACTCAGTCAAGGCGCACTTCAACACCATGTTCAGCAGAATCCGTGTCGAGCGCATGCGTCGGGAAAAGGGCCTTAAGACCGGCGGCGACAATATATGCCACATGATTTTCACGGGCAATCCCGGCACGGGAAAGACCACCGTGGCCGGACTTCTCGGCAGAGTATTCTTCGCCCTTGGCATCATCAGCCGAGGGAATGTGGTCAAAGTGGAGCGAAAAGACATTGTCGGGCGTTTCATCGGCGACACCGAGAAGAACATGTCGGACATCCTGAAGGAGGCCCGGGGCAACGTGCTCTTCATAGATGAGGCATACCAGCTTTTCACGGGCGAGGCGGGGGAGAAGAAAGACTACGGAAACAGGGCTCTCGAGACGCTGCTGACAGTGCTCACTGAGAAGGATCCCGATATGGTGGTCATTCTTGCGGGATACGGGGACCAGATGGACAGTCTTCTCGATTCCAACCCTGGTCTGCGGGACCGCTTCCCGTTCAAGTTCCATTTCGAGGACTATACTTCGGAAGAGCTGCTGGAGATTGCGGACAGGATCAACGGCGAGAACGACTACTTCTTTGATGATGAGGCGGCTGTGCGTTTCGGAGAGATAGTCATGCGGCGTGTGGCCGAAAAGGCTTCGATGAAGGGCTACAGCAATGCCAGGTGGGTCGGCACCCTGCTTCGCAAAGAGATATATCTGGCTCAGAACGAACGCATAATCTCATTGCCGGAGGCCGATCTCACGGAGGATTCCCTGCGCCGAATCACCGTCGAGGATGTCGGAAAGGGATATTCCGAGTTCCTGCGCCATGAGAATCTGCAAAATCCGCGCAGGGTCTCAAAGATAGGATTCAAATGACCTTTTAAACATTGATGTTATGAAAATCAGATTGTTTTCTCTGGTGTTGACGGCTATGATGCTGGTTTCGTGCGGAAGGACTGTTGACTGGGCTCCGGTCAATCTGTATGTGAGAGTGTGCGACTCGGAGGACAATGACCTGCTCGATCCTGCCCGGGACAATTCCTGGCTTGAGGGCACGGTGATGGTCTGGAGCGGCGGAGAGGAGCTTCTTCAGCTGACGCCTCCGACAAGGACATATATGCCGGATTTTACGGGGTTCAGACTTGAAGGCGGCTATTCAGACGGCTATAGGCTTGTCTTCGGTGAATTGAATGGCGAAAAACAGTATAGGAATGAGCAGTTCATCATCCGCTGGCCTGATTCGACTGAGGATGTCATCACGCTTACGCGACGGCTGAATTATATCACCATTGATGCCAAAACAGTATGGAGACTGAACGGAGAGAAGACCGACTCCCCGATCGTCATCGTCAAGTGATTTTGTCTCCGGACGTGTTGACTATCGGCTGAGCCGGTTCGTCGGCGCAGAGCACCACGAGAAGGTTGGCTACCATAGATGCCTTCTGTGCATTGTCCAGCTGCACCACTTCGTCGCGTTCGAGCTTGTCGAGCGCCATCTGCACCATCGATACCGCTCCTTCAACGATTTTCTCGCGTGCGGATATGATGGCTGAAGCCTGCTGGCGGCGCAGCATCACCGCCGCGATTTCCGGAGCGTAGGCGAGGTAGTTGATTCTCGCTTCGACGACCTGAAGTCCCGCCATCTCAAGCCTTTCGTTCAGCTTGTTGAGCAGCTCCTGATTTATCTTCGCCGCACCTTCCCTGAGCGTAGGCTCGCCTGTGTCCTTCTCGTTGTCGTCATATGCGTAGAGGGCTGCTACCGACCGCAGGGCCGCGTCGGACTGCACCCTTACGAAGTTTTCGAATGCGAACATCCTTGACGCAATGGCCGTCTTCGCCTGATTTTCCGTGCCTTGCGCGGTGGCCGCCATCGTCTGCGAATCTATCTCGAACATAGCCTTGTATGTGTCCTCAAGCTTCCATACCAGCACGAGGCCTATCAGAATCGGATTTCCCTCCTTGTCATTGACCTTTATCGGGTCGATGTTGAGGTTTCGCGCTCTCAGCGACACCCTCTTCTTGGAGTTGAACGGATTGAACCAGAAGAATCCGTTTCCTTTGAATGTGCCCATGTATTTGCCGAAGAAGAGAATGACGAGAGCCTCGTTCGGCTCAAGACTCGCAAGTCCTCCGCAGCAGAACAGCGCCACGATTATGAGGACGACTCCGATTGCGACCATCCAGTCCGCTCCGAAGACCCCGGCGGCTGGAAGTATGCAGAGCAGCGCTCCGCCAATCAGCATCAGCAGAATGACGGACAGCATCAGAAAGCCGCTGACCGCTGTCCCCTTGAACTCTTTTTCCATAGTTGACCGTTTTGTTTGTTCACATCCTTCAAATTTATGCATAATTTTCATTTGACAATGACGGAAAAAGAAAAAATTTGTATATTTGCAGTCCATTAGAAATCGCACAGGCGGAAATAGCTCAGTTGGTAGAGCATCAGCTTCCCAAGCTGAGGGTCGCGAGTTCGAATCTCGTTTTCCGCTCAAGAGGACCGCTGCAGCCGAAGACTGCGGCGGTCTTTCATTTTAATCCGGTTACAATTCTCTTCCAGAATGGGGTATAATTGCCAAAAATGGTTGGTAATTTCTCTGTAACGCATTAAAAATCTGTAAAATATAGAAATTAGATGAAACATGTTTCATCTAATGGGTAATAAGGCAAAAATAAGGAGGCGTCAGCGCTGCCCTGAATGCGGGTCTCTGGACATCATCAAATGGGG
>CALVDO010000035.1 GCA_944326355.1 uncultured Bacteroidales bacterium | reverse complement strand
GTGAGGGCAGCGGTGATTTCCCTTGCACGGTCGTTGCGGAAGTTGAAGAAGATGACGGCATCGCCTTCCTGGATGGTGCCGAGGGCATTCCCGTCAGCCCCTGTGATGCATATCGGCTTGATGAACTCGTCGGTCACTCCCTCGTCGTATGAGGCCTGGATGCCTTCAGTCGCGGAAGTGAACTTCACGCCTTCGCCTTTCACGAGGAGGTCGTATGCGAGCTTCACTCTCTCCCACCTCTTGTCGCGGTCCATCGCATAGTAGCGTCCGCAGACGGAAGCGACCTTTCCTGTGGTCTCGGCCATCTTCTTCTCGAGCTCCTCGATGAAGCCCTTTCCGCTCTTCGGGTCGGTGTCGCGGCCGTCCATGAAGCAGTGTACGAACACCTTGTCGAGGTTGTACTGCTTTGCCACGGCAAGGAACTCATACACGTGGGCGAGGGAGCTGTGTACTCCGCCCATTGATGCAAGTCCCATGAAATGAAGCTGTTTGCCGGTCTTTGCGACATAGTCGTAAGCTGCCTTTATCTCCGGGTTGTCGAGAAGCCTGTGGTCGCGGCAGGCCATGTTGATCTTCACGAGGTCCTGATATACGACCCTTCCCGCGCCGAGGTTGAGGTGTCCCACCTCGGAGTTGCCCATCTGGCCGTCAGGAAGGCCGACATATTCTCCGCAGGCCTGAAGGTGGCCGAACGGATATTTTTCCCTCAGGGACTCGATGTAGGGCGCCCCCTGGGTATAGATGGCGTTTGTCCAGTCATGTTTGCCCTCGCCCCAGCCGTCGAGGATCATCAAAAGTACTTTTCTGTCCATAATATCTGAATATTTGCTAAATTTGCCGGATTGATTGGTCAATGCGGGAATTTCAACTGCAAAGATAATCATTTGCCGGAATCGGCGTAATTCAAATCATTTAATTGTCATGACAGGATGGGACAGGCGCAGGCGTAAGGACCGCGGCAAAAAGGAAAAGAAGGAGAAGAAGGAGAAGCGGGCTCTGCTCGAGCTCACGGGAAGGGTGCAGATGACTCGTGAAGGATATGCATTCATCATAGTGGAGGGAGAGGAAGATGACGTGTTCGTCAAGGCCTCCAAGACGAGGGGAGCATTGAACGGAGACACAGTCCGAGTAGCCGTGACCAGAGAAAAGACCGACCGCCAGCGCAGGGAAGGCGAGGTGCTTGAAGTGCTTGAGCGCTCGGCAAAGCCTTTCGTCGGCATCCTGCACATCGTCGGAAATCAGGCGTGGGTGCTCATGCAGAGTCGCGTAATGCCTTATGACATAGCGATTCCGATAGCCTCTGGACAGTCTGACGACGCTGCGGAAGGAAGAAAGAAGAGCCGCAGGGAAGGGTCGCAGGTGGCCGTCAGGGGCTCGCTCAGGAGGCTCGGGGACGGACTTTTCGCCGTGACGGGAGTCCATGAGACCGTCGACGGGCAGCGCAGGGAGCTGCAGGCCCGTTCCGGAATGAAGGTCGCCGCGGTGGTGGACAGGTGGGACAGAAAAGATCCCGATCCGGTCGGACATCTTGTGGACGTGCTCGGAGAGCCTGGAGAGAATGACACCGAGATGCACGCGATACTTGCGGAATTCTCTCTGCCGTACAGGTTCGAGCCTGAGGTTGAGAATGCCGCAGACGACATCTCGGACGAGATAACCGACAGGGACAGGAAGGAGCGCAGGGACTTCAGCGACGTGCTCACTTTCACGATAGACCCTGCTGACGCGAAGGATTTTGACGATGCCCTCTCGTTCCGCAAGCTGGACAACGGCAATTATGAGGTCGGAGTCCACATCGCCGACGTGACTCACTATGTGACTCCTGGCTCGGTCGTGGACAAGGAGGCTCAGGAGAGGGGCACTTCGGTGTATCTCGTCGACAGGACGGTGCCCATGCTGCCGGAGAAGCTTTCGAACAAGCTCTGCTCTCTGCGTCCAAATGAGCCGAAGCTCTGTTTTTCGGCCGTGTTTGAGATCACCCCTCTTGCCAAGATAGTGTCGCAGTGGTTCGGCCGCACTGTCATCAATTCCGACTACAGATTTGCCTACGAGACTGCGCAGCAGATCATCGACGCCGGGGACAAGGCCATGACGATGGAGCTTCGCGGCGGCACTGACGGCCGTCACGGCGTTGTCGGCGACCCGGTGCTTGAGGCTTCTCCGGAGGCTGCCGAAGCCCGCAGGAAGGCCGCTTCTCATGCCGAGTCGGCCATGGGCGAGGGCGTCACCACGGGGTGTCTGATCCCGGACAATCTGAAGGAGGCCGTGCTCATCCTGAACAAGCTTGCATCCAAGCTGCGCAAGAAGAGGTTTGCGTCCGGAGCCATCAGCTTCGAGAGGCCTGAGATGAAGGTCGAGGTAGACGAGAAGGGACGTCCGGTGCGCGTCTATCAGAAGATAAGCCGCGAGGCCAACTGGCTCATTGAGGAGTTCATGCTTCTGGCCAACAGGAGCGTGGCGGAGTTCGTGGCGAAGGGATGCCGCTATCCTGCCGTTCCCGGTA
This sequence comes from uncultured Bacteroidales bacterium, assembly GCA_944326355.1. Lineage (GTDB taxonomy): Bacteria > Bacteroidota > Bacteroidia > Bacteroidales > UBA932 > Cryptobacteroides. The sequence goes on along the minus strand of CALVDO010000035.1, from coordinate 1,504 downwards.
CGGGGCTCGGCTATCTGTGCATTTCGCAGGAGGAGGCCGCCAAGGCTGCCGCGAGGTCGAAGGCCAAGACTTTCGTCTACCGAATCCATGATGAGCCGAACAGGGACAAGCTGGAGGGACTGAGGTCCTTCATCCATAATTTCGGCTATGAGCTCGGCTCCACCGAAAACGGCAAGGAGATATCCAGAGAGCTCAACAGTCTCTTTGCCAAGGCGAAAGATACTCCGGAATATGCTGCCATAGAGATGCTTTCGCTCCGCACCATGGCCAAGGCACGCTACAGCACTGACAACATCGGCCACTATGGACTGGCATTCAAATATTACACTCATTTCACCTCTCCTATCCGCCGTTATCCCGATATGATGGTGCACAGGCTGCTCGCCATGTATCTCGGCGGTGCCGACTCCCAGAAGAAGGATTATTACGAAGGGCAGTGCAAGCATGCTTCCGAGAGGGAGGTGGTCGCTGCCGATGCCGAGAGAGCCAGCATCAAGTACAAGCTCGTGGAGTTCATGCAGGACAAGGTAGGCTATGAGTTCGAGGGTCACATCTCCGGTCTGACCGAATGGGGAATGTATGTCGAGATCGAGCCTACCAAGATTGAGGGAATGGTGGCTCTGCGCGACATAGGCTCGGATTATTTCGAGTTTGACGAGGAGCGGTACAGAGTGGTCGGCAGGCGTTCGCGTGTAGTCTACAATCTCGGCGACGCTGTCAGGATAAGGGTCAAGAATGCGAATCTGGACCAGAAGCTCATCGACTATGAGCTTGTCGAGACCGGTCATGAGGAGCGCCTGAGTCCCGATGAGGTTTATTCCGGAGGTCAGGATTCTGAAAATCGCCGGAATACGGCAGGCGACGGCGGAAAGGCCAGAAAGGAGAAGATCCGCAAGGCGATCCGCGAGTCCGTCCGCAGAAAGTCCCGCAAGGGCGGTAAGGGCAAGCGTAAGGACGGAGACGCTTCATCTGCAGGCCCGTCCGCAGCCGGTCCGTTTTCTTCAGGCCCGTCTGCTGCGCCGGAAGCCGCTCCGGCAACGTCTTCAGGCTCGGGCCGTAAAGGTTCCGCCCGGTCGGGCCGCAGGAGCGGACGCAAAAAGTGACGCTGTCTCTTAGGCATCATGGCTGTGACGGACGATTATGCCTCTTTCGTGGCGGACCAGCTGGCGGGACTGGCAGGGCTGACCATGAAAAGGATGTTCGGCGGCTATGTGCTTCATCTCCGAGGAAGAGTCCTCGGTTTTCTCTTTGACGACGAGTTCTATCTTGAGCCGGGGCCTGCGGCCTTCAGGCTGCTTCCGGATGCCGAGCGGCGACCTCTTTTCCCCGGCTCCAAGAAATTCATCATCTTTCCTGACGTGGACAATGCCCTTCTGATCCGGGAGGTGGCGGAGGCTGTCTGGGAGGATCTCCCCCTGCCAAAGCCACGCCGCTCCTCCGGACATCGCTCCTCTGCCCATCGCTCCTCCGGACGGCGTCCGGCATCATCCTCGTCGGCATCATC
>CALVDO010000034.1 GCA_944326355.1 uncultured Bacteroidales bacterium | reverse complement strand
ATCCGTTTGGGATTCGAACCCAAGACCCCAACATTAAAAGTGTTGTGCTCTACCAGCTGAGCTAACGAATCTTCCCTGAATCCCCTATTCAAATCAGGCTCATCTGTGAGTTCTTTTCCGAAACGGGATTGCAAAGGTATGCCTTTGCACTGAATATTCCAAATATTTTTTCAACTTTTTTCAAAAAACTTTGTTTCTGCGCAGCAGCCGCAGGTGTCATCCGCCCCATTTCTGAATCCATCTGCCTCAGACACAAGGCTCAGGAGATCAGACACAGGACTCAAGTTCATTAAGAATCATGTCTTCCGCCGATCTTGCCCAATCAGGGAAAGCGGCATCGGGAACAAACCCTTCGGCAAAACTCAGCAGGGCACTGAGATCAAACTCTTTCGCGGAAATGCCGATGCCGCATCTGGTGGCGTCATAGGCGTTGCACTCCTGCTCGACATGGGAAGGCACCATCAGAATGGGCTTACCGAGATAAGCGGCCTCACAGATGGATTCAAAACCGGCAGTACTGGCATAGGCTCTGCAGCCGGCCATCTGGTTAAGAAACTCCCTGTCGTCAAGAGTATAGAATGTGAGCGTGTCGTCATACCGTTTGACCGGCCCCTCAGACCATTTGTCCCAGAAGAACCTCAACTCGATTTCCGGATGGTGATGATGCCACTTCATGACGTCTGAGGCAAAGCCGGCGTTAAGCATATACCCATGTATGTATTCGCCCTTATGAGGCACGGTATCAAGCACTTCCCTTCTGATGAGCGGGGGCACGACCCTGATATTGTGCCCGGCATCATCAGGCATCCTCCTGAAGGACAGGGCAAGATGCCTGCTCGCCCCTATGGAGGTCATCCTGCTGTAGAAGTTAAGCACAGAGGCCCGGGCGTTATGAGTCATGCCGAAATCTTTGTGCAGGAAAAGATACTGATGCCCGATACATATCTGAGGCACGCGTATATTATAGAGAAGGTATGTCAGCCCCGTCAGGAGCTCATAGAAATTCACGACGACGTCAGCACCGGAGTCCTTTATGGCATTCTTGAGAAACTGCATGCTCTTCTGGTATTTCGGCATGGTCACCAGATTGTAGAGAATGCTTTTGCCCATATCAGCCCTGCGGTTTTTTGCGGACGGAAGGAAATTCACGCTCATGAACTGATGTATCGGAGCCTTCACTCCCCTGGTGAAGAACTCCGGAATCACCCTCGCCTTACTTTTGCCGACGAGCATTCCGACCACCTGATGCCCATGCGAAACGAGCATGTTCTCGAGAGTCATGGCCTGCGTCAGATGCCCACGGCCCTCTCCCTGCACGATAAAAAGGTACTTCATGACTGATGGTATTTATTCGAGCCTGTCACGCGCGACATCCTCCATTTCTCCGGGGGCATGTCCTCCGGGCGTACGCGGATAACGCACGATAGACCACTCGCCTTCGTATGTCTCGATAAGCGCGGACAAAGATTCGACCCAGTCTCCGGAATTGAGATAATGAATCCCGTCGATCATCCTGTTCTCCGGATAATGGATGTGGCCGCAGATGACCCCGTCACACTTTTTCGACCTCGCGAGATCGGCAAGCATCCCCTCGAATCCCGAGATGACGGACACCGCCTGCTTCACCTTATGCTTGATGAACTGGGAGAGGGAGAAATACGGCTTGCCCTGCTTGAGCCGGTACCTGTTGTATATGCCGTTGATGCGCAGCAGGGCATTGTAGCTTATGTCTCCCAGCTTGGCGAGCCATTTCATGTTGGAAGTGACGGAATCGAACACGTCCCCGTGCGTCACGAAATATCTCTTGTCACCGCTCTGGAGTTCGTAGTCCCTCACTATGCTGACAGCCCCGAGCTTCAGAGGCGCAAGATTCTCCAGAAAGTCATCATGGTTGCCCCTGATGTATATCACCTCGGTGACGCCATTCTCCATCATCCTCATTATCGTCTTGAAAAAGAGGGTGTATTCCGGCTTCCAGCCGCGCTTCCCGGATCGCTTCTGCAGCTGCCAGCCGTCAATGATATCCCCGTTGAGAATCAGCCTGTCGCAGTCAATTCTGCTCAGGAACTGCGCCGCCTCCTCAACTTTAGCGTGTCTGGAGCCAAGATGCACGTCCGAGATGACGACTGTCCTGTAATGTGGTCTTTCTTCCATGTTCATTTCATGTTTTCAGCTCCGACAGGAGACTTTCCTATGGAACAATACAGAAAACCCGCAGAGACAAGCTCCGAGGGATCATAGATGTTTCTGCCGTCTATCACCACCGGCCGTCTCATGGATCTCTTGACGACCTCCCAACTCGGCATACGAAACTGCTTCCACTCGGTAAGCAGAAGGAGGGCGTCGGCATCGAGAGCGGCATCGTACATGTCCGCAGCATATTCGACCGCATCTCCGAGACGCCTGCGGCATTCGTCCATCGCCACCGGATCATACACTCGCACCCGGCATCCGTACTTCAGCAGCCCGTCAATCGTCACCAGAGACGGAGCCTCGCGCATGTCATCGGTTTCAGGCTTGAAGGCCAGCCCCCACAAGGCCACCGTAAGCCCGTCCAGCCTGCCGTCAAAGACAGAGGAGAGCTTGTGCAGCAGAATGTGCTTCTGTCTTTCGTTTACGGCCTCGACGGCCTCAAGCACCTTCATCTCGCAGCCGGCTGCTGCTGCCGTCCTCACGAGAGCCTTGACATCCTTCGGGAAACAGCTTCCGCCGTAGCCGCAGCCGGGATAGAGAAACTTGCTGCCTATGCGGCTGTCAGTCCCGATCCCGTGTCTCACCATATTGACGTCGGCACCGACACGCTCGCACAGGCCGGCGATGTCGTTCATGAAGCTGATCCTCGTGGCGAGCATGGCGTTGGCAGCATATTTTATCATCTCCGCCGATGGGATATCTGTGAATATCACTCTGAAATTATTGAGAAGAAACGGTCTGTAAAGCCTGGTCATCAACTCCTTGGCCCTATCGGACTCAACTCCGACGACAACCCTGTCAGGGCTCATGAAATCCTTGACCGCCGCCCCCTCCTTGAGAAACTCCGGATTGGACGCCACGTCAAACTCTATCGAGACGCCCCTGCTCCTCTGCTCCGCGAGCACCGCCTCCTTGACTTTTCTGGACGTGCCCACGGGCACCGTGGACTTCGTGACAAGCAGCAGATACCCGCTCATGTTCCGACCCACCGTCCGGGCGACTTCCAGCACATGAGAAAGGTCGGCGCTGCCGTCCTCATCCGGAGGAGTCCCGACCGCGATGAACACTATCTCCACATTTCCGAGACAGGACTCGAGCTTGTCCGTAAAAGAGAGCCTTCCTGCCCGGCGGTTCCTCCCGACCATGTCTTCCAGCCCCGGCTCGTATATCGGCACCTCCCCGGACCGCAGTCTTCTGACTTTTTCCACATCCGTGTCGACGCAGGTGACGACGGCACCCATTTCAGCGAAACAGGCCCCGCTCACAAGCCCGACATATCCGGTGCCCACTATAGCAATGTTCATTTCACAAATCTTTCGGAAAATTCCTTCACCCTCTGCTCCTCCGACAGGCGGCATACGAGAGTCTTCCCGTCCCTTTCCGCCACGACGAATCCGTCGAGGCCTTCCGCCGCAAGCGGTCCGGAAGCGTGTACGATGCAGTTTCGGCATCCGGAAAGGGTCACCCTGTCACCCACGACGGCATTTCCGTCCGCATCGAGCGCCATGTGTCTGCGCACCGCGCTCCAGCTGCCGAGGTCGCTCCAGCCGAAATCTCCGGCTATCACATATATGTCATCAGACTTCTCCATGACGGCGTAATCTATGGAGATCTTCTCACATCTGCCGAAATGCTCCGCGAGGGCCTGCCTTTCGGACGGAGTGTAGAAACTCGGGGCAATCATATCCATGACTCCGGCGATTGAAGGAGCATGGAGACGGAGCTGTGACTCGATTGTCCTCACAGTCCAGACGAAGATCCCCGCATTCCAGTGGTAATTGCCTGCCGACAGGTAGAATTCCGCAGTCTTTCTGTCCGGCTTCTCCTTGAAAGCGGACACCTTCACTATCTCGCCCGGACGGTTTTCCTCAGCACACACATAGCCGTAGCCTGTCTCCGGCCTGTCCGGAGAGATGCCCACCGTCACTATCGCCGTAGAGCCGGCGGTGAAGTCCAACGCTTTTCTTATGGCCGCCTCAAACCCGCTGACGTCCGCCACAAAAGCATCAGCCGGAGTGACGACGACATTGGCGTCAGGATGCCGTGCCGAAATCTTGCGGCAGGCATAGGCTATGCACGGGGCGGTATTTCTCGGCTCAGGCTCCGTAAGAATGTTGTCCGACGGGATCATCGGCAGCTGTTCACGCACCAGAGACTCATACTTCTCTGAAGTCACGACCCACAGTCTGTCGGGGCCGCATATTCCGCTGAAGCGGTCGGCCGTCATCTGAATCAGGGTCCTGCCCGTGCCCAACAGATCTATGAACTGCTTGGGCCTATCCGGCGTGCTGACCGGCCACAGCCGGCTGCCGACCCCACCCGCCATTATAACGACATGAGTATCCATAGTCAGTCTGATTGAGGTCGTAAATATACCACTTTTTCTGATAAATCCTCTCAATCTGCCCCCATAATGGACCGGACTCGGTGCCAGACAAGCCGGAATGTAAAAAAAGGAAGCTGCCCACAATGGACAACTTCCTTCTGATCTCCGCCCTCTAGGGAGCCGCCTCAGAACGAGAGCCCCAGCTTGAAGCCGCAGTTGTTGATGCCGTCCACGCCGAAAGCCGCGCTCCGGTTGGTGGCATAGCTGTAATATAGCGCGAACTGGAAGCCGAAATTGCTCCTGTTGAAAGGATGCCATGTGAAGCCCACCTCCGGTGACGCATAGAAGCCCCAGTTCTTGTCATAGACAGCGGCCGAGGCAAACCAGGAGTACTGGTCGGCATAGTTGGCGCCGAGCTTCGCCTCTACATACGGCTCAAATTTGGTCCAAGTGAACCTGTATCTCAGAGCCGCCCCGAAAGGTATCTGATACAGAGAATGATACATATCCGTATTCAGTGCTCCCCCGTCAAAAACATAAGTCTGCCTCGGGACATACTCGTTGTTGGTATTATATGAGGCGAAGAGGCCTACGGCTATTCTCGGAAGGAAATAATATCCGCCTTCGGCATAGGCTCCCCACCCCTGCGCACTCTCCGAATACGGGTTGCCCGGTGTCGCGTTGAACTGCCATCCCGCGTTGATGTACCATCTCTTTCCCACCTGGGCGCCGGCAGACGGCGCGACAAGCGCACATACCGTGGCAAGCAATATCATTATGCTCAATTTCTTCATGATTCTCTCCTTTTGATTTTCAATTCATTCTTCACTCTCATTCAGCATGGGTCCGGCTCACTTCGCGAGCTGGGGAGACTGGGCGAACGACTGCCCTATCGACTCCTTCAGATTGTCCATTATGCGGTAGCCCGAGACAAGGCTGCCGTCGAGATAACTGTTCCACACCACAGAGAGACGCACTTCGGAATCCGCCTCCTCATCTCCCGTGAGAGGAGTGAGGTCCACCATCTCGGTAAGGAATGAATGGGTCGACCATGAGTAGGACACAGGATAGGAATATGGAGCCCAGCCCCCGTAATAGCCGCCCCACCAGCCTGGAGACCAGTAGCCCGGATAATCCCACCACCAGTATGGCCCAGGAACAAAGTCAACCGACTGATGCATCTGCTCCAGGTAGCTGACCTGAATGCCGAGATCGGCATCGGCCTTCGTCTGCACCTCGGTGTAGCCGAGCGCCGTCATCTCATCCCGGTAGGCATCAAGAATCTCGCGGACTTCCGAGTCGTCATCCTCCGACACATAACCGGAATTGCCGGAATTCATCACGAACATGCTGTCAGCGACAATGAACGTAGAGTAGACGCTGAAGTCGGTGTCTGCATCGTATGACGTGTACACGAGGTATTTGCCGTCGGTTTCCGTCATGTCCGGCTCCTTCCTGCACGCCGCGAGCGCAAGAAGCGCCGTGATAATCAATAGAATCCTTCTCATTTTCATGACATTCGATTTTTCTGTTTGAAATTGGCTGATGATGACTGCGTCATGACACATGATGTGAATGAGTCATGGCTCCGTCATTATTTATTTCCGTCACAGGGACATCCCCTCCACAACTCTCGACTGGGAGTATGGCACGAGCCTGCCGTCCAGACGGATGCTGTTTGAGCTGAAGTTAGGCATGACTACAGCGTAGGCGTAGTCGCTGTCTTTAGTGACGGATATGTCCACCCGAGCGCTTATCCCGATGCCGGTGACATTCATCGAATAGCGGATGTTGCCCTTCCTGTCCGTCTTCATTTCAACTCCGGAGACAGTTCCCTCGAGAGTGATGCCTCCGACTCCGTTCGGTCCCGAATGGAAATATGAAGGTGACACCTGGACTACGGCACGGTTGCCGCTTACGGATATGAAATTGGTCGTCGAATTGACCTGAAGTCTGGTGCCGCGCCTGAAAGTAACGGCGTCCGCCTCCAGAACGAAGCTCAGATTGCCTAATGCCGCACTCGCCAGAGCGCCCTGGAGTGAATCTGCCGCCTCATAAGCCTGAAGACTCTTCATCCTCCCCTGTCTGAACGCCTCCATGTCATTTTTCCATCGCTCGATCCGCTCCTGCCGGGTCTCTTTGTTCCTGTCCCTGTTCTGGTCCCGGGCTGACCCGATGACCCCCACTGAAACCAGAATCAGCATCAAAATCAGTCGTTTCATTTTTCATGACATTTTAACCGCGGCATCTATTGGCAAAGTATGCGCCAAACAGGCGGCAATGTCAAAAAAACGCGACGAGAATCGACAGAATGCGGGATTTCATGTGCAGATGCGGCGACACCGGCCCCCGGATCACGGCGGCAGCCGGAACAGGCTACCATAATCATCATTCCGGGATGATCCGGAACATCATTCCGGATTATAACATCATTCGGGATTATTTAGTAATTTAGGGGTCGTAACAAAAAACAGCATACGCAATGAGAAAGAATTTCGGCGCAAAGCCATACCTTTATCCGCAGCCGGTGCTCATAATCGGCACTTATGACGAAAACGGCAATCCCGATGCGATGAATGCCGCATGGGGAGGAATCAGCGAAGCAAACGAGATCTCCATCTGTCTGAGTGCCGGGCACAAGACCGTCAAGAATCTGCTCAAGACCGGGGCGTTCACAGTGAGCATGGCTGACGCTGACCATGTCACTGAGTGCGACTACCTCGGCATCGCGTCAGGCAACACGGTTCCCGACAAGTTCGCGAAGTCCGGACTCCACGCGACGGCGAGCAGTCTTGTCAACGCGCCACTTATCGACGAACTCCCGATGGCGCTCGAATGCAGAGTCATCGGATATGATCCAGACAGCTGCATTCTGCGCGGCGAGATCCTCAACGTCAACGCCGACGAGCGCATTCTCACAGACGGCAGGATCGACCCGGCGAAACTCCGCCCGATCACATTCGATCCGGTCAACAACGCCTACCTCGTCATAGGAGAAAAAGTAGGCAACGCCTTCCGCGACGGAGCGAAGCTTAAATAGGCCGACAGAACTTAAAGAGGGGCCGACCCAAAAGAGGATTTGGAGGTCGGCCTCTTTTGCATAATGCTGAATGATATTCGGTTGCAATATTTCAGGTTACAGCCGATTTCTTTTTATTCGTCCGGAGTGCTGTTGATGATGATATTTCGGTCATTTCTGCCTCATATGGCAGTCCAAGCCGCTATACAGTTGCAAAGGCCGGACTCTGAGCCGCAGTCCTGCCGGAGAGCAGTGCCGAGTATTTCCTGAGGTTGTGTGCGAGTGCGACGAGACCGAACTCTACCTTCACTTTCCTGTTTGACCTGAGACAGAACCTTTTGAAGCCGTGGTTGGACTTGATGTCACCGAACACTGCCTCCGGTTCGATGGGGCGTGTGCTCCTGTGCATCATCACATACGCATCTATTCCTTCTCCCTCCATGTACGCGTAGTTCTGCTCGTTCCCGTACCCCGAGTCTGCTACAACCTCCTCGCTCTGCTTTCCGTATTTCTCTTTGAATGAATTAAGGAACGGTATCAGCGTGCCCCAGTCCGTCGGCCTCCAGTAGATCCCGTAGTTGGTTATGTACTGGTTCTCCGTCGCTATCTGCAAGTTGTATCCGGGCTTGGTCTGGCCGTTGCGCATCGCGTCCTCCTTCATCCGCATGAACGTGGCATCCCCGTCCGTCTTGCTGTAGCTGTTCCTCTCCCCGAGTGTCTCCAGATGACTGTCATATTCTTCCAGTTTCGGAATGGACTCATCCTTGACCTTCTCCACGCTCCTGCGGAGCTTCCTGTCGCTGAGTTCCTGCTCGTCCCTCCGCCCTTGTACGTCGACTCTATACCCGTGATGTCCAGCCTGTCTATGACCGCACTCACTGTCCGGACCGGATGGTTTTCCGGTATCAGGTCACCCAATGTAGGCGGAAAGAGTAGATTGTCGTTCTGATTGTAAGGTTTATATATTATCTTTGCTCCCATGGTAAATGACTGCTTTTCTTTTTTAGCACTATAAATATAACAATCTTTTACCATAAAAACAACGGTTATCTTGCTTATTTCCAGTAAGATAACCATTCATTTATATATCTTGTATCCCTCTTCGAACACACAAAATCTGGTATAATTGACATTTTTGGTTGGTGACAATGACAAAAGCAGTTGGCAGATGCAGCTGCATTCCACCAACCATAGGTCTTTCAGGAGTATGATCCTTGATATGTCCGAAAAACGCTTCAAGAGAGTTCGTCGTCCTCAGCAGGCCCGGGCTGTCAATGTACCGGAACAGGTTTGGGATTGCCCGGCGGAGGTGTATATACGCTTTCCTGAGGTCGTTGCGGATGAAA
>CALVDO010000033.1 GCA_944326355.1 uncultured Bacteroidales bacterium | reverse complement strand
ACGCCTTTTTTCTTTACCTCCAAATTTTTTCGCGACTTTTTTTCATCTTTTTTCCGCCGACTCCGCCCGGAAAGCCGTCAGAGAAGGCCGGAACTCCCTGCGTGACACGATGTTGAACCACAAAAATTTTTTTCACGGAATTTCGGCAGTTTCGACGCCAAACGGGACGAGGCCGGCCGATACGGGATGACCGGCGACTTCCGTCGCGACGCCGGACCGGAACGCTAGACCGGAACGTCGGGCCGGAACGCCTGACAGGGATGAAATATGCGCCGGGGACAGATGCCGCGCCGGAAAGGCCGGGAAACTGCTGACATCAATGGCAGGCCAGGGGCAGATTTTGAAAATTATCGGCTGCACTAGCATGGTCAAGAGTTTTCTTTTTATTATATTCGCAGGATTCATAGGCAGGAAATCCTGCCGCAAAATGTGCGCAGCACATATTTAGATATGTATTGAAACATTATTCAAGATATTATTGAAACATTATTAATGTCATACGAAATGAAAAGGAAGATTCTGATTCTCGGGGCGCTGCTTCTTTCCGGCAGTCTGTTCGCCGCGGACAACTCGCCATTGTGGCTGAGGAAAAACAGCATTTCTCCGGACGGAAAAAACATCGCCTTCGGATATCAGGGAGACATTTTCGTCGTCTCTGCCGAAGGAGGAAGAGCGCTTCAGATAACGTCCAATGAGGCATACGACTCCGATCCGATATGGACTCCCGACGGCAAACACATCGTATTCAGTTCCTACAGAGACAGAAGCAAGGACATATTCATGACTTCGCCAGAGGGAGGTGCTCCGGTAAAGATAACTGACTATCCGGGCAACGAGACTCCGCTGGCTGTCCTGCCGGACGGAAACGTGATATTTTCCGCAAATCTTCAGGCAGATGCGCAGTACGGAGACTTCCCCGGCGAGAACCAGCTGTATATGGCAAAGGCTCTCGGAGAAAGGCCGAAGCTCGTGACGTCGCTTCCTGTCTCGTCGTTAAGCGTCAGAAATGACGGGGCGGTACTCTATGAGGACAAGAAAGGCTATGAGGACCCGTTCAGGAAACATCACACGTCTTCAGTGACAAGAGACGTCTGGCTGTATGAGCCGGCGGACGGGAACGAGGGAGGCTTCAGCATAAGCGGCAGCGGAAAATTCACCAAACTTTCCTCATTCAGCGGAGAAGACCGCAATCCCGTGTTCTCACATGACGGGGATACCTTCTATTTTCTGAGTGAGAAAGACGGCAATTCTAATATATATAGGTGTACGCTCTCGGCGCCGGACGAAATGGAGCAGCTGACTTTTGAGAAGAAACATCCCGTGAGGTATCTCTCCGTCTCGGGAAACGGCATTCTCTCCTATTCATACGACGGGGAATTGTACACGCTTAAGCCGGGAGAGAAACCGGTGAAGGTGGATGTCGTGATCATATCGGACAAGACCGAAAGAGAGTCGGTCTACAGGACACTTTCCTCCGGGGCAACTGATCTTTCGGTGTCTCCGAACGGGAAAGAGGCGGCCATTGTGGTCAGAGGCGACGTGTATGTCGTGTCAATCGACTATGGAACAACCAGAAGGATAACAGACACTCCGGAGCAGGAGCGCAACGTATGTTTTTCCGAAGACGGCAGGACACTCTACTATTCTTCTGAAAGAGACGGATATTGGGGCATATATTCCACAAGCCTCACGGACAAGGATGAAAAATATTTCACTTATTCCGTGAAAATGGAGGAGAAGCTCGTGACGACTCCGGGCCAGACATGCTTCCAGCCTTCCATATCACCTGACGGCAAGTGGCTCGGCTTCCTGAGGGACAGGACAGAAATCGTGATTAAGAACATAAAGAACGGTAAGGAAAAGTCGCTTCTGAAAGGAGTTAACTACTCATACGCAGACGGAGACCAGAGATTCGAATGGAGTCCTGACAGCCGCCACATCCTCTGCAACTGGCAGGGCAACGGCGGATGGAACAATGAGGATGTGGCCCTGATAGACATTGAAAGCGGAGAAATCGTGGATCTGACGCAGAGCGGCTATACTGACGCTTCCTTCAGATGGGCAATGAAGGGCAAGGCGATGACATGGATGTCTGACAGGTCCGGATACAGAAGCCACGGAAGCTGGGGCGCGGAATATGACGTCTACGCCATGTTCTTTGACGGAAAGACATTCCACGAGTTCATGAGAGACAAAGAGGAGGACGAGATTGAGAAGCTGCTCTCTGAAGGGAAGAAGGGGAATGAGGACAAGAAAGACTCGTCAAAAGTGGATAAGAAGCCTGAGACGGTCGTGCTGGACCTCGACAACAGGGATGACAGAACGGTGAGACTCACCGGACTGTCCGGCAGAATGGGGGATCATTATCTGATGCAGGACGGAAGCAGGCTATTCTACACCGTAAGGCTCGAAAAGACGATGGACCTGTGCGTTCTGGACATCAAGGACCGCAGCACAAGCGTACTCGTGAAGAATGTGTACGGAAGTCTGTATCCTGACAGCGATGACAAATATCTCTATGTGCTCAGCGGCGGAGGAGTGTCGAGGATCGACATGAACTCAGGCAAAAAGGAGTCCGTGTCATTCTCCGGAGAATTCAACTACAGACCGGCCAAAGAGAGGGAATACATCTTCAGCCATGTGTGGAAGCAGGTGGAGGAGAAATTTTATGACCCTGAAATACACGGAATTGACTGGGACGGATTCAAGGAAGACTACGCGAAGTTCCTGCCGTATATCAACAACAGCTTCGACTTTCAGGAAATGCTGTCTGAAATGCTCGGGGAGCTGAACGGGTCACACACTGGAGCGAGATATTACTACCGCTCCGGAATGAACATGGGCACGCTCGGGCTGCTCTACGACTATGAATATGAGGGGGACGGACTGAAGATCAGGGAAGTGCTGAAAGGAGGGCCTGTCGCGATTGCAGATCCGGAGATAAAGGCCGGCGACATCATTTCGGCGATAGACGGCATCGAGATAAAGGCCGGTGAAAACTGGTTCCCTCTGCTCACTATGAAGGCCGGAGACAAGGTGCTCGTGACGGTGAAGAAGAATGGGAAGAAGAGCGAAGATCTCTATGTCGAAACCGGTTACACTGACTACCGCCTGCTATACAAGAGATGGGTAAGACAGCGGGAGAAGATGGTGGAAGAACTGTCAGGAGGCAGAGTAGGATATGTACATGTCGAAGGCATGGACTCCCAGAGCTTCAGAGAAGTGTATTCGAAGCTGCTCGGCAAATACAGGACATGCGAGGCGGTGATCGTAGACACGAGACACAACGGCGGAGGATGGCTCCATGACGACCTCGCCACACTTCTCGACGGGAAGGCATATATCCGCTTCGAACCGAGAGGACAATATATAGGGACAGACCCGTACAACAAATGGACTAAGCCTTCATGCGTGCTTATCGGCGAAGACAACTACTCCGACGCCTCGGGATTCCCTTATGTTTACAAGACCCTCGGCATAGGGAAACTGATCGGAGCGCCCGTTCCGGGAACGATGACGGCAGTATGGTGGGAACAGCAGATTGATCCGACGATTATCTTCGGCATCCCGCAGGTCGGTGCGGTAGGAATTAAGGAGGGAAGATACCTTGAGAACATGCAGATCGAGCCTGACATTCTCGTCTACAACGACCCTGCCTCCGTGCTAAACGGAGAAGACAGGCAGCTTGAGAGAGCCGTGGAGGAAATGCTCAAGGAAATCGGGCCTGCCAAATGAGCCTTATAGCGGACATTTCATGACACATAGGACATGGATAAGAAAGTAGTCATCATCCCGACATACAATGAGAAGGAGAACATCGAGAAGATAATACGCGCAGTCTTCTCTCTTGAGGGAGAGTATCATGTGCTTGTAATAGAGGACGGTTCTCCGGACGGGACGGGAAAAATAGTAAAGTCGCTCCAGAACGAGTTTCCGGAGCGGCTATTCATGATTGAACGAGCAGGGAAGCAGGGACTTGGCACCGCATACATCACCGGATTCAAATGGTCTACGGCCAGAGGCTATGACTACATATTCGAGATGGACGCGGACTTTTCGCACAATCCGCAGGACCTGCCCAGGCTCTATGAAGCTTGCAGCAGAGACGGTGCGGATCTGGCCATAGGTTCAAGATATTGCGACGGAATCAGCGTTATCAACTGGCCTATAGGAAGAGTGATAATGTCGTATTACGCTTCGGTCTATGTGAGGAAAATGCTGAACATGAAGGTATATGACACCACGGCCGGATTCAAGTGCTACAAGAGGAAAGTGCTCGAGACCATCGATCTTGATGCGGTCAGGATGAAAGGCTACGGCTTCCAGATAGAAATGAAATACAGTGCATATAAACTGGGCTTCAAGATAAAGGAAGTGCCGATAATCTTCGTTGACAGGAAGGAAGGCACTTCAAAAATGAGCAGCGGAATCTTCGGCGAGGCGTTCTGGGGCGTAATGCGGATGAGACTGAGAAAGATCAGGCCTCGCGCAGGGGCACAGGGCGGTCCGGACGTCGGAGCCTCAGACCCAAGGGGCAACAGACCGCAGACCGAAGCGGCAGAAGTGTCAGGCTCCGAAAACGTGGAAAAGGATGTACGGCCATGAAAAGGACTCTGCTGCACGATCTGACTCTGGTCACCGGCAATGAGACGTTCAGAGGCGACATCATCATCTGTGGCGACCGTATTGAGAAGATAATAAGGACCAATGAGAATGGACTTGCAACGCCGGCCGGGACAGAAATGCCGCTCGATGAAGTAGAGAAGGTATTTCTGGAACAGCATCCTGACGCCGAAGTGATAAGACTCACCGGACTGCTGGCGTTTGCGGGAGGGATCGACGCGCATGTGCACTTCAGAGAGCCCGGCATGACGGCAAAGGCGGACATAGGCAGCGAGTCAAAGGCAGCGCTGCTCGGCGGAGTCACGTCATTCATCGATATGCCGAATGTCAATCCGCCCACAACAACGGCAGAGAGACTGTACGCGAAACTCGCACTCGCCAGCGGAAGGTCATGGGCCAACTTCGGCTTCCACATCGGAGCGACAGCTGACAACGCGGAGGAAATAGCGAAGATTCCGTCGGAAGACTTCGGAGGAATAAAGATATTCATGGGGTCATCCACAGGAAACATGCTTCTGGATGATGACGGGGCTCTGTCGTCCTTCTTCAGAACGACGCGTAAGGAAATCCTGGTCCACAGCGAAGACGAACGGACGATCCGGCGCAATATGGAAGCCGCAATTGAGAAATACGGAGAGGATATCCCTTTCCGACTTCATGCGGAGATAAGAAGCAGACAGGCGTGCATAAAGTCGACCGTAAAGGCACTGGAACTCGCTATGAGCCTCGGTACGCGGCTTCATGTCCTCCATCTGTCCACGGCCGAGGAGGCTGAGATGATCAGGGCAGCGAAACGGATCAACCCGAAGATTACGGCCGAGACTTCTGCGAACTATCTGTGGTTCAGCTCTGAAGATTACGACCGTCTGGGCAGCCGCATCAAATGCAATCCGTCCGTGAAGGGCGCTGGAGACAGGGCCGCTCTCAGAGCCGCGCTGAAGTCGGGAGTGATAGACACCATTGGCTCAGACCATGCTCCGCACCTCGCGACGGAGAAAGCCAGACCCTATCTGCAGGCTCCTTCCGGACTTCCGTCAATCAGACAGACATTATCCGTACTTCTGAGCGTGGCTGAAGAAGAGGACATCCCGCTGACGAGGATTGCAGAGGCATTCTCTGAAAACACGGCAAGAATATTTGGCATCAGAGAAAGAGGCGTTCTCAAAGAAGGGTGCTTTGCGGACATAGTGACAGTCGATCCACACAAGGAATATGTCGTCAAAAACGATGATTGCGGATACAGATGCGGCTGGACGCCTTATGAAGACATGAAGCTGAAGGGGACGGTGGAGCACGTGTTCATCAACGGGGAGATGAAAGTCAAGGATGGAAAACTGACAGACGACATCCCGTCCGGGCGCAGGCTCAGATTCGAAGCATGATTCGAAGCATGATGAGACAGAAGAGATCCGACACCGGCCGGATATGTCGAGCCAACAACACTGAAACAGTCATAAATGAAATCAAGAGCACTCACTTATGTCGCATCCACATTCTCCATTATCCTGTGGGGAATATCCTATCTCTGGACAAACAGGCTGATTGAACTTGAGATACCTGTATTCTACTTCGTCTTCGTTCGCATCCTGCTTGCAGGGACAGCGCTGCTGCTGCTTAACGCCGTGACTAAGGCACTTGTCCCGATAAACAGGAAGGATCTCCCCAAATTCCTGCTTCTGGCTCTCTGTGAGCCGTTCATCTATTTCCTCTGCGAATCATACGGAGTTAAGGAGACCGGCTCGCCAACTCTCAGCGCAATGATAATCGCCACAATCCCTATATTTTCAGTTGCCGCCGGACGCATTTTCTTCAAGGAGAGAATCAGCGGGCTGAACATGCTCGGTATCCTCCTGTCACTGACAGGAATAGTGATGGTGGTGATGTCAAAAGGCGAGCTCGGCAAGCATTTCGTGCTCGGAATCATTCTGCTGCTGATCGCCGTAATCAGCGAAGTCGGACACGCCTCATTGACCAAAAGCCTGTCTGGAAACTACTCAAGTCAGGTGATAGTGATGTACCAGTTTCTGATAGGGTCGGTATATCTGCTGCCGCTCTTCATCTTCAAGGGACTTGACGGATTCAGTTGCGAAAAGTACATGAGCCTGGAGGTATGGTATCCTATCATCTGCCTCGGCATTCTGTGCTCAAGCGCCGCATTCTCCCTGTGGGTCAGCACCATAAAGAATCTCGGCGTAGCAAAGTCGAGCATATTCTCCGCTCTGATTCCGGTCGTGGCCGCAATCGTGGCCTGGCTTCTCGGCCATGAGGACATGAACCTGAGACAGTTCGCGGGAATAGGCATATCCGCAGTCGGAGTGATCCTTTCACAGCATGTCTCACGGAAGAGACACAGCAGACGGCAGTAAGCGGTGCAGCAGAAATGATGCTGCCGCAAAGTGCCAGCCGTAGCCGTAAATAGAAAAAACTCCAGAGACTACTTCTTTTCTTTGGCAGGCTGCTGAGAAGCTGCAAGAGGCTTCTCCTGACGATAGTCTTTCGAGAGAGCGTCATACTCTTCAGCCGTTATCATGCGGCAATTGCCGTTGAAGGTGGCGCCGAGCTCAATGATGAGACGGCGCACCTGCAGATTACCGTTTATCGCGCAGCCGGCCTTGAGAGAAGTGATGTCCTTGACAAAAAGATTGCCGGTCATCTTCCCCCAGATGTCCACATTAGTGCAGATGACGTCTCCCGCTATCTCCGCGGTCTCGCCGACGACGACCTTGCCCTCCGAATATATCTTTCCTTCAAAGCGGCCGTCGATCCTTATGTCGGCAGGAGATATCATCTCGCCCTTGAACAGAGTGCCGGCCGAAATACGGCTTACCGAATTTATATTGACCTGAGGTTCTGTCTTTCCCATTTTATCTTCAATACTGATTACTACAAATTCTTACCGCCTGCTCACGCTGCGGCCGGACTACAAGTTCCTCCCGTGGCAGTTCTTGTATTTCTTGCCGGAGCCGCATGGACACGGGTCATTTCTGCCGACCGTCTTCTCCACATGTACCGGCATCTTGGACTTCTGCTCAGCTGAATTGGTGGTCAAATCGTTGCGGCTTGTGCGCATCTGACTCATGTCAGGCTTGCGCTGAGGAACGGGAGCCTTTGCAGGCGCAGCGTCCCTGAGCGGAATATGTGCTCTGAACAGGAACGAAAGAATGTCTCTGCTGAGAGATTCAAGCATGGCCTTGAACAGGTTGAAACTCTCAAACTTATATATGAGGAGAGGATCCTTCTGCTCGTATGTCGCATTCTGAACTGACTGCTTGAGGTCGTCCATATCGCGCAGATGCTCCTTCCAATGCTCATCAATCTGGATGAGGGTGATGGCCTTGGTCAGTGATCTCGCGAGCTCTCGGCCCTCGGTCTCATAAGCCTTGGCGAGATCTATTGAGAGAGTCATGATCTTGCGGCCGTCGGAAACAGGGAAGACGATGTTCTTATAGACTGCCCCCTGCTTCTCGTACACGTCCTTTATGAACGGATAGGCTTTCTGCACCATGCTTTCCATTCTGCGCCTGTACACTTCCTGCATGGTGTGGAAGAGCCGCTCGGAAATCTCCTGCTTCCTGGCCTTGCTGTAGAACTCCTCATCGAAGCCAGGCTCTATTGACAACGACTTCATGACACGCTCGGCGAAGGAATCGTAGTCCTCACCCTCGCTGCCATCAACGATGATGTCGGCCACGTCCTGCATCATGTTCATGATGTCTATCTCGACTCTTTCTCCGGAAAGGGCATTGCGCCTGCGGGTATAGATCACCTCACGCTGAGAATTCATGACGTCGTCATATTCGAGGAGACGCTTTCTTATGCCGAAGTTGTTTTCCTCCACCTTCTTCTGCGCCTTCTCTATCGAGCCAGAGAGCATGGAACTCTCAAGTGCCTCATTGTCCGGAAGCCCCATCTTGTCGACGACGGCGGCTATCCTCTCGGAGCCGAACAGACGCATGAGCTTGTCCTCAAGAGAGACATAGAATGTGGATGAACCCGGGTCTCCCTGACGGCCTGCACGGCCTCGGAGCTGACGGTCGACACGACGGCTGTCATGCCTCTCGGTACCGATTATGGCAAGGCCTCCGGCTTTGCGGACCTCATCGGAGAGCTTGATGTCCGTTCCTCGTCCGGCCATGTTCGTCGCGATCGTGACCGTGCTCTTCTGACCGGCGTGAGCCACTACCTCCGCCTCCCGCGCATGCTGCTTGGCATTCAGGACCTGATGAGGAATGCCCCTGAGCTTGAGCATCCTGCTGAGGAGCTCGGATGTCTCCACATCCGTCGTTCCTACAAGCACAGGCCTGCCCTGACCGGTGAGTTCAACTATCTTGTTGATGACGGCCTCGTACTTTGCCTTCTTGGTCTTGTAGACGATGTCGTTGTTGTCTATTCTCGCTATCGGGCGGTTGGTCGGAATCACCACGACATCCAGCTTGTAGATTGACCAGAACTCACCCGCCTCTGTCTCAGCCGTACCGGTCATTCCCGCAAGCTTGTGATACATGCGAAAATAATTCTGCAGAGTGATTGTTGCGAAAGTCTGGGTGGCGGCTTCAACCTTGACGTTCTCCTTTGCCTCAACGGCCTGATGAAGTCCGTCGCTCCAGCGGCGGCCCTCCATGATTCGGCCCGTCTGCTCGTCGACGATCTTGACCTTATTGTCCATGATGACATAGTCGACATCCTTCTCGAACATGGCGTATGCCTTGAGAAGCTGGTTGACCGTGTGGACACGCTCGGACTTGAGGGCGAACTCAGACATGATCTCATCCTTTTTCGCCTGCTTCTCGTCCGGCTTTAGGTCGCTCTTCTCCACATCGGCAACAGCGCTTCCCACATCCGGAAGAATAAAGAACTTAGGATCTTCGAGGGTTGCGCTGAGAAGGTCATGACCGTTGTCTGTCAACTCCACCGAATGCAGCTTTTCATTGATCACGAAATAAAGCGGATCAGTGACGACCGGCATCTCTCGCTCATTATCCTGAATATAGTAGTTCTCAGTCTTCTGGAGGAGCTGTTTAATGCCTGGCTCGCTGAGATACTTGATCAGAGGCTTGTATTTCGGAAGTCCCTTGTAGGCTCTCAGGAGCAGCTTCCCTCCCTCGCGCTCATCGCCTTCCGCTATGAGCTTCTTGGCCTCGTTGAGGGTAGAAGTGACGAGAGTCCTCTGACTGTTGTAGAGCTTCTCCACATACGGCTTGAACTCAAGGAACTGCTGATCGTCGCCCTTAGGCACCGGACCTGAAATGATCAGAGGGGTACGCGCATCGTCAATGAGCACGGAGTCGACCTCATCGACTATGGCATAATGATGCTTGCGCTGCACGAGGTCGCCGAGAGTGACGGCCATATTGTCCCTAAGGTAGTCGAAGCCGAACTCATTGTTCGTTCCGAACGTGATGTCGCAGGCATAGGCATTCTTCCGGGCCGGGCTGTTCGGCTGATGCTTGTCGATACAGTCTACAGAAAGGCCGTGGAACATGTAGAGCGGCCCCATCCACTCCGAGTCTCGCTTGGAGAGGTAGTCATTGACCGTGACCACATGAACGCCTTTTCCGGCAAGAGCATTGAGAAAGACCGGAAGCGTTGCGACGAGGGTCTTTCCCTCTCCCGTCGCCATCTCTGCTATCTTTCCCTGATGCAGGACTATGCCTCCGATGAGCTGCACGTCATAGTGCACCATGTCCCAGGTGATCTCATTTCCTCCTGCCATCCAGTGGTTGTGCCATACGGCATAGTCTCCGTCGATCTCCACGAACTCTCTGGTCGCGCTCAACATACGGTCGAAGTCTGTGGCCTTCACCCTTATTGTCTCGTTCTCCTTGAATCTCCTGGCCGTTGACTTCATGACGGCGAAAGCCTCCGGAAGGATCTCATTGAGAACAGCCTCAATGTCCTCGTCTATCTTCTTGGAAAGCTTGTCGGACTCATTCGCCAGAGACTCTTTCTCATCTACCGGAATGTCCTTCTCAAGCTCCGCCTTGATCTCCGATATACGGCTCTCATCCGCCGCTATGCGATCCCTGATGATCTGCCTCAACTCCGCCGACTTTGCTCTCAGCTCGTCATCCGAAAGCCTGTCTATCCTCTCATAAGCCTCAAGAACCTTGTTCAGTATCGGTTGAAGCTGCTTCAGATCCCGGTCCGCCTTGGATCCGAAAACCTTTCTGAAAATTTCCGCTAATGCCATATTCGTTTTCTTTCTTTTTTCTGTTTTTTTCATCTGCCGGCGCTATTTTCAGGAAGGCTTCCTTCGATATGAACCTGCCCGAGACGCCGTTCATCCCGCACAAAAACGGAATCCTGCAAATTTAATCATTATATGGAAAGAAAACAAGACAATACTGGTCAACAGGATAAAATAAAATAATCAATCAATTCGGAAATAACTCGCTATTCACTTCTGAAAAAAGGATGACCCTTAAAAGTCATTGACTTTTGGGTCACCCTCAGTTTTTTTATGAAAAATCCCGAAAGATTTTT
>CALVDO010000032.1 GCA_944326355.1 uncultured Bacteroidales bacterium | reverse complement strand
GTGCCGGAGAGCTTGTAGTTGAACTGCCCGGCCTTGAACATTGCGCCCAGATAGCCGCGCTTCTCCTTGCCCATATACCAGCGCACTTCCGGCATCACTTCCCACAGAGCGTACCGCCTGTCCTTGCCGTTCCACGACCACGATGTCCACGAGCCGTTTACGGCAATGCCCCACGAGGGATTGATGCGCCATTCAAGTCCTAAATCAGGTGTCAGGGTTGCCCAGCGCAGCAGGTTGGCCCGCAGGGAGAGGGTGTAGCTGTCGGCGAGGGATGCCGCTGTTTTCTGCGGGGATGCCGGTTGCCCTCCGAAGTCTTCGGCAGAAATATTTTCCTGCATCTTTCCAGACACATGACCGGACGGCCAATCATAACCGTAATACTTGGCCAGCCATTCCGGATCAAATGCAGCCATTCCGAGAAAGACAGAGTCCTGCACGGCCACATCGGATGCCGGCGGTCTTTTCTCTGCCCGTTCATCGGCAGATAAAGACGCCATCGGCAGACACAGAAGCATAGTAACGAAGAAAATTCTTTTATCCATATCCAATCACTCTTTTATGTTCCGGTTATTGCTCGGAAGCGGCATGACACGCGCTCCACGCATAGATTTCAGAATATAAATTAAGTGAAAAGAATCCGATTAAAAGACACTGGAAAAGCCATAATTGCCAGAATGACACATCTTTGTCATACAGGCAATTCCATTTTGTCGTATAGACTATTTTTTGTTGTTCAGAACATTTATCCCGAGCACAGTCGAGAGGTCTTGTCAATCAGATTTTCATCTCCATTTTCCGCCATCTGGCGGGAGAAAAGCCAGTATTTTCCTTGAACAGCCTTATGAAATGGCTCGGGGTCTGGAATCCAGACCTCTCCGACACGTCGGCAATCGTCAGCTCCGGATTTTCGACAAGAATGCGTTTCGCGTAACCGATGCGGAGTCCCATGATCCAGTCGCGGAACGACACTCCATAAGCCGACTTAATATATTCAGACAGATAGGTCCGATTGGTGCGCAGAATCTCGGAGAGCTCCTTTATAGTGAGCCCCGGACGGACATATCCTTCCGAATCAATCCAGACTTTGATTTTCCCTTCCAGCTCCGAATGCCAATACGGAACCGCATGAGGCTGAAGCGCTACCCGTTCCACATCGCCCGGAACTTCCTCCCCGGAGGATATTTCGCTCTCCATTGCCGTCTCAACCTGCTCATAAAACAGCATATAATTCATGTAGCAGCAGAAAAGATAAATGTAGAACGGGATGGATGAGAGAATCCATACAAAGACCCACTTGTCCGGCAGGAAAGTCAGCAGTCCGCAGCCTACGCCGAAAATGACGGCCCACCAGGTGAAGACGGACATCCATCTGATGTACGACCCGATGTCGTCAGAATGCGTGTCCTTGAAAATCCTGACCGCCTTGTAATAGGCCTGAAGAAGCCTGCGCACAAGGAAAAGCCCGTAGCCGACAAGCCATACAGCCATTGCAGCCAGCCCGATATTCTGCATCGTCCCCCCCCGCAACAGAAGCAATATGGCTCCGGAGAGAACGGAAAACAGCAGCCAGAGGCCGAGGTGGGTCCACAGCCTTCTCCTTGTGATATAGAAGCGGTCAAGCAGCGTGGTGAGTGCCGAACTGAAGAGCCAGTAGCACAGGAAATATGTGGAAAGGTTCATCAGTATGGCGGCATTGACGTTCTCAAACCTGATTGCGAGAAAGAAATGCACCGAATAGTTGGCCGCAAGGAGCAGCAGCGCCGCACCCATGATCCTTCTGGACCTCAGGTAATTCTCAAATATGGCCTTCTCCGGAGTCCTGGCGGACAAGAAATAAATGCCGAAGAACAGCATCAGCGGCAGCGCGATGGAAAGCGACTGACCATATATCGAACAGTTCATTTTGCCGATAGCTTAAAATGGGTCGTGAACACAAGCTGTCCACTGGATGTCCATATCTTTTGAAAAATCCGTGCGCAAGATATAACATATTTCTCATCCGTGAAATATTCACGCGAGATTTTCTCCTTATCTTTGTAACCGCGCAAAAATGAAGAACGACATGAGAACGGATACGGAAAGGCCTGACAGGAATGAGGAGGAGAGAAACAGGGAGGCGGAGCTCGCATGGGAGTTCATCACAAAGACGGGGACAAGCCTCTTTCTGACGGGAAAGGCCGGCACAGGCAAGACCACTTTTCTCAAGCGGATGAAAAAGGAGTGCCCGAAACGGATGGTCGTGCTGGCGCCGACAGGAATAGCGGCAATCAACGCCGGAGGGGTGACCATACATTCCTTCTTCCAGCTGCCGTTCGCCCCGCATGTGCCGGAGATGTCGTTCAGCGCTGACGGACAGTCGAAATACAGCTACAGATTCGGAAAGGAGAAGGTGAGGCTCATCCGCAGCGTCGACCTGCTCGTGATAGACGAGATAAGCATGGTGCGGGCGGACCTTCTGGACGCAGTGGACAGTGTCCTAAGAAAATACAGAGACCGGCACAAGCCGTTCGGCGGAGTGCAGCTGCTGATGATCGGCGACCTGCAGCAGCTGGCCCCGGTGGTCAAGGACGAGGAATGGCAGCTGCTCGGGAAATACTATGAGACGCCGTATTTCTTCTCAAGCATGGCACTGAAACAGACCCAGTTCTGCACCATCGAGCTTCAGAAGGTCTACAGGCAGAGCGACAGGACGTTCCTCGAGCTGCTCAACCGCATCCGCGACAACACCTGCGACTCCGAAGTGCTCGAGAGCCTCAACAGGAGATATGTGCCGGGATTCAAGCCCCGGAAAGATGACGGCTACATAAGGCTCGTCACGCACAACCATCAGGCGCAGAAGATCAACAGTCAGGAGCTCGCGCAGCTCAAGGGCAGGTCATACGTATTCGACGCCACGGTCGAGGGAAAGTTTCCTGAGTATTCCTACCCTACCGACGAACGGCTCGAACTGAAGAAGGGCGCGCAGGTGATGTTCGTGAAGAACGACTCCTCCGGAGAGAAGAGATACTTCAACGGCATGATAGCCGAGGTGACCGACATCTCGTCCGACATGATAGAAGTGACGGCGCGGGACAGCGGCATGACGTTCGGGCTGCAGCAGGAAATCTGGACCAACGCGAGATATGTGCTCGACGAGGAGAGCAAGGAAATCCGTGAGGAGATAGAGGGCACGTTCACACAATACCCGGTCAAGACGGCCTGGGCCATCACGATACACAAGAGCCAGGGACTGACCTTCGACCGCGCCATCATCGATGCTGCCGCTTCGTTCGCCCACGGACAGACATATGTGGCCCTGAGCCGCTGCAGGACGCTGGAGGGACTGGTTCTCAACACCCCGCTGACAGCAAAAACGATAATAAGCGACCGGGCCGTGGAGCAGTTCATCGGCCGGGCAAGGGACGGGAAACCGGATGATACGAGGCTCGGGGCAATGCGGAAGGCCTATTTTCTTGAGCTGCTGACCGACCTGTTCGACTTCCGGCAGACGGAAAGCCTGATGAAGCGTCATGTGAGAGCCGCCTCGGAATACCTCGACAGGCTCTTTCCTCAGCAGATGGCCGAATACCGGGAGCAGGTGCAGATGTTCACCACTGAGGTCACGGAGGTGGCTCAGAGGTTCAGACAGCAGTATGTGCGGCTCACCGACGCCGCAGCCGACTACGAGGCCGACCCGAAGCTGCAGGACAGGATCCGTTCGGCCGCCTCATATTTCGGAGAAAAGCTGAAGGGAGCAGCCGAAACCTTCTTCACATCCGTCACAGACCCTGACAACAAGGAGGCGAAGAAGAGGCTGAAGGAGACGCGGGAGGAATTCATGACATGCCTGCGCATCAAGACTGCGCTTCTCGACTTCGCGGCGGAAGAGGGCTTCAGCACGTCATCTTATCTGCACAAGAAGGCTGTCGTCTCTCTGGATGACGGGCTGGAAAAAAATCCCAAAAATGACGGCATCTCAGCAACTGAAACCGCCGGAAAGAAAGCCGCAGGAAAGAAAAAGACCGTGCCGTCGGACATAAGGAATCCGGAGCTGTACGAACGGCTCATCACATGGCGAAACGAGAAGGCGGCCGAGCAGGGCTGCCCCGTGTATGTCATCATACATCAGCAGGCGATTCTCGGGATCTGCAGTCTGCTTCCCGCCACCAAGGCGGCTCTCTCATGCGTCGCGCATTTCGGCAAGAAGAGCGTGGAGAAGCACGGCGAGGACATACTCAGGATAATCCGCAAATACAGAAAGGAGAAAGGGCTCGACAACGACGACCTTCTCTGAGGCCGCCAAGGGCTGACAAAAGGCAGACGACTGCCAGATAAGAGTCAGGTGCCGACAAATGACGGCCAGACGAAAATCAGAGGCCGTCAGGCAGGCGATGAACAGGGACGTCAGGCAGCTACCGCAACGAAAACATCTCGCTCGCGGACATCAAGAGGGCAAACAGGCAGTAGCCCCATCACCGTCCACCGGCAGAAGGCTCTTGCGGTAATCGCTCGGCGACATGCCGAGATGCTTCCTTACATAGCGCGTGAAATACGACAGCGACGAGAATCCCAGCTCCTCGGAAAGCTGAGAAAGCGAAAGAGGGCTGTTCTTCAGGAGATCGATGACTATCGAAAGAGTATGCTGACTGATGAAATACATGACGCTGTGGCCTGTGGCCCGCTTCACGGTCTCGGACAGATGCTTCGGAGTCACGTTGAGCCGGTCGGCATACCAGGCCACTGTCCTGTGCGTCCTGCACTCTCCCTGCTCCATTAGCGACATGAGCCGCCTCACCAAGGCGACAGTCTGCTCGCCTGCACCGGTCATCGCATGAAGTCTCGAATGAAAGTCAAACAGATCGTAGATCATCGTCTGAGCGAGGCTGCCCATAAGCTCCTTATAGAAATGGTGTCCCGTCTCCGCCATCCGCTGCCGTATTCTGATGAAATCATCGGAAAGCCGCTCCGCATCCGCCTCTGACAGAGGCATCACAGGATTGTCAAACAGGCTTATGCCGCCACCTATGCCGTAATGGTTGGCAGGCATCAGCGAATACAGGAAGCGAGCCGGAGCAGCGACGAACTCCACCTCCAGATCCTCGCCGCAGGTAATGTCGCTAACAAGGTCAGGACGGGAAAGGACCAGTGCGTCATTCTTCCTGAGACGCATATACTTCCTGTTATATATAAAGGTACACTCCCCCGCCCTGCACAGCAGATGGATAATCCAGCCCCTGAACTTCGGAGATGTTATCTCCGGAAACGAGGCTGACCATACAAACGGGCACTGAATCTTCTCTTCCATTTCCGACAGATTTTGCGACACATATTGGCCATCTGCACGACCAGGCATCCCCGGCTCGGCATTCTCTGCAAATAAAAGCTCAATTTCTGATTCATCCAATTTATTTTCACGAAAAAAGTGAAAATATGAGCGGAATATTGGCAATCATTCTTCTGATAAACCTCCATATCTTTGTCTCAGAAAAAAGGTTGCGCTGATTTTCCCTTAAAAAAGGAAAAATCCGACAGACAGAAAAAACAACAAACGGAACAAAATAGAAACGACACAAAACTTTAATACGATGGAGACAGTAAAACTTGCAAACGGCGTTGAAATGCCGGTGCTGGGATACGGAGTGTATCAGGTATCCCCTTCAGAATGTGAAAGATGCGTATCTGACGCGATAAGCGTCGGATACAGGATGATCGACACGGCACAGGCCTACGGCAATGAGAAGGAAGTCGGCAACGCGATCAGAAAGAGCGGAGTGGACCGCAAGGACATCTTCGTGGTGACGAAGGTGTGGATCTCAAATTCGGGCTATGACAGGGCCAAGGCCTCTATCGGCGAATCTCTGCGCAGGCTCGGGACGGACTACATCGACCTTCTCCTTATCCACCAGCCTTTCGGAGACTACTACGGCACATGGCGTGCGATGGAAGAAGCCTACCGTTCAGGCGAGGTTCGCGCCATCGGAGTCTCCAACTTCTATCCGGACCGCTTCATCGACCTCGCGGAATTCAGCGAGATCAAGCCTATGGTCAATCAGGTGGAGACCCACGTGTTCAACCAGCAGCGCAGGCCGCAGGAGATCATGAAGGAGTACGGCACGCAGATCATGTCGTGGGGCCCGTTCGCGGAGGGACGCAACGGCTTCTTCACCGACCCTACCCTCGAGGCTGTCGGCAGGAAATACGGCAAGTCGGTGGCGCAGACCGCACTCCGCTTCCTCATCCAGCGCGGAGTGGTGGTCATCCCGAAGAGCACCCACAAGGAGCGCATGGTGCAGAATCTCGACGTGTTCGACTTCACCCTCTCGCAGGAGGACATGGAAGCGATAGGCAGGCTCGACCAGGCGGAAAGCCTCTTCTTCTCGCATTACGATCCTGACACGGTGAAATGGCTGACAAGGCTCGGACGCTGACGGGATTTTTCCAAAAATAGGATTGAATTTCCGTAATAATGGTAGCGGTCATTCGGAAGGAGACCGCTATCTTTGTCCCCGGATATAATCTGCTGAAAAATGTTGAAGAAAATCAGACTGACGCTCGCCATCATCTTTTTCGCGGCCATCACCCTTCTGTTCCTCGACTTCACGGGAACAATCCGCACATGGTTCGGATGGATGGCCAAAATCCAGTTTCTTCCTGCCGTACTGGCCCTCAATCTTGGCGTGATCATCCTGCTCGTTGCGCTCACTCTCATCTTCGGCAGGGTGTACTGCTCGGTGATCTGCCCGATGGGCGTGTTTCAGGACCTCGTATCATGGATAAACGGCCGCAGAAGCCGCAAGAGCCGGATGAGATTCACCTGGTCGCCGGCGAAAAATGCGCTCAGATACGGAATGCTCGCGATATTCATCATCGCGCTCTTCGCAGGCGCCGGCTCAGTCGTGGCGCTCCTCGCCCCTTACAGCTCCTACGGACGCATAGTCTCCAATCTCTTCGCGCCGATATGGCAGTGGGGCAACAACGCTCTGGCATTCTTCGCCGAAAGGCTCGACAGCTATGCCTTCTACTCGACCGACGTCTGGCTCAAGAGCCTCCCGACCTTCATCATAGCAGCTGCCACCTTCATCGCCATCGTGATTCTGGCGTGGAGAAACGGAAGGACGTACTGCAACACCATCTGCCCTGTGGGCACGGTTCTGGGTTTCCTCTCGAGGTTTTCCCTATTTCAGGTGAAAATCGACGGGGAGAAATGCAGAGAATGCAGCCTCTGCACAAGACAGTGCAAGGCCTCGTGCATCGACTATAAGAATCACAGCATCGATCACAGCCGCTGCGTCTCATGCTTCAACTGCATCGGCACCTGCACGCACGGAGCCATCTCCTACGGCAGCCGCTTCGGCGCCAAGTCCGCAAAGTCCGGCGGTGCGGCCACAACAGGCAACATACCGGTCGGCATGTCCGGCAACAGGCCGGCAAACACATCCGGTTCCGGTTTCGTCGCCGGCAAGAAGGCCGCTCCTGCTGCAGAAGACAAATCCCGCCGCAGCTTCCTCGCCGTAAGCGCCATGCTCGCCACGGCAGCCACGGTCAAGGCTCAGGAAAAGAAGGTGGACGGCGGCCTCGCGGTCATCGTGGACAAGAAGATTCCGGAGCGGGCGACGAAAATCGTTCCTGCCGGAGCTGTCGGGCTGCGCAACTTCAGCCGGCACTGCACAGGCTGTCAGCTCTGCGTCTCGGTATGCCCTAATCAGGTGCTCAGACCGTCCGCCGGGCTGCTCACGCTCATGCAGCCGGAGATGTCCTACGAGAGAGGATACTGCCGTCCGGAATGCGTGAAATGCTCCGAGGTATGCCCTGCCGGAGCCATCCGCCCGATAACCGTGGAAGAGAAGTCCTCGATAAAGATCGGTCACACCGTATGGGTGAAGCAGAACTGCATTCCGCTGACAGACGGAGTGGAATGCGGCAACTGTGCCCGCCACTGCCCTGCCGGAGCCATCCTGATGGTGAACTCCGACCCGAACGATCCTGCCTCACCGAAGATACCGGCCGTCAACGAGGAGAGATGCATAGGCTGCGGAGCCTGTGAAAACCTCTGTCCGGCCCGTCCGTTCAGCGCGATATATGTGGAAGGACACCAGATGCACAGTGAAATCTGAAAACGACAAGAAAATGGAAGCAAAAGACTCTAAAAACATATCCCGCAGGGACTTTTTCAAGAAGATGGGGGCAGCGGGCCTCGCCACTGCCGGCCTCGCCGCCTGCGCCGACGGCTCTAAGGGCACGCCGGGGACATCCGGTGCTGCCGCTGAAGGCGAGATGACATACAGGACTAATCCCACAACCGGAGACAGAGTGTCCCTGCTCGGCTTCGGCATGATGAGGCTTCCGTCCGTCGGAGGACGCAGTGCGAGGGAAGGCAACGAGGAAATCGACCAGGAGATGGTCAACATGATGGTGGACTACGCCATCGAGCACGGAGTCAACTACTTCGACACGTCTCCGGCCTACTGCCGCGGACTCTCCGAGCGCGCCACCGGCATAGCCCTCAGCAGACATTCCCGCGACAAGTGGTTCATAGCCACCAAGCTCTCCAACTTCGCCCCGTCCACATGGACATACGACGGGGCTGTCGCCATGTACCGCAACTCGATGAAGGAACTTCAGGTGGACTACATCGACTATCTCCTTCTCCACGGCATAGGAATGGACGGAATGGAGGCCCTGCACAACAGATATCTCGACAACGGAGTCCTCGACTTCCTGCTCAAGGAGAGGGAGGCAGGACGCATCCGCAATCTCGGCTTCTCCTATCACGGTGACATTGAAGTATTTGACTATCTGCTTACAAGGCACGACGTCTACAAATGGGACTTCGTCCAGATCCAGCTCAACTATCTGGACTGGAAATTCGCCAAGACCATCAATCCGAGAAACACCAATGCGGAATATCTCTACGGCGAGCTCTCCAAGCGAGGAATCCCTGCGGTGATCATGGAGCCGCTTCTGGGTGGCCGCCTGTCCAATGTGCCTGACAACATCGTGGCCCAGCTGAAGCAGCGTGAGCCGGAAAGGAGCGTCGCCTCATGGGCGTTCCGCTTTGCCGGCAGCTTCCCGGGAGTGATGACCGTGCTCAGCGGAATGACCCGCATGGAGCATCTGCAGGACAATCTGCACACATACTCCCCTCTCGATCCGCTCACTGAGGAAGAATTTGCCTTCCTTCAGGACACCGCCACCCTGATGATGCAGTTCGACACCATCCCGTGCAACGACTGCAAATACTGCATGCCGTGTCCATACGGAATCGACATCCCGGGCGTCCTCCTCCACTACAACAAGTGCCTCAATGAGGGCAATGTGCCCATGTCTTCCGGCAGCAGAGACTACAGGAAAGCCCGCAGAGCCTTTCTCGTCGGCTACGACCGCAGCGTTCCGCGTCTGCGTCAGGCCAGTCATTGCATAGGCTGCGGACAGTGTTCACCACACTGCCCGCAGCGCATCGACATTCCCGCTGAGCTCCACCGCATAGACCACTATGTGGAGAGGCTCAAGCAGGAGACTCTTTAAAAGCTGTAAGACACCTTAAGCATGAAGTTGATAGGCGCCTGCGGATATATCCACAGGTATGAAGTGACGTCTTCGCTGCCTTCATACATTTCCCTCGAGGCGCCTCCGTCAGCATAATACATGTTGTTGAAGAGGTTGTTGATGTAGCCTCCGACGCCGAGTCTGCCGCCTCCGACATTGAATTCATGCGTCAGAGCCAGATTGGAGACGAAATAGCCCGGAATCGACCTGTCCATGCTCGAAGTGTTGTCAAGATACTGTCTTCCGACATATTTCCCGTTGATAGACAATGTCGTGGTCTTTAGGGAGTTATGAGCGATCTCGCGCAGCGGTGTGAAGGAGAGCTGCACCATGCCCGTCACGGAAGGCGACATGAGCATATTTGTCTTTCCGCAGTTCTCCACAGTGTTGCGTCCGGTGAAGTCATAATTGGCGTCATACACGGGAATGTAGGCAAGATAATCCTTTATCTTGTTCATGCTCAGCGTGAGATTGGCATCTACGCGCATCCACGGGAAGGCTTCCCAGGCTGTAGCCAACTCGATTCCTCGGCGGTATCCTCTGCCGACGTTCTCCTTGATAGCATAGCCCGAATCGCTCAGACGGCCAGTCTCGAGGAGCATATCGAAGTATTCCATGAAATAGAGGTTGGCCGAAGCGGTCACCTTCGGAGCGGTATAGGTGTAGCCGATCTCCACATCCACCATCTTCTCAGGCTTGAGGTCAGGCCTCATCCAATCCTGGCGGCCGGCCTCCTTCGCGAGATTGTTGGTGATTATGACTTCCTTTATGTCGCTTCTGCCGGGCTCGCGGTTGCCGAGAGCCGCCGAAATGTATGCCTTGTTGCGCGGAGACCAGTTGAATGTAAGTCCAGCCCTCGGGTTAAAGAAGTTCCACTGCGTGCTGTAGTCCAGAGGGCTGCCGTCGTCGTCCGGTCCTTCCATGTCAAGAGTCACGCCCCTGTACTGCAGGTCCAGATATGCCGTCATCCACGGGAATGGAGTGTACTCCGCACGGGCGAAGATGTTGAGCTCCTGCTTCAGACCGTTGTTGAAGTACCATGTCTCGGCCGCATTGTAGGCGTCATAGTCGAAGTCGGACGGAAGACGGTTGCCCCAGAGAAGCCGTCCGAAATGGTCGCCGTCATAGCGGGAGAGGTTGACACCGCCGGTGAAGTTCACCTTCTCTCCGGAATACCTCACCTCGGAGTTGAGCACGAGATAGTAGTTGTCCATCGCCTCTCTCTCGATGAAGTCTCCGTCCGTAGTCATTATCACATTGCCCTCGTCATCTGTCGCCGGCAGCCCGGTGATCGGGTCAATCATCTCCGGAATCTCAGGGAACTCACTGATTCCGAGAATATTCTGCAGATTGTAGTCCGATACGCTCTGCCCGGCCTCGTACTCCTCATAATATCCGTCTCCCTTCGTGAAGTTGAGGGTCGTGCTCCAGACCACGTTTTTCGGGAACTGGTGAGTGTAGTTGAGCTGGATGTGGTGCTGAGTGTAGTTATCGGTCTGATTGTCATAGTACTGGACATTGCCGAACCTGTCGTAATACTCTCCCGCGCTGTTGTAGCGGCGGTTGGTCTCATAGGTCTCAAGGTCAATTCCGTTCCAGGTGATGCCGGTGTGCTGGTCTCCCATCAGATAAGTGAGCTTCAGGGAGTTGGTCGCATTCATCCAGCCGAGGACGGCCAGAGCCGACTGCACCTTGGCCTTCGCGTTGCGGATGTAGCCGTCAGTGTAGCTGCGCGAATAGGCCATGTCGAAGTACACTCCCGACCGCGTTATTCCTGTTCCCGCCGCAACCGTCGAAGTGAAAGTGTTGTAGGAGCCCGCCGATACCTCCGCCCTCACATACGGATCCGCCACAGCCGATGCCGTGCTCATGTTGACGCTCGCACCGAAGGCGCCCGCTCCGTTGGCCGAAGTGCCGAGTCCCCTCTGGAGCTGCACCGAGCTGAGGAGAGAAGTCAGAGCCGGAATGTTCACCCAGAACACCTCCTGCGACTCCGCGTCATTGAGAGTGATTCCGTTGAGAGTGACGTTGATCTGTGAGCCCTTGCTGCCTCGGATCGTCATCTTGGAGTACCCCAGGCCTGTTCCTCCCTCGTTCACCGCCACGACGGACGGCTGGAGGTTGAGCATCATCGGAAGCGAGTTCACCGGATTGTTCTTCCTGAGCTGCTCCCTGCCCACCATCGTGTAGGTGACCGGAGTGTTCCGTCCAGCCCTTGAGGCGGACACCACCACACTGTCGAGCTTGTCAACCCTCTCCTCGGCCGGAACGGCCGCTTCATCTTCCGCAGCTGCTGCGGAAAACGGCATCAGCACTGCAAGTGCCGCATAAAAAAGAAAACCTCGCATAAAACAATTCATTATGCAAGGGGCGCGCACGCGATGCGCATGAGATACCTGCTTCCCTACGCCGGTGTTGACCGGGTCAGGTTCAATGGGACTCTCTCAACCCCGCCCGGAAGACGTCCGTCCCCCAGCGGAGTACCCCCGCAATGGTCATTTATTTTAAATTCAACGCCTTCCGCCAGACCCTTCCGGACCCGCACCTGAAAGCGGCGGCAAACATACTCAAAACTTCCATATTATACAAGGTTTTTTGTGGAAATTTCCATCCAATTTCCGTACATTTGCACTACCAAGTATGGATTTGTGTGATTTTTTACACTTTTCCATACTTAATAGTGTTGACACAGTCTCCAAAACTGAAATTTATCTGCAACGATGATGGAAATAAGGCGAGACATACTTGACTCTCTGAAAGAATGGAAAAACTCTCCAGACAATGAGAGAAAACCGCTTCTGCTCAAAGGGGCGAGACAGACCGGCAAGACATGGATAATGGAATCATTCGGCAAGGAATGTTTCGAACATTACGTCAAATTTGACTTTGACCGCACCCCGGAACTTCAAACCGTGTTCAGAAATACTAAAGAACCGGAGAGGCTGATAAAAGAACTTTCCCTTTATTCGAATGTCCCTATCGAACCGGGCAGGACACTCATAATCTTCGATGAGATACAAGAATGCGAAGAAGCATTGAACAGTCTGAAATATTTTTGTGAAGATGCGCCTCAGTATCATATTGTCGCAGCCGGCTCTCTGCTTGGCGTGGCGGTAAAGAGGAAAAGCATGTCAGTTCCGGTGGGAAAAGTACGCACCTTGAAGATCTATCCTCTGACTTTCAAGGAATTTCTCGCAAAATCAGACCCGGAGACAACCGGTTTTATAGAAAACATATCCGCCATAGGACATCTGCCTGAAATTATCATCAACAAGCTTATCCTTGAGTATAAGCGCTATTCGATATGCGGAGGAATGCCTGCCGTAGCGACAAAGCTGCTTGAAAACAAAGGCATGTCCGCCGTTGAGGAGGAACTGCAGGGAATACTTGACCTGTATGAGCTTGATTTCTCCAAATATGCCACACCTCTGCAGGTCTCGAGGATAACAGCTCTTTGGCACTCCTTGCCGTCACAACTATCCAAAGAGAAGCGGAAATTCATGTATAAGGTGATCCGGACCGGCGCACGGGCCAAGGACTACGAGGATGCTCTGACCTGGCTTGAAGACGCAGGTCTGATCTACAGAGTATTCAATGTTTCCAAGCCAGGAATGCCGCTCAGCGCATACTCCGAACTTGATTCTTTCAAGGTATACGCCTGCGACTGCGGCCTTTTGAGACGGCTTGCGAGGATACCGGCAGAAGTTGTCCTTGACGGCAACTCCGGCTACACGGAGTTTAAGGGAGCAATGGCCGAAAATCTTGTCTTGCAGTCCCTTATGTCCGAGCTTGACGGAGATGTCCCATATTACTGGAATTCCGGCAATACCGCAGAAGTGGAATTCGTAATTCAGCTGGGCACAAGGATAATCCCCGTGGAGGTAAAGGCAGAGAACAGAATCAGCGGCAGGAGTCTTTCCGAGTACTCAAAGAAATTCAGTCCCGAATACCGGATAAGATATTCATTCCAGAACCTTCAGTACAACGACGGCCTCCTCAGCTGCCCGTCTCCTCTGGCCGGATGGACACGGAAATTGCTGGGGCTCTGCCGGTGATTCTCAACATTAAGGCCTACTTCGGAAAATGTTTAACTGAAATATTTTTCGCGTGTCTACTTTTTCATGCTGGTACAGCTCGGCTAAGTCCACCAATGATTGCTGTAATTAATCTTATAGCAGCGAATATCGCAACCAGAATAGCAATAATTAAAAGCCAATTTTTCCATCTATCAGGATGCAATTATAAGCTCTATTTCGACGAGCTGCCGCTTGAAGCTGTTTTCCCATATCATTCAAAGCAACGGTGTCATATATATAGGCAGGTACACAATTCCATCTTCTATTTTCAC
>CALVDO010000031.1 GCA_944326355.1 uncultured Bacteroidales bacterium | reverse complement strand
CCCGCTTCATCGTAATACAATGTCATGCTGCCGGCATCCTCAAGGGCAGAGGCGAGCTTCAATACAGGAGTCACGGCATATGCAGCCGCGCCCTGCTCCATGGTGACTCTCACCGGATCATCAGTCGAAGTCTGATCAGCAAGCTGACCGTTCACCGGCGCCGGCTTGCCGGTCTGGGTGACCTGGATTTCTACAGGTACTGCATTCCCGGCGGAAACGGTAACCTTTCCGCTGCGCTCTGACTCGCTGTCATTCGTGCTCACCGTAATTGTCAGGGTCGCATTTTCCTTGTCTGCAGTAATCCAGCTCTGCGCGTCAGCGTCAACAGCCACATCCCATGAATCTGCAGTTGTCGTAACCTCCAGGGTCTCGCCCTCAGAAGCATTCCAGGCGAAAGTCAGGGGACCAGACGGATTAACCTCCACGATATCCTTGGCTGACTGTCTCACTGCGACAGACGCCGTGGCATCTCCTGCCGAAAAGTCAATGCTTCCGACTCTTTCGCCGTCTGTCTCCGCGTAGTCAGAGACTGTAACGACGAGGGATTTCGGATCTGCATCATCCGGAGTCACAGTAAACCAGCCTTCCTGCTCATTTTCGCCGAATGAGAGGTCGTAAGTCCAGTCCTCAACATTGGTGGTTACGGTCAGCGTGCCAGGCTCGTTGCCGGTTGCCCTGAACAGCAGTGCGGTCGGTGCCACTGAAATCGCATCCTCCTGTCCTGCAGCCTGCGTGATCTTGATGACTACAGGCTCGGCCTCACCGGCTGAAATAGTCATTTCGCAGAATCTTTCTGCGGACTTATTGTCTTCAACATTGACTGAAAGCTCGTTTCCGTTCTTTCTTGTGATTACCCAATCATCTGCATCCACCTCCCAGAAAGAAGCATTGGTGCTGATTGTGAGAACTGCATCTTCATTTCCCGTGGCAAGGAACTGAAGATCCTCTGAAGGTGTCACCTCCAGTGTTTCCTGCTGGAGTTCATCCTCTTTACAGGAGACGAGTGCTGCCGCTACCATGACGGTACCGAGCAATACTTGGAAAAATTTTTTCATAAAACTGATTTAAAAAGTAATTATATGGTATAAAAACCTCTATTTCCCATAATATGCAGCGGCATTGCTACGGCAACCGACCCCGGTCATGCCGATTATCGTGCCGTCCTCTGCCCCCGACGTATCGGCCGGGGATGAATGCCGCCGTGAAATGTAGATGCTGGTGCCGGTTATGCCCCAATTGATGTCAGTACCGTCGAAAAGGCTGCCGAGAACGCTCTCAATGTCCGCATCCTTCACTTTTATGCTGACGGCATGTCCGATGTCAGCCCCGTCATTAAGAAAAAGGTATTGTGACTGGGCCTCGATCGCATCCATCACCTCCTCGAGACTGACGCCGCTCATGTCGAGGGTGATCCCGCCGGCCGTATCCTGCGCTGATGCAGAAGGCATCGCAAGAAAGAGGACAGCCGCAAACAGCCCGGTCATTATAATTTTATCAAATAGACTTCTGTTCATGTCAGACTTATTAGTGATAGTCCATTATCATGTGGTCATCAAGCGGATTATTCCCACTAATCATTATTAAAACACTTCACGGCATATGTCGGCCCCCGCCAACCGCGTAAATTTTCAACAAGATGAATCGGCAGCGCCGCCAATGAGCGCGCTTCGGCAAAAAGATGAGGCTATAGTGCCCGTTCCCAGGCCGAAGCCTGCGGGGAATGTTTTTTTAAGACGAGTCTCAAGAATCGTCCAACTTTCGGAGTCATATCAAATGAGGCCAGCCTTTTTTCATTTACCTTTGCGGAGAATAGGCACATTCAATCATATTTGAATCCTGGCAACGTATGAAATACAACTAACATACAGAACTGATATGCCCCTTCCGCTGAAAACCCTATGTCTGGCCATATTGACCGTCACACTTGCCTCCTGCGGGCAGAACGCCCGTAAAAATGACCCGAAGCCCGGTGCGGCAGCCGAACGGCACGCCGACGTCAGCATAAGCACGGATGAAGGGCACGAGATATTCGAAGGCGGACACATCTGCGTCTCGGAAGACAATCGCGTGACGATAGAGTCCGGCATTATCCCCGCCGGAGGCACCGCCCCGGACTTCTGGACAAAATGGACAATAGTCGATGACGAAGGCGTCCGACACGAGCTGAAATCCCAATATACGGCCTACATAAGCGATGTGCATGCGCTGCGCAAGACAGACGGGACGACATATTACATCGTCGACTGCTACGCAAAGGCAAGCAGCGCGGAAGCCGCCGAATGGCTGGAGGCCTATGAGATCGCCGGCGACACAATAAAGGCGGTGAACGTCATTGACGGCAGAGAAAGTGCCCTACCGGCCGACGCAGGATACGGAATTGGCATACCGGAAGAATTCTACATAGACTACGACATCCCCTCCTGGTATTTCGCGACGAACGGGTCCGGGTATGACTGGCTGTTTGAATACGACTCCCGATCGGGGGAACTGTATGTTCCTCTTACCGATGAATATGTCATCCTCGACCGCTACATGGTCTGGAAATTCAACGGCGACAGGTTTGTCGCCATCGGCGAGCGTCCGCATAAGGACATGCACAAAAGCCTCAGCGACTACAACCGGCTGATACGGTTTTTTACCACGAAAGACTACATCATACGTGTGGACTCCCTCAACAGCGGGGAACTGCGGTACGCATCATGGCAGAAGCCGAAGACAATGTCCGACACCCCCGACATCATATTGAGGGGAGGCATAAGGAGATGTCATCCGGTACCTTCCAATGAACTGCCCAGATGCGACGACTTCCTCTTCACAAACGGAGACTATGCCTATATAGTGAACTACTGCCAGACCAGACGGTCAGAGTCGGGATATGGAGAGCATCATGACTATCTGCTGATCAAAAAAGGAGATGAGACACTCCTGATGCAGGAACAGATATAGAGTATGGGAAAGAATATCGTCATAATGAATTTCTCGGGAGTTTATGAAGAAGAGCCTTTCGCCCGCAATCCCCGTTTCGTGCACCTCGACTGCAGCCACCTCTGCGGCACTGACTGCTATTGCGACACGGACGGAGCGACACAGATAAGGCGCATCATCGGACCGTTCCCGGCCGCCGGAATACATTTCATTGATTCCGGAGACTACCACTATGTCACCAAGTTCTGGACAGAAAAAATCACCACTCCTTTCTCTCTGGTGCTGCTCGACCACCATACCGACATGCAGCCGCCGATATTGAGCGGAATGCTGTCGTGCGGAGACTGGGTCAAGGACATGATAGACGACAATCCCCTGCTGAAGCATGTGCACATTCTCGGAGTGCCACGCAAACAGGCGGACGCCATCCCTGCTTCTTACGCGGATAAAGTCCTGGTTGTGACAGATGAACAGCTGCACGGCCATTCTGCCGGGCTGAAGCCGCTCAACCTTGGCGACCCTCTGTACATCTCGATTGACAAGGATGTGCTGGACACCGGCTCGGCACGGACCGACTGGGATCAGGGAATCCTCACCATGACAGACCTGAAGCGCGTGCTTACCTTAATACTGAGGCATGAGCAAGTGATCGGCATAGACATTTGCGGCGAATGCCCGGTGACCTGCAGCCTGTTCGACCCCGACGGCTCGCTTGCGATAGACGACAGGGCCAACAGCGAACTCCTCGAGCTGTTCAGGCGCCAGGGATTATAACGAAGGCATCGGCATAGTCCGCTGCCGCCACTCTTGTCCCGAAAAGTACCTTACAGGCAGGATTTTGTCCACATTACCGGACTTATCACCGAGCGACAAGATGCAAAAAAGATATCCCAAACGACGAAAAATAAATCAAGAATCCGTTCCTTACTATTTCCTCAATGTTCGAGGCTGTTAGCAAGGAGCGGATTCTGTATTGTACTACCTATTTTAGTGGTATATATTTTATTAGTGGTATATATTATAGTTTCGTCAGCAAAACCTGCCATTTACCAGTTTTCCGTGAGCCTGAGCGCATGATATATCCTTTTTCTTGAAGCGATTTCATGTGCTTCTGCACGGCAGAGCGGTTTATGCCGAGCATTTCTGCCAATTCTGAAATAGACAAAGACGGTTTCTGAATCAACAGATTTATTATTTCAATTACATTCTGGTTGTTGAAATTTACCCATCCTCCATTATACCACCATTGGTTTCCAGCACCTTCAGACACAACTATGTCTGTCTGCATTTCAACAACCATCAGTCGCTCCAAATAATCGGCAAACGGCTTTACATCTTCCAACGAGGCATTGGCTCCATCGGACGGCATTTTACCAACATTGTTATCAACTTTACAAACCCTTATTTTCAAGGGTAATTCACTGTTTTTTAATGGTCTGTACTTGTAGCATACAACTTCTGCCGTTGCCATTTTGGGTAAAACTTTTTAGAAAAGCCAACCCCATTCCCAAGCCATCCATGACCATTTTGGAATACAAAAAAAAGAGAGTCGCATCTCTGCAACTCTCTGATTCTGAAGTGGTGTCACCGGGAATCGAACCAGGGACACAAGGATTTTCAGTCCTTTGCTCTACCAACTGAGCTATGACACCATCTTTTTATGAACTACCCTTTCTTCCGATTGGGATTGCAAAGATAGACAATATTTCTCAGACTCCAAATTTTTTTGCGACTTCAACATAAAAATTGACCGAATCAATGGATCTGCGGCCCCGACACAGAAGCGCAATTCAGCTTCACCAGAGAGCAGATGCGATGAGATGTATGAAAGTTGGCGGATTCGGCAAGTTTTATTAGATTCGCAGAATGTGCCGGAAGCGGAAAAGACGTCCGGACTGAAATGCACAGCCGGAGCTAAACGGGAAGCCGGCGTAAAATATAAAAAAACAAAAGTGATGTTCATAAAGACAGTAGCTGTAGAGGACGTGCTCATCAACGAGGAGGCTGAGCGCAGGCTATGGGAGTTTTCAGAAGAGGTGATCCTGTACAAGGACAGACCCGAGTCGGACGAGGAGACAATCCGCAGGATAGGAGATGCGGACTGCGTGCTTGTGTCATTCAGGACAACGATAAGCCGAAGAGTCATAGAAGCCTGCCCAAAAATACGATATATAGGGATGTGCTGCACGCTGTACGACGAGAACAGCTGTAATGTGGATATCGCGGCGGCAAGGGAAAGAGGCATAACCGTGCTCGGAGTGCGGGACTACGGAGACGAAGGCGTCGTGGAGTACGCCATAAGCGAGACGGTAAGATTCCTGCACGGATTCGGAGACAGGCAGTGGAGACAGGAGAAGCAGGAGCTCGGAGGGCTGCACGTCGGCATCATCGGCCTCGGCACTACGGGGAGGATGACCGCAGAGGCGTTCAGATTCTTCGGAAGCAGAGTCTGCTACTTCAGCCGCACGAGAAAGCCTGACGCTGAAGAGAAAGGCATTGAATATCTGCCGCTTCACGACCTGCTGCGCACCTGCGACATCATAATCACCACTCTGCCGAGGAACACCTGTGTGCTGAATGCGGAGGAGTTCGGGATATTGGGCAACGGCAAGATACTGATGAACACCTCAATCGGGGCCACATTCGATGTGGAGGCGCTGAAAGCGTGGCTGAGAAGCAATCCTCAAAGCTATTATTTCTGCGATGGGACCGGAATGGGCACACTCAACGACGAGCTTGCACCTTTCAACAATGTC
The DNA here is from genome assembly GCA_944326355.1 of uncultured Bacteroidales bacterium. Classification (GTDB taxonomy): domain Bacteria; phylum Bacteroidota; class Bacteroidia; order Bacteroidales; family UBA932; genus Cryptobacteroides. The sequence continues at coordinate 8,610 of CALVDO010000031.1, read as the reverse complement.
ATCTGGACTCCGGTGACCGCAGGAAGATCGGCCCAGAGCACCGTAAGGCTGTCGCAGAAGGTCATCCGCAACATCGAGACCTTTCTCGGGAAATAATACACTAAACCATAAACAAACGGAAAATGAAAGGAGCATACGTATTTTTTGCCAACGGGTTCGAAGAGACTGAGGCCCTGGCGCCAATCGACGTCCTCCGCAGAGGAGGAGTCAACATCAGAATCGTCTCCATATATGACGAAAGGACGGTAACGGGATCGCACGGCATCCCTATGGGAGCGGACATGACGTTCGGGGAGTTTCTCGGCAGCGCAGAGCTCGCCGGCACAACGGCTGAGGACCTCATGCTGTTTCCGGGCGGGCTCCCAGGCTCTTCCAATCTCGCAGAATGCGGAAAACTCATGGAGCTGATGGTCAGGCACTACGAAGAGGGAGGCACTGTGGCGGCAATCTGCGCGGCCCCAAGCCTCGTGCTCAGCAAGCTGCCCGGCATCGCAGGAAAGACGATGACCTGCTACGACGGGTTTGAGCCGGCGCTCATTGAAAAAGGCGTAAAACACGTGAAGGAGGGCGTCGTGACGGACGGGAACATAGTGACAGGGCGCGGCGCGGGACACGCGGTAGCATTCGGACTCGCAATCCTCGCCCATCTGAAGGGTCAGGAGACTGCCGACAGAGTGGCAAAGAGCATAATGCTATAAAACGCAGACCGGACGGGCCGGACGGACCTGACGCTCCGGATGCAGATGCACTGGAGATCACTTCCGATAGTGAAGATGCACGGAGGGTCACTCCGAGACAAGCGACGCGAAGAGGCTTCGGCAGGAATCCTCGAGAAGATCGAGCACGAGTTCGAAGCCGTCCTGACCCATGTAATACGGATCAGGCACATAGGTGAGAGAATGGCCGGTGAAGTAGTCGGCCATTCTCTTGATTTTTCTTGACGCCTCAACTGAGGGAGCGAGATGCATAAGATCCGCATAGTTGGAGTCGTCCATCGCCACTATCAGGTCAAAGTCGAGGAAGTCGAGAGACGACACCGGACGTGCCCTGTGCGTCAGCACATAGCCTCTTCGGGCGGCAGCGGAGCGCATTCGCCTGTCCGGAAGATCGCCCTGATGGCCTGAATATGTCCCGGCCGAGTCGATGAGAAAATCCCCCGAGCGTCCCTCGGCATCGACAATCGACTGAAGTACGCCCTGAGCCGCCGGAGAACGGCAGATATTCCCGAGGCACACGAAAAGAATCTTATGTATCTTACCGTCTTTCATACCATCGGTCAGCGGATGACAATCCTTTCGATGCGTCGCGGGATAGAGGTGAATATCTCATAAGGTATCGTGTCGAGAATCGAGGCAAGCTCGGAGGCGGTCGGCTCTTCGCCGAAGATCGTCACGGTGTCCCCGACCTCGGCAGGCACTCCGGTGATGTCGAGCATGCACATGTCCATGCAGATGTTGCCTATAGTAGGCACCCTGCGGCCGTTGAGCATGAAAGAACAATGCCCGTTGCCGAGATGACGGTCAATGCCGTCCGCATACCCGACGGGAATTATGGCTATGTCAGTGCCATCGGGAGAGATGTGTCCCATGCGGCCATAGCCGATGGTGCCGTCCTGAGGCTTCAGATGCTTGATCTGCAGAATCTTGCACTTGAACGAGGCGACAGGCGAAAGCTTGACTGAAGGAAGAGCGCTGATGCCGTAGATGCCGATTCCGAGCCGCACCATGTCAAACTGATACTGCGGAAACCGCTCGATTCCGGCAGAATTCAGAATATGGAACATGGGCCTGTAGCCTATGCACGAGACGATTCTGTCGGCATTCTTACGGAAGAGGGCGATCTGGCCCTCAGTAAATTCGTCACAGGCAGGATCTTCCGATGCCGCCAGATGGGAATATACGGACCTGACGCGGACAGAGCGTGCGCCGGAGAGAAAGTCAAGAAGCTCATCGAGCTCGTCCGTCATGAAGCCGAGGCGATGCATTCCGGTGTCAAGCTTGAGATGAATAGGAAAATCAGTGAGTCCGCGCTTCTCGAGGACTGAGCACAGGGCTCTGAGCGTGTACATGTTCGGAATGCCGGGCTCAAGCCCGTATTCTATTATCTCGTCAAAGAAATCCGTCCCCGCCGTAAGGACAAGCACGGGAGTCCTGATGCCGGCCTTGCGCAGCTCAACACCCTCTATCGGATAAGCCACGGCGAGATAGTCCGCACCCGCCTCCTCCATCATCGATGCAAATTCCACCGCCCCGTGTCCATAGGCATTTGCCTTGACCAGAATGAGCATCCTGGTCTCAGGACGGAGAATGGACCTGAAATATCTGTAGTTGCTCAAGCAGTTCGGAAGATTCATCTCCAGCCGAGAGAAGTCATCCTCGTTTCCCGCTCCAGAAAACCCTTTCTCTTCCATCTTCTGTCATTTTTAAAAGGCTGCAAAAATAACAAAATAAATCAGGATGGCATAATGAAAATGCAGTGAATGACATGACAAAATTGCAGCGGCTTGCTTTTTGCATCTCGGCGTCCGGCCTTCAGCATCTTGATACGGGCGACAGGCGGAAAAGACAACGATCATATAAAGACAACGATAAAGAAAAACACAAAAAAAGAGAAAAAATGATTTGGATTATTTTCATAGGAGTGATGATCGTGAGCATGATCATCCAGAACACGCTCCAGAGCAGATTCAGAAAATACTCTAAAGTGCCGCTTGACAACGGCATGAGCGGAGCGGAAGTCGCGATGAAGATGCTTCATGACAACGGCATCTATGACGTGAAGGTGATTCCGACCCGAGGAATGCTGACCGACCACTACAATCCGATGACCAAGACCGTCGCCCTGAGCGAAGGCGTCTATTCCAGCCGTTCCGTGGCGGCCGCCGCAGTCGCCGCTCACGAATGCGGACACGCCGTACAGCACGCCGTAGGCTACGCTCCACTGAAGCTGCGCTCGGCCCTCGTGCCTGTAGTAAGCTTCGCATCGAACATCGTGCAATGGATCATCCTTCTGGGCATCATAATGATAAACACGTTCCCCGCCCTGCTCTGGATCGGCATCGCCCTGTTTGCACTGACCACTCTCTTCAGTCTGATCACTCTTCCGGTTGAAGTAAACGCCAGTTCAAGAGCCGTGGCATGGCTCGGAAACGCCGGCATAACGGACGCCCGGACGCAGCCGATGGCCATCGACGCCCTCAAGTGGGCCGCCTACACCTATGTGATAGCAGCTGTCGGCTCGCTCGCCACTCTCCTTTATTACATCGCCATTGCGATGGGAGGCAGAAGAGACTGAAGGCTGCAGACGGATCAGCCGGTGATCTGACCGATGGGCCGGAGACTTTTGCCGAGGCTCTGAATCTGGACAGGTCTGGCTACAGAAGAAGCATTACCGCGAAAGAATACAGGAGAAAGCCCTGAAAAGTGAGGTTTCCGGCGGTGTCCGAGACGAGCAGAGTCTCCGTGGCATCGCCGGAAGCCAGTTCGTATAGGCCTTCCGCGTCCGGGATATTGTTGTAGGACCACTTCTTGACAAGATAGCCCCTGTTGAAGCAGATGACGCCGCCATTGGAACGGTTCACGGATATGATGGTCTTGTAATCACCATAATACAAGGCGTCCGAAAGGACAGAAGACGCTTCAAGGCCGGCAGCTGAAAGAATCCTTCCCATGTCCTCCGGCGAAGCCGCCACAAGGACGAGAGGAGAGAATCCCGCGTAGGCCGCCTCTTCAACAAAGACCGAAAGCCTGCGCCACTTATCGGCAGGAAGAGATTGCGGCCGATAGACCGTGACGCACATGACGTCGCCCTCCGCCGCGAGAGCATCCTGATACTCACCATACTGATCGGTGAACGACAGAGACGGCATGAGGTCATCATGAGTACGGCCTTTTGTGACCGTTTCCGTGCTCACGTAAGTCCAGGTGGAGTCCGGCAGCTCGTCAAGGGAGAACCGCTCCTGAACCCCGTCCTTTTCATAGATGAAAACGGCTTCATACACCTCGTCGGCACTCCCCCCTCTGCCATGCCTGTCTGCAGCAGCAAGCCTCACGCCAGGCGTATAATCAGTGAAGTCCACAAGCGGGATATAGAGGATGGAATAGAGCATGAGAGCCACCACTCCGACCGAGACGAGGGAAAACGCCACATATTTGCGTCTCTTGTTGCGGCCGAACGACTTGAAGGGCCAGAAGGCCGCCAAAGTAATGAGATCGAGAGCGAGATTCTTGAGAAATGACTGTGCATGCGTAAGATGCACCGCTTCACCGAAGCAGCCGCAGTCCATGGGCGGATTGAATATCAGGAGAAGAAGAGTGAGCAGGGTGAAAAAGACCAGAAAGCACGAAGTGACGACCGCAGTGAAGCGTCTCCACACTCCGGTGATGAGGGCGACTCCGGACATGGTCTCTATGAAGGCGAGAGATATTCCGGCTGCCTTGGCGGAGAACGAGAGAAACCCCAGATGGAGGAACTTGAAATACTCGTCCATGATCAGCCCCGTCCCGACGGGATCCATGAGTTTCAGCACTCCCGACAGAAAGAACACCACGCCGACAAGAAAGGCGCAGAACCTCCTTGCTCTCGGGGGCAGCTGAATCATCTTTTTTCTGTTTCCGGCCGCATGAGGGCCGGTCTCAACGGAAGACGCGGCGGCCGCGCCGGTTCCGGACTTGTCTCCGTCATTCATCATTTCTCATCATGATTGTCGTTCACCTGTTCAGGACGGAGTCAACCGCCGCCCGCACTCTGGAGAATATGTCATCCGGAGGAAGCATCTCCCCGTTCTCATCAGCACAGTCTGTCCTCAGGAACATCGGATCGGACGCACACTGGCTCAGATAGATCTCGCGCACACGCCTCTGGAAATCCATGTCCGACTCATGTATATCGCGTCCACCGGCAAGATAGGCACGGTCATCTCCGGCTCGGGATGCGGCCAGCTTGCTTTCGACGAAACCTGCCGGCACGTCAAGAAAGAGGTTGAGATCCGGCCTGGGCAGCCCGAACACGCCATATTCCGTGTCCAGAATCCAGCGGCGCAGCGATTCACGCTCACGGGCATCGCTCAGCTTGGCGCACTGGTAGGCGATATTGGAATACACATATCTGTCCAGCAGGACAATTCCGCCACGGTCAAGAGTCCTGCGCATCAGCGGAGCCGCACCGTGGCGGTCCTCAGCAAAGAGCAGGGCGACAAGCTGCGGATGGACTTCGCCGTTTCCGCCGAAATCCCCCCTGAGGAACCTGCTTATGAGCTCGCCGTACACAGGCGCGTCATATCGGGGAAAGTGCATGTACTCGAGGTCGCCGGATATCTCCGACAGATATTTCCTGAGCATCCTCACCTGGGTAGACTTCCCCGCCCCGTCCAATCCTTCCAATACTATCAGCATATTCAGTAGATTCAGCGCGAATTTCGCATCTCCGGCGCAAATTTAACATAAATCCCGAAAAGGGAGATGATAAGTCCGGCATCAGCTCTTGGTAGGATTGCCTGCCTGAGACTCGGCCGCCCCCATCAATATCTTGTCCAAGAGGGAACCCTCATCGGAAGAGTCAGAAGAGCCGTCATCCGTCTGACCCGCCTTGTCTCTCTCCTCTTCATAAGTCCTGTAAAGCTCTCCATGCTTGGCCACTGCCCCGGAGATGATGTCCAGATAACGGATAAAGAAAATCGACAGTTCCTCGACCGAAGACGCGAAAGCCTCAACTGAAAACTGTATCCAGGTGTCTTCCACAACGATCTTTACTGCCCTCAGCTCAAACATCACGCTCATCGCCGCCCTCAGAAGATCGGCCTGGACGACATCCTCCGGATCTATCGAAAAGACAGCGACTATCCTCACATAGTCATCGTCAGACAGAGTCATGCTCATCCTCATGCCCTGATACTTGAAGTCGAACATGGAAGAGTCCGACTCCGACCTCTCAGGCAAGAATCCTTCACTCTTGAGATAATCGAACAGAGCATCAGCCGTAATGCCCTTCCGGTCCGGTCCCACGACCGCCGGGACAGGCGCCGGATCCGATGCCGCGAGTTCAGACGACGAGGTCTGAGGAGCTGTCGTCTCCGCTCCCTGTTCCGGCATATCCGGCTTGCCGCATTCCGGGGCAGCTGCCCTATCCCGCTTCTTTTTGAACCAACCCATGTCATTATCCGTTAAAAAATGATCAGAATTCAAGCCTGAAGCCCCTGCGCTTGAGCTCTCCGTACTTCGAGGCATTGAAAGAATATTTCCTCGGAAGTCTGGACGGGGCATTCTCCGGCCGGCCGGGGACAGCCGTCAGGATGCCGGTCTTCAGCATCTTGCTGTAGAAATTGCGCCGGTCAAACTTCACGCCGAGGATTGCCTCATAGAGATTCTGAAGCTGAGTCATCGTAAACACCTCGGGCAGCAGTTCAAAACCGACAGGCTCAAAACATATCCTCTCCCTAAGCTTCTCCATGGCCATCTTCAGAATCGCCTCATGGTCGAAAGCGAGGCCCGGAATCTCACTGAACGAAAACCACCGCGCCCTGGCAGCATCGTCTCCGGCCTTCACCTCAGAAATCCTCACAAGGGCGAGATATGCTATCGTCAGCACCCTCTCACGAGGATCCCTGTCCACGGCCGAAAAAGTGTGAAACTGCTCAACAGCCGCATTCTCCAGCCCCGTCTCCTCGCGCAGCTCCCGAACCGCGCATTCGTCCGCCGTCTCATCCATACGGAGGAAGCCGCCGGGGAAAGCCCACTTGCCCCTGAAGGGCTCAAGGCCTCTCTCGATCAGGAGCACCTTTATCTCAGCCCCGTCGAATCCGAAGATCACGCAGTCCGTCGTGACCGCCGGATGAGGGTATCTGTAGCAATACTTCAATTCCGACATTTCAAAAAACTATCGCTATATTTGCGTAAAACCAACGCGAATATAGCGATAAAATTTCACATATCAAACAAAGGCTACATTATATAGTCGTACCTGCCGTACTTGTCGGCTATGAACCATGAGGTGCCGGCGATCTTCACCCTGTAGATGTCGAGCGACGTGTCACCCAGAGCCTCCTTCAGCGAATCCGGCACATTTCCGAGAAACTTATAGCCCCGCTCATACACGACCACCATCGCATCATCGGTGATGCAGGCGGCCCATATCTGCCCGTAATCCTCAGAGCCTTCCTTCATCCATTCGAGCACTCTGGAGTCGGACGCGCTGTAATAGGCTTTGGAGATGAGTATCCAGTCTCCCGCGTCATTAAATGTCACGGAAGTGATTTCCTCCCCGTCGTCATTGTACTCACGTATCTCCTGCTCAAGGCTGTACGGAATGTCATACCACCGGAAGCCGTTGTCTCCGTAGAGGATGATCCAGCTGCCGGCTTCTGTCAGCTGCACATCGTTGATATACTCGCCGTCGTCATTCAGCTCGGACAGAGCGTCAGTGAGCCCCTCAGGGCATCCGGACGCCGCCCAGCCGTTGTCTCCATAGAGCATGAGATCGCCATTGTACTTTGTTATGGCGACATTGCGGCATTCGCCATATTCATAAATGGCGTCACGGATGAACGAGCGGTCATTCTGTGAAAAAGCGGGGGTCTGAAACACGAAAAGGGAGAGAACCGATGAAACGGTGATCAGAAATGAAATTTTCATAGCGTCAGGATTAAATCAACAACTTATAAAGCATCTCCGCACATAGAGACGTCTTCTTTGCCCAAAGATAGTAAATGTCACAAGAAAACATGCCCATTTTTCGTAAAATCTCGAAATATTCCGTAATTTTATTCGGCGTTGCAACCGGAGGAAAGACAAGATGAACAAACTGAAATACAGATTCGGCGGAGAAAAAGAAATAATCAGCAGACAGACAGGCGCCTGCTCGAAAGAGCCGACGAAACCGGATGACATGAATCAGCTGTCTTACTACGGAGCGACCGATCCGGGCCGCTGCAGGGAGAACAATGAGGATGCATATCTTCTTGAGATGAAAGGGAAACGCATAATTGCGGCCGTAGCCGACGGAATCGGAGGAAATGAAGGCGGAGAGATCGCATCATACCTCGCCTGCAGGTGCATATCCGGCCATCTGAATGACACTCCCGCGCAAGATCTTGGAATGGAGGCTCTTAAGCAGGCAGTCATATATGCCAACAATGCCATCGTTTCGCAGCAGCAGAATCCGAGACTCTGCAGCATGGGATGTGCGCTGACCGCCGTTCTTTTTGACATGGAGCAAGGTCTCGGCCACATGTGTCATGTCGGAGACACGCGCCTGTACAGATACAGAGACGGTGATCTCGCCGTACTTTCCCGAGACCATTCCGCGGCCGGAAGCATGGCCGAGAATGGGATTCCGCCGCGTCAAGGGGATACGCACGGTCCGCTCCGCAATATGCTCTCACGGTTTCTCGGAAACTCGCGTCTCTTTCCCGGCACAGACTATACGATGGATCTGAGCTTCCCGCTTGAATCCGAAGCACGATACCTGATCTGTTCGGACGGGTTATATGACATGGTTTCCCCGGCCGGGATTTCAGATGTCCTGGCCCGCGAGGACGATCCCGGAGAAGCAGTCAGGCGTCTCATAAGAATGGCCTGTCTCGCAGGAGGGAAAGACAATGTCACGGCCGTCATA
>CALVDO010000030.1 GCA_944326355.1 uncultured Bacteroidales bacterium | reverse complement strand
AAAACCAAAATTCCGTTTCTTCTGATGAATATCCTAACTTATTCAGTTTGAGTTAGTTTAAACGGGACAGTAGTGAAATGTGATCAGCAGTCAAAGAAACAGACGGCACGAGCCGCGCGAACAGGAATCAATGTCTGAAAGGCAGGACAAGACGACAATAAAGGTCAGAAAAGTAAATGAAAATCATCAAAATATTTTTACGCTTAAATGGTATCGGCAAATATATAACAATATTTTAACAAAAAAAATATTTTTTAATTAAGATTTCCAAAATTACCAATCTGGCCTGACGGCCACATATACTGTTGCGCCTCGGCAATCGCAAGCAAGCTTGCATTGCGCTCGGCTTCTGCGTAATTTGGTCTGGCGGCCACATATACTGTTGCGCCTCGGCAATCGCAAGCAAGCTTGCATTGCGCTCGGCTTCTGCGCAATTTGGCCTGACGGCCACATATACTGTTGCGCCTCGGCAATCGCAAGCAAGCTTGCATTGCGCTCGGCTTCTGCGTATATTTGCACTCGGAAAAATGGAAGGATATGGAGATTCTATTGACAAATGACGACGGCTACATGGCCAAAGGCATAAAAGTACTGGCGGGAATCATGGAACGGTTCGGGAATGTGACCGCGATAGCCCCAAAGACGCACCAGTCGGGGATGTCGATGGCGGCATCGCTCGGACTGAAGCAGATAGCATATAAAGAACTTTCGGCCGATGAGGCGGAGCATGCCACATTCCCCCTGACAGCCGGGGAAGCCTCGGCAGATGAGGCCGCCAGGGCAGAAGGCGCCGGCCGCACCAAATGGTCCTATCTGGACGCCACTCCGGCAAGCTGCGTGAAATTCGGTCTGAACACCTGCTTCCTCGACAGATTCCCCGACGTGGTGGTCTCCGGCGTCAACCACGGCTCCAATGCGTCAAGCGCCTCATGCTATTCCGGTACTCTCGGGGCTGCGGCAGAGGCAGCACTTAACGGCATTCCCGCGATCGGAGTCTCGCTCGACACCCTCGACCCGAAGGCTGACTTCTCTGTCGTCATCAGATATTTTCCCGAAATATTCAAAATGATCATGGCCTCCCTGCCGGAAAAGAAGGGCATCTACTATAACGTCAACTTCCCGAACATCCCCGCCGAAAGCATAAAGGGAGTCAGGGTCGGCCATCAGGGCATCGGCCGCTGGGTACGCGAGTTCGTGCCGTGGAATCCGGAGATCTACGCGAGGTTCGGCATCACCCCTGAAATGCTGGGACAGAGCAGCATACCTGTCAAGGAAGAAGGAGAGGAGCTCTACATGATGGTCGGAGACTATCTCGACGACCCGCAGGCCAACACGGCCAGATCCGACCACTGGCTCATGCGCGAGGGCTACATATCCATCGTCGCCCACAACATCGACACCACGGACCGTCAGGAAGCGGCACGGATGACAAGCCTCGGCTTCGACAGAGATTTCTGAAACACATGACAGGGAGATGAGATACTATATTATAGCAGGAGAGGCGTCAGGAGATCTGCACGGCTCCAATCTGATGAAGGGACTCTACGCTGAAGACCCGCAGGCCGTGATACGGTTCTGGGGAGGAGACCTGATGAACGAAGTCCACGAACGCTGCGAAAGAGGCGGTGTCTCAGGCAAAGACGCGACGGCAAGCGGTTCAGGTCTTGTACGGCACTATAAGGAAGGAGCCATCATGGGCTTCTGGGAAGTGTTCACCCACGCCTCAAAACTCCTCGGCAACGTGAGCTTCTGCAAGAGGGACATCCTCGGCTGGAAACCCGACGTCGTGATCCTGATCGACTATCCTGGCTTCAACTTCAAGATAGCGGAATTTGCCCACAGACACGGTTTCAAGGTGTTCTACTACATCGCCCCGAAAGTCTGGGCGTCAAGGGAGGGCCGCATCCGCAAGCTCAAGAAATATGTGGACAAACTCTTCATCGTGTTCCCTTTCGAGATTCCGTACTTCAGAAAGAAAGGCGTCGACTTCATATACAGGGGCAACCCGCTCGTGGACGCCATTGACGGCTCGCGGGCACTCAACGAGAGCAGGGAGGACTTCCTCAGGCGCAACGTGCTGCCTGACAAGCCGATCATCGCCATGCTCGCAGGCTCCCGCAAAGGAGAGATCAGCACGATGATGCCGGTGCTCACCGAATTTGCAGAAAAGATGTCCCGCCTGCCGGAATACAAAGGCTATCAATTCCTTATCGCCGGAGCACCGGCAAGGAGCATGGAAGACTACGCTCCATACCTCACAAAATACGCCAGGGCTGACATAAGAGTCCTTTTCGGCCAGACCCAGGAAATCATCAGAAACGCGGAGGCCGCAGTGGTCAACTCCGGCACGGCGTCCCTCGAGACCGTGCTTCTCAACACTCCGCAGGTAGTGGGCTACAGGATGAACGGACTCACCTACATCATCGGCAAGCACATAATAAAGATAGGCTACATCAGCCTCGGCAACCTCATTGCTGACCGCCTCGTCTTCCGCGAGCTGATTCAGGACGACTGCAACGCCGACAACCTCGTGGCAGAAGTCCGAGCCCTCATCGAAGACAAGGAATACAGGCAGAAGATGCTCGACGGCTACGCTTCAATCCGCAGCGACCTCGGCGGCAGCGGAGCATCATCCGCCGTTGCGAAAGAAATGATCGCCCTGCTTCATAGTGAGAACGACTGTGTAAAATAGTGATTTGTTGGTATTCATATTCCGTCTCAAAAGCCTTTCCTTTGCAGAAGACATAAATATTGAAGGAAAACAAAACTGAACGGAAATGAAGAAGACAGGCATTTTCTACGGATCGACTACAGGAACTACCGAGGATGTGGCGGGAAGAATAGCCGCTGCCCTCGGCATAGACTCATCAGATGTGCATTCAGCATCGGAACTCAGCCTCACCCTTATCGGGGACTACGATGTCCTGATTCTCGGCACTTCCACCTGGGGTGACGGCGAGCTTCAGGACGAATGGTACGACGCGCTTGACATGTTCAGGGACGCTGACCTCAGCGGCAAGACCGTCGCCCTCTTCGGCTGCGGCGACTCCTGCTCCTACCCGGACACCTTCTGCGACGCGATGGGCATCATTCACGACGCCGTCTGCGACAGATGCACAGTCGTGGGCTCTGTACCCGCCGACGGCTACAGCTACAGCTCATCAAAGGCCGTGAGAGACGGAAGATTCGTCGGACTCGCAATCGACGAGATGAACGAGAGCGACAGGACGGACGAAAGGATCGCCGCTTGGACGGAGGAACTGAAAACGATACTCGCAGAATGAAGCCATGACAGCCATAGACATCAATTTCACGAATCTGAGGGTGTTCCTCAACTGCATCTACGAGCTCAAGAAAGGCATCAGGCAGATGGCGCTGTTCACCACCAGCCGCCGCCACAGGGACTTTGTGACGGAAAGGCTCGAAAGTCAGGGACTGGACTATGTGATACAGGACGTCAACGAACACAACATGAACGTCTATTTCGGAGCAAAGGAGTGCATTGAGGTCATACGCATCATCATCGACAGGCCGCTGCACGAGATCTCTCCTGAAGCCGACTTCATGCTCGGAGCCATGCTGGGATACGACATAAGAGTCCAGTGCAGAAGATTCTGCGAAAGAAAGTCCCCGGCTGTCAGAGACAGCGCCTCAGGCTGACCGGTCCTCCGCCGGGAAGCCCAACCCGAGGCACGCCGCATTACAGAGTGGCACGCAGCAGAGAGGTACACAGCAGAGAGGGCACACCGATGTCTGAATATCGGACACGGGGTGTTCTCTCTTTTTTGTCGGCATCAATTTTTCTCTGAAGAGGACGCAGAATTTGACTTCAGAAATTGCCGAAAATCTCTTATATTTGTCTGATAATCTTCAGGTTAAATTTATGAACAGCACACCAAACATGAAAAGCGATAAATACTACACAGACAGATCAAGATTAAAAAGGGAATTGATCTGGGTTGTCTTAATCCCTCTGCTGTTCAGCGGACTGTTGCTCATTAATCTGCTCCGGTGGTATTACGAACATGACGGTGAAATGATTTATCTGTAAATTACTATTCATCAAAAATGACGAGCCTTATTACGGAAAATGACCAGCCCTAAATAACCGCTACAGTTATTCAGGACTGGTCAGTCTTTTCGAGCCGCAGGCCGCGCCGTCAAGACTCCGAAGAGGTGTGCTTGAGGACTTTGGCGTCGATGAAGAAGACGATTTCCTCGGCGATGTTGGTGAGGTGGTCGCCAGTGCGCTCGAGCTTGCGGAAGACTCCGGCCAGCCCCATGCAGGTGGCGATGGAGTCCGCATTGCTTTTGGCGTATTCAACGAGAATGCCCTCGGAAGCGGCCTTGATCTTGTCGAGCCTGTCGTCTTTGGACATCACTGAAGCGGCCTTCACCGGATCCTCATCCACGAGAGCCTTCTGGAGATCCGACATCATCTCAAGCACCACTGTAAACATCGCGTCGAGCTGAAGCTTCTCGACCAGGACGGGGTCAAGGCTTTCAGCCTCGGAATCCCTCACGAAACGGGCAATGCCGTCGGCATAGTCCCCGATGCGCTCCAGATCGTTGTTCACCTTGAGCATCGCAAGCACGAAGCGCAGATCCACGGCCACCGGAGTATAGAGGGCGATGAAGTCCTCGACGTCGCTGTCAATCTTGAGTTCGTATGCGTCGACCCTCTTCTCGCGGACGAGAATCTGCTGAGCGATGTCGTGGTCCATGTCGAGCACGGCCTTCTGAGCCTGCTCCATCTGCTTGTAGACCAGAGTCCACATCTGATACACCTCGCTGCGGAGCTGCATCAGTTCTGATTCTATGAATTTAACCATAACTGTTCCTATCATTCCGGCCCTGCAATGCGGCAGGTCCGATAAATTTCTGTCATTTCATCGGGACATCGCTGCGGACTAACCGAAGCGTCCCGTTATGTAGTTCTGCGTCGCCTCCTTGTGCGGGTTGGTGAAGATGACCTTCGTGTCGTCGTATTCCACCATCTCGCCCATGTAGAAAAAGGCGGTCTTGTCGCTCACACGCGAGGCCTGCTGCATGTTGTGCGTCACAATCACGATTGTCACTTCATTCCTCAGCTCGCATATCAGCTCCTCCACCTTCGCCGTGGAAATCGGGTCGAGGGCCGACGCAGGCTCATCCATCAGGAGCACCGACGGCGACACGGCCATCGCCCTGGCTATGCAGAGACGCTGCTGCTGACCGCCTGAGAGGGCGTATGCCGAGGCGTTGAGCTTGTCCTTCACCTCATTCCAGAGAGCCGCCCCCTTGAGCGACTCCTCCACCCTGTGGGAGATGAACTCCTTGTCCTTGATTCCGTTCACCCTCAGGCCGTATGCCACATTGTCGAAGATGCTCTTCGGGAACGGATTGGGGCGCTGGAACACCATGCCGACATTCTTGCGGAGCTCGTCGACCTGAACTCCCGATCCGTAGATGTCCTGCCCGTCGATCAGGATGCTGCCCTCGAGCCTTGCGCCCGGAATCAGGTCGTTCATCCTGTTGAAGAGCCTCAGGAAAGTGGACTTTCCGCAGCCAGACGGGCCGATGAACGCCACGACCTTATGCTCGGGAATCTCCATCGTGATGCCCTTCAGCGCATGAAAGTCACCATAATAGAAATTGACGTCTTTTGCTTCTATCTTTTCCATTCTTGTGTCTCTGTTTCTATTGTTCTTGTCGTCAGTCTCATTTTATCTTGAGCCTCTTCTCGAAATGTCTGCGCATGAGACCGGCGAGAAGATTGATGATCAGCACTATGACTATGAGCACGAGGGCAGTTCCGTATGCTATCGGCTGCTGTGCCTCGATGTCGGTTCCGCTCGTCGATATGACGTAGAGATGGTATGGTAGGGCCATGCACTGGTCAAAGATCGAGGTCGGAAGCTGAGGGAAGAAGTACGCGGCGCAGGTGAAGAGGATAGGCGCGGTCTCTCCGGACACGCGGCCGAGCGAGAGGATCAGCCCAGTGGTGATGCGCGGCATGGCCATAGGAAGCACCACTTTCCATATCGTCTGGAGCTTCGTTGCGCCGAGAGCGAGGCTGCCCTCACGGATGCCGGCGGGGATGTCCTTCAGTGCCTCCTCAGTCGTTCTGATGACCAGAGGCAGCGAAAGAAGGCCGAGAGTGAGCGAACCGGCGAGAATGCTGTCGCCGAAGCCGAGGTATTTCACGAAGAGGGCCATGCCGAAGAGTCCGAAGACAATCGACGGCACTCCGCTGAGGTTGTTGGTCATGAGCCTGATGAACTTTACGACCCAGCCTCTGGACGCATATTCATTCATATACACGCCGCTCATGATGCCCACCGGGAAGGCCACTATGGCGCTGCCGAGCATGAGCAGAAGCGTGCCGACTATCGCAGGGAAGATGCCTCCCGAGGTCATTCCGTCTGACGGGGCCTTGGTGAGGAAGTCCCAGCTTATGACTCCCGCTCCCTTATAAATTATGAAGCCGAGAATCGCGAAGAGGATGAGCACTATGAAAAGGCTCAGAATCCTGAAAACGGCGAAGGCCGCCTTCTGCGAACGGCGCTTGCGGACGCTGTAGTCCTCCGGGAAAACCGGTGTGGAGCCGCCTGAGCGTCCCGACATAGAGTCCGGGCTGCCGGGAACAGGCCCTGATGGCGGTACGGTATTGGATGTATTCTTACTGTCCATGCTGTCAACTGTTTTTCGCCCTGTTGCGCGAAGATATGAACTCCACGCAGAGGTTGATGAAGAATGTGATGAAGAAAAGGATCACGCCGAGGAGGAAAAGCGACTGGTAGTGCGCTCCCCCGGCCGGAGCCTCACCGAGCTCGGCGGCGATTGTCGCAGGTATAGTACGCAGAGGCTCGAGAATCGAAGTCGGCACAACGGCCGCGTTGCCGGTGACCATCAGCACCGCCATAGTCTCACCCACCGCACGGCCTATGCCGAGTACGACTCCGGAGGCTATGCCGGACATGGACGACGGGATGACGACCCTCGATATCGTCTGCCATTTGGTTGCGCCGAGAGCAAGGCTGGCCTCACGCAGAGAGCGGGGGCAGTTACGCATGGCGTCCTCAGCCACCGTGACTATCGTCGGAAGCGCCATGATCGCCAGCACAAGGCTTCCGGCAAGACCGCTCTCCCCCACCGGCAGGCCGAACACCTGCTGCAGAAGAGGCACTATCACGATGAGGCCGAAGAAGCCGTAGACCACCGACGGAATGCCGTTCAGAAGCTCTATGACAGGCTTTAGGAAGTTGCGCACGCGCTCGGAGGCCACCTCAGCCATGTACACCGCTATGCTTATTCCGAAAGGAAGGGCGAAAAGGATGGCGAAGAAGCTCACCCAGAGAGTGCCCGCGAGAAGAGGCCACATTCCGAACAGCGGAGCAGGAGTAGCCGTAGGGTACCACTCTGAGCCGGCAAAGACCTCCGCCGGGGATATCGAGCTGTCCTCTATGAAATTGAGGTCCGCGCCCTCGGGTATCAGCGTCTCTGGCACGAAGGCCACCATGCCGGGACGGGAGGCCACGAGAGAGGCTATCAGACTTCCGGCATTCTCATATTGAGACCCGAGCTCCTCCTCTGAAAAATAATCGTCCGCGTCTTCAAGACGGAAAGTCTCTATCGGAAGGTCCGGGCCGCCGAGTTCGCTCCAGTTCGTAATGTCCTCATCAAAAACGGCCTTGATCTGTGCCGCATCCATCTTCCTCACCGGATTCTCCCTGTTGAGGGCGAGCACATAGCCTTCTTCAATCACTTTTTCGCGGAAAAGTCCCGCGCCTTCAGTGAACAGGAAGCCGATGATGAGCAGAATGACGGCGCTTGTGACGAATCCGCTGGCTGTCAGCAGCCATTTCACCGCCTTCTCCAAAAATCTCTTCATTATTCAAGACTTGTTCAAGAAATTGCAAAAATAAGATTCAGTCGTCCACCGACTTGCCCTGTTCCGACGCTTCTGGAGACGGCTCCCCGTCAGCCGCCGGCGGCGTCACCGGGATAAAGCCCTGTTCAAGGACTGAGCTCTGCCCTTTCTCAGACAGCGCATAAGAGATGAAGGGGCTGACCGCAGCCTCCTTCTCCGGATCATAATAATAGTAGAGAGGCCGTACTATCGGGTACGAGCCGTCAGAGGCCGTCTCCACCGACGGATAGGCATAATGCGCACCTCCGTCATACGATACTGCGAGAGGCTTGACGAATCTGTTGAGATACGCAAGGCCAATGTAGCCGATAGCCCCCTTGGTCTGCCGCACCGACTGGATGATGGCCCCGGTGGCAGGCATCGACAGGACGCCGCTCATGTAGTTCTTGTTGTCCAATACGCTTTCCTTGAAGAATTCGTATGTACCGGATGACGTCTCTCTCGAATAGACCACTATCTTCCTGTCCTCGCCGCCCACTTCCTTCCAGTTGGTGATCTTGCCACGGAAGATGGCCTCCAGCTGCTCTCTCGTCAGGCTGTCGACAGGATTGGACGGATTGACCACCACAGCGAGAGCATCGTAGGCCACAATGACTTCGCTGGCCTCGAGCCCGAGCCCGGCGAACTTCATCTTCTCGCTGAACTTGATGCGGCGGGACGCCATGGCTATGTCTGTCGTATTTTCGGGAAGAGCGGCAATGCCCACTCCTGAGCCTCCGCCTGTAACGATGATTTCCTCGTCCGGATGTTCGGCAAGATACTCTTCCGCAAGTTCCTGAGTGAGCGGAAGAAGCGTGTCACTGCCCTTGATGCGCTGCGCGTCTGCCGTCCAATGGACGCAAAGTGCGGCAAAAACGGTAATGAGAATATGCCTCTTTTTCATTTATGAATATTGTCGGGGCGTTTAAATGAGTCTTGTCGGGCGTTTTGCTGCCCGCGCACAAAGATAAGCCCCCCGGCAGGACTTTACAAGGGCTGAATGCGTTTTCGGAGCCGCAGGACGTACGAATTAACAATTCTGTAACATTCAGGCCTGATGTCTCTCGCCGAAAATCAGCGTGCCGATACGCACGATGTCCGCCCCCATCCCGACGGCAATCCCGTAGTCATGAGTCATCCCGAAGGACTTGAGACAGAAATCAGAGCCTATGCCAGGACAGCGTCCTCCGTCGCGAAGGCGCACGATCTCGTCGAACAGAGATGTCAGACGGCCGAAATCCGAACGGATCAACGTCTCATCGTCGGTAAAGGTGGCCATGCCCATAAGCCCTCTTATCCGCACGTTCGGGAGTGCCTCGGCGGAGACGATCCCCAGTATCTCCTCACGGCTGAATCCCTGCTTGGTCTCCTCGGAAGCGATGTGAAACTCCAGCAGCACGTCCGTCGTCCTGCCGTTTTCCTCACCCCAGCGGCTTATGGCCTGAAGAAGCCGAAGAGAGTCCACAGACTCGACCATCGCGGCATAAGGAAGGACCATCTTGAGCTTGTTCGTCTGAAGATGTCCTATGAAGTGCCACCTTATATCGGAATACAGAGCCGGGTCGCCTGAAGCCTGCGCCATCTCTGAAAGAGCCCTCACCTTGGACAGGAGCTCCTGCGGCCGGCTCTCCCCGAATGTCCTCTGCCCGGCGGCATAGGCCTCCGCTATGGCCTCCACAGGATGGAACTTTGACACGGCTACAAGCATAACGCTCTCAGGCAGTGAAGACCTGAGAGCGCGTATGGTATCAGTGATATGTGACATGAGTCTGACTATCTGCGTCTTTTTTTCGCCTGTTCGCGAGCCATCTGCTCCTGCATCTTCTGAGCCTCCTCAAGCCTCTGCTGCCACTTCGACTTCGGAAGCGGCTTTCCTGCCGATGCGGCAAGCTGCGCATGGATCTTCTCCGGCTTCACCACAAACTTCTTCACGATCCACGTCAGAAGCATCGTTATGAGATTGGAGAGAAGATAGTAATAACTCAGTCCGCTGGAGAGGTTGTTACAGATGAAGAGCATCATTATAGGCATCATCCACACGCTCATGAACTTCATTCCGGCCATGTTCGGATCGTCCGACATCTGGCTTGAGGTCATTTTCGAATAGATGAACATGGACAGGGCCATGAGAAGGGCGAACAGAGACACATGGTCGCCATACAGAGGAATCCTGAACGGAAGATCAAGTATTGAGTCGTATGCGCTCAAGTCATCCGCCCAGAGGAACGGCTGCTGCCTCAGCTCGATGGAAGCCGGGAAGAAGCGGAACATGGCGTAGAGCACCGGAAGCTGGAGAAGCATCGGAATGCATCCTCCCATCGGATTGATTCCGGCCCGCTTGTACAGGTCCATCATGGCCTGCTGCTTCTTCATGGCGTCTTCCTGCTTAGGATACTTCTCGTTGAGCTTGTCGATCTCCGGCCTGATCGCCGCCATCTTCGCCGACGATATATATGACTTCATCATCAGAGGCGACACGATGAGCTTTATCAGAATCGTGAGCAGGAGAATTATCACGCCGAAGTTCTCGATGAACCTTCCGAGGAAGTTGAACACCGGAATGATGACCCACCGGCTTATGAGTCCGATGACTGAGCCTCCGAGAGGAATTATGCGCTCATAATGCTGGTCGTAGCTCTTGAGCGTGCTGTAATGGTTGGGGCCGAAATAGAAGTCGAAAGGCACCGTCGCATTCCCGGCAGAGAGATCAAGCTCAGACCTCAAGTCGGCATAGCACGTCATGAGATTCTTCTGAGGGTCGTCCTCATCGAAGAACTTTATTCCGAAAGATGCCGAAGAGAAGTCGTCCTCGGCACGCATGATGGCGGAGAAGAACTGCTGCTGGAATGCGAACCAGCTCACTTTCGCGTCCACTCTTTCCTCGGCGCTCCTGCCCTTTCCGATCTGCTCCGGCTTCTTCTCCCCAGGGAAGCAGTAGTCGAGCTTCGAATACTGCATCTCGTTCCTGTAGCCCTTCTCAAGGCGAGGAATCACCACGTTCCAGTCGATGTCGAACATTGACACGTTGCGAGGTATCACATTTTCCATGTCAACGAAGGACAGGTCGTTCCTTACCTTGTAGCTTCCTTCCTCAAGGGTGTATTTCTGCTCGATGTAGCCGCCTGCGGCGAACGGAAGACGCATCACCAGAGTGCTGTCGGTGCTTTCGGCCACCCTGAACACGAAGTCGGCCGTGTTGATGTTCTCCCCGGCATAGATGGTTATGCCGTACCTGCTCATTCCAGGCTTTATAAGGTAGAGTTCGGTGCTGTCATAGGCCTTGTAGTCCTTGACCATCACCGAATGCGGCTGAGCCCCCTTAGTGCTGAAGACTATCTCCACCTTGTCGTTGGCGAGGGTCACCAGAGACGCCGAGTCGGCGTAAGCCACGTCGAGAAGGCTGTCCTTAAATATGCGCGGACGGGCCGCTGTGCCCCTTTCCGACGAAGGAAGAGACTCGGCAACCGCCGCCGTATCCTCCGGGTGCTCCGCAAGCCACACTGAGTCAGCGTAAGCCTGCTGCGCCATCGCTATCGAATCCTGCTGCGCCTGATATTCCGCCTGTTTTTTGTACTGTCTTGACTGAAACCATGAAAATCCGAAGAAAATCACGAATATCAGTATAAATCCCGTTACAGAGTTTTTATCCATAAGTATCTTAAACGTTTCACTTTACTCCCGCGTCTCTCCGCAATCGAATCCTACTCCCGCCCGGAAGCGTCGTCAAGATCCCTTATCTGCTGCTCGAGCTCCTTGAGCTCCCTCTTGGCCTGGTCGATTCTCTCCTGCATCTGCCTGATGAGCGGCTCGGAATTCTTCGACATGGCGAAGAAGCCTATGTTGTTCTCGTAAGTGACAATGTCCTGCTCCTTCTTCACGTATTTCTGCACGAGTCGGTCGCGCTCGCTCTTCGGGGCGGACGAATGCCTTGTCCTGCGGGCCTTGGACGACATATCCGGGAATTTCTCCTGAAGCGCGTCCCTGTAGCTCTTGGCGATGTTGTCCTTCTCCTTGAACGGAACGAAGCCGATCTCCTGCCATCTGTCCATAAACGCGTTCATAGCAGCGAGATTCACGTCCTCATCGTCGGACGGCTGATATGCGCGTATCTCCTCGACGAGACGCTGCTTGGACTTGAGATTGCCGTAGAAGTCGTTTTCCGGCTTGGCGTTCTTGTCCCGCTCGCTGAAGAACTCGTCACACGCGGCGCGAAATCTCTTCCAGAGCTGCTCGGACTTCTTGCGCGGCACTGCCCCGATCTCCTTCCACTGCTTCTGGAGACTTATGAACTGATCTGTCGCCTTTTTCCATTCAGTGCTGGTCTTCAGGGCTTCTGCAGCCTCACAGAGGGCCACCTTGCGCTGAAGGTTGGCATTCATGCTCTCCTTATATCCGTTGTAGAACTCCCTCTTCCGGTTGAAGAACTTGTCGCAGGCGGCACGGAAACGGTCATAGATCTTCTGGTTCTCCTTTCTTGTGGCGAAACCGATCTGTCTCCACTGCTTCTGGATGTCCTCGATCTCCTTCGAGAGCGCATTCCATTCGCCAGATGAGGCTATCTCGCGTCCGGCGATCTCCTCCACCTGCTCGCAGAGCTTCGTCTTGGCGGCAAGATTCTCCACCTGCTGGCTCTTGAGCTGCTCGAAATGAGCCTGATACTTCTTGTTGATCACAGCCGTGGCAGCCTTGAAGCGGTCCCATATCTCCTCACGGTGCTGCTTGGCCACCGGGCCATACTCCTTCCACTGCTCATGAAGCTTCTGAAGCTCTCTGAATGCCTCCACGACATTGTCGCTCTCGGCAAGCTTCTCGGCAGCCTCGCAGAACTTCTCCTTCACCTCAAGATTCTTCTTGAAGTCGAGGTCTCTGAGCTCGCGGTTGATCTTGACCATGTCGTAGAACTGCTCGACATAGAGCTGGTATGTGTCGTTGAGATTCCTGTAGTTCTGCACAGGCACCTGACCTATGGCTCTCCACCTGTTCTGTATCTCGCGGAACTCCGGGAATGTGGCGTTGACGTCCTCCTGCTTCTCGAGGAGGGCCTTGAGATCCTCTATCACCTGCTGCTTCAGCTCAAGATTGTGCTCGCGCTCCTTCTCCTGCTGTCTGTTGTACTCCGAACGCTCCTTCTTGTAGGCGTTGTACAGTTCCTTGAAGCCGCGCTCTATCTCCCCGAACGGATTTTCAGAAACCGTATCCCCCGCAGGTGCGTCAGCCTCAGTCTCCTCGTTATCCGGGAGGCGGTCGTCAGGCTCCTTCACGTCCGCCTCCAGTCCGGCGTCCGTCTTCTCCTTCAGCAGCCTCTTGTAAAATGCGGACTTTATGGCCTCCGCCTCCTTGTACAGCTTCATGCGGTCCTCTTTTTTCGAAAGCTCTTCGAAAAGCCCCGCGAGCTCCGCAAGGCTCTTTCCCGAGAGATCCGGCATGGCTTCAGCCGTCTCTTCAGCCTGCGCCGGCACGACAGGCATGTCCCCACTGTCCAACTCTTCCGGCGCAACAGGAACCTTAGGAATCATCTCTTCACTCATGTCAACTGGAGTTCTAATTGTGTTTCTAAAAAGTTACAGCCCGCAAATATACCACTTTTTTAGTAAAACTCTCATCAAAATGCTATTTTTGCAAACTCAAAAACCATGTTCAAGCCATGAGGATAGACATCATTTCCGTAGTCCCGGAGCTTCTTGAAAGTCCGCTCGGGCATTCCATCATAGGACGGGCGATCAAAAAGGGGCTCGTCGAGATACACGTTCACAATCTCAGGGAGCACGGCAAGGGGCCGAGGCTGCAGGTCGACGACTACTGCTACGGAGGCGACGCGGGCATGGTACTGATGGTCGAGCCTGTCTACAAGATGATAGAGCAGCTTAAGGCCGAGCGCGAATACGACGAGGTAATCTTCATGTCGCCAGACGGGGAGACTTTCACTCAGGGCATGGCCAACGAGCTGTCACTCAAGCAAAACATCATCATCCTCTGCGGCCACTACAAGGGCATTGACCAGCGCATCAGGGAGCATCTCGTCACGAGGGAGATCTCCGTAGGCGACTATGTGCTCAGCGGAGGTGAAATCCCTGCCGCGATTGTTGCCGACGCCATCGTGAGGCTGATTCCCGGAGCAATCACGGATGAGACTTCGGCCCTGAGCGACAGCTTTCAGGACGGACTCCTCTCGCCTCCCCTGTACACGAGACCGGCGGAGTTCAACGGATGGAAAGTCCCGGAAGTGCTGCTGAGCGGAAATCCGAAGCTCATAAAGGCCTGGCAGGACGAACAGGCGCTCGAAAGGACGAAAAGGCTCAGGCCGGGACTTCTCGAGGACTGAAGGAGGAACTGATGAGAATAATCAGAAATACGGCACGTAAAACTGACATTCATTTAATGAAACTGCATTTTTACTAAAAATAATTTTGCAGTTCAGAAAAATTGGCCTAAATTTGGGGAATGAAAAGGTCAACATGATTATATCTTTCATGCGGGCCTTGTCACATTTCCGGCTTAGCCGGATTTTAGCGGTCAAAATACTAACCACTAACCAAATCAATAACACACTCCCAAAAGGGATATACTGCTAACTAACCAGAATGAAGCCTGCAGTGATGCAGGCTTCATTAAAACTCACGGGAGAAACGTCTGCCGTCGCGTCTTGGCGGCAGCGGTTCCCCATCGCGGACCGGCAATCTTCACTTCAATTTCAATCAATTTCAACAATCTTCGATAATTTCAACAATCTTCGATAAATCTCAACAAAATGAAAGAGCGGCCGCGACATCAACGTCGCAACCGCCCTGAATACTGCTGATCCCCATTTCGGGGAAATCGGGGCAATCGCACATACCCCTACCCCGAAAGCTTTTCAAATCTGACCTTCAACCATTTTTCATATCGCTCAGCAGTCTGATTATCCTGTTTCTTTTGACAATGACAAAGTTAAGTCTTTGGCGGAACGGACAAAAGTTTTTTCGATGAAAAACCGCATTTCATCGCCAAATCCGTCCTGATACGGATGTTTCACCCCACCTCGAGACGAGACGACGCGGAAGTCTCCGCGAGGACGTCCGGCTCCGGCTCATCCCCGTCCGGGGCGGGGTTCTCAATGGCGGCAATCGGATTGGTCCGGCTCTGCTGAGCGCCGAGATTCTTGAGCTTGCGGCAGGTCTGCAATATGCTGTAGCCTGACGGATCAAGTTTCTTACGTCCCTCGTCATAGGAGTCAGACGCGGTCTTGAGCGCTTTTCCGATGGCGTCGTAATGCTTCATGAACTTCCCTACCCTGTCCATCATCTCGTTCGCCAGAGCGTAGACCCTTTCGTGATTCCGGGTCTGGGCTATCTGCCGCCATGTGAGATCCACTATCTTGAGCGCGGCGAAAAGGGTCTGTTCGTCAGCGATGAACACATTGTCCGACATTGCGTCACGCCACAGATCCGGCTTTTCGTTGAGGGCGGCCAGAAGCGCACCGGAATGCGGAACAAACATTATGACATACCCCATACTGAGCTTAGGAGGCTGGACATAAGACGAATAGTCCTTGGCTGCAAGCTCCCTGACATGACGGCAGATGCTGTCCACATGCTCTTTCAGCGCCTTTCTGCGAGTCTCCTCGTCCTCGGCGTTGAGATAATTTATAAAGGCGGTGAGAGACACCTTGGAATCTATTATGACATCCCGTACGGTATCCAGATGAAGGATGACGTCCGGGCGCATTGACGAGCCTCCGTCCGACTTCAGCACATTCCCCCCGGCATCGCGCATGACCGGCTGCACGTCATAATGCACTCCCCGCGTAAGCCCCTGCTTTTCAAGCAGCCAGTCGAGAGCCCTCTCTCCCCAGTCTCCCTGCACCTTTCCCCTGTGGCTGAACACACGGGCAAGCTCGTCAGCGCTCTGTCTGGCGGCATTGCTCTGGCGCATCATCTCCTCGAGCCTCGCCTTCATGTCGCTGCTTATCTCGGTCTGGCTCTGCCTGGTCGCATCCATAGTCTTACGCATCTCGTCCATGGTCTCCTTCAGAGGATTGACTATCTGCCCGAGATTGATTGTGCTCGACTCCGCAAACTCCTTCTGCCTCTGCCTCAACATGTCATCTGTCGCCGAACGCATCTGCGCCGACACCTTCTGCATTGTCTCGTCAAACCTGTGACGCATCTCCTCCAGAGCTTCCCTGTGGCGCCGCTCAAGCGCCGCCATCGCCTCTTCATGTCTGGCCTCTCCTGCCTGAAGAGTCTCTCGGCAGGAGGCATCCTTTGCCGCAAGCAGCTCCCTGCAGGAGACATCCTTAGCTTCAAGTGCTTCCCGACAATGCCGCTCCGCCTCCGCACGGGCCTGCTCAGACTGCGACTTCAGGTCGTCCATACGGCCCTGCAGCACCTCAAGGCGGGTCTTAAGAGACTGGCCGGAGATCCTTGAGATAAGGACTCCGATTAAAATTCCGATGATTAGCCCCGCTATGGAGGCAAAGATTATTTCCATTGGCCTTATTAATTATTATAGGTCAAATATACGCATAATATGAAAACACTGGAACGCATCTGCGTATACACAGCTGCTCTTGCTTCGTGCATAGCTGTCTCAAGTCTC
>CALVDO010000029.1 GCA_944326355.1 uncultured Bacteroidales bacterium | reverse complement strand
ACTACAATGAAAACTCATTAAAAATAAGAGATGTAAACTATTAAATAAGAGGAGATACTGATGTACCTCCTCTATTTGTAAGTGTCACCAACTATCTCGCGAGTGCCAGCCACTCTTGGTGAATGTTATGTGGGTCGGGTTCAAGTATGACGAGCAACGCTCCAGTGCGATACTTGAATGGTCGCCACCACTTAATTTTACGGCTCCTCTGACATAATGGGTAGAACCCAAGCATTCCTTTCAGAGAATTTAATTGAGAGAAGACAAATTGTTGTTAAACCTTTCGGTTTTGCTCTCTACCGTTGTAAGTTGGGTGTCAGTGAGTTCTTGATGCACAGCCTAAAAGGACTTACGGTGCTTAAACACTTTCACTGAATTTGTGTAATGGAAGGACACATACGCCATTACCACCCCAAATTTTAACTTTTGAAAGGCTGGTAACTTGAAAAAGAACGATGCGTTTAACGCCCCTCTAATTCCGTAGGAACTTTTACCAGTTTTCAGTAATGTCAGTGTTTCCCATTACCCTTTCACAACGCAAATATACAACATCCGCAGGAACTGCAATCATAATTCAGAGATTTTTTATAGGTAAAAAGATATGCTAAATAATGGAATATCAAGTGGTCACTGATGTAGGAATGTAGCAAATGTAGATTTTTTGCCAAACCTGTCTGACTGCTCATTGGCGAGGGTGCAGGTACGGGTAAATTTGCCCTGTCATTTTCGCGGTCGCAAGCTCTGTAACCCCACACAAAACTTTGCCGGATTTTTGACTTTCCTTTGCGATTTTTCGCGGAATAGTACTCCTTTAGTACACCCTGCTAAAATTAAAAAGCCTCATAATCAAGCGATTACGAGGCTATCTTTGTACCCGGAGCCGGGGTCGAACCGGCACATCCTTTCGGACATTGGTGTTTGAGACCAACGCGTCTACCGATTCCGCCATCCGGGCATCAACTGAATGAGTCGGCAGACTTCATCAGATTGGTGCGCAAAGGTATTACAATTTGAATTAAAAAGCAATACATGCCCGTCTGCTTCATCTGCTTTCTGCCGGCATTTTCACCGCATTTTCGATTGAGCCGGCATATTCTCTTTGCCGTAGTTGACGATAAGGGCAGAAAGAGAACCGGACATCGGCCACAGCAATTCTCGCCGCCGATGTCCGGTTGCTGATGCAATATGCTGAAGGTCAATGTGTGTCAGTGAGCATCAGGATTTTATGCGGTTTGGAGCGTCTGACGGGAATCTTCTCGGCGTGCCGCTCGGGCATTTCCGGACGTTTGATGCCGGGCGTGGCCTTCTTGGCGGATGAGCGGCCCGATGTAGTCCACAGGCTTGGGTCGAACTCTTCTGCAGGGGAGATTCCGCTGCGGTCAAGCGAGAAGCTGCGCCTGAAGACCTGTCCCGGGTTGCCGTCAGGGTCGAAAGCGACCGCGAGCATGGTCATTTCAACGCCGAAGTCGCAGAGGAACACTTGATTAGGCGTTGAGTAGCCGTTTTTGATGAGGTCTTCAGTGATGAGATTGTCCGAGTATCTGGATGCGTCGGTCAGATTGCCGAGATAAACCGAATAGCGATAGCTGGCAGCGGAGCCGGAGAGGCTTGCGCTTATCGGCAGGACGGCGTTTCCGGCCCAGTCTGCAAACTGCGGATAGGCGGCAGCGATTGCGTCTCCGTCAAAATATTTGTCATATCCGATGGTGACGGCAGCGTCTGTGAGCACCTGGTCCTGCATCCGGAATGCCTCGCTGCGGAAGAAGTCGGTGGCATAGCTCCCGTCAGCATAGACGCCGACGGCATACACTATATAGTCTCTGCCGCTTTCGAGGCCGGTGTATCTGTAGTTTTCGTGTCCTCGGCTCCCTTCCTGCGCCATGAAGTCGCTGCGGTCTCGAATATAGCCGTAGGCTATGTAAGAGTCTATGAGTTCGTCAAGTTCCGTCCTGATTTCCTCAGAGCTCATGTCGGCCGCGCAGACGTTCCAGTAGTATAGTGCGTTTTCCGGATTGCCGGTGATGTCGATGGTGACTCCCGACTGCGTGATTTCGTCCACGGACACATCGAATGTCATGCCCGTCGGGTCGCCTGCTTCAAGGGTGCAGAAAGTTATGCTCGTCAGTCCGGTCGTAAAGTCTCCGGCATAATATCCGATGGCCATTGCGACATATTCGGTATTTTCCGACAGTCCCTCGACAGGGAATTCAACAGAGCCCGAATTTATGCCGTCTTCAAGCTCAAATTCAGACTTCAGCAGAGCCAGAGCGTCTTCCTCAGAAAGGTCCTTCCAGTATTTGCCCTCATCGAGAACTATCACATATTGGTCGCTGTTTGTCACCGTTGCCTTCAGGTAGACGGAGTTGACATTGATCGAGCTCACCTCCAGTGTTATCATGTTGTCTGAAGGCTTGACCGGACCTGTGCTGAACTCATGGACCGCGACATCGGAGTTGATCAGTCCTTCGGCAGTGACAGAGCAGGCGAGAGCCGAGTAGGCCGTGGAGGCGTTGAGCGTGACAGGAAAGGTCTGGTCTCCTGTCCATGAAATCTCAGATACGGCCTCCTCTCTCGACGCGCCTTCGGCTTCCCCATAGGAAATCTGCGTGCTGATCATCTCTTCCATGTATGCCTCAGGGCTTTCTGCGGTATGCAGTGCTTCGGTGGTGATGATTGTAAACACATAGGTCTGATCAGGAATGGACGGCTTCACGGTTGCCGACACTTCCGGTCCGTCGACATCGCAAGATATGCTGAAAGTCATTCCGTTCATTTCCACGGCCGCAGTCTTGATCGTGAGCGTATTCAGCCCCGTAAGAGGGACGCCGTCATCGGAAATGCCGAATACGTACAGGACATATCCGGTGTCCGGCTCTGCGGAAAATTTCAGCGTGGCTTCTCCGCGCTTGAGCACTCCGGATGCGTCAAGGAATTCCTCGAGAGAATATCTGTAATAATCGGCGTACTGACGGAAGAGGCCGATTGTGGCGTCAATGACTTCTTGTTCAGATGCGTAGTTCTCGTATTGCGATTCAGTAGCCGTCATCGCCACATAGCCCATCTCTCTGTCTGCCGGAGAAATGTTCACGATGAAGCCGGTCTCTGTCACTTCTTTGGTGGTGATGCTGAAAAGAGGTTTCGGCTCTGGCGTTGGCTCCTCCTCGATTGTCCGGCAGGAGGCGGCGAAAAGGGCGGTAATGAGTGAGGCCGCCAATGTGAGTAAATGAGAAATTTTCATCGTCTGCCTGATTAAGTTCCGGAAAGACGTCAGAACGCGAGAATGAATCTCACATGATCTGAACTTCCTGATTTTGAGCCTGAACCTACCGCTCCGCTTGAGAATGAGACTTCGAATGCGTAGCTGTAGCTCGACGATTCAGTGCTGGACCAGTAGTATCCTTCCAGCTGAGCTGAGCCCTCAAGCATCGCGAGTCGAGAGTTGACCAGTTCCGCTGTGGCGGTTTCCCCGTAGATGTCGTATATGTTGCCATCATATTCCCCGCTGCAGAGCAGAGAGAGTTCTTTAGCGGACGGGAGATACCATCCTGAGCTCGTCTCGGGTGCAGGGACCGTCTCTCCGTATGCGGCAGCCTTCGCTACGGCGTCCACAGGCCACAGTCCGTTTCCTGCTCCGGCGTTGAATGCCTCGGCGGCCTTCGTATTGTTGTAGCCAAGTTTCTTGTTGAGGTTGTCATCCTCTGAATATTCGTCATGGCATACGCCGTCCATGAATCCTTCGGTGTTTTCCTCCACCCATGACCAGACGGTCGCTCCGTATGCGCTTATCTGTGCCTGCCACGGAGATGCCTCGTCTCCGGACAATGATACGACCAGTCCGTGTACGCATTCCGGATGCTCGGCCGCGAGCAGCATATCCTCGTCAGCCGGATTGCCTGTCCAGAACACGACTCCTATGACTTCGCGCTCAGGATCGAGATCCGTGCTCCATGTCCCGTCGCTATAATACCAGTCTCCCGCCACGGGGTCGGCAAGGGGCTCTTCCGCAGCAGTTACGGTTACTTTACATGTGCCCGAGGCATTGCCGCATGTGGCTGTGATTTCCGTCTGTCCGGCGGCTATCGCCGTTACTGTGCCGTCTTCTGTCACAGTGGCCGTGCCGGCGTCGCCTGAAGTCCAGACCACGGTGCCTTCGGCGTCTTCCGGAAGTGTCTTTGCCTGCAGCCGTACTGTCTCGCCCTCCTTCAGTGACACTTCTGCGGGCGTCACTTCTACGGATGACACTTCCGTTTTCTGTCCCTCGTTTCCCTGCCCGTCGTCTGAGCCGGTCTTTTCCTTTTCGCATCCTGCGAGGCAGATTGCCGTCATCGCGACACATATCGCTGCCGCGAGTCCGTTCATCGTGGTCTTGTTCGTTTTCATGGCAATTAGTTTTTCTCAAATTTATCCTTACGGCCGGACTTTTCCTCCGAAAGTCTTGCTACTTATGAAGTACATAATGATGTATGTATGCCACAATTATACTACAGGATATTGTAATTATTTGACCTGTAGTTATTTTATTTTTGAGAAAAACTCCTGAAGAGACATGCTGCTTCCGGTGAGTCCGAGCTTGCTCCTCAGCCTCGTCCTCGCCGTATTGATGCTTCTGGCGCTCTGTCTGGTCAGTTCGGATATTTCTTTTGTGGACAGGTTCATGTTAAGGAGGATGCACAGCCGCCTCTCATTTGCCGTCAGATCCGGGTATCTGTCCGTGAGAGCCTTCGTGAAATCCGAGTTCAGTTCCGGGATGTATGTGGCAATCTCTTTCCAGTGGCTTTCGTCCCTTGAGTGCTGGAGTTCTGAGCAGATGTCGCTGATCTTTTCACGGCTGAAGCGGTCCTTCGTCTCGAGTCTGGCCTTGTTGAGCCTGTCTACCATGTTTTCTGTGAGTCTGTCCATCTGATATCTCTGCATCCTGAGCAGTTCGACCATCTCGCTCTTGCTTCGTATCTCTTTGGCGTCACGGACTTTATTTCTGTATGCCCAGAGCGACAGAATCATTATGATGACGGCGCCCGATACTGAGGCCGTCAGCAGCGTGGCGGTTGACTTTGATCTTATTATCTCCTGTTCCCGCTCCTGTCTGCTGATGATCTCGTTCTGAAACTTATACAGTTCGGAAGTCATTTCCCTGCTGTTGATGGCATCCTCGAGCTCCCTGTGCAGCCTGAGCTCGCGGTATGCCCCCACTGTGTCGCCTCTTTCCGCAAGGAGTTCGCTCAGAAGAAGATGACAGGTCCTGAGCTGAAGATTGAATTCTCCTTTGCTGAAATGGCTGACGGCAGTCCTCATGTCGCTGACGGCGGCGTCGGAATCATGTCTGAGAATGGCAGATATTCCGGAATTCATGTACCAGTATCCGAACTCTTCCGGAGTGGTAAGCAGCGGTCTCGACATCCGGAAATACCGGTCCGCGTCCTCAAAGTCCCGGGCGTTGATGCGCTCGGCCGTTATGTTGGCGCAGATGGTGCAGAGAAGAGCGCTGTCCCGGATCTTTCTGCATATCTCGACCGATTCACTGATGAGACTCCGCGTCTTGGCTGAATCTCTCTGAGTGTTGCTGTACAGGGCTGTGTTGTTTAGGGCCGCCGCATATCGTGAGCTGTCCCCGATTTCCCGAGAGCCTTCCAGAAACAGACGGAAATACCTGTTGGAGGCATCGTAATCCTTGAAGAGATAGTTCAGTACGCCGAGAATGTTCCAGCTGTCGAGTATATGAAGAGTGTCTCTCTCTTTCATGAATGTAGGAAGCGACTCATTGATGAGCTTGAGCGTCTTGTGGTATTCTCCTCTTTTGTAGTATGTTCTGGCCAGCCGGTATTCCGCTCTTGCTGCTTCCTTAGCCATGCCGAGGGCCTTGAACTGTGCGGCCGCCGTTTCTCCGTATCTTATTGCGGCCGAAAAGGCATATCTTTCGTTTTCATTCCAGTCCGCAAGGCTTGCCGTCATCTCGGCGGCTTTCTGATCCGGAGTCCGGAGCAGGACGCTGTCGGGAATTCGCCTGAGCAGCATCTCGGCATATTCCATAGCTTCAGCCATGTTCCCGAGACACTTTTTTTCTGCATAAAGGTCATAGAGGATTCTTTCCTGCGGCGGCAGTGCGTCCGGCCATGATTTCTGCCTTCCGTGTTCCGCTTCGGCTTTCCCGTCCCCGCACCGGCATCCTGCAGCGCATAAGGCGATAAGAATGTAGAGTGCCGCTCGTGTGGTCATTGTCTTAGTGCTCATCGCTTTCGTTCTTGTGATGGCGGCTGCGTCGAGGCGGCTGGCCGTCATGATGTTCATCTCGTCTGCAAATCTATCACAAAAATCCAGATTTCCGGCCATGTCTTGCGGATTCGTAAAAAACACCTATATTTGCAGCCGCATATCTTCAGGGCAGGGTGCAATTCCCGATCGGCGGTAAAGTCCGCGAGCGAAAGCAGAACCGTTGCGATTACGGTACCGACAGTGAAAGTCTGGATGGAAGAAGACATGGCTGAGACATCGTGCAGCTCCGGGTGACCGGGGCCGTTTCCGAAGGCCGGGGCCGGAGGAGACAGCCGTTGCGTGTGATGTATTGTTGTGTGTTTATTTCTATTTTGTATGCCTTGAATTGTATGCCATGCGTAACAATTTAAGGTTTTTTCATTTATGGAAGACACACATGGATTTTTCCGCAGGGCATCCGGTTCAGCAGGAACAGCCGGCAGATCGCCCTTTAAGGCCCGCGAGGGCATCTTCAGCATTCAGCGAGTCATTTCTTTCGCCCGTCAGGCCGCATTTTCGGCGCTTCTGTCCGCAGCTCCGGCCCATGTCCTCTCTGCCGAAGCGTCTCCGGCGTTCGTCACCTCCGCTTCACCGGCTCGGGCCGATACCCTCTATTGGCAGGGCGACACTCTGACTCTCAGGGAGGTGACCGTATCGGCGGCATTCGGGTCATCGAAGAGCGATCCCCTGCGCCTGACCACCGTCACAGGATCCGATCTCCGCGACAGAGCCGCCGCGAGGACTTATCCCGAGCTGCTTCGCGATATCCCCAGCCTCTACGCCACATCCGAGTCAGGAAGCTACGGCGACGCAAGACTCAACATCCGAGGCTTCAGGCAGGAGAATGTGGCGGTGCTTCTCAACGGCATTCCCATCTCGGGACTCACTTCGGGCAGCATGTACTGGAACAACTGGATGGGGCTTGCAGATGCCACCGGAGCAATCCAGGTGCAGAAGGGAATCGGCGCATCTATGCTTTCGGACAGTTCCGTAGGCGGCTCGGTGAACATCGTCACGGCCTCTCCGACGGAAGAGTTTTCGGCTGAGGCGGGAGTCTATGCCTCCCACTACGGCACGGTGAAGGGTTATCTCAAATATGACAGCGGGGAGCTCGGGAAAGGATGGGGGATAAGCCTCATGGCTTCCTATGTCGCCGGGAAGGGATATGTGGACGCGACCGATGTAAGTTCGTTTGCCTATCTGCTGAGCGCCAGCAAGCGGATAGGGGAGCACAACACGCTGCTGTTCACCGCTCTCGGTTCTCCTGAAAAACACGCTCAGCGCTCCTCCCGGCTCAGCGCGGACGAGGTGGCCGCCTACGGCATCCGCTACAACAGGGACTGGGGCTATAGGGACGGCAAGGAGTTCAATCTTAATCTCAACAATTATTTCAAGCCTTATTTCACACTTCAGCACCTCTATTCAAGGGGGCGTCTGACTATGAACAACTCCCTGTACCTCGCCGTAGGAAATGGAGGGGGACGCTGGAATGAGAGCAAGTCCACGCCGATATCGTCCTATCGCACCGCTGACGGACAGCTTGACTGGGACGCCGTCGTCGCCGCCAACTCGGCATCGGGCGAGGCATCGGAGGCAGCCGTGAACATCCTCAGCGACTATCTCGCGGGTCATACGCAGGCCGGTGCCATCGTCTCGGCCTGCGTGGCACTGACGGAAAGATGGACGCTTGACGCCGGAGCGCATTACCAGTTCTACTCCACATGGGAGAAGGAGCGGATAACCGATCTTCTCGGAGCGGACTACTGGTATGAGGACTATGAGAACAACTCGCTCGCGGGGCTTGCCGGGAGAGATCCTATAAAGCATGTGGGCGACTATGTGAGAACGGACAACGGAAAGGTTATCAACCACGGAACTCTCTATGCCGCAGCGAAATATGCATCGCCGAGGGTGACTCTCAATCTCGGGGTGTCAGGCTTCTTCAGCTCCTGCCGCCGCTGGGACCGCTACAACTATGTCGGCGGCGACGTGTACAGCGACGCGGCGTGGGGTGCGGGATTCAGTGCCAAGGCCGGAGTCCTGCTCAAGGTCGCAAGCCACAGCAGCATCTATCTGAACGGAGGCTATTACAGCAGGTTGCCGTATTCCGACGTATGGTTCTCGTCCGGAAACAATGAGATTACCGAAGGTGTGAAGAACGAGCGGAACATCCTCTCAGAGCTCGGCTACCGCTTCGTCTACGCCAGAGGCGGAGCGGAAGTGACGGCCTATGCCGCCTACTGGAAAAACCGCACGCTGATGTCCGACCCGTACAAGGCTATGGACAGGGATCAGACCAGATACATGATGACCGGGCTCGACGCCTTCCATTACGGGATTGAATTGGAGACATTCCACAATTTCACACGATGGATGAAGCTGACGGCTTTCGCATCGATAGGCGACTGGAGGTGGAAAAATGACGTTCACGCCACGATATATGACGGGTATTCGGGACTCCCGGTATCAGAGGTGAATGTGTACAGCGACGGGCTTCCGGTCGGGGACGCGCCTCAGACACAGGTCGGAGCAGGACTCGAATTCAAGCTTCCGGCAGGCTTCCGAATTACTGCCGGATGGCGGTTCAACGACAGGATGTATGCCGATTTTGAGCCTGAGGACAGGACGGCCCCTGACGACAGATCCGACCCATACCGTATCCCGGGCTATCATCTTATCGATGCCTCGGTCAACTGGTCTCACGAATTCCCGAAACTCCTGTCAATGACCGTATTCGTGTCCGGGGCTAATCTTCTCGATACTTTCTATGTTGAGAGAGCTGTGGACGGTGCGGCACACGATCTCGCCTCGCTGCGAGGCTTCTGGGGCTTCGGACGCAATTTCAGTTTCGGTCTGAGGCTGTCGTTCCGCTGACGGCTGCCGCATTCCCGTCGGGGACAGAAGGCCTGAAATTTTATCCGCTGCGGGCGGTACGGGATGCGTTTAAATTTCTAACTTTGTTTTGACGAAAGACAAAAGAGGGAATTTTGTCTTGACGAAAGACGACAGAAGAAAGAGGAAATGACAGACGATCCACGCATCACCATAGAAGACAACGGCAGGATACTGAGCCGGATATATGCCGGAGAAAAACTTTCGGACATTGTTCGTGTGCCGGATTTTTCCGTTGCTGCCGCCCGTGGAGAAAAGATCTGGCTTGTGTATGACCGTAATGTTGCGGGAGCTGCTGATTCCCTCGCAAAGGTCCTGCCCATTTCTTCTGCGTTTGCCGTCGATGCCACAGAGGAAGGGAAGACGGTTTCTGCGGTTGTGGAGATCTGCCGCCGGCTGATGGAGAATGGAGCTGACCGCAGATCGCTTCTGCTTGCCGTCGGCGGCGGGATAACCACTGACATGGCGGGGTTCGCCGCTTCGATATACAGGCGCGGGATCCGGTTCGCCTATGTCCCGACGACTCTTCTCTCGCAGGTGGACGCTTCGGTGGGGGGAAAGACGGGCGTCAATCTTGATTCATACAAGAACATGATAGGCACGATAAGGCAGCCGGAGTTCGTATGGCTTTGCCCGGAGCCCCTTCTTTCGCTGAGCCTGAGGGATTTCCGGTCAGGCGCGGCCGAGCTGCTAAAGACATTCATAATCTCCGGCGGGGGATGGTATGAGCGGGCTGTCCGTCTTCTGAGACGACTGTGCGATCGTGTCGCCGGGGCGGACATCGTATGCGGGGAATTCCTGTCTTCGGAGCTTGAGCGGAAAGAACTCGCTGATCTGATTGAGGCGGCGGTCTCTGTAAAGGCTGGAATCGTCTCTGAAGACCGTTTTGAGTCCGGGCGGAGGCGGGTGCTGAATCTCGGTCACACATTTGCTCACGCCATCGAATGGAAGGGTCTTGATGCCGGGATTCCGGCTTCTGCCGGCATGTCTCATGGAGAGGCAGTGTCGGTCGGTATCATTCTGGCCGCCTCGCTCTCCGAGGCCGCGGGTCTGGCTCCGGCCGGATTCGCGCGCAGGCTTGCTGCTGATTTCGCCTCATGCGGTCTTCCCGTCACGTGCCCTTATGCGATCGGCGAGCTGACGGACGCCATGTCCCGGGACAAGAAGTCGGAGGGAGACGCCGTCCGCTTCATCCTAATGCGCGGCATCGGGGATGTTGAGGAGCGGCTGATGACTGTGTCGGAAGCAGAGGCTCTGCTGTCATCTGGGCGGAGAGATTTTCCGGCGGCAGGCGGAGCGGATTCGGAAAATTAATGGCTGGTCAGGAAAACGGGCTTGTCATGGGAATTTAAGTGAAATGTCCGGGCCGGCGACGGACGGTGCGGGAAAAGAGAAAGATATTATGATATGCACAGTGATTCAGGGCAGAGATTTTGACGGTATAGAGGAGCTGCTCGGACGATGCGAAATGGCGGAGATCAGGCTTGACGGATGCCGTCTCTCCGTTCCGGAGATAAGTCGCTGCTTCTCCTCTGACGTGCCTCTCGTGGCTACATGCAGGCTTGCCCTCTTCCGGAAAGAAAGGCCTGAACTGGACGAAGTCTCGGCTCTCAAGGAGTGCGGCAGGCGCCTGATTGCGGCGATAGAAGCCGGTGCCGCCTATGTGGACATCGAGGAGGAAGCGCCGGTCTCTATGGTCAGAAGAGTCTGCCGGGCTGCCGCAGAGAACGGTACGGTGGTCATCAGGTCGTATCACGATTTTGACAGGACCGGATCGGTTGAAGAGCTGCGCTCTGTTGTTGAAAAATGCCGCAGAGACGGGGCTGACATAGTCAAGATAGCGACTATGGCGCAGTCTGAGGACGATGTCGCGCGCGTCATGTCTCTGTATGATGATGCCGAGCCGGGGACGCTGCTCGCATTCTGCATGGGTGAAGACGGTAGGGAATCCCGGATTGAATGCCTCAGGAGAGGTGCTCCGTTCTCATACGCCTCTGTTTCGGTAGAGGAATGTGCCGCTCCGGGCCAGTGGACTGCCGCAGAAATGTCGGAACGCGTGTACGGCGATTTCCGTTTCATCGGCATTGACCCGGGCACGACATCGGATGCTGGCGCCTCGGCAACAGAGGACTCGGCATCCATTGGGCCGATCAGGATGCCTGCGTCCAAGAGCTTCGCCCAGAGAGCCATCGTTGCGGCGGCCCTTGCCGACGGCGTGTCGACCTTGTCTGGATATACTCCCTGCGGAGACAGCGAGGCCGCAGCCGATGCAGTCTCCCGGCTTGGAGCGAAGGTGGTGCGTCGGGATGATGTGCTTGAGATACAGGGTATTTCGGCGACTCCGGACTGCATCGCTCCAGAGGAGGTTCATGTGGGCGAGTCCGGGCTCCTGACGAGGCTTATGATGCCGCTGCTGTCCGTGCTCTCGGCTTCGGACGTGACTCTGACCGGAGAAAAGACCCTTCTCGGCCGCCCTATGTCCGGAGTCACCGAGATTCTGAGCGGCTTCTCCGTCTCGGTTGAGCCCGTCAACACCCTTGATCCGCCTGAAGCCGTTGAGACGGAAAAATCGCCGGGGAAAGACGGCGTGCGTCTTCCTCTCAAAGTCTCGGGACCTCTTGTGCCCGGCAGTGCGAAAGTCTCCGGCCGCAACGGTTCGCAGATCATTTCAGGCCTCCTGATGGCTCTGCCTCTCGCATCCGGCAATTCCCGTCTCACGGTTCACGATCCAAAGAGCATTCCCTATATGTACATCACACTGGACGTGATGCGAAAATTCGGCGTCAAGGTGTCAAATGAGATGCTCGGCGACCGTCCGTTCATCGAGTCCGGTGGCGACTGGTCGTACTGTACGGACATCGTCTTCAGAATCAGGGGAAGGCAGCGGTATGCTTCGGCCGACTTCCGCATCGAGGGGGACTGGAGTTCCGCTGCCGCATTTCTCGTGGCGGGAGCGGTGTTCGGACGGGTCGAACTTTCGGGGCTTGACACTGCCTCCCTTCAGGCGGATCTGTCGATTATGGACATTCTCATGGATGCGGGTGCAAGCCTTTCGCAGCTCGACGGCAGCACCGGCACGATCGCCGTCCAGCGGGCTCCGCTCAATGCCTTCTCCGTCGACGCTTCCAATTGTCCGGATCTCTTTCCGGTCATCTCGATTCTTGCCGCGTTCTGTCAGGGTCAGAGCCGCATCGGGGGTACGGACAGGCTTGCGCATAAGGAGAGCGACAGAGCCGCCGCCATCCTCGGAATGCTCGAGAAGATGGGAGTCGAAGCGAGGATCGAGAACAATGCGCTCGTTGTTGAGGGCCAGTCTTTGGCACAGAGAATTCTCACCGGACGGCTTCTGCGTGGAGGTGAATACTCGTCCCTCCATGATCACAGGATGGCGATGGCTCTCGCTGTGGCCGGACTCGGCGCTGATTCGCCGGTGACAATAGATGACACTGAGTGTGTGGCAAAGTCCTTCCCGGCCTTCTTCACCCTGTTTTCGAGTCTTTGAATCGACACTTATACAGTCTTTGAATCGACACTTATACAGTCATTAATTCTGACGCTTATGAATGCTTTTGGAAGAAAATTCAGAATATCCGTATTCGGAGAGTCGCATGGTGCTGCTGTCGGCGCTGTCCTCGACGGAGTGCCTGCGGGAACTGAGTTGGATGAGCAGGACTTGGAAAGAGACCTGATCCGCAGAAAGAGCGGGGCTTTCGGCACGACGCGGCGAAAGGAGGAGGACCGCCCGCAGATCCTGTCCGGAGTCCTCGGCGGACACGCCACCGGAGCGCCGCTCGCTATAGTGTTCAGAAACAGAGATGTCCGTTCGTCCGACTACACTCTTTTCAAGGAGGTGCCGAGGCCTGGCCATGCCGACTTCGTCGCGGGCGTGAAATGGCACGATTTCAACGATCCGAGGGGCGGAGGTCATTTCTCCGGAAGGCTGACTCTCCCGGTAGTGGCTGCAGGAGCTGTCGCGAAAAAGATTCTCTCGCCGAAGATGACTGTAAGCGCCTGTCTCGTCTCGGTCGGGGGAGTGGGCAGGGCGGAAGCTCTGGCCCGTGCGATGGAGCGGGGCGCGGCTTCCGACGGTCCCGACGAGAACATCGGCTCAGGGGATCCGTCCCAGTGCCGCTTTTCTGATTCGGAGCTCTGGAGGCCGGAGCTTGAGTCGGCTCTTGCGGAAGGCGATTCTCTCGGCGGAGTGTGCGAATGTACGGCGACGGGTGTCCCTGTCGGTCTCGGCGAGCCGTTCTTTGATTCGGTGGAGTCTCTCATTTCCCATGCCGTGTTTTCGATCCCCGGAGTACGCGGGATAGAGTTCGGCGACGGTTTCAGGGCGGCATCGATGAGAGGATCCGAACACAACGATCCGATCGTGTCGGCTGACGGCAGGAGTCCGCGCAACGGGGCGGGCGGAGTCAATGGCGGCATTACCAACGGCAATCCGCTGGTCTTCCGTGTGGCCTTCAAGCCTACGTCCAGCATCAGGAAGCTCCAGCACACATACAATTTCACAAGCGGGAAAGTGGAGGATCTCGAGATACCCGGCAGGCATGACGTCTGCTTCGCCCTCAGGTCTCCTGTCATCGTTGAGGCCATGACGGCGCTCGTTCTCGCCGACCTTAGCCTGCTATGAGCCTGTCTGTCTGATCCGTGGAGCCTGTCTGTCTGATTCGTGGAGGAAGTCTGCTGAAAAGACGGGCGTCAAGGCGGAATATCACATAAAAAACATTAAATTTGTCTCCGGTGGTGATATCCTAACGGTGCCGCCGCTTTTTTCGTCAACAGTCAAATCACCCCGCCTATGCAGTGCGTTCTGATAAGTCTCCCTGTCACTGATCCGACGTGGATTTTTCTTATAGTTCTCGTCATCATTCTCTTTGCGCCTCTTCTTCTTGGCAAGCTGAAGATTCCTCACATCATCGGAATGATTCTCGCCGGAGTGCTGATAGGGGAGCACGGGCTGAACATCCTCGAGCGCGACAGCAGTTTCCAGCTATTCGGTCAGGTGGGCCTGTATTACATAATGTTTCTCGCCGGGCTGGAGATGGACATGGAGGATTTCCGCAAGAACAAGGTAAAGGGCCTCGTGTTCGGCATTCTCACGTTCGTCATACCGATGGTTCTGGGCGTCTGGAGCAGCATGGCGATTCTCGGATTCGGGGCATTGACATCGGTCCTGCTGGCCAGCATGTATGCCTCGCACACCCTCATCGCCTATCCGATAGTCAGCCGCTACGGCCTTTCCCGGCAGAGGAGCGTGACGATTTCCATCGGCGGAACAGCAGTGACGGTGACTCTCGCCCTTATCGTTCTGGCTCTTGTCAGCGGCCTGTTCAACGGCACGGCCACCCCGAGGTATTGGCTGATGATGGCATTGAAGGTCACTCTGATATGCCTTGTAATATTCCTTGTCTTTCCGAAGATCGGGCGTCTTTTCTTCAGAAAGTATGATGATGCGGTGATGCAGTTCGTGTTTGTCCTCGCACTCGTATTTCTGGGCGGCGGACTGATCTCGCTCGCGGGAATGGAGGGCATCCTCGGAGCCTTCCTCGTCGGCATGGTGCTCAACCCGCTCATTCCCAAGATCTCTCCTCTTATGGGACGCCTCGAGTTCGTGGGGAACGCCCTTTTCATCCCGTATTTCCTCATAGGCGTCGGCATGATCATAGATGTCCGCAGCTTCGTCACGAGCGGTACGGCTCTGACTGTAGCCGTTGTCATGACGGCGGTGGCCACGCTGAGCAAATGGCTCGCAGCCTTCGCCACTCAGAAGATCTACGGTCTGAGCAAGAATGAGCGAAAGATGATATTCGGCCTCAGCAACGCCCAGGCTGCCGCCACGCTTGCCGCCGTGCTCGTCGGGCATGAGATCATCATGGAAAACGGAGAGCGGCTGCTCAACGATGACGTGCTCAACGGAACGATAGTGATGATCCTGATCACCTGCATCATAAGCACGATTGAGACGGAAAGGGCCAGCCGCCGCTTCACCCTTGTGGAAGCACATTCTTCCGACATTCCTCAGGATGACGGAGGCAAGGAGAACATTCTCATTCCGGTGGCCAATCCTGACACGATAGACAATCTGGTCAATATAGCCCTCATGATGAGGCCCGGCCAGCAGAAGGACGGGATAGTGGCACTGAATGTCGTGGACGACAGCAATGACGCAGTTTCCGAGGAGGCCGGCAGACGAAATGTGGAGAAGGCCGCGAAGATAGCCTCGGCAGCCGACGTGAATGCCAGGATGCTCACGAGATACGACATAAGCATCTCTTCCGGCATTGTCCATACGATAAAGGAATGTGGGGCTACGGCCGTCGTTGTGGGTCTGCACAAGAAGAGCAGCATACTCGACTCCACCATGGGAAGTCTTACCGGCAATCTTCTCAAGGGCACTTGCCGGGAAGTGATCGTGGCACGGCTCGAGATGCCTGTTAACACCCTGAAGAAAATGACAGTGATGGTGCCGTCAAAGGCCGAGTTTGAGACCGGCTTCACCAGATGGGTGACCCATATATGCAGAATGGCCATCCAGATCGGATGCAGAGTCAGTTTTCATGTGACAGGCGCCGCTGCGGAGCATCTTCGTGCGGCCGCTGACAAGGCCGACATCGGCACACTCGCCGAGATCATCACGGAAGAGGACATCCCGTTCTCCGACAGGATGTCCATAGCGGTAAAGAAGGAGCATCTTCTCGTCGTCGTGAGCGCCAGATCCGGCTCCATCTCGTTCGAGCCTGCTTTTGAGCGGCTTCCGGCCCTTCTCAACCGCAGCTTCCCGGAATCCAATCTGATGATGGTCTTTCCGGAGCAGGTGGACCGGCAGGATGTGGTCTCCTTCTCCGATCCGCGCGGCACCTGATGCGTCCCGACTGTCCTGGTGCCCGTCTATGGTTCTGCCGACGTCTCCGTATAGGTGTCCCCACTTCTGCGGGGACTCCAGTTTATCGGCATAACCGTCATTTCCTGTTCTTCATGTAGTCTTCGTAGTCATCC
Source organism: uncultured Bacteroidales bacterium (assembly GCA_944326355.1). GTDB lineage: Bacteria > Bacteroidota > Bacteroidia > Bacteroidales > UBA932 > Cryptobacteroides. The sequence continues at coordinate 2,913 of CALVDO010000029.1, read as the reverse complement.
TGCGATCGTCTTATCACCTCCTTCGCCTCGGATGCGTCGTAGATGTTGATGAACACCATCCGTCTCGTGTTCTCTCCGGGAATGTCCTTGTAGGTGGTGAAATAGTGGATCAGGCGCCTCACGATGTCCTTAGGCAGCTGTCCGATGTCGGTGTAGCCTCCATAGACAGCGTCGTTCCTCAGCACGGCGATGATCTTGTCGTCCGCCTGATTGTGGTCCAGCAGCCGCAGTCCTCCGATCGGATGCGCCTTCACTATTATGTCTCCGTGAGTCACGTCCTTTTCGGTCAGCACGCAGATGTCCAGCGGGTCTCCGTCACCCTCGATGTCGTATCTTGCGAGCACGTTGTTGGTCATTTCGGCCATCTTCTGACCGCAGTAGGTGCGGGGAAGAAAGCCGTACAGAGACGGTACGATGTTGGAGAATTTCTGCGGCCGGTCGAGCGAAAGATAGCCCGATTCCTTGTCGACCTCATATTTCACCGTGTCCGTCGGGACTATTTCTATGAATGCGGTCACTTCGTCCGGTGAGTCCGGTCCCAGGCTGATTCCGTGCCACGGGTGCGCCTTGTATGCCATTTCAGGTTTCATTTCAAGTTCTTTTTCGACAAATTTAATACAAATCCGTCATCCGTTCGCAGATTTTCCATAAGTTTGCACGAAAATCAGAGGAGACGAATGTATTACGTATCGAAACGACTTGAAATCGCTTTTGCGCACAGCCTTTCCCTGGATTATGAGAGCAAATGCAGCCGCCTGCACGGCCACAACGCGGTCGTCATGGTGTTCTGCTGCGCACGGGAGCTCGACCGCAACGGGATGGTGACGGATTTCACACATATAAAGGAACAGGTGGCCGGAATGCTGGACCACAGTCATCTCAACGACATCGTGGACTTCAATCCCACGGCGGAGAATCTCGCCAGATGGATCTGCGACAGAGTGCCCGGCTGCTACAAGGTCATGTTTCAGGAGTCCGAGGGCAATGTCGCCGTCTATGTCAAGGACGGCTTTGAAAATGCCGCTCTGTAGCGTCCATGCAGTTTCCGACACGTAATCCTGCAAGATTGTTCCTGCAAGATTGTGCACTTTTATGAGACAATACAAGATCAACGAAATATTCTATTCCCTGCAGGGCGAGGGCTACCATACCGGCACTCCCGCCGTCTTCGTGCGCTTTTCGGGCTGCAATCTCCGCTGCCCGTTCTGCGACACGTCCCATGAGGACGGCCGACTCATGACGACGGAGGAGATTGTCGCCGCAGTATCGGAATATCCCTCTTTCTTCACCGTCATCACCGGCGGTGAACCGTCGCTTTTCCTGACGGACGGGCTCGTCGCGGCCCTCCATGCCTGCGGGAGATACATCGCAGTCGAGACCAACGGCACTCATCCGCTTCCGGACGGCGTTGACTGGGTCACCTGCTCTCCAAAGTACGATGTGATTCCTTCCGCGAAGGTGTGCCTCCAGCGGTGCGACGAGCTGAAAGTCGTCTACCGCCGTCAGGACATGAGCATCTATGAGTCCGTCGCGGCGGCCCGGCGTTTTCTCCAGCCCTGCGACACAGGCGATGAAAAAGAAAACCGCCTCCTGCTTCACGAGTCCATCGAATATTGCAAGGCCCATCCGCAGTGGCGGCTTTCACTCCAGACTCACAAGCTCGTGAACATCCGCTGACGTCGCTGCTTCCGGTCAGGGCAGACTCTGTTTAAAGTTATGCTTCGCGACTCCAAATTTATGCTTCGCGTCTCTGAATGTTATGTCCTGCGACTCTATTTGTGGCTGATGCTGTTGACTTTAGTGACGTTGTACACTGTCGCGTACCCGGCGGCAAAGCCCTCGTCCGAGTGCCCCTCGTCGATCACTTCCATCTCAACATATACCGGAGTGCCGTTTTTCGTGCCCCCGGTCACCTCGTCATATTTCTTTATGAGATCTCCGCTCTTGTCCACTACCCAGCAGGCCGCCGTGTCGCCTTCCGCTTTGAATGAGCGCACTTCATGTCCGATGACGAGCTCGCCCTTTACGGTCATCGCCTTCTTCGCCGGGACAAGCTTCTCCGCCGGGATCACGTCTGCCTTGGCGTATCTTGTCACCCTCTGGCCTTTCCTGAGAATCAGGCTGTCCTGAGAGACTTTCTCGATGCGCATCGTGTCCGCGAAAGAGATGGTCTGGCGGTTGCCGATGCTTTCGCCGTGGAGAATCAGCAGGTCTCCGTCCTTTTCCCATCTGTCATACTTCAGCGTCGCCATGTTGATGGAAGAAGCCTTCCCGCCATCTTCGAGCAGGATTCCCTGCGTCATCCCCGGCATTCCGGGCACCGGTTCCGTCCATGCTCCTTCAATTCCGTTCCCGCTGCCGCAGGATACAGCCGCAGCCGCCATAGGCGCGACCGCAATGAGTTTCAGTATCTTTTTCATTTCCTTTTAATATGTTGTCCGTCTTTGTCGCTCATGACGACAAGAGCCTACAAATATACTCTTTTCCCCCGATACGGACGAATCTTAACTTATATTTTGATTTTGAGTAATCTTCAGCCGTTGTGACATATATACAGTTGTAGTCACTTTCTTCTCGCATCATCTGGAGATTGGAGTAGAGTTTGGAATCATCGGCAGTGAAGATGCCTGTCTTGACATAGTCAGCATCGTTAAGTGCTTGTTACCCAAGAAAACGCCATGGTTTGAATCTCTTGTGGAATCAGATTTGTTGCCTGCCATGCCTGTCGGCATGCCGTCTCTGCCTGTATCCCATTGAGAGCAGGCTCTCATGGTCTCCAGCCTTATACGGACGGACTTGGTCCTCCTTGCAGGCAACAAAAAACACCGCAGATTTCTCTGCAGTGTCGTTTTCTTGTAGCGGGTCGCAGGATTGAACTGCGGACCTCATGATTATGAATCATGCGCTCTAACC
>CALVDO010000028.1 GCA_944326355.1 uncultured Bacteroidales bacterium | reverse complement strand
CACTTCAACCAAAACCCTTGTAACTCAATTCTATCACTATATCTTTCCGCATTTCACTTTTTTGTAGTAACTTTGCGATTCAAATTTATCGAATGCACATGGACAGCATCAGCAGAAATGACGTCAGCAGGCTGTGCTCTCTGACGGACGCGGCAGAGAGGATAGTGATCACCGCCCACACCAGACCGGACGGGGACGCGATAGGCAGCTGCCTGGCCCTCGCGCATTGCCTCAGAGGCGCAGGAAAGGAGGTGGACATCGTGCTCCCGGACGGCTGCCCGGACTCGCTCTCCTTCCTTCTTGACGACGGATGGAGCCGGGAACACCTCGTCTCCATGAAGGATGATCCGGCCGCCTCCACTGAGCTGATAAACAGATGCGGGCTGCTCTTCTGCCTCGACTTCAACACATTCTCCGAATCGAGATGCACGGGGCTCGCGCCGCTTCTCAGGAACACGTCATGCGACAGGATACTCATAGACCATCACCTCAATCCCGACCTGAGCCTCTTCACTCTCGCGTTTTCCGAGACGGAAGTGTCCTCAACGGCCGAGCTGCTGTACTGGATACTGCTGGAGACGCCATGGACAGGAGGTTCAGCCTCACGACTCCCGGCAAAGGCGGCCGAGGCGCTTATGGCCGGTATGACGACCGACACCAACAACTTCGCAAACTCGGTCTTCCCCTCCACTCTCAGGATGGCCTCATCGCTTCTCGAGGCGGGAGTAGACAGGGACAGCCTGATCGGCAGCCTGTACAACCGCTACGAGGAGTCGAGAATCAGGCTGCTGGGGAAGCTGCTGCACGAGGACCTCAGGATAACTGAAGACGGCGTCGCCTACATGATAGTGGACAAAACGACACTCGAGGAATACGGAATACGCGAAGGTGACACGGAAGGCTTCGTCAATGTGCCGCTGTCCATCGGAAAGGTGAAGATGAGCTGCTTCCTGAAGGAGGACGACGGCTTTCTGAGAGTGTCGCTCAGGTCGAAGAAGGGTGTGTCGGCCAACAGGTGCGCCACGGAGTACTTCAACGGCGGAGGACACGAGCTCGCCTCCGGGGGAAGGCTCTATATACCGAAGGACATAGCCGGCGTCAGGGATGCTGCCGGATATGTGGAAAAGGTGACGCACAGATTCATGAACGGAGAGCGGCAGGACGGGCAATGACGGGACGGACAAATAATGAGATGAACTTGTCTATAATGAACTTGTCTATAATAATAAAAGGAATGAAGGCGCACATCGCGCTGACGGCAATATGCCTGACGGCGCTGCTGTGCGGATGCACAAAGCAGAACAGGGAAAGCCTCTACGCTACGCAGGAGGAAAGGATAGACAGCTACATAAACTCCCTCGTAGAGAGCAATCCGGGATACAGCGTGCTCCACAACAACGGGTCCAACCGGATCATCATGCAGGGAGGAACCGGGCCGGCGCTTGCCCCGGGCGGCACGGTGTCATTCTACTATGCGGGCTATACGTTCACCACGAACATCAGCGCATCAAATCTCTTCGCCACCAACAGCGAGGCAGTGGCAACCGAGAACGGATGGTCGGTCTCGGACGCGGACTTCAGCGTCAAGACAGTGTCGCTCAACGATGAAGACCTCATCGAAGGGCTGGTGAACGGTCTTGAGGGAGTACGCGCAGGAGAAATATGCCTGATCGTCTTCTCCGGCAAGTACGGCTTCGGGAAGAGGCAGATCGGCACGATACCTGCAAATTCCGCCCTTGCCTATCAGATATGGGTAGAGAGCGTGTCAGAATGATTTATTTGCTATATTTACCAGAAAGAGAGTGAAATGAAAATGAAGGAAATCATCAGAATCGGAGCGGTGCTCGTCTCGTCGGCGGCAGTTCTTGCAGGCTGTGCCAAAGAGACGACAGCCCCGACGAATGAAGCGGAAAAGAGATATTTCGACGCATGGATGCACGTGAACCATCCGGACCTTGCGCCGACGGACCACTGGGTGTACATACTTAAGGACACCCCGGGGACCGGAGAAGACTTCGCTGACGGCTTCATCTTCGTCACATACACGGCAAGAGACCTCTCGGGAAACATAACTGCCACGACGGACAGCACCATGGCAAGGCTCATCAACAGCTACCAGCCTCAGAACTACTACGGACCGGCCGTGTGGAACAGCACTTCAATGCAGTCAGGCATATACTATGGCATGGAAGGCATGAAGACCGGAGGCGAAAGGAGCGTCATAATCCCCGGGTGGCTCATGACCTACAGCAGATACTCCTCAGAGGAGGAATACCTCGCGAACGTGACTGGCAGCAACGCCATATATGACATCAGGTTCATAGACAGGACGGACGACATCACTCAATGGCAGATCGACTCGATGTCGAGATTCGTCGAAAAGGACAGGTTCTCCCTGTTCAGCGAAATCTCGCCGTCGGACACGACTGAGACAGGCTTCTATTATGAGGGCCAGATATTCGAGAACGGCGTCCTCTCGGGATATGACGTCGAGAAGCTTGACACGGACACCACTTCCACCCTGTTCAGTACGGACACCACCATATATATCAACTACACCGGCAGGCTTCTCAACGGACAGGTGTTCGACACCTCGAAGGAGACTGTCGCAAAAGACTACAACATCTACAGCTCGTCACGCACATACGAGCCCGTCCTGATAACCTGGAGCGACTCTTATTCAGGTCTGACTATGGGAAGTGACAATACGACGGTCATTACCGGGTTCGCCAAGACCCTCTGGAGAATGAGCTGCGTGAAGGGAGTGGAAAAAGCGGTCGGACTGTTCTACTCCGACTTCGGATACGGATACTCCGGCAGCGGCAACCTGATACCTGCATACGCTCCCCTGATATTCGAGATCGAGTTCACTGAAAATCCGGAGGAGTGACGATGACGGGAAAGGAAACGATACCCGTAGAGCTCGGCACGGAGCCGATAGGAAAGCTCCTTAAGAACTATGCCGTCCCGGCCATCATAGCCATGACGGCGTCGTCCCTGTACAACATCGTAGACAGCATATTCATAGGTCAGGGCGTAGGTCCGCTGGCCATCGCCGGACTGGCGGTGACGTTCCCGCTGATGAACCTTTCGGCGGCGTTCGGCTCCCTGGTGGGAGTCGGAGCGACAACTATGATATCCGTACTGCTCGGACAGAGGAACTACGAGGCAGCCAACAAGGTGCTCGGCAACGTGGTCATCCTCAACATGGTGATCGGACTGCTCTTCATGGCGGTGTCGCTCTTGTTCCTCGACCCGATACTCAAGTTCTTCGGGGCGAGCGAAAACACCATCGGATATGCAAAGGAATATATGCGGATCATCCTCATCGGCAATGCGGTGACACATCTGTACCTCGGGCTCAACAGTGTTCTCAGAGCCTCCGGCAACCCGAAGTTCGCGATGGGACTGACCATACTGTCTGTGCTGATAAACATAGCGGTTGCGCCTGTGCTCATATTCGTGCTCGACATGGGCATCAGCGGGGCGGCAATAGCCACCGTGTTTGCCCAGATAGTATCTCTTTCTCTGATAATAAGGTATTTCTGCAAAAAAGACAGAGTGCTGCACTTCACGAGAAAGATATTCAGAATAGACTGGAGGATAGCCAAGGATTCGCTTGCCATAGGACTCGCACCTTTCCTCATGAACTCCGCCGCCTGCATCGTGACGCTGTTCATCAATCAGCAGCTCATGAGATACGGAGGCGACATGGCCATCGGAGCCTACGGAATCGTGAACAGGATCTGCTTCCTGTTCATCATGATAATAATGGGATTCAACCAGGGGATGCAGCCGATAGCAGGATACAACTACGGCAGGAGGATATATTCAAGGGTAAAGGAAGTGATGTGGAAGACCGTGAAATGGGCCACGGGGATATCAACGTGCGGTTTTCTCATCGCCCTTCTGATTCCAGAGACGGCAGTGTCAGCCTTCACGAACGACGATGAGCTCATCGGACTCGCCGCCAAAGGACTGATGATGGTGACCCTCGCCTATCCGCTCGTCGGATTCCAGATGGTGGCGTCCAACTTCTTCCAGTGTCTCGGAATGGTCAACAAGGCCATCTTTCTGTCGATGTCCCGCCAGCTGCTCTTTCTCATCCCGTGCATCTACCTTCTGCCTCTGGCATTCGGCAATGTGGGCGTGTGGATGAGCTTCCCGATAGCGGACTTCGTGGCGTTCGTCATAGCGGCCGTCCTGATGTGGGATCTTCTCCGGAAGTTCTCAAGGCTCAAGGACGGAGACGACCCGTCGAGTCTCGGCAGCAAGCTGAGCTGACAAATGAAGATATGTTAGAATATAAGAATTCACCGTTCATAATAAGAAAAGCACCGGGAATGAAAAATGAAAAGAAACCGATAATCAATGTCGGCCGGCAGTTCGGAAGCGGCGGAAGACTCGTCGCCCTCGAAATAGGCAAGCGGCTCGGCGTGAACGTATATGACAATGAGCTCATATCCAAGGCTGCGGAAAGCAGCGGATTCAGCAGGGAACTCTTCAGGGAAAAGGACGAGAAGAGAAGTCTCTTCTCATTCTCATCCTTCTTCAGCACCCACTTCGGCCAGCCGGAGAACTATGTGAATGAGAATGAGCTGTTCAAGATACAGAGCAGCGTCATCATGGACATAGCGGAGAAGGAGTCCGCGGTGATCATCGGACGATGCGCGGACTATATCCTCAGGGACAGGGGCATGACTCTCGACGTGTTCATCAGCGCCCCTCTGGACGTGCGCAGGACACGGGTGGCCGAAAGGCTCGGAGTCAGCGAAGAGAAGGCCGAGGAGCTCATCAGCAGGACCGACAGGAAGAGGGAGACCTACTATAACTACTTCACTTTCGGGAACTGGGGGATGGCCTCGAATTACGACCTGTGCGTCGACTCTTCGATTCTCGGCATCGAAGGCACTGCGGAATTCATCATAGGGTTCGCCAGACAGGCCGGAATGCTGAAGTGAGACGCAGATGAAAAGAAGCAGACTCACAATAGCAGCAGCCTGTGCGGCAATCGCGGCAGGCATATTCATATTTCAGGCGGCCGCTTCAAATGACAGGCACAGGGGGGACAGGCACGACTCCCGCGAGGAAACGTCCGGCGCATTCAGAGATTTCAGCATCAATGACACGCTCTCCAACCGGATGTCGGAATATGAAGCTTTGAAAGGGATGGACAGACTCTTCGAGGACTACCTCAAGAGATGGGACCTGAAAGGGATGTCCGTGGCCGTGATGAGAAATGACTCTCTCGTCTTCGCAAAAGGCTACGGCTGGGCAGACGAAGAGCGCGGAGAAAGGATGGGTCCCGGCAACATCTTGAGAATGGCATCAGTGTCCAAGCTGATAACCGCTGCAGGAATAATGAAGCTGCAGGAACAGGGCAGACTCTCGCTTCAGGACACCGTATTCGGCGAGTCGGGCATACTCTGCGACTCCGCTTTCACTGCCGCGATAGGCAGGAAGCGCAATTATATGCAGATAACTGTGGAAGATCTGCTGCGGCACAAGGGCGGTTTCACCTGCGCCTATGGCGACCCGATGTTCACCACTCGGGACATCATCCGTCAGTTCGGGCTTGAGGGAGCGCCGGACAAGGAGACGCTCGTGAGATGCGTGCTGAAGAGACCTCTCGGCTTCGCCCCGGGAGAATGGCAGAAATACTCCAACTTCGGCTATCTCCTGCTCTCGATGATAATCGAGAAAGTGTCAGGGACAGACTATGAATCATATGTCCAGAGAAACATACTCAGGCCTGCAGGCTGCATGGACATGCACATGGCGGGCAACCATTATGAGGACAGGTATCCCAACGAAGTGAGATACTACATGCACGCAGGATCCGAGCTGTGTCCGGAATTCGACATGAGCGGAAGACTCGTGGAGAAATGCTACGGTGGCAATGACATTACGGGCCTCTCCGGAGCAGGCGCATGGTGCGGATCTCCCGCAGAACTCTGCCGCTTCGTGGCCGCAATCGACGGAAAGCCGCAGATTCCGGACGTGCTTTCTAAGGAAAGCGTCGATGCGATGACTGAATATTTCGACCCGCAGACCTTCTCTCTCGGATGGAACGACACGAAGCCGAACGGAGAATGGACCAGAACAGGGACATTCTCAGGCACAAGCGCCCTGGTGAAATGCTTTCCGGACGGAGAATGCTGGATAATGATCACCAACACGAGCACATGGAGAGGCCCCGGACTGGCCAGATACAACGAGGCCCTTTTCAGGAAATGCAGGGAGCGCTACAGCTCCGCCCTTCCGTCAAAGGACCTCTTCTCACTCGTGCCGGAAAGAATCCGGCTCTCCGGCTATCTGCTTCCGGAGATTCAGTGCCCGGAACTTCCGGCGTATGTCTTCACCTTGAATTCTCCCGACAGCACTCTATAGCCGTTGTCGGCAAGCGACTCAAGCTCATTCTCTCCCGGATATACCGAGACGGGAGCTATGAATTTCACCCTGCGCGTGATCTTCTCCATCATGGCCCTGTTGTTGGCCACGCCTCCCGTGAGGATGATGGCGTCAATCCTGCCGCATAGATCCGTCGACAGCGCCGCAATGTACTTTGCCACGCTGAGGCAATACCCCTCGATGAAGTTGGCCGCCACCCGGTCGCCGGCATCAGCCCTTGCGGCGATCTCACGAAAATCGTTAGTTCCGAACCAGGCCACTGCCCCGCCCTTGCCCACAAGACGCTTCTTCACCTCGTCCTTAGTGTATTTTCCGCTGAAACACATCTCTACGAGAGGGAAGCCGGGAACGCTGCCGGCACGTTCAGCACTGATAGGTCCGTCACCTCCATGAGCGTCATTGGTATCTATTATCTTTCCGTCCTTGTGAAGCGTCACCGAACTGCCTCCGCCCATGTGCGCCACAATCACAGCGAGCGAACGGAAATCCGCCACTCCGTGATCGGCGGCATAGCGCCTGACCATTGCCCTAGAATTGAGAGCATGGCATAATGCCCTTCTCGAAAACTCGGGCAGACCTCCTACCTTTGCCTCCGGAAGCATCTCGTCAGCCATCGGAGGATCGGCTATATAGGCCCTGCACACGGTAGAAATGCCTGCCGCACGTCTTGCCTCATTGACCTCAACGGCAATGTCGTCCGCAATCAGACCGCTGAGGTTGCAGGCATGCACACCGTTTCTGGCCTCTATGAGCGCCTTTCTCATGGTCTCGGTCACCTCATACACTCCGGTCTCGACAGGAGTGATCAGTCCGGCTCTCGCCATCACAATGTCGATGTCCTCAAGTTTCACCCCCTTTTCAAAAAGGAACTCTGTGATGGAGTCCCTTCTCATGAGGTCCTGATCCATCACAGAGTCATATTTCGCAAGGTCTGATACGCTATGGACAAGATTCTGCTCGAACAAGGTCTCTCCGTCTGCAAAGAAACCGATCTTGGTCGAAGTCGAGCCTGTGTTGATAGCCAATACCCTGCCCTTCATATCATTTGGCTGACATTGCTGCTATTGCGATAGAATTGAGCTTCGTGTCGATGCTGTCCGCCCTGCTCGAAAGGACGCACGGCACCTTCGCTCCGACGACCATCCCTGCCTGCTTCACGTTTGCGGCAAGCTTGGAATTGGTCTTGTAGAACACGTTTGCCGACTCGATGTTCGGGAAGAGGAGACAGTCGGCGTCTCCGGCTACCGGACTCTTGAGCTTCTTGATTTCCACCGACTCCATGTCTACGGCCACGTCGAGGGCGAGAGGGCCGTCGGCGATGCAGCCCCTTATCTGTCCGCGGTCCACCTTCTTGGCGAGGATGGCGGCCTCCACACAGGCAGGCATACCCTCGAGCATCTGTTCCGTAGCCGCAATGAGAGCCACCTTAGGCATAGGATTGCCAAGTGCATGAGCCGTATTCACGAGATAGCCGAGGATGGCGACCTTCTGCTTGAGATCCGGAAGAGGGATCACAGCCATATCGCTGACCAGAAGCAGTTTGTGATAATTCGGATTTTCAAGTACCGCAACATGGCTCAGAACTGCCTTAGGAGGGAGAAGTCCAGTCTCCTTGTTGAGGATTGCCCTCATGAACTTGTCCGTGCTGCAAAGGCCCTTCATGAGAATGTCTCCCATGCCCTGATTCACCATCGTCACGGCCTGAGTCACCGCCGGAAGCTCCGAAGGATTGTGGAGCACGGTGAACTTGTTGACGTCTATGCCTTCCTTCTCACATTCCTCCCTGATCATGTTCTCGTCACCGACGAGGGTGGCGTCCACAATGCCGAGGTCCACAGCCTTGCTGGCTGCAGCTATAGTATGTCCGTCTACTGCCCATGCGGCTATCATCCTCTTTCTGGATCCCCTGCCGGCAAGTTCAGCAAAAATGTCTTCAAATTTTGTAAACATGACTTTTATAATTTTAATTGTTGTTCAATATCTTCACTCTTGCGTGTCGCGGACGATGTGCATGGTGTCCTGGGCGATCACGAGCTCCTCGTCAGTGGTGATGACCGCCACCTTCACCTTCGAGTCAGGCATGGAGATCATGACGTCCTTTCTCGTGGCGACATTTGCCTCATAATCGAACTTCACTCCCATGAAAGTGAGATTCTCGCACACTCTGCGGCGCAGGCGGCTGTTGTTCTCACCGATTCCTCCGGTGAACACGATGAGGTCGACTCCGTTCATCGCGGCCGCATACGCGCCGATATACTTGGTCACCTCATAAGTGAGCTTCTTCAGGGCAAGCTTGGCCTTAGGATCGCCGGCGTTTGCCGCCGCATCGAGATCCCTCGCGTCGGACGACACGCATGACACGCCGAGGAAGCCGCTCTTCTTGTTGAGGATACGGCTGATCTCCTCCGGAGAGAGATGTTCCTTCTCCTGCAGGAAAGTGACCACGTCAGGATCTACGCTGCCGCTGCGCGTTCCCATGGTGACGCCCTCAAGCGGAGTAAATCCCATGGAAGTGTCGATGGAATGCCCGTTGACCACAGCCGCTATGGAGCTGCCGTTGCCGAGATGGCAGGTGATCACCTTGCAGTTGGCCGGATCCAGACCGGCGAAGTTGGCGCCCTTCTCGGACACATACCTGTGGCTGGTGCCGTGGAAGCCGTATCTGCGGATACGGTATTTCTCATAATATTCGTAAGGTATCGAGTACATATAGGCATACGCAGGCATTGTCTGGTGGAAAGCCGTGTCGAATACGGCGACCTGTGGAACAGACGGCAGCACATGGCTGACAGCCCTGATTCCCTGAAGGTTGGCCGGATTGTGAAGCGGTGCGATCTCACAGCAGGCCTCTATCTTGGCGATGACGGCGTCCGTGATGAGGCAGCTCCCGACGAACTCCTCTCCGCCGTGCACTACGCGGTGTCCGACAGCCTCAATGTCCTCAAGCTTCTCGAGGACTCCGTAGGTATTGTCGAGAAGAGCATCTATGACCGCCTTTATCGCGACAGTATGATCGGCTATCGGCATTTCCTTGACATACTGGCCCTCACCGGCGCCATTATGTCTGATGCAGCCTGTCTCCATGCCGATTCTCTCCACGAGCCCCTTGGCCAGCAGAAAATACACGTTGTCGCCCCGCATGTCCAGAAGCTGGTACTTGAGCGACGAACTTCCGCAGTTCAAAACAAGAATTATCATAAAATCACGTTTATGGGTTTGTCAAAAAAATCATGTTTATGGGTTTGCCAAATCCGCAAATTCTAACTCAAAATCGTTCAAAGATAAAAAATAATAACTATTTTAGCAAAAAATAGGAACGAAATGAGAGAGGAGAGAGAGATTGCGGGGATCGCCCTGTTTTTTACGGCCGGCGTGGCGGCAGGTCAGGCGTTCGCGTCTTCATGCGGGCCGGCCGACTCGAGGCTTCATGTCGCAGCAGGAATGTCCGTCATCGCGACGGCAGCACTTCTGACGGCCACGGCGCTATGCAGCAGGAAGGCCGGAATGAATGCCGCAAGGGACATGCTGATTCTTGCGTCTGTCCTAACGGGCGGCTTCTTCTGCTCGACTTCAGATGCCTTGCACGGGCCAGTACCTCTCGCGACCGTGTCAAGACTGGCAAAAAACTTTTCAGACATCGTCAGATCGCATTCGGAGGCCTTCAGCGGACTGGTAAGCGGCATCCCATACGGAGACCACGAAAGCGCCGCCGTCATCAGAGCCCTCATCACAGGCAGCCAGAAAGACATAAGTCCAGAAGTGAGAGACGCCTTCAGAGACAGCGGCGCGTCCCATATCCTCGCGCTCTCGGGAATGCACCTTGCGCTGATCTATGCCATTATGCTGAAAATACTTGCCCCCATAGGCAACGGACCTGCCGCGAGAAAAATCCGTTCTGTACTGATAATCATCTCTTCCGGCTACTACACCCTCCTGACGGGAGCATCTTCCTCTCTGGTGAGAGCCTTCCTCTTCATAGCGCTGAAAGAGACCGCCGCCATACTCGGCAGAGAAACCAAGGCGATGGGAACATTCTCCACAGCACTGATGATACAGCTGGCCGTCGCGCCAGCGAACATCTGCTCGGCCGGATTCCAGCTTTCTTACCTTGCTGTCGCAGGAATCAGCCTGCTGCACCCGGTGACGAAGGAATGGTATCCGGGGCCGGCAACGCCGATGAAGAGAATCTGGGATGCGGCATCACTGACCATATCTTGCCAGATCTTCACCGCGCCCGCAGTCTGGCTGCACTTCGGCACATTCCCGAAATACTTTCTGATCACCAACCTGATAGCCGTACCGCTGTCCAACTGCATAATGACTGCCGCCGTCATCACCGTGCTGCTCGCCTCGGCGGGATGCTGCCCTGAAATGCTTGCGCTGGCCTGCGGGAAAGCCACTGGACTGCTGTGCTCGATTCTCGAAGCCATAAGCACGCTGCCGTAAGCACACTGCCGTAACCGCGCGTCGTCCGGAGGCGGGGCTCCCCGTCAGAAGAAGCGGGACGTCATTCAAAGGGGCAGGACGTCATTCGGAAACGAGACGGAAACCCGACGACTTCCAGATGTCCATCCGGCCGTCCTGATCCGCATAAATGAGATAGCCTTCCAGATCCGGCTGCGACTCTATGAAAGCGGCCGCCTGCTCCAGTCCGAGCACCATGCAATAAGTCGCGAGAGCATCGGCTGTGACAGCGTCCCCGGCGACAATCGTGGCGCTGAGCAGAGAATGGTCGACAGGGTAACCGGTCCGGGGATCGATGGTATGGGCATATTTCCTGCCGTCCCTGACATAGAATTTACGGTAATTGCCGGAAGTGACTATGCCGCAGCTTTCAGGTCCGGCCTCCAGGACACCCTTGAGCTCCACGCCTGAGACATTGTTGCCGTCCACTGGGCTGTCTACGCCTATTGTCCAAGGCCGCCCGGACGGATTTACGCCCGAACAGACTATTTCTCCCCCGAGATTCACCAGCAGGTCCCTGACCCCGTGACTGCGGAGATAGCCGGCCACAAGGTCGCTCGAGTAGCCCTGCGCTATGGCGTTGTAATTGAGTACAGGACACAGCTCGGGATGTCCGTCTGCGACTATGTCTGACATTCTTACCGTGCCGTCTGCCGACTCGGCAAGAGTGAGATCACCAACGAGCCTGTCCATTCCGGAACTCTTCATCGCCGCATTTATCCTGTCCGCAGAAGGGAGCGAGTCTGAAGTAAAGCCGAAGCCCCAGATGTCGAACAGAGCTCCTGAAGAGACGTCCACCGCTCCTCCGGTAAGCTCATAGAACTTCCCTGCCATACGGTATATCTCAATGAAGACGCTGTCCGGTACAATCGCCTCACCGGCATTGAAGCGGGTAAGGAGAGAATTTGGATTATATCCTGACAGGGAATTGTCGAACGAAGTCAATATGGAGTCGATTCCCTTTTTCAGGGAGGCGGCATCCGCATCGCTGCCGGCGAGATTGACCTTCACAAGATAGTCACCTCCCTGAGCATAGCCCGTAATCGAGACATAGCGGGGCGCGCGGGAACATGAAACGGAAAAAGACGCGGCCGCCACCACCATCAAAACCGCGGAAAACCCGGCCAACAAGGAAGATTTCATGACATTAAAAGAAAACATTTGCGCAAAAATAACGGATTTTCAGCAAAAATTGCACATCTTTGTAGACTGTTGTCGCAATAAAAGACGCTATTGAATATGAGTTTGAAGAAAATATGCACAGCTATGGCCCTGATCGTGACGGCAGCGATACTCACCATAGCCTGCAAAAACGATGAGGAGACGAACACATCCCTGCCCTATCTGACGGGCACACCGAGATTCAGCGTCGACAGGTATGTCGAGGCCGGCTCGACGCACACGATCACAGCTTCTGAAGTGACCAACTCCACGGGAGCGGAAGTGAGCTATACATGGAGCGCCACAAGAGGATCAGAGACGATGATGAGCAACCAGACGACGGAAGAAGAGGGAGGAAGACGGATCGAATTCACCTTTGAGGGGGCGAACCTCAGGGACACTCTGTGCGATTTCACCGTAACATGCTCGGCATCGGCGACGGGATACTACGGACAGAGCTATTCCAGAACCGTGACCACCGTCAAGGACAACTCCCTGACCTTCGAAGGGAACGGGACCCTTGATCCGGGGATAGGCACCGGCTCAGTCACAGACGCGAGAGACGGCATGGAATATGGCACCATATCCGTAAATGGACTTGAATGGACCGCAGACAATATGGCATACGCCGGTGAAGACAGTTCAGTCGGCGAGCCGCTTGAAAGTTCGGAAGCCGTCTCCGGCCTGTTCGGAAGGTTCTATACATGGTCTGAGGCATCGGCGGTCTGCGAAGGGCTCGGAACCTCCGGAGAATGGAGACTTCCGACGACGGACGACTGGAACGTTCTCGGAGAATATCTCTCGTCAGCGGATTCCCAGGAGGGAGCTTCCGGCGACGGCGTATGGAAGGGCGTCAGCGGAAAGCTCATGACCAATGTGTACATGAACGGGGAAAGGATGTGGGAATACTGGCCAAAGGTAAAAATCACCAACGAGAGCGGATTCAACGTGATGCCTACAGGCTATGCCACAGTTGTCGAGATCACCACGGCAGAGAGCACTGTGAAGAACTGGACATTCTCCGGAATCAACGAATATGCCGGATTCTGGACCTCTACGGAAGAGACTCCGGAAGACGGCTCGGAAAGCACGAGAGCATATTACATATACATCATAGACGCCAATCCGGACACGAGCACGGGACTGGTCGAAAAGACAGGCTTCGCGCTTCCGGTACGCTGCGTCAGAAACCTTTAGGACGCGGAACGGATTTTTGGCGTAATGTTTTTAATATTGAAAGAAAATGAAAAAAGGGACACTCATCATCGTAATAGCGGTTGTGGCGGTCATTCTGATCATCCCGCTGTCACTCTTCTTCTGGGGTAAAAATTCCTATAACTCCCTCGTCAAGGCCGACGAACAGGTAAGTGCGGCATGGGCGCAGGTGGAAAACGTGTACCAGAGAAGGGCCGATCTCATCCCTAATCTCGTTGCAACGGTGAAAGGTTATGCGGAGCACGAGTCGTCGACTCTTGAGAGCGTGATGGAGGCAAGGTCAAAAGCCACCAGCGTCACGGTTGACCCTTCCGTTCTCTCCGAAGAGTCGATAGAAAGATTCCAGAGTTCACAGGGAGAGCTCAGCCAGGCGATAGGGAGGCTGCTCATGATAACTGAGAACTATCCTGACCTGAAAGCCAACCAGAATTTCCGCGACCTGCAGGCCCAGCTTGAAGGAACCGAAAACAGGATTTCGACTGAAAGGATGAAGTTCAACGAGACGGCACGGGCCTACAACACGATGGTCAGGACCTTCCCCAACAATATTATCGCCTCCATGTTCGGCTTCAGCGCGAAAGGCTATTTCAAGGCCGCAGAAGGGGCAGAAACCGCGCCTGCGGTTGAATTCTGACAAAGATGAAAGCTGCTGATTTTCTTACCGGAAGCCAGAAGGAGGCAGTGACGGAGGCCATCCGTAAAGCCGAGCGCGGCACTTCCGGAGAGATCCGTGTCCACATCGACGAACGGTGTGACGGGAATCCTCTGGACAAGGCCGCTGACACGTTCCGCCTTCTCAAAATGGACAGGACGGAGCAGCACAACGGAGTGCTGATCTATGTAGCGTGCGAATCCAAGGTCTTCGCCATAGTCGGCGACAGCGGCATCAACAAGGCAGTTCCCGACAACTTCTGGGACGACGTCGCCGAGACCATGCACAGGTCATTTGCTGAAGGGGACTTTGCGGGCGGCCTCGAAAAGGCGGTTCTCATGACCGGAGAAAAGCTCAAGGAGCACTTCCCATACCTCGAGGGGGACATCAACGAACTTCCCGACGACATCTCGTTCGGCGACGGACGCAAAAGCTGAGACGACTTTCACATCAGAAGCCAATCCCGCAAGAAGCCAATGAAGAGCACAATCAGAAAGAACGGAATCGGATACATCCTCGCCGTCATGCTGCTGACGGTTTCCGCAGTATGCCAAGCCATCCCGTCAAAGCCTGAGCCGCAGAGGCTCGTGAACGACTATGCAGGACTGTTCACCCCGAGACAGACGCAGAGCCTCGAATATGTCCTGACGGCATTCGACGACTCGACATCCAATCAGATAACGGTAGTCACAGTCACTGACCTCGAAGGATATACCGCATCGGAATACGCTACCAGAATAGGTCTTGACTGGGGAGTCGGTTCGGCAGATTTTGACAACGGCATCGTCGTGCTTGTGAAGCCCAAGACAGCATCAGGACGCGGGGAGGTGAACATCAGCGTGGGATACGGACTTGAAGGAGCCATCCCGGACATATACGCCAAGCGAATCATAGACAACGAGATGATACCGAGATTCGCGGAAGGCGACTATTTCGGAGGGGTGACGGCAGGATGCAGCGTCCTCATGAAGCTCGCTTCCGGTGAAATTTCCGAACCACGCGAAGAAGACGGCATGTCGCTCGGCGGCATATTCTTCACCGCCATCTTCCTCTTCGTATTCGCAGTGATCTTCATATCCGCCATCTTCGGCAAGAGACATGGCGGCGGCAGAGGGAATGGCCGAAACGGAGGCTCAGTGGGCGGTCCGGACCTTCTTGACGCCATCATCATAGGCAACCTTCTCGGCGGCAGCGGCCACGGCAGAAGTTCCGGAGGCTGGGGAAGCTCGGGAGGATTCGGAGGAGGCGGATTCGGAGGGTTCGGCGGCGGAAGCTTCGGAGGAGGCGGAGCCTCAGGATCCTGGTAGCCCGACCGCGCCCGGAGGAGATCCGCGTCAGTCCGAGAGAGGCCTTGAGAGAGGTCTTGTCAGCGGAGATCCGTGATGACGAAGTCTTCCGTCAGTCCCGACGGGTCGAAGCGGAAGGCTGAATCCCCGGACATTGCAGACAGAGAAAACGAAGATATGCTCAGTTCGAGTACAGAGCCGTCGCTGAGCTCAATCTCGGCAGCGACAGGCACCGGGTCGGCGGAAGGGCTGAAATACAACGAGGCTGAAGTCACCTGCCTCATGCCCTCAGCCGGCTTCAGAGCCACTTTGACCGCCGGCTTTCCGTTCCTCACGACATCAGTCTCCGACATGGCCGAAAACGCCTCCCCGACATTGCCGACGATCAGAGCCGGATTGGCGAGATAATCAGGCCGCCCGGGGTCAAAGGATTCCGCCACGGCCTCTCCGGCATTTCTGTCTACGGTCCACTTGTCCGTACCGTCGCAGTAGACCTCAAGCCCGTCACCCTTCATGACGAACGAATCACCCTGAAAGACGACATTCCCCTCTCCCGTGATCTTTACCTTTCCATTGTCAAGCACATAAGAGTAGTCAAAAGAAACCTTCGAAGAGACTATACCGTCGATAAAGCGCGAAAACGCACCGGACTCCGCAGAGGCTGAAGCCGAGGATAGGGCCGGGGATAGGGCCGGGAAAACGGCTGACGAGAGCGCCAGAGTCAATGCGGCGACTGCAAAATGACGATATTCCAACATAAGCCTGAAATTGTTAAAAACGACATACTGCCCCGTCCGAAGACGCTACGGCTTGAGATAAGACTCCAGTATTTCATCAAGAGAATTGAAATCCTGCACCAGCACCTGCCTCGGCTTTGAGGAACTTTCCTGCGGACCGACGATACCGGCGGCCTCAAGCTGATCCATGACACGCCCTGCGCGGGCATATCCCATCCCGAGCTTTCTCTGAAGAGCCGTGGTCGAGCCGATCTGGCTCATCACCACAGAACGGGCGGCCTCCTCGAAAAGAGGATCGAGGTGCTGCATGTCTACAAGTCCGGCACCGCCGGATGCTCCGTCAGATGAAGGCGGTTCCGGAAGATAGTATGGCGTAGAATACGACTTTCCGAAGCCTGTCTGATCTCCGATGAATCTGGTGATGTCCTCAACCTCCTTGTCGACGAAGGCGCACTGCATCCTTTCCATCTCAACGCCGGCATAATAAAGCATATCGCCACGCCCCATCAGCTTATTCGCGCCAGGGGAATCGAGGATTGTCGCCGAGTCGGTACGGGAGGCCGTGCGGAAGGCTATTCTTGTAGGGAAATTGGCCTTTATCATGCCGGTGACGACATTCACTGAAGGTCGCTGGGTGGCAAGGATGACATGCATTCCTGCGGCACGGCCCTTCTGCGCCAGCCTCACGATATAGTTCATTATGTTCTTGGCGGCAGTTCTGGAATCACCGCCTGCCCCTCCTGACATGATCAGGTCGGCATACTCATCTATCACCACGACGATGTACGGGAGGAAATGATGCCCCTCGGTCGGAAGCAGATGACGGTCACGATACTTGTTGTTATACTCCTTTATGTTTCTGACAGCTGCCCTGCTTATGAGCTTGTATCTCTCATCCATCTCTACACAGAGAGAGCCCAGCACCTTCTCCGCCTCATCCTGATGCTTCACGATGGCATGAGCCATCTCCTCGGCTTCGTCCGCAGCCTGAGGAAGTACGGCAAGATAGTGCTTCAGAAGCCTGGAATACAGGGTGAACTCCACCTCCTTCGGGTCGATGAAGACGAACTTAAGCTCCGACGGATGCTTCGAATACAGCAGAGACGAGATGATGACGTTCAGACCGACAGACTTTCCCTGCTGCGTCGCTCCTGCTATCAGGAGGTGCGGAGAATTGGCGAGATCGAACACCTTGACCTTATTTGTGATCGTCACGCCAATCGCCACAGGAAGCTCGTAATGGCAGTTGCGGAAGGCATCGTCATTGAGAACGAGCTTGAGAGGGACGATCGAAGGGCGGTCATTCGGGACCTCTATCCCGACGGCATCCTCAAGCGTCACTACCCTGACGCCCTTTACTCCGAGAGAAAGGGCAATGTCATCCTCGAGATTCCTTATGGCGGAAATCTTTACTCCTTTAGCCGGAATTATCTTATAGAGAGTCACCGTAGGCCCCACACAGGCGGAAACGCGCTCCACCTGTATCTTATAGCTGAGCAGGGCAACCCGTATCTTGTTGTTGTTGCGCTCAAGTTCCTCCATCGGGACCTCATGACGGCCTTCCTGATAGTCTTTGAGCAGATCCAGAGAAGGAAACTTGTAGTCCGGAAGTTCATCCCGGACATCAATTCTCGGCAGATCCTTCTTCACTTCAGTCTGAAGATCAGTTCGGATGACGTCAAGATCCATTGTCGCACCAGTGTCCTGCACAGAACCGGCATCATGATTGGAGTCAATGTCCGGGCCATCGCCCCCGTCAGTGCCTGCGTCATTGTCTGAGCCGCCGTCATTGTCAGTGCCGTCATTGTCAGTGCCGTCATTGTCAGTGCCGCCGTCATCGCTGTCAGAGGCTTCGCTATCCTCGGAATCATCGTCGTCAAACTCATCTCCGACCTCAGAGCCGCCGTCATCGCCGCCGTCCGAGACATCTCCGCTGTCGGAATCAGTGTCTTTGTCCGGAGCGGGACCGGAAGAGTCGGAAACATCTTCTTGTCCTACGTCTGAGCAGTCGTCAGCATCCGAGCCTCCGTCGGCATCATCACGGCCGGCATCACCCGAGTCCCTTCTTCTTTCCGACGGATCCGGCACCTTCTCAAAGAGAGAGAGCATCCATGCGGAGAAGCGCCGGCTTGAGAAAAGCAGCCATGCGAAAACGAGTATCAGAACTATTATGAACGTGACCGGAGTGCCCACCAGATTGACAGACCAGGATGCGATAGCGTCTCCGCAATCTCCGCCGAGACCTCCTTCAAAGACGGTGACAAGGCCTGCGACCCTGGATATCAGAGCCAGCAGAAACGACGATATCACAGCGCCGGTCACAGTGACGAAAAACGCCTTCACGATGCTCATGCGCCATCTTCCGAACAGGAGTCGGACCGAAATCACGCCGAGAAGAAAGATTAATGCGAAGCTGCCGAGCCCGAAACACCTCGCCATGAGAAAATGCCCCCATCTGATGCCGAGCTTCCCGGCTGAATTATGCGCCTTCACGCTCTCCCTCATCATGTCAGGGTCATCAAGAAGGCTCTGATCCGCCTTCCACGTGAACATGTATGACACGACTGCAATCAGAGTGAATACGGCAAAAGCGGCCACCAGCAGGCCGGCGACCTTCATGATCTGCTTTCTCCGCTGCACCTCCAGCCTCGGGGTACGCGACTGTCTGCGGGGCTTTTCCGCCGCATTTGACCTCGGCCTTCTCCCCTTCTCCGTGCCGTCCTTAGACGATTTCTCGTTTTTCGACGGTTTCCCGTTTTTGGTCGGTTTCTCGTTTTTCGACGGCATCTGCTATTTTCTCCTCTGCCTCATCTGATTCTTCTGACGCATATTCCCGTTCTTGGACTTGACGGGATTGAGTCCGGGACGGGAAAAGGACATTTCCGAAGACACCTTCGACAGCCTCATCCCCTCTGGAACCTTTATTCTATAGTCCGACAGCTTCTCAATGTCCTGAAATATGGTCTCGTCGGCGACGGAATCCTTGTTCCAGATAAGATACTGCTGCCTCATGTAGACTGCGAGCGAGCGGATCATGGACGTCTTGGCGTCGCCATCCTCCATGCCCGCGATCAGATCGATTATGCTCTCGATGTTACGGCCGTAGTGCGTGGCCTTGATCGGCTTCCTCTTCACCGGAATCATTGCCGGCGGAGCGGACAGCTGCTCCTTCGTCGGAGCGGGATATGGCGAGTCGACGTCGAGACTGAAGTCCGATATGATGTGCAGATGATCCCACAGCTTCTGCTCATAATTCTCCTGGCTGTGCACCTGAGGATTGAGAATCTCCATCACTTTGATGACGGCCTCCGCCTGCTCGTCCCTCTTTGCCTTGTTGGGGATCGACCTCACGAAATCCGTCATCTTCTGCACGTTTCTGCCGTATTCAGGCATTCTGAGCCTCTCTCTCTCAGTATTATAGTCCAGGCCGGTCTCTCTCTGTCCGGCGTTCATTCCCTCATGTCCGCTTTCCATAAAAAACAATTTTTCAGAATGCAAAGATACAAGAAAGAAAATGAAAAAGAAATCAACCGGCCCGACTAATTGTTCTTGGCTTCTACTTCCGGCTTATCCTGAAATAGATTGCGTCACTTTCGGCTCCGTCCAGTCGGGACACTCCTGACAGATCGCTGCTGAGAGCGACATAATTCATTGAACGATAGTCATACGGAACGCCCTGCACATCCACCGTCCGGCCAAAGAGAGTGAGAGCATCCCCCTGAAGAGAGCCTTCGAAGATCACCTCCGGAGCGTCATAGCAGAAAGTAAGGTAGTCCGTTGCGCCGTAAAGAATCAGGCCTCCGAAGACGAGCTCACTTTCCGGATCTTCAGGCAAAGAGCCGAAATGCTGAGGAGCCATGACATAGACACCCTGAGTATCAGGATTATAATTCATTATGAACGGATGTTCTTCGCCGAATGAGGCGCCGGACCATCCATACACGAGGAAACTGTAGTTCTCCACGAGCTGCTCTATCCTCAGGTCATAGGTCACAGGCGCGCCCCAGTCAGCGCCCGTGCTCTGCCCGCTGAGAGTCCATTCGCCGAGATATGCCTGATATCCGGCGTCCTCTCCGGAGGCCGGTTCCTTTGCGGTCTTGCCATAGCCGTATCCCGAAAGCGTGACTTCTCCGGTGTTCTCATCACGCAGAGCCACAATCATATAATACCCGCTGTCAGGCTCTAACGGACTATAGCCGAAATTATAGCCTGTTATCACGCCGGAGAACGAATTGCCATTCGACTCCAGGTCAGCCGCAAGATCCGGCCAGAACACCGGGAGAGGCTGAAGCAGCGAGGTGGACACCAGAGCACCGATATTCTCCATAGCGTAGCCGATGCCTCCCATGACGTCTATCTCGCTCTCCGGATATACCCCGAACATGACGGCCCCCGGATTGACCGCAGCCTCGAAGTTGTCGAAGCCTACCTGCGTCCAGAGTGACTCATACCCGTGCCAGCTGCCTCCGGTCTCGCTGTCATAAGGTACGACGGACACGTTTATCTCGGGAAGGACAGGCGGAGGCGTGATTTCCTCCTCGTGCATGACGACGTCGCCGTTCATATCCACTCCGAGGACAAGAAGCAGGTACGGCTCGCCAGGATCAGAAAAGCTCCATACGTCGGTGTATTCATAATATGAGACATATCCGTAATTCTTGAGATAGTCCTCGAAAAAGTCCTCACCATATTGGGCTATGGCAGCGTCATAAAGATCCCTGCCGACGAGCAGATAGAAATAGAAGCGGATGTTCTCCCCTGGGGTTATGACAGTCTTCATGCCGTAGCGGTCAAGCTCGCTGACCGAAACTGAGACCGTCGCAGTAGACCTGTCCGGCTCGGGAGTCGAGAAGTCGATAGTCTCGACAGTGCCATAGCTCTGCGTCTGAGCGTCATACGGAGCCGCCACTGCCATATAGTCCTGTCCTCCCACGATGTTGGCCCTGGCGTATTCGCCCCTCTGGCTGTTGTCGTCACCTGCAGTCCAGGTCGTCTCCTCGCCGTTGGCTAAATAGCCGAAGTCGGCAAGCGCATATTGAAGTATCTGCTGCTCAGTAAGATCCTCCCCATAAGTACTCTTGATGGTCTCTTTCACGACCTCTTCATAGAACGTCTTTTCGAAATATGTGTGATGCCATATCTGATTCTGCTCTGCGATGATCCTGTAAGTGAATGAGGTCTTTGACGAGCTTACTAAAGAGAGACTCTTTGAACGGTCAACGGTGAATGTGGCGGTGACGACCTCACTGTAGACGCCGTCCTTTCTTGCGGCTACGGCAAGAGTATATTCGACTTCCGGCTCGATGTCCGCTGCAGTTTCGACGGTTGCCGGATAGGCGTCTGCCTCAACGGCCTCTCCTACTGAAAACACCGATTCGGCATTCGGTATGCCTCCCCACGCGTCGGTGACTTCTCCGGTGGTGGCCAGGAGCCATGCGGCCTCTGCGCCTTCGGTAGCGTCAACTGAAAATGATACGCTGCCGCGAGTCGTTTCGATGATTGTAACGGAAGCCGTCACTTCGGGCTGCTCCCCGCCGGGACGGAGCTCGTCCTTCTTGCATCCCGTCAACGCCAGAATGGCCATTGCTGACGAGAGTGCCGGCAATAGAAAAGATTTCAGTCTCATGATGTGCGATAGGTTTTAAAAATTATCCGAGGGCAAAGATACTCCTATTCCACTTCATAACAAAAGATACGGGCATTTTTGCCGCAGACATTCTCTCCCGGAGTTCCGGAGATATGCGGTGGAGCTGCTGACGTCGAGGCCGGTGTCCGACATCGCGAGCGGCAGGATGGATAGGCGTGTCGGCGGGACTCAGGTTTTAACTGCCACCTTCCGATGTCAGATCGTCACCGCAGCATAAGCTGCATAAAAAACCGGGAAACCCTTAATCCGCATTCCTGCGGAATCGGGTTCCCCGGAAATCTTCTTTCAGAGGTCAGAAGACCTGACTGCTATTCAGATGCAGGCAGATAAT
>CALVDO010000027.1 GCA_944326355.1 uncultured Bacteroidales bacterium | reverse complement strand
TTTACATTTTAACCGACAGTAGACTCAACTGCTGCGGTCCTGACTTTCAAGTCCCACCCGCCCATTCCAGCGGTGTCGGCCGTGCGCCCGTCCTCTCTCCGCAGGCTCCGTTCCGCCAGCCACACCGCTGACCTCTCCACAAGCCCCGATAAAACGCAAGACTGATGACTGCACTCCGCTTCAGAGCTCGGCTTCGCTGATCTCTTCCGCGCCGCACAGACATCAGACTTGCAGAGCGGAATATCCAAAGCACCCCACTTCCCGGACAAGTCCGCTCAGTCGGCTGCATACAGGAGACATCTACTTAACATAATGTGAGTTCGATAAAAATAACTAAAACAAAGACAATTGGTTATAAAGAGCCAAAGGATAGCTTCTGCATAAGTCGATCATCGGCTTCTTAGGGAAGAAGCAGTATGCGGAGAGCGCGGCGACAAGATTCACTGCGAAATTTGCTACAGAGCGATGTCTCGAATGCTCAATCTGGGCCATGTTCTTGAGTTCATCATTGACGCACTCGATAATTGCCCTCTTTCTGAGCAGAATCTTGTCTGCGACAGTCATCAGCGCTCCCTTTATGTTGCTCCTGACTTTGGTGAGGAGCTGTATCCCGTCCACAAACAGTTTCTCGAACAGACCCTTGCTTATGTATCCCTTGTCCCCGACGAGCTTGCCGGATATGTTCTCCAGGAAAGCGGAGTTCTTCAGCGGGTCCCGGTCATCGATGTTGCCCGGGGTCAGCATGAAACTCAGGAGTTCCCCCTTCTCGTTGCATACCAGATGCAGCTTGAAACCGTAGAACCATCCCATCGAGCACTGTCCTCTCTGGGCCAGCCCCCTGAACACCCTGTGCAGATGAATCCTCTGGTTGCGGCACACCCTCAGGGCGGTGCTGTCAACGAAGCTTATTCCCGTGCATCTCCCCATCAGGCACTTCTTCAGGAACAGGATAAGGGGAACAGCGACCTTCTTCTCAAGTTCAGTGAACCTGTTGTATGACACCGGCCTGGGAAACAGGTGCAGCATATGGGGACACACATGCCCGACATAGAAATGCTTCAGGCATCTGTACCCGCTGAAATGGAACAGTATCATGATGGTTATAACCTCTGAATCTGACAGTCTCGGCGCTCTGTGATACTCCCTCTTCCTTCTGTCTCGCTTAGGGCCGAGACCGTTTGCCTTGATGAATTTGTCATATATTTTGCAGAAGTCGTCCGCCATACAGAATATTTTTGTAATTTCGTCCTCGGTGATCATCATAGCGATTGTTTTTGTTGTTTTGTAGTTTTTTTGCTTTTTCAAATATACAAAAACCTTCGCTATTTTCCTAATAATCAATAATTTATATTTAATATAAATTCATCGAACTCAGGTTAAACTTAATCTAACCTATCAATCCCGCCCCGGCAGCCAATGCGGAGGCGGGATTTTTTCTTTCCAAATATTTCAGCAGAAGAATATCCCCACATCAAAAGAATCTCTATCTTTGCAAGATGTTATGATGCTTCCCACCGTGGAAAGTGAGCATTTAAACTGAAAGTTCTTTGATGTCTTTTTTTGAAGTTACACGGTTTTTCGACCGGATAGAACGACCAAAATCCGCAGAAAAAACCAATACAACTTACAAATTAATGGATATGGTTTTCAGCCAAAACACACGAAAATTTTGTTACCCATTTGTTACTTTTACCCTATCCAAGACACAAAAGAACCACTTAAAATATTGATTTACAACAAAATATGCCAGACAGCAACTTCATAGACTATGTAAAGATATTCTGCGCTTCGGGAAACGGGGGCGCGGGATCGATGCATCTGCGCAGAGAGAAGTACATTCCAAAGGGAGGACCGGACGGAGGAGACGGGGGACGCGGAGGCCATATCATTCTCAGAGCCAATCCGCAGTTCTGGACTCTCATCCATCTGAAATACCGCAAGCACATCAAGGCCGAGCACGGAGGCGCCGGTAGCGGGCAGCTGTGCAAAGGGAAGAACGGGGCCGACATATATCTTGACGTGCCGCTCGGGACGGTCGCCAGAGACGCCGAGACAGGAGAGACGCTTTTCGAGCTCGTAGAGCCGGGAGAAGAGAGGATACTCGTCAAGGGAGGCCGCGGAGGACTGGGCAACAACAACTTCAAGTCCTCCACCAATCAGACTCCGCGATATGCACAGCCGGGAGAGCCGGGTCAGGAGGGATGGTTCATCCTCGAGCTGAAGATTCTTGCGGACGTCGGGCTCGTGGGCTTTCCCAACGCGGGAAAATCCACCCTGCTCTCAAAGCTCTCGGCAGCTAAGCCGAAGATCGCCGACTACGCCTTCACGACTCTCGAGCCGAATCTGGGAATCGTAAGCTACTATGACGACAAGTCGTTCGTGATGGCCGACATTCCAGGAATCATCGAAGGGGCACACGAGGGTAAGGGCATAGGACTGCGCTTTCTCAGACACATAGAACGAAACTCCATACTTCTGTTCATGGTGCCGGCCGACGAGAACGACATCAGCCGCGGCTATGAGATACTCCTCAACGAGCTGAAGATGTACAATCCGGAGCTGCTCGTCAAGGGCAGAGTGCTCGCGATAAGCAAGTCTGACATGCTGGACGAGCAGATGAAGGCGGAGATGGAGGCGGGGCTGCCCGAAGGGCTGCCGCATGTGTTCATATCCTCCCTGACAGGAGAAGGACTTAAGGAACTAAAGGACATTCTCTGGGATGTCCTCAACAAATGACGAAAAGATGCTCTGGCAGAACCTACACGAACTGGATCAGCAGATTACGCTGTTTATCAACGGATTTCACTGTCCTGCATGGGATCAGATCATGCTGATTTTCTCTCATGTGAAGCTATGGTTTCCGATGTACGGAATCATCGCGGCGCTCCTGTTCTGGAGACTGGGATGGAAAAAGGGCCTGGCTGCGGTATTGTCATGCGTCCTGTGCGTCGTGCTGTGCGACCAGCTGGCCAATCTGGTCAAGGATTCGGTGGCAAGGCTGCGCCCGTGTCAGGATGAGGCCATGATCGGGATGGGACTTCACATGCTGGAGACAGGAGGCGGCCTCTACGGCTTCTGGAGCGGACATGCCTCCAATTCCTTCGGATTTGCGGTGTGCTCGACGATGGGATTCCGCAACGACAAGAGGCTGAAATACCGTGGATATGCTGCATGGATATTCTCATGGGCATTTCTGGTGAGCATCAGCCGCATCTTCGTCGGCAAGCACTATTTCGGAGACGTGCTCATAGGAGGCATCGCCGGGGCCCTCACCGGCCTGATCTGCGCTCTGCTCGGCCGCCTCGCCATAAGACTGCTCGTCAGAGATAAGGCTGTCGCCTGAAACAGTGATAAGGCGCCGCCGGAAGCAGTGATAAGGCGTCGCCGGAAGCCTCAAGTCCTGAGGCTGGACGGAGCGACAAAAGCCGAGAAGAGTCACAAGTCTACAGCTGCGGGACGACCTTCTCCATCCGCATTCCGCGCGAGCCTTTGACGAGAACCGTCCTTCCTTCCGACGGATTGGCCGCCAGCCATGCAGCAAGGTCGTCAGAGGTGGAGAAATGCCTTATCGCACACTCCCCTGCCGCATCCGGCGAGGCATTCACCTCGGCATTTCCGCACAGCACATCTGAGGCGGCAAGCGCACGGCCGAACTCACTTCCCACGAAGAATGCCTCCACACCCATGCTCCTGACTCTACGCACGATCTCAGAGTGTTCCTTCAGGGAGTCTTCGCCCAGCTCGAGCATATCGCCGAGCATGACGGCCTTGTGCCGGGCCTTCATGTCCTCAAGATTGTCCAGCGCGGCGTTCATGCTTGAAGGATTGGCGTTATACACATCCACAATAAGCGTGTTCCTGCCGGTCCTGACCAGCTGAGAACGGCTGTTTGAAGGCACATACGCGCTTATTGCCGACACCGCCTCTTCGAGAGACACGCCGAACTCCTTTCCCACCGCTATGGCCGCCATGACATTGGAAGCGTTATATGCGCCCATGAGCTGCGTATCAAGCTCCACCTTACTGCCTGCATCAGAGATGAAGCGCATCCTCAGATACGGATGATTCTCGTCCGTGTCAAGCACTTCCGCATTCTGGAATGACAATCCGTAAGGAATGGTGAGAAGATCCGGCCGCTCTGAAGCCATAGCACGAAGATAAGGATTGTCCATGTCCAGGAAAGCCTTGTCGGCAGTCCTCTGCAGATAGTCGTAGAGCTCGCCCTTCGTCTTCATCACACCCTCAAATGAGCCGAAACCCAAAAGATGGGCCTTGCCCACATTGGTTATCAGCCCATAGGTCGGAAGGGCCACTGAAGTCAGTTCCTTTATGTCCCCGGGATGACTCGCGCCCATCTCCACCACGGCGATCTGCGTCTGAGGAGTGATTTTCAGCAGGGTAAGAGGCACGCCGATGCTGTTGTTGAGATTGCCTTCCGTGGCCGTGACCTTGTGTCTGACAGACAGGACGGCCCTGATCAGCTCCTTTGTGGTGGTCTTGCCGCTCGTACCCGTGAGAGCGACAACAGGAAGAGGCCTTCCGTCCACAAAAGCGGTGGAGCGATGATAACGCGCCAGAGCCTGCAGAGCCTTGAGCGTGTCCGGGACCCGGACAAGCCTGTCCCTATAGACATCAGGCACCTCACCTGAGAACGACTCGGACACCACGGCATACGACGCGCCCGCCTCAAGAGCCTTTACCGCATATTCATTCCCGTCAAAATTCTCCCCCTTCAGGGCAAAAAACAGCTCTCCCCCGGCCAGAGTGCGGCTGTCGGTAGAGACTCTTCCGCAGCTCAAGAAAATATCATGAAGATTCTTCAGTTCCATTTCTTTTGGTTTTTTGGGTTTAACCGATCGTTTTTGGGTTTTACCGGTCGCATTTTATGCTTTCACCGGTCGCTGTGATCAGCCTACTGCAACAATACGACAACAATATGACAACAATATGACAACAATACGACAACAGGCCGACCCAAACCGGCGTTGTCGCCATGATATGTCATGGACAAAGTCATCTGCCGGTGCTTCCGAAGCCGCCGGCACCTCGGGCCGTGTCGTCAAGCTCCTCGACGACAGCCCACTCGACACGCTCATACTTCGCCACCACCAGTTGGGCGATCCGCTCTCCGGGATTGACCGTGAAAGGCTCATCGGAAAGATTGACGAGAATCACCTTGATCTCGCCCCGATAGTCAGCATCGACGGTGCCGGGCGCATTCAGGACGGTCACCCCATGCTTAGCCGCCAGTCCGCTTCTCGGACGCACCTGAGCTTCGGCTCCTTCCGGCAGGGCTATCCTTATCCCTGTGGGAATCAGCGCCCGCCCGAGCGGTCCAATAGTAACGGGAGCATCAATGCTGGCCCTAAGATCCATCCCCGCAGAAAGGGATGTAGCATAAGACGGCTCAGGATAGGCCGAAGTGTTCACTATCTCAACTTTCATCATTCCGACATGAATTTTGCGACGCGAATTTAAGCAAAAATATTGCATATTGAAATATTTTGTCTACCTTTGCAGTCCGTCAGTCTGGCGTCTGCATTCAGGATGCGGAAGAAAGTCCTTACGAGGCTCAGACATGACAGATTTTGACATTCTGGGGGTATAGCTCAGTTGGCTAGAGCACCTGCTTTGCAAGCAGGGGGTCGTCGGTTCGAATCCGTCTACCTCCACGATTTTTCAGGCAGTTACAATGGATGTGACTGCCTTTTTCTTTTTTCAGTCACTTATCGGCCCGCTTAACCTAGCGACAGGAGATTCACAAGAGGATGCTGACAGCGCCACCGCAGTTGAGCATAACGAACAGATGACCTGAAGACAGAAGAGAAGGCATCATCTCGCAATCCGCATAGACTCTGAGCCCGAAATGTGCCGAGGTCTTGAATGTCAGTGATATTCCCGCATCGAATGCAGGCAGGTCCTCCCTTGAAATCCTTGAGCGGGAAGAATTAAGCACAGATGTGTGGACATATCCTGCCGACAGATTGCCTCCCAAGGCGAGACGCACGGCTAAGGGCATTGAAAAATATGCCCCGGCATATACGGAAGTGAGATCCAGAGTCTCTTCCGTACCGGAAGATGAAGACAGGCCGAACGGATTTTCGGCCGACATGTCCGAGACCCCGATACGGCCGCCGACTCCTGCATAAGGCAGAAAGAAATATGCCCCCTCAACTCCGGCAGTGCCTCCGGAGCGAAAACGCAGCCTCATGCCGTCCGATGCGCGCCTGCTCCCCGGAATGAAATTTACGCCGAAATAAGTGCCGATGAATGACGGGCCGGCAAAAGACACTTTCTCCCATCCGTTCCACAGATCCCCAGCTGACTTGCATATAAGGCCTTTTTCTTTGAATATCAAATCTGTAAACAAATAGCCAAGCTCAGTCACGAGAATACCGAATCCTGCTCCTGCAAGGACATCGCTGAACCAGTGCCTGTCGTTGGCAAGCCTCATGAACCCGGTCGCGGTCGCAGCGGTGTAGGCCCCTACGCCGACCCACGGGCTGAGATGCCCATATTCTTTCGTAAGCATTGTCGCCGTCATGAAAGCAGTGGCCGTATGCCCCGACGGGAAAGACATGGCATTGGACCCGTCAGGGCGCACGACATGCGTCGTCCGCTTAATCCCGAGCACCACTCCGGTAAGCAGCACGGCGGAAAATGAGTCTGAGACGAGCATCCTTCCCCAAGAGCTGCGGCTCTCTACGCCGCCCGCCTTCATCCCGAGCATCACCGCCGCAGGAGCATACTGGAGATAGTCATCGACATGGCTATGAAATGAAGGGATGAAACCGTTGCGCAAAGCCCTGAAATGGCCGTCTTCATAGCTGAACGCAAGTCCTGCGGCCACAAGCGGAGCGCCTACGCAGGTCATCCTAAAGGCGCGGGCACCGACAGGATCACCCGCAAATCGCCGTTCACGCATACGGCGCAGAGAATCCGCATTGTCTTCCGGAACAGGAGCGGCTTCCGGAACAGGAGCGGCTTCCGGAGCTCCCTCTCCTGCCTGCACATGAAAGGACGACAGGCAGAGGCAGATAAGGATCATAAAGATAAGGACAGGTATTTTCACAGCCATCTAATCGGATTAAACAACATTCAAAAGCAGTAAGTGAATCAGGATACATCAGGCGGCATCATGACCGCAAAACTCATGCCCTCCCCACAGCGGCACCGGCCGGAAGCCGGGTCTCTGAAGTCTACCGTAAAGAGATGCCTGCCGTCGGCATAGCGGTATGCGACCTTCCAGCCATGATAAAATCTGAAGCGCCATAAGACGGAAATAACCTGATCTTATCTGTATGACTCCTCGTAGATTCTTACGATGTCCTCGTCCGACATCTGCACGCGGTCGCTGGTGAACATCACGCCCATCACCTCGCGGCTGTTGCGCATCAGAGTCGTGAACTCGTCCGGAGTGATGCCGTAGTCTGACATCTTCAGGCCGGCCACCCCGCAGGCTTCCTGCAGGCGCGTCAGAGCGGTAAGGAAATCCTCCGGCTTGGATGCTTCAGGCATTCCCATTGCCTGAGCCATGCGGATGAAGCGGTCGTCGCAGGCGTGGCGTCCGATGAAGTATCTGTAATATGCGCGGCTCACCATGATAAGTCCTGCGCCGTGAGGAAGAGCCGGATGATAGGCTGAAAGGGCATGCTCAAGGGCGTGCTCACTGGTGATGAGAGTGAGGCACATCACTCCTCCGGAGAGGGTGTTGCCGAATGCCACGCGGGTGCGGGCCTCGATGTCGCTGCCGTCCCTGACTGCACGAGGCAGGTACTCGGCGATGTTGCGGATGGCCTCGAGGGCGTACATGTCACTCATGAGGTTCGCGCCTCTGGCGATGTAGCCTTCAGTGCTATGGAAAAGCGCATCGAAGCCCTGATATGCAGTGAATGCCGCAGGCACACTCTTCATCAGCTCGGCATCTACGATGGAGAGCACCGGGAACAGCGATGCGTCGCCCACAAACGCCTTCTCGAAGGTGTCCTCCTTGGTAATCACGCCGGAGTTGTCTGTCTCGGAGCCAGTTCCAGCCGTAGTCGTTATGGCTACGATAGGCAGCGGCTTCACGGCGATAGGCTGTCCCTTTCCCGAGCCGACGGTCACATAGTCCCACAGCCCGCCTGAGTTGGTGGCCATCACGGCGATAGCCTTGGCGCAGTCCATCACGCTTCCACCGCCGAGAGCCACGAGGAAATCGCATCCGCCTTCGCGGGCGGCCTTTGCTCCGGCTTCAACATTACCGACAGTCGGATTCGGTGAAACTCCGTCGAATAAGCAGGTCGCCACACCTGCCTTGTGCAGCTGCTCCTCTGTACGGGCGAGGTAGCCGTTTGCACGGGTAGATTTTCCGTTGGAGATGACGATGAGCGCCTTCCTTCCAGGCATCGGCTGTTCGTTCAGCCTGTTCAGCATCCCTGCTCCGAACATCACGCGGGTAGGGATATACATCTCATAATTGTTGTCTGTCACCATATTATTATCCATTTGTCAAAATCATTAATCTTATAAAACTTCATATTTCACTCTGATGCAAAATTACCGTCCCGGGAGAAAATGGACGGTACGCAGATTACTGATAAATCAATCCCGATTACTGATGTTTCGGCCGAGAGACCCGGAAGGAAATGGTCATGACGACAGACGCAGAAGCATGAACAAAGAGAGGACGAGTCAGACTTTGACCCGCCCTCACTATTGTATTTTATAAATCAATATTTTACCTGTTAAGACGATGCACTATGCGGCGAAACCGGCGTTCTCTGATAACGATGTTCTCCGATGACGACATCCCCGGAGTGTCGTTTTACTGAAGCCGCGTGCCGTCCCTGAGTTCGATTATGCAGTCGGCCGGAGCCTTGATGTTCCCGTCTATCGTCACCGAGCCGATGCTGTCCGCCACGATGCGGCCGGACATCGGATTCTTTATGTTGGTGATGCTTCCGCGGATGTCGGCATGGACGGAGCTGTACTCAAAGGCACGGTCACAGTCCTCGCCGAAGGTGCAGTTCTCCAGGACAAGATCATGGGCATAGCAGAGAGGCTGCTCGCCGGTGATGTGGCAGTTGACAAGACGCAGATTTCTGGAATGCCAGCCGAGATATTCCCCGTTGAGCTCCGAATCATAGATGGTGACGTTCTCCACCTCCCAGAAGGCGTCCTTCGTGGTGATCTTGAGATTGCGCAGCTCGGCATTCTTCACGTACTGGAAGACATATTTGCTCTCGCTGTCGAGCCCGTCCACCCTGATGTCGCTGCTGAGCATGAATGGGTAGGTGCCCCCGCGCAGCGTGAGATTGCGGACATTGATGCGGGCGCATTTCCAGAACACCTCGTCGGCGTCATTCATCACAACATTCTCAAGCTCCAGATCCGTCATCTCGCGAAACATCTTCGGCGCATCGATCACCGTGTCCGTCATCTTGAGGTGGTCCGAATACCAGAGGGCCGAACGGCCGCCGACAGCAAAACGGCAGTTCTCGATTTTGAACCCGTGAACATGCCAGAACGGATAGTTGCCCTCGAACAGGCAGTTGACGGCCTCGATGTTGCTACACTCCTTGATAGCCGACTCTCCGGCACGGATGATGACGTTCTCGAGTCTGAGGTCATGCGAGGCGAAAAGCGGACGCTCCCCTCCGAATTCCTTATCCTTAATCGTTTCCATATCTGTCTGTATTTTCAATTTCATTATCATATCTTTCTTTTCACTCTGGCGGGCACTCCGACAGCGACAGAATCCGCAGGCACGTCATGAGCGACTACGGCCCCTGCCCCTATCACGGCATTGTCACCTATCGTAACGCCCTGAAGTATAGTGGCATTAGATCCGACCCAGACATTCTTGCCGAGCACTATCGGAGCTGGATGGCACAGCTTGCGCCGCTCCGGCTCGAGAAAGTGGTTGAGCGTGGCGAAGACGACATTGTGGCCGATCTGACACCCGTCTCCGATGATCACCCCTCCATGGTCCTGAAAATGACAGCACGCATTGATGAACACGCCCTCCCCGACTGAAATGTTCTTCCCGAAATCCGTATAGAAAGGAGGGAAGACGCGGAACGTGTCAGGCACCCTATAGCCGAACAGTTCGGAAAGGATGGCCCTCACTTCATCGGGCTCATGATATGCTGAATTGAGACGGAATGTGACCTTGCGTGCCTCTCCGCTCATCCTGTCCATAAATCCGTGTATTTCCTCCGTGTCAAGCGGTTTTCTTGCCTTTACGAAAGCCTTGAATTCCTCTGTAGTCATATCTCGCAGTGTTTTATGCCGTCGCCGCGCATGAGGCCGGCCGAACGACGGTGCAAAGATAAGAACGAATGCCGAAATATAGATATCATGATTACGGATGATGATACCACCATTACGGATGACCGGCGGACTGATGTCCTGGCTGATGGCCGGATGTCACTGTCGCTCCGGCAGAATGCGGATCGACTCGAGGATGTCCGACGAGTTCATTGATTCGACGCCGCGCTCCCGGGCAGCCATGTCTCCCGCCGCGCCGTGAAACCACACTCCGAGAATGGCCGCGGCCAGCGGGTCATGAATTCTTGCGGCAAGACCGGCGACAAGACCGGTCAGGACGTCGCCGCTGCCTCCCTTTGCCATTCCCGGATTGCCGGTCATATTGAAGAACACTCGCCCGTCCGGCGCACAGATCATCGTGTGTGCCCCCTTCACGACGAGCACGGACGAAAGTCCGGCCGCCAGAGCCCGCGCAAGACGCAGCTTGTGCATGTCGTCCCGCCACGGATATGTGCCATCCACAGCTGCCTGAGCGCCATGTCCGCAACCTCTTCCGCGGCTGCCCTCAGCACTCTCACAGATGTCAATCAGCCCGGACTCAAGAGCGGAGGACAGGAGGCGGGCCAGCTCTCCTACATGAGGGGTGAGCACCGATCCGCGCGGAATCAAGGCAAACATCTCAGGATGCTCCGAAATCATGTTGAGGGCATCAGCATCCAGCACAAGAACGCGCGACCGGCAGGCTCCGTCCGTCTCCTGACAGTCAGACAGCGCAGCCAGAAGCGACTTCAGCGCAGCCACGCTTTCAGGGCGCCGCCCGAGCCCCGGGCCTGCGGCTATCGCCGAATATCTGTCCGGATTCTCCGGAAGAGATGAAAACACGGAAGCAGGATCGCAAGAGACAATTGCCGAAGGATGAGCCACATGAATCACATGGCGCTCTTCTGAAGGCACATGCGCCGTGACGAGACCGCATCCCGAGCGCAGCGCCGCCCCGACGGACAGCACCGCTGCCCCCATCATGCCGACTGACCCCGCGATGACGAGAGCGTGGCCGAAAGAACCCTTGTGGTCAAACTCACCGCGAGAAGGCATCAGAGTCCGGATCAGCTCAGCGTCAACCGCCGCATACTCAGACACGGCGGACTGAAGGAAATCCCTGTGCAGACCGATATGCGCCACAGAGACACGCCCGGCAAACCTCCCTGTCTCAGGCAGAAGCAGCGACAGCTTAGGAAACTCCACCGTAATCGTCTCATCCGCCGTGACGGCGCAGCAGGCTGCCGGCTCCGCAGGAGACTCTGTAACCGCTGCCGCCGATACTTCCGGCTCAGTCGGCAGGCCGGTGGGCATGTCGATCGAGATTACCTTTGAAACGGCTCCGCGTCTGCGAAGACCGTCAATCAGTCCGACCGCACTTCTGACAGTCCCCTTCACCTGCCCATGCACCCCGGTGCCGAGAATGGCATCAACCACCACGGCATTCCTTCCAAAAAGACTGACGAAACGCCGCCCCGGATCATCAGGCTCGCACAAAAGATCCTTCAGGTCGCAGACCTTCACTTCCCCCGGAAGCCTCTCGAGATTCGTCCGACAGTCCTGCGAAAGCGGCTTGTCATGCCCGACAGTCACTACCGATATTCCGCAGCCGGCACCGGTCCTTCCGGAGCCAAATCTCTTGAAAAGCAGCCTTGCGACCGCGAGGCCGTCTCCGCCGTTGTTCCCCGGTCCGGCAAATATGACATAGTCATGCTTTCCTGCGGAGTCCTGCCCGGCTATTCCCGCCTCTATGGCGACAGCCGCCCTTTCCATGAGATCAATGCTTGTCACCGGCTCATTTTCAATCGTGTACAGATCCGCCTGCCGTATGTCTCTTCCTATAAGTATCTTCATCATATCGCTTCCGTCATTTGCTTATTTCGCTTCCTGCTTCCAAAGATATCCACATTTGGATTATCATCTGCATCTTTTCAGACATTTCCGTCATGAAGGATAAAGATTTCAGGCCTTGCCACAGAAAGAATCTTCACTGTCAAGAATATTCTGCCGGATCTTACCATATTCAGGCAAGTCTCACTATATTTGCGCCCCGATTTTAAACGGACTGCAGATATGGACACGACAAAAGAAAGAGGAGGCGTCAGAGGATGGCTTCCGGTCATCGGCCTCACATTCAGCACATTCATTTTCAACACTTCGGAGTTCATCCCGATCGGACTCCTCTCGGACATAGCCGCCGACTTCGACATAACGGAGTCAGGGGCAGGAATGATGATCACGGTCTACGCATGGATCGTCGCTCTGGCGTCGCTCCCGCTGATGCTGGTGTTCGCGAAGACGGAAAACAGGCGTCTGATGCTGTCGATCACAGCCCTGTTCGCCGTCAGCCACATATTCTCAGGCCTTGCCCGGAATTTCCATATGCTGATGATCTCACGAATCGGCGTTGCCTGCGCCCATGCGATCTTCTGGTCGGTCGTCACTCCCCTCGCGGTAAGGCTCGCGCCTGAAGGACGCCGCTCCACCGCCCTCAGCATCATAGTCAGCGGCTCGTCCATTGCCATGATAGTGGGACTTCCTCTCGGACGCACGATAGGCCTGTACCTTGGCTGGAGAGCCACATTTCTCATCATCGCGGCCCTCGCGGCGGTGATTCTGGCCATTCTTGCCGCCGTCCTGCCCAAGACTCCGAGCGACAGCTCCATTTCCCTGCGCAAGCTCCCGGCTCTCATCAAGTCTCCTGCCCTGCTGAGCATCTACCTCGTCACGGTCATCGCCATCACCGGGCACTTCACCGCCTACAGTTACATAGAGCCGTTTCTCGCGCAGTGCGTCGGGATGGGAGGCACGGCCATCACCCTGGTTCTGACCATCTACGGAGTCGTAGGCCTCATCGGCAGCTGGATATTCTCACGCCTGCACGACGGACACCGGATAGCCTTCATCCGTTTCGCGGTCGGAGGGCTCTTCGTGTTCCTGCTTCTGCTTCAGCCCGCAGCAGCCACAGTGCTGACGACAGTGCTACTGTGCATTCTGTGGGGCTTCGCCATCAACTTCTACAACCTCTCGTTCCAGTCTGAGATCATACAGAACGCTCCACAGGGCACGGCAGTGGCCATGTCCATATATTCCGGGATCTACAATGTCGGAATAGGCGGAGGAGCCCTCATCGGCGGCTATGTCTGCTCCGGACTCTCTATATCATGGATAGGCTATGCCGGAGGGGCAATTGCCCTTATTGCCGCCGTCGTCTGCTTCAAGAAGATGATTCCGGCCCTGAAATGAGCCGGAGCAGTCAGGGCTCGGCGCACGGGATGTCAGCCCGAAAGGCCAAGCAGGCAGAATGAGGCTAAGCCCGCGCAATGAGTCGGAACTCAGCCGTTGCTGACCATCTTCAGCCCGACGACCGAGATTATCAGGGTCGAGATGAAGAAAAGACGCCAGAAAGTTACCGGCTCATGAAAAAAGATGATGCCGACGAGCACCGTTCCCACAGCGCCGATTCCGGTCCATATCGGATATGCTGTGCCTATGGGAATGGTCTGTACTGCTTTGGCCAGCAAAAACATGCTCAGGCACAAGGATATGAGAAAGCCTGCCCCCCAGAGATAATAAGGCGTACCCTCAAGGCCCTTCATCTTGCCCAGACAGAATGCGAAGCCGGTCTCGCAGAATCCGGCCAGAATCAGAATCAACCAGTTCATAATCATTTTACGGAAAACGGCGGCAAAGATAAGGATGCCGGAAGAAAACGCAATTTACAAATGATAATTTCCGGGAGCATTTCCGGGGGCGCCGGGCACATTTGATTTATTTTTGAAGTATTGTTATTTTTACGGCCAGGTTTCGGAGCAAAGACACATGGACATCAATGAAATCATCGACAGAGTTCACCATATCCCGGAGTCTTCGGCCGGAAAGCTCGTCGCATGCTTCAGCGAAATCTCACTTCCAAAGGGCTTTCGAATGCTTGAGGCAGGCAAGGTAGAGACTGACATTTATTTCATAAGACATGGACTTGCAAGGGCCTTCATCCCCGTCAACGGCGAAGAGATCACATTCTGGCTCGGAAAGGAGGGGGATGCCATCTTTTCCCTGAAAAGCTATACGGACAGCCTTCCCGGCTACGAGACCATAGAGCTTATGGAGGACTCCAACCTCTACCGGCTCAAACGGGATGCCCTGCAGCTGCTTTTCAAGGAAGACATCGAGATAGCCAACTGGGGACGGAGATTCGCCGAAAGGGAGTTCCAGCAGACAGAACAGCGTCTGATACCATTCCTCCACACCACTGCCTCGGAAAGGTATGCCCGGCTTCTCGAAGAAAGTCCTGACCTGCTGCAGAGGCTGCCGCTCGAACACCTTGCCTCATGGCTCGGCATCACTCCGGTAAGCCTGAGCAGGATCAGGGCCAGGATGAAAGCCGATGACGGGCAGGGATAAAGAGATCATTTTAAAGACGACAAAGATATGGCAGACAACTATCTTGAGAAGAAATACGACGAATACCTCGAGCGCAAGGCCGCAGCCGAAAAGGCCCGCAGGCTCGCATGGAAGAAACGCATGGACGCCTACCGGAAGAAGCTGGAGGAAGAGGCTCAAAAGCAGGAAAAAGCCGACATAGATAATGCGACGGGAATACTTCCGAAGGCAGGAAAAGAGGACAAGCCTACAGAATAAATATCACACCGCTGGACATATGTCATTATTCACCAGTTGAAGCCAGCTATGGAAATAATACACATCCCTAAAAATTCCCGCTTCCAGGCCACAGTGGACGGGGTCACGGCGCATGTTTCATACAAGATCGCCGGCGGAGGTCTCGACATCAGGCACACCATAGTCCCCGAAGAAATCGGAGGACGCGGAATTGCCTCAGCTCTGGTGAAAGCCGCATACGACTATGCCCTATCCCAGGGACTGAAGTGCGTTGCCACCTGCCGCTACGCCGCCGTCTGGCTCGAACGCCATCCGGACTACTCCGGCGAAAAAAGCTCCGACTGGTGCAAAGACGGCAGCTGCGCCTTATAGATTATCCCGCCCCTTCATCTCACCGCGACGAAGAGACAGCAGGCCAAGCAGAAACAATCAGGCAGCTCATAAACAGACAAAAGAGAAGGCGACGGGAAGCCCGCCGCCTTAAATGTTTCCACAACGGAATAATCCTTATTGTGAATTGCCTCAAATTTTCTGTAAATATAGTGTCTTCCATGTCATTTTCAATAATACTTCGGTAAAAATTTACCGAAGTATTAGTATGAAACCAGACCCGCATATTATTGACAAACTTTTCAAAGAACTGGTTTTATTTACTGCCAGAGCCGCTTAGCTCCGGCTATTTATTAACGAACTATTGCACGAGGATATGCGGCATATTATATCAGGTCAGGATTTACAATCTTGTGCATCAGGCGCTTATGAAGATAAGGCCGGCTGAAGGGCGGGATTTCAGGCGTAACCTGGAAAAGCCCCTTTCAGCCGGCCTCATCTGATGCGGCGGATGTCTATTTCATCTTGTTCAGCAGCTTCTTCGGATAGTTGGTGCAGATGGCCTTCATCTTGTCTGCACGGCTGATGTAGTAGTCCATGACGGCATCGTCATCGGCGTTGTACACGCTGAATTCTATTCCGCTCTCGCTGAACTCCTCCACTGTCCTTGAGCCTCCGTCAGAGGCCATGAACTCCGTGGAGAGATTGGCCCAGTAATATCCTCTGGCGAGATAGTCCGATGTCGGACGGTTAGCCATCCAGGCGATGTTTATGCCGGCGCCCTTGCATATCTGGAACGATTCTGCCATGACTGTGGCGTTGCCTGTGCAGATGAATTCCACGAAGTTTTCAGCACCCTTCTCCTTGATGATCTCGCATGCTCTTCTGCAGGCGTTTATCGGGTACTGCGTGAGGGTGGACGGCTTGGTTATGTTCTTGATGTCCAGCCAGAGCCTCGTGCAGCTGCCTGGCTTCATCACTATGTCGAGGAAGTCCTCGAGCGAAGGAAGGGTCTCGCCGTTGGCGAGGTTGCCGGCCTTCCTCAGCTCCTCAAGCGTGGCTTCCCACGGGTAGAGCCCGTTGATGCGGCATTCGTTGTCTGCGTGCGCTACCACGATCTGGTCGTCCTTTGTCCAGTATATGTCGCATTCGGAGGCATAGCATCCCAGATCCATTGTATATTGAAGGGATGCCTTGGAGTTGTCCGGAAATCCTGTTCCGGCTTCGGCTGAGCCGCCTCTGTGCGCAACGACGATGTTGTCGCATTCTCCCGGCGCTGACGCCGGCTCTTCCGTGACGTCGCCCGGCTGGTACGGCCAGATCGGCTGGCCGTCATAGATGTCTTCCTTTCCGCATCCTGCAACGAGGACGGCGGCTGACATGAGATTCAAGAGAAAAGCTGATGCAAACATTTTCATACTGTTTTATAAATTCATTATTTGTAGTTTCTTACGCAGCGTATTGCGGCTCCGCAGCCGTTTCCGAAGTCAAATCCGTCGTCGACTGTGAGATTTGCGTTGCCTGTGGTATAGACTCTCCATGCCGCCTTCTTGCTGGCCGTGTACTGGCCTCTCATCGGTATTATGGCGTAGAATCTCGGGTTGTCGTCCCCCGGGCCGTAGTCATATCCGGTGCGGCGGAGTCTCCAGCCCTGGCAGAACATGTTGAAGCCGAACTCTTCCGCCATTGACGATATAGGGATTTCCGGCCTGTACTCCTTGAAGTCCTGGTCATACATTATCGCTCCTGCATTCGGGACAGCGGCGGTGAAGGCCGAGTAATGCGTGCCGGACTCTTCCATAGGATAGTCGCTTCCCTGTGAGGCTACGTATGCTGCGTAGAACAGATCCTTCCAGTCCTGGAGATTGGCTATATGCCATCCGTAAGGGCAGATTCCCTGGA
Source organism: uncultured Bacteroidales bacterium (assembly GCA_944326355.1). Classification (GTDB taxonomy): domain Bacteria; phylum Bacteroidota; class Bacteroidia; order Bacteroidales; family UBA932; genus Cryptobacteroides. Next base: position 7,027 of record CALVDO010000027.1, on the reverse strand, counting down.
TCTGGGCGGAGATCTGAGGGTATGCCTCTTCCGCTTCCTCGTCGCTCAGGGCTGCCAGGTCTCCCTTGAGCACGTTGCCTACAGGTATGGCGTTTCCTACGGCGTCCACGAACTCTTCTGTCAGGAACTCATGCAGGTCGTAGTATGTCAGGCAGCCTGTCGGCTGGCAGGTTATGGCTTCATAGCCAGAATAGAGACGTCCCTTGGTCTCGCTCAGCGGCCTGCCGCCTGCATCAAGCACCTCCTTTACGGAGCCGCCGTTCTCTTCGGTGTCATAGTCCGGGTTGCGTTCTGTGAGATATGCGTCTCCGGTGTTGCCGTACCCTCCTGTCTGATGACCGGCCACAAGGCCTGATCCGAGTTTGTACGGCGAGAGGCCGTCTCCTCCGTTCCAGTGCAGGGATACTGTCATCCATGTCTTGACTGAGCCGTCCCGTGTGATGTAGTCCTTTGTCGGGTAATTGGCGACTTCCTCGTCAGGCATGCTTAGGGCGTTGGTGATGCGCTCCCATTCCCATGTCATTTCATTGAAGTCCACGGTGAGGCTTCTCATGCCGTCTATGTCTATTGCAGGGCCTTCCGGCATCGGGCTGTCTTCAGATGAGATTTCCGCGACAGTCCCGTCCGATGCAAGCGCATAGAAAGGATAGGATACTGTTCTGGAGTTCTTGTTGAAAAGTATCTCGTTCCCGTCCGGCGCAGCCATGAAATACTGGTCGATGGAGTAGATGCCTGTTTCGATCTTGTCCATCTGGAACGACTCCTGGGCCGTGACGCCGGACACTGACGCGCCGTAGATGAAATAGTATTCGTCAGCGGCGAGCTGCGTCACAGGTATCTCCAGGACGGCCATGCTTGTCTCTGCCGAGCCGACGGTTATTGTGAACACTGCGTTTCTCGGACTGGTCTTGTCTGTCCATTCCTCAGCGGTGAGGGTGACTTTCCCTGTCTCTTCGGAGGAGAATCCCAGCCAGTCGGGGCTGCCCTCTTCGGAGGTGACGCTGAAAGAGCACTCGTCTCCCATGTTGCTTTCAAACAGGATCTCTGTGCTGCCGCCTTCCGCCGTGAACTCTACGCTTTCCGTCTCGCTTGTCACGAAGGCGTCCGCCTTTTCTCCCAGCTGGGTGAACGTGAAGGTCTTTGAGACCCCGTCATCGGCTGTGACAGTGACATCGAATGTCCTGCGGTATCCGGTGTTGGGCTGCACTGCGATCCGAATTCCCGGCTTTGTCACGTCGCAGCTGTCTCCGGGGAACGAGCCGAGGAACGGCTCTGTGACGTCGGTCTTTTCAACGGATGCGCATTCCTTCGGATCTGTCACTTCGATGCTCCAGTCAGATGCCTCGAAGTCGCTTCCTCTGACTATCGTGACGATGGCCTCGAATGCGTCCTTGCCGGATTCTGTCTTTCCGTCCGGGGTGAAGGTCTCTATTTCCTTTGAAAGTGATATTCTTGTAGATGAGTCTATCAGCGCAGGGTCTGTCTCCTGTACGCATGACCATGCTGCCGCAGAGCATAGGGCTGCTGCTGCCGCTGTGCGGATTGTCTTCAGTATATGCATGATTGTCAGTTCCATCCTTCAGTCTGTGTGAGTTTGTAGTTCTTGTTCATTGCGGACGATGATATCGGCCACAGGAGAATGTTGGGATTTGACGTCTTCTTGGCTTCAAGTGACGGATTGAAGTCCCAGATCCTGTCAAGCCTGATGAGCGCCCACCAGATGACTCCCTCTGCAGGGAACTCAAGGAAGTATTCTTTCGTGAGGGCATCAAGGACGGCCTCAGGCGATGCGTCCGTATAGAAGCGGTCTCTGCCGTATGCTCTGGAGGCTATCAGGTTGAGCGACGCCAGGGCCTCCGGGTATCTTCCCTGATAGTATTTCAGCTCCGCGTCCATCATGACGGCGAGCGCATACCGGTAGTAGAGCAGGTCGCAGTCCATGACGACTGGCTGTCTTGACATGTCTCCGAGGAATTTGTTCGGCCATGTCATGTTCTGTCCGGACGCACCGTAGTCTCCGTCTCCGAGGTTGCAGTCGACTCTGCTGTCGCCGTTGTCGGCCTTGCTGCTCCTGAGCACTTCAAGGAACTCTTCAGAGTAGCTCAGCCACTGCGTCTCGTTGATAGGCACGGGATTGTTCTGATACTGCGCTGCGATGTCGCTTGCCGGATGGTAGAAGAACCAGTAGTAGCCTCCGGTGATCTTTTCCGTCTGGTCGTTGAGCAGGGCGAATATGACCTCATCGTTGCACTTGTTCTCGCGGGAGAATACAGATGCGTATGAGTCCAGCAGCCTTGCGTCTGAGATGCCTATGGCCTGAAGGGCCTCTTCTGCCATTGAGAGGAATCTGTCTCCGCCGTCCTGCGCGGTGTACATCCACAGGGCGTATTCCGCCTTGAGCATGTTCACGGCATCGGCTGTCGCGAAATATTTCTCGTTTCCGAGGTTGTCCGCATTGTTCAGCGCGGCTACAATGTCAGACTCTATCTGCGCGTAGACCTGCTCCTTGGGAACGCGGACAGGATAGGTCTCCTCCTGCGTCGTGGATTCTATCGGGAGCAGGTTGAGGGGAACGTCGCCCCAGAGCCTTGCCGCCCAGAAATAGCAGTATGCCCTTGCAAATGATGCCTGTCCTATGGCAAAGCCTCTGTCCGCGCCGGTCATCGTCACCGCCGGTGCATATTTCAGCACGGCGTTGGCCTGGTCTATTGTCCGGTACAGGGATGACCATACCGTAGATGCGGTAGAGGAGTTCATGGAGCTCTCGCGCACGTTCAGCATGTCGTTGTTCTGCGCCTGCGCCTTCAGTCCCGGTCCCCACATGTAGTCTCCCACACGGAGCTCGCCCCAGTAGAAGACGTTTGTGTAGTTGGAGGCGAAGCATGACCGCATCCTCTCGTATATTCCGTATGTCGAGCTGGTCACATCTTCTGATGTTTTCCACATGTTGCTGGCCGAGAGCTTGTTGTCCTGCATTATGTCCAGGTCTCCGTGGCAGGATGAGGACATGAGGGCCAGGGCTGCGGCAGCTGAGGTTTTCAATAATGTATGCAGTTTCATCTGATTGTCTGTTTAGAAAGTTATCTTGACGTTGAACAGGATCTTGCGTGCGGGAGGGGCAATGTTGCCGTTTGAAGAGGCATTGTTGACGGAAGTGTACATGGAGTCTCCGCTGCCAGTTCCCATTCCAGTCTCAGGGCTGACTCCTCCGCTGACTTTTGTCCAGTAGGCGAGGGTGTTGCCTGTGACTCCGACGGTTATCTTCTTCACTCGTATCTTGTCCATCCATTTCTGAGGAAGGTCATAGAAGACGGACACGTCTCTGAGGCACAGATAGTCGGCTCTCTCCACATTGAAGTCTGAGGCGCGCGAGAAGTTCCTGTTGCCGAAGTCGGCGTCGTTAGGGAAGAATCTGGCATATTTCGCGTCTGTGTCATTAGGGCTTGTCCAGCAGTCGTATACCATCTTGTCCAGATTGGAGTTGCTGTTTCCGAGCGTGTTCTGGAAGAAGCGTGACTTCATGTAGTTGTATATCGAGTGACCGAGTGCGTAGTCGAGATAGATGGACACGCTCAGGTTCTTCCATCTGAAGGTGTTGTTGAGTCCGCCTATTGAGTGCGGCATGACATTTCCGAGCTCGTACATGTCCTCTGCGTCTATCTGCTCCTCTCCTTCGGCCGTCCTCTTGGAGCCTGGCCTGTTGCACCACTCATAGTCTCCTGCGTCCTTGCGGCCTGTTATGGAAAGCCCGTCGCTTCTTCTGTAGCCGTGCGCCTGCGTGTCGTACAGGGCTGCTGCGGCTTCAGCGTCGTTCTGGAGTATGTGGGAGATCTTGTAGCCGTATATCCTTCCGAGAGGCTCTCCGACTGCCGTGCCGCCGAATCTTTCCCCGCTTTCGCTCAGGGTGTATCCGCCTATGCGCCATGCCGTGTTTCCGTTGAGGTCAGTGTACATGTATTCGTCCGGAAGGGAGAGCACCTTGTTCCTGCTGAAGGAATATGTGAAGTCTGTGCTCCACATGAAGTTTCTGGTGTGGATGTTCACCGAGTGCAGCTCAAGCTCAAATCCCCAGAACCTCGCGCTTCCGACGTTGGCCATGACCGATCCGAGCGAGCCGGTGTCCGGAAGAGTGATGGAGAACAGCATGTTGTCGGTGACTTTGTCATAGTAGTCGAATGCCACTCTGAGCCTGTCGTTGAAGAATCCCATGTCAAGGCCGAGATCCAGCTGGGTGGTGGTCTCCCATTTCATCCCCTGGTTCTGCATGTCTGTCGGAAGAAGCGTAGGGTGTCCTGCGTACATTCCTGACGAGAATGAGCCATAGGTGTCATACAGGCCGATGCCATTGTTTCCTGTCTGCCCGTAGGAAGCCCTGAACTTGAAGGTGTTCATCGCCTGCATGTTCCAGAAAGGCTCCTCAGAGATGATCCATGCGAATGACCCTGCCGGGAAATAGCCCCACCGGTTGCCTTTCGCGAACTTGGATGACCCATCCGCGCGGAATGTGGCTGACAGTATGTAGCGGTCGCGGAAATTGTACCCGACGCGCCCGAAATAGGAGATGAGCGCCTCCTGGGTGTCCTGGTTGCTTGCCGTGAATGATGTTCCGGAGTCCAGGATAGGAATCTTGTCGGAGGTGGATCCTGTCGAGTTGGCTGACAGGTACCAGTATCTCCATCTCATATAGTCATATCCTGCCGTAGCGTCGATCTTGTGTCCGCCCTGAAGCTCCTTGCTGTAGGTGAGGTATGCTGTGAACGTGTGCTTCATTGTCTCCGTTCTTGTCTCTGTCGTGGAGCGGTCGGAGGAGATGTAGTTCGGAGTCTTGTCTATCTCGCCGTAGGCATAGTAGCTTCCTCGGTAGCTGTCGTCGAAGACCGCATACTGCGCTGTCGCCGTAAGCCCGTCGATGATGTCCCATTTCAGGTTGAAGTTGGCCCCCATGCGGTTGGTCTGTCTCTCCCTGTCGTAGAATGCCTCGTAGAATGAGGCTGACTGCTGGTTCTTGTTGCTTCCTCCCGTGACCCAGCGTCCGTCCTCGTAGAACTGCTTGCTGGTCGGGGACATCATCAGTCCGCGTCCTATGGCGTTGAAGTAGTTGTCCATCGGAGCGTCCTTTCTGGAAGTCGAGAAGTCGAAAGTCGTCGAGGCGGTGAGTTTTCTGGTGATTTTGAATGTCGTGTTGCCGTGCATGGTCAGGAGATCGTACCCTGTCATGGCCACCATTCCGGCATCCTGAAGATAGCTGACTGATGCCGCGTATGTTATATTTTTAGTGCCGCCGTTTACTCCTATGTATTCCTTGTGCCAAAGCGCCGGCTTGAACCATTCCCTCTGCCAGTCGGTGTCGGAGAACACTATGATCTTGCTCGGATCGATGGGGTCGTACATCCACTGGTATCCTGCCGGCACCGCTTCTCCCTGCTCCAGGTATCTGGTCGAATACAGGTCTGTGGCCGTGTTGCCTGTGCCGGCTGCGTTCGCCCCGTTCAGAATAGTCTCCCCGTTGTAGCCGAGGACCAGGGCCGGCCTTACGAATGACAGGAATTCGCGGGAGTTCATCAGATCCCAGGACCGGGACGGGGCAGACCATCCGACCTGCGCGTCGAAGGTGATTTCCGGGGATTTCCATGCGCTTCCCTTTTTCGTGGTGACAAGGATGACTCCGTTTGATGCCCTTGCTCCGTATATTCCTGCCGAAGCCGCGTCCTTCAATACCTCAATGGATTCTATGTCGTTGGGATTGAGATCGTTCATGTCTCGCGTCACTCCGTCTACTATGACGATAGGGTCGTTGCTCAGAGTGATGGATGAACCGCCTCTGATCAGGAATCTAGGCGCCTCTCCGGGAGCGACGTTGTTGTTTGACGCGATTCTGAGACCTGTCACCTTGCCCTTCAGTGCCTCTCCTATATGAGAGACAGGCGCATCGAAGATCTGGTCTCCGCTTACCTTTGATATTGAGGTGGTAAGAAGCTTCCTGGACTGTGTGCCGTATCCCACTACCACGACGTCGTCAAGTACATTCTGATCTTCCGTCATAGTGACGTCTATCCTGCCTCTCTTTCCTGCGGTCACTTCCATGTCCTTGTATCCCATGAATGAGAATACCAGGATGTCTGAGGGGCCTGCTTCTATGCTGTATTTGCCTTCGGCGTCAGCGACTGTCCCTCTGGCAGTTCCTTTTATGAGTATTCCTGTTCCTGCCAGCGGCTCTCCGTGCGCATCGGTGACGGTTCCTGTTACGGTGCGGCTGTCCTCTATCCCGTCGGAAAGGTCTTCTGATGCGGCATCTGTGACTGAAATGCTGGTGCCGCTGCCGTTCCTGCGTTCACTGGCGGCGATTCCGTCTCCCCAGATTCCGCTGATGCAGAACAGAGCAAGGACAGCGGTGACGCCAAGGCTGATTGGTCTGTGCTTCATATAATTCTGTCTATGTCGGTTGGTTTTTGCCTGTCTTTGCGTGCAGGCAGTCTTAACAAGCGGATTGCTTTCATTGCAGCTGCGAAAAAATCCGGCGGCTAAAATAGAGAGCGGCCGAAAACAGAATTTCACAAAAAAATCAAGATTTTGTTAAATCAATTCTGTCAATACTTCGGTAAATTTTAACCGAAAATTTTAAAATTTAACAATCGAGTCGGATAAGGCCGACTCAAACCCTATAAAAGTTCATTGAAATATTGTCAACAGATGAATCTACAAGCAGCAGTAATTCAGTGTTTTGGAGTGCGATAAAATGCCGGAAAACATATAAGAAAAGTACGGAAAGTTCTCCGAACAGACGTACCGCAACCATTTCGTGAACGAATCATTCGACTGGTTCTCATTCAATGAGCACCTTGTCAAAGAGCATCTGCCGGGTACAAGAAAAGCCATTGCCGTGGATCCTTCCTATATTCCCAAGTCCGGAAAGAAAACCCCATGGCTGGGATATTTCTGGTCAGGCTGTGCCGGAGAATACAAACGGGGACTTGAAATCATGGGAATCGGAGTCATAGATGTAGACAACCGTGAGTGCATGACTTTA
>CALVDO010000026.1 GCA_944326355.1 uncultured Bacteroidales bacterium | reverse complement strand
AGATAGAAGGACTCGAACCCTCACTGACAGAGCCAGAATCTGTAGTGCTACCATTACACCATATCTCAATATTTCAAGCGTTTCCCTGAATTGGGATTGCAAAGGTACTAAATATTTTCATATCCACAAGAAAAAATCAAAAAATGTTTCTATCTTTGGAGAATCGGCATTCTGTACTGGAGAGAATCCGATTTCTCCGGCGGAGACACAGCCTGTGTCTGGTCGGGTGTAGAACCTGAAAGAAATTCCCGGCAATCGCACTGTTGGCCGGTCTATTGTTTTTATTATTAACTTTTATCCTATTCGCATGAGAAAGAATCTTTTTTCCTTGAAAGCGGCGGGATGGTCTCTGATGGCCGCATTTGCGCTGACCGCCTGTGACGAATCCGAAAAAGCCGGGCCGGAAGTTCCGCCCGAGACGCCTGAGCCATTCACTTTTGAGCTTGTGGACAAGACCTCCGGATCTATTACCGTCAAAGTCACTCCTGAAGACGAGACCATGAACTACTATTGGTGTCAGATCCCGCAGACGGTTCTCGAGGAGAGATACGGCATGGAGCCGGCGAGAGCTGCGCAGGATGTCATCACGCTGATGCAGAACAATTATGCCGACTATGGATGCACCTCTTTCGAAGAGCTGTACCAGCGGCAGATTTCCGTGGGGGAGGAGACGGATACCTTCGACGGATATGATGCCGAGACGGGAATCCGCTGTCTGGCCTTCGGCTTCGACATCTCGGGGAAAATGACGACCGAGGTGGTGCTTTCAGACCTCTTTGTGACGGATTCAGTGGAGCCTTCTTCCAACACTTTCACGATTTCGCGGGTCGATGACTCCGCAGTGCTCGTCGCAGAACCGACAAACGATGATCAGTACTGCTTCTATGTGCTGCCGAAGTCCGTTGTAGACGGCTATGAGACACCGGCCGCGTTTGCCGAGAGCTTCGTGGAGACCTATCATGATTTTCTTGACGGCTATATCGCAGTGACAGGCAGGCGTGAGCTTGACGCCACTCTGATCTTTCTGGAGTTCGGCCCCGGAATGTACACGGCCTTCGCATTCGGATATGAGAGCGGTGTAGTTACGACTGATGTCGAGCTCTTTGACTTCGAGTATGTTGAGGAAATCATTGACCCTTCCATCGGCGAGCCGTTTTCGACTCTCGCGGCAGACGTGTCGCTCGAGTGTACCAACACCTATCTTGAGCGTTCCGAGGATCAGATGAGCGAAGAGGCCGCTGAATATTTCCTCGCCCTGCAGGCAGAGGGCTCATACGGAGAGGAGACCCGTCTGGGAATCTATTTCTTCGTCGATCCGTCAAAGCCGCTTCTGGAGGCGATTGTCGGAACATTCCGAGTGAGCGGTTCGCTGGCGGCCGGCACGGTCCTCATGGGCTGGATGGGCGCTGACGAATGGCATTACGGCAGCGTGTATTATGAGATGGACGCGTACTTCCCGGCCGCTTCTCTTGATTCGGGCAACATGACGATAGAGAGCGCCGGAGGCGGAGTGTACAACATAACCGTCGAAGCCGAGGACATGAACGGGCACGCCATCCGGGCCACTTATTCCGGAGGCCTGGACCTTACGGAGCTTTAGACCATGACGAGCCGGCTCCGTCTCTTGACGGACCGGACGTCATTACGGCGGACAGCAATTCTGCCGCTTATCGGGATTCAGGCTCTGACGAGCAGGACGACGGCATACGCCTCGCAGCCTTCGCCCCTGCCCACAAAACCGAGCTTTTCTGTCGTGGTGGCCTTTACGGATACCGCGTCGACTGGCGCCGACATTAGTCCTGCAAGCCTTTCCCGCATCCTTTCTATGTATGGTGCGAGTCTGGGCCTCTGCAGTGCGACGGTAATGTCGGCGTTTCCTATGCGGTAGCCGGCCTCCGCCGCGAGAGCCATCGTTCTCTCAAGCAGTATGCAGCTGTCTATCCCCCTGAATTCGTCGGATGTGTCCGGAAAGTGCTTCCCTATGTCCCCAAGAGCGAGGGCTCCGAGTATCGCGTCGCACAGTGCGTGTATCGGGACGTCTCCGTCGGAGTGGGCCACGCAGCCGACGGGACTTTCTATGTCGACTCCGCCCAGACGCAGGGGCAGACCCTCCGCAAGTGCGTGAACGTCATATCCGTTTCCTATTCTGAAATTTTCCATGTTCATGGCGTTTTTGTCATTGCGGTGTAAAGTTATTAAAAAATGGTATCTTTGCAAGATTATAAAAAGTGACGGAATATGGGATTTAATTTCGGATTTTTCGGCAGTCAGGAGCACAGGGTGTTCAATTACAAGCCGAGGTATTACGATCCCGAGAAGGAGGCGCTCAAGGAGAAGTTCGGCCATGTCGACGGACGGAAGGAGAAGGAGCCTTATTCTCCGGGCTCGCATATTCAGGGCAGTTTCCGGGGAGGCAGCTATCAGAAGACGAGGAAGACCAGCAGGGCTCAGGGCATCATAGGGGCCGTCGGCCTCATTCTCTTCTTCGTTGTGCTCATATATGTCGCCAAATTCTATTCATTGCTCTGACGGATGGACATCAGGATACTTCCAGGCAATGTGGCGAACATGATAGCCGCCGGCGAGGTGGTGCAGCGTCCGTCTTCCGTGGTGAAGGAGCTCATGGAGAACGCGCTGGATGCCGGAGCGGATCAGGTGACGGTGGCGGTGCAGGATGCCGGGCGGACTCTGATACAGGTCATTGACAATGGCTGCGGAATGTCGCCTGATGAGGCCGTGCTGTGCTTCGAGCGTCATGCCACCTCGAAGATAGCCACCGCAGAGGACCTTTCTTCCATCATGACATTCGGTTTCCGGGGCGAGGCTCTCGCTTCGATAGCGGCGGTGTCGGAGGTCACCCTGAGGACAAGGCGTGCTGAGGACGAGGTGGGATGCGAGGTGAGGTTCGCGGATTCACGCCATCTCTCCACCGAGGCCGTCGCGACTCCGAAAGGGGCTAATTTCGCCGTGCGCAACCTCTTCTACAATGTGCCCGCGAGACGCAAATATCTCAAGTCGGAGAATGTGGAGTTCGGACACATTGTCAACGAATTCACGCGAATAGCCGTCACAAGGCCCGACATGGGATTCACTCTGACACACAACAGTAGGGAGGTGTTCGTCCTGAAGCCCGCCAAGTCGCTCAAGTTCAGGATACAGGATCTGCTCGGACAGAATGTGGTGAAGCAGCTTGTGGATATCTCCGCCGACACGTCGGTCGTGAAGATATCGGGCTATATAGGCCGTCCCGACATGGCCCGCAAGAGCACGGGCAATCAGTACATGTTCATCAACGGACGCTATTTCCGAAGTCCGTATTTCAACAGGGCAGTGCTCAAGGGGTATGAAAATCTCATCCCTGAGGGCACTTCCCCGGCATACTTCATCTGGCTGGAGACAGATCCCGGCGCTGTGGACGTCAATGTGAGCCCGACCAAGACGGAGGTGAAGTTTGAGGACGACTCGCTCATCTTCCAGACTCTGTATGCCTGCGTGAAGGAGGCGCTCGGCAAGAATTCCTTTGTGGCGAGCATCGACTTCGACAGGGAAGGCGCGCCGGATATACCGGTGCTGAGCGGGGGATTCGACAGCTACCGTCCGGTTTCCGAGCCCGTGCCCTCTATTGATCCCACCTATGATCCGTTCAAAAACGACGGTTTTCCGTCTCAGGACTCTCCGTATGTGAACGTGATTCCCGGCGAAGTGCCGCCGGATATTCATCAGGCGGACACGGGGCGTTCCGGGCAGTCTGCATATCAGGGGATGTCAGGTCTGTCGGGGCTTGTGGACAGGAGAGAGGACTACGGACGCCTGTTTGAGGACAAGACTCTGCCCTCAAGATCTGTGGTGGTTCTGCACAATCGCTATATAGTCATGTCGGTAAAGTCCGGACTTCTGGTCATCAGCGTCCGGAGGGCTCGGGAACGCATCTTCTATGACCGTTTTCTGAAGGCGCTTTCCCGGAATGAGCACATTACCCAGTGCTCCCTGTTCCCGGTTCAGGTGCAGGTCGGAGTGGAGAATCGGCTGCTGTTCGAGGAACATGCCGCTCTGCTGGCGTCTCTCGGATTCGACATAGCTCCTTTCGGCAATGACACCGTAGTGGTGAACGGAGTTCCGGAGGGCTATTCCGTAGATGCGGTCAGGGTGCAGTCGATGATCTATGACATGATCGTCGCGTTGAGGGACGACCACAATTCGATGGCGGCGGTGATGCAGTCCGCGATGGCGGAACGCTTCGCCAGGCTCGGGGCTGCGGGTGACAATTCTTCAGTCTCCGCCGCCGAGGCACAGAGATTGATAGACGCCCTCTTCGCCTGCGAAAACGCGGAATACACAAGCTCGGGACACAAGACCATGATAATGATCCCGGAAGAAGAGCTGGACGGAAAGTTCAGGTAGGGCGGAAGCGGGCGGCTGATGCCGTAATGCGGTCTGAAGGACGCGCAGTGCGGACATATTAAGGAAATTTAAAAGCAAGATTCAGGACCAATGGGATTCACTTACAGCAGAAATTCGGCTCCGGCCACCACTAACATTATAATAATCAATGTGCTCGTGATGGTGATGATCGCTCTGAACAGAGAGTTCATGATTGAGCATTTCGCCCTCTTCTATCCGACGTCGCCATTCTTCAGGCCGTGGCAGTTCATAACGCACATGTTCATGCACGGGGGATTCTGGCACATATTCTTCAATATGTACACGCTATGGATGTTCGGAAGCGTGCTTGAGAGAGCGTGGGGCTGGAAGAAGTTTCTCCTGTTCTATTTTGTGACGGGGCTCGGGGCGGCGCTGCTGCACACGGGGGTGCAGTTCATTGAGGCGCAGGTGTACATGTCGCGTATCGCGGAGGGCTCGGCTCAGGCTGCTGCGGCTCTCCATCAGCTCAATCTTACTCCGACAGTCGGCGCTTCAGGAGCGATATACGGTGTGCTCCTCGGCTTCGCGATGCTCTATCCGGATGCGATTCTCACCCTCATCTTCCCTCCTGTGCCGCTCAAGGCCAAGTGGTTCGTAATCATATTTGCGGTCATCGAGCTTCTTACCGGAATCTACGGAGTGGGCGGCAGCATAGCTCATTTCGCACATCTTGGCGGTATGCTCTTCGGCTGGCTGCTGATTATGTACTGGAAGAAGAAGCGTACTCTGTACGATTATAAATATTGAGATTATAAAATATCGACAGCACGTTAATGTCGCGTAGTTAATGTTCGGAAATCATGAAGGATGTCAAAGAAGTGATGACTGAGACTCTGGAAGTCCTGAAGAAAGGGGGAGTGATCCTCTATCCGACGGACACGGTCTGGGGCCTCGGCTGCGATGCCACCGATCCGGAGGCCGTGGCGAAGATATATGAAATCAAGAAGCGTTCCGACAGCAAGTCCCTCGTGCTGCTGGCGAGTGATCTGGATATGGTTGCGAGATATGTCAGGGAGATTCCCGACATGGCCGTGCAGCTTGTCGAGGTCAATGACAGCCCGATGACGATCATCTATCCCGGCGCCCTTGCCGCAGCCGCCGGCGAGCCTGCGGACCGCCATCTTCTTGCCCGCAATGTGGTGGCTGAGGACGGCACAGTCGGAATCCGCATCCCGATGATGGACTTCTGCGTCGATCTCGTGCGGCGTTTCGGCAGGCCGATAGTGTCCACATCCGCGAACATTTCCGGCGAGCCTGCTCCCCGGAATTGGGCTGAGGTGTCCGATGTCATAAGAAAGGCGGCGGACTATACCGTAGCCCCGGCTCTGGAACGCGGTTCAACCGGACGCTCGTCCTCGATTATCAAGGTCGGGCTCGACTCCACGATCAGCATCATCAGAAAGTGACGCATACGCTCTGCTTCGGCACGGGCCATTCCGGCGACCGGGCGGCTGCACGGACTTCTGTCCGTCGCCGAAGCGGACGCTTCGGCACGGCGCTGTCCCATCCATCTGAACGCTATTCCATCCATCTGAAATAGGCCGCTTCTGCGGCGGTGACAGCGGCAGTCTCTGTCCTCAGTCTTGACCTCCCCAGATGCACCGGAATGAAGCCGCGGCTCAATGCCAGCTGTGCCTCCTCCGGGGAAAAGTCACCCTCCGGGCCTATCATGACCGTCACTTCTAAGCCGGTGTAACGCTCCAGCGCCTCTTTGATGGATATTCTTGGATGTGATTCGTCCTCAAAGCAATATGCGATGAGCTTCAGCGGCTCTTCCGCTCTTGAGCTGCCCTTTCCGTTGAGGCACGCCTCGGAAGAAGCCGTTTCGGCCGATGCTGCCGCCCCGTCCTGCGCCTCGGGCTGAGCCCCGACTCCGCTGATGAAGTCCCTGACGGACATCGGTTCGCATATCTTCGGGACGGCTCCCTTGAGCGACTGCTTTGCGGCCGCCGTGAGAATTTTCCTGATGCGCTCCGTCTTGAAGATCTTTCTCTCAGAACGTGCTCCTATTATCGGGATTATCTCGTCAACGCCGATTTCGCAGGCTTTCTCGGCAAACCATTCGTACCTGTCCGTGTTCTTCGTGGGGGCGACGGCCAGTCGCAGCCGATAGGGATGAGCGCCCCAGTCCGCCTCGGACGACAGGATTTCCGCTTCAACTGCCCTGGCTGAGGCCGAAGTGATGCGGCAGCGGTACATTGTGCCCTCCCCGTCGATGACGGAGATTATGTCCCCTTCTCTGTGCCTCAGCACTTTGACGCAGTGCATCGCCTCATCTTCAGACAGGATGCGGCGGCCGTGAGACATTTCCCTTGACAAGAATATTTCCATCGGATTTAGTGCTGTGATTCGGAGAAATGAAAACGCAAAAATAATGAATATGACTGAAATTCGGACGGGCGGCGGCCTTAAATTCATCCCGATTAATTGCCGTGTCAATAAAAAGATTACCTTTGTGCCCGAAAAACAAACCGATACAGTTATCTGATGAAGACATTTGAAGAGCTCGGCGTGTCTCCGGAGATCCGGCGCGCCATTGAAGAGATGGGATATGCCTATCCGATGCCCGTACAGGAGGAAGTGATTCCGTACCTTTTGGGCGAAAATAATGACATTGTGGCACTTGCGCAGACAGGGACAGGAAAGACCGCTGCGTTCGGACTGCCGCTTATACAGAAGATCGTGATCGAAGACCTTGTGCCGCAGTCGCTGATATTGTGCCCTACGAGGGAATTATGTCTGCAGATAGCTGGTGACCTGAATGACTATTCGAAATATGTGGAGGGACTCAAGGTGCTTCCTGTCTATGGCGGCTCTTCGATTGAAAGCCAGATAAGGGCTCTGAAGCGTGGAGTCCATATAATAGTCGCAACTCCAGGCCGTCTGCTCGATCTGATGGAGCGCAAGACGGTGTCGCTCGCCACTGTCAAGAACGTGGTGATGGACGAGGCCGACGAGATGCTTGACATGGGATTCTCCGACAGCATCAATGCCATTCTCGCCGATGTGCCTCAGGAACGCAACACCCTGATGTTTTCGGCTACCATGAGCCCGGAAATCAGCAAGATAGCGAAGAATTATCTCCGCGATCCGAAGGAGGTGACAATCGGACGCAAGAACGAGAGCACGGCGAATGTGCGCCATGTGGTCTACATGGTTCATGCGAAGGACAAGTATGAGACTCTCAAGCGCATAGTGGACTATTATCCGAGAATCTACGCGATCATCTTCTGCCGTACCCGCAAGGAGACGCAGGAGATTGCGGAGAAACTTATGCAGGAGGGCTACAATGCCGACACGCTGCATGGAGACCTTTCGCAGGCTCAGAGGGATGTGGTCATGCAGCGCTTCCGTCTGCGCAACATCCAGCTCCTCGTGGCTACCGATGTGGCTGCGCGAGGCCTTGACGTTGACGACCTTACCCATGTCATCAACTACGGCCTGCCTGATGATGTCGAGAGCTATACCCACAGAAGCGGAAGAACGGGACGCGCCGGGAAGACCGGAACCTCCATCGCCATCATCAATCTTCGCGAGAAGAGCAAGGTGAAGCAGATAGAGAAGATCATCGGAAAGCAGTTCGAGGCAGGGGAGATACCTACGGCCAGACAGATCTGTGAAAAGCAGCTTATAAAGGTTATCGACGAGCTGGAGAAGGTGCAGGTCAATGAGGAGGAGATCAACGAGTTCATGCCGGAGATCTACCGCAAGCTCGACTGGCTCGGCAAGGAGGACATCATCAAGCGTATGGTCTCCCACGAGTTCAACAGATTCTACGAATACTACCGCAACAAGCCTGAGATAGAGACTGCCACTGATGAGAAGGGCGGACGCAGAGACAGGGGTGAGTCGGGGAAAGGCTCACGTCAGGCGGAGCCGGGCTATTCACGCCTGTTCATCAATCTCGGAAAGATTGACGGGCTCACCGTAGGAAGGCTCATGGAGATCATCAACAAGAACATTCCGGAGAGAATCAACGTCGGCCGCATAGATCTCATGAAGAGATTTTCTTTCTTCGAGGTTGAGGAGAGGGACGCCGAGACCGTCGTGAACTCCCTTGACGGCAAGAACTGGAAGGGTTATCGCCTCGGAGTGGAAATCGCCGGAGGAGAACCTTCCGCATCGTCTGGCGCTCCAAAGAAGCCGTCGAGAAGAAGGGGAGGTTCTGACGAGGGCGGACGCAGAGGCGGTGATTCCCGCGACTCACGCGATTTCCGCGACTTCCGAGGCGGCGATTCCAGAGATTATCGTGATTCCCGAGGCGGCGGTTCAAGAAGGGGCGATTCCAGGCGAGGCGACTCAGGCCGTCCTTCAAAGAGATTTGAGAACGCTGATTACGAGCCGCGTACATCGCGCAGCCGCAAGGACGACTGGAAGCAGTTTTTCCAGAATGACGGCTGGAGCGGAGACCCTGTCGAGTCGAAGCGCAGGAAGTCAAAGGGCAGAAAGTGACGCCGGATGTACATAGGGCTCATATCTGATACGCATGGGGTCTTCGACGGCCCGTTCATGGACTTTCTCAGTCCGGTGGACGAGATATGGCATGCCGGAGACTTCGGCGGGCTCGCGACGGCAGAGAAGATAGCCGCCTTCAAGCCGCTGGTCGGAGTGTACGGCAACTGCGACGGTCAGGACGTGCGACTTGAGTATCCTGTGTACAGACTTTTTGACTGCGGCGGGATGAAGGTGCTGATGACCCACATAGGCGGCTACCCCGGGAGGTACGATCCCAGGGCCAGAGCCCTGATCGATGAGCACCATCCGGACATCTTCGTCTGCGGACATTCACACATACTCAGAGTCATGAACGACCGGAAGCGCAACATGATGGTGATCAACCCGGGTGCGGCGGGCATCTCGGGTTTTCATCTCGTGCGCACCGCCCTCCGCTTTCATATCGACGGCGGGCGGATTCATGATATGGAGGTCTACGAACTGGACAGAAACCGCTCGGCCGGAAAGCCGGAATAGACTCGGCGCGCCGTAGCCCGGAAACGTCAGTTGTATAATATCAATAATCAGATAGGCAATGGCATTGAAGCAGAAGTCGGTGTGGTTTTGCACCTCATGCGGGAATGAAAGTCTCAAATGGATGGGACGCTGTCCCGCCTGCGGAGAGTGGAACACGATGGTTGAGGAGAAGGTGGTCACCGGACGCAAGGGCGGTCCGGCGAGAGCGGGGATGGATGTTCCGGGGCGCGGGCACAAGCCGATGCCGCTTTCTGACATAGACACTTCTCAGGAGAGCAGGATCTCTCTTTCGAACGCCGAGATGGACCGCATTCTCGGTGGCGGGCTCGTCGAAGGCTCTCTCGTGCTCATCGGCGGAGAGCCGGGCATAGGAAAATCCACACTCTCACTTCAGATACCTCTTCACTGCCGCTCCCTCAAGACTCTCTATGTCACGGGGGAGGAGAGCGTGCGGCAGGTGAAGCTGCGTGCAGTCAGGCTCGGCGGAGACGAGAGCGACTGTCTCATCTACAGCGAGACTCTGATAGAGAATGTGCTGGACGAGGCAAGGAAAATCATGCCGGATCTGATGATCGTGGATTCCGTGCAGACCGTCTATACGGAGACGATAGAGTCCTCGCCGGGCTCGGTGTCACAGATAAGGGAGTGCGCCGCCATGCTTCTGCGATTTGCCAAGGAGACAGACATACCCGTGATACTGATCGGGCACATCACGAAAGAGGGAAGCATAGCCGGGCCGAAGATTCTTGAGCACATCGTGGACGTGGTGCTCCAGTTCGAGGGGGACAGCCGCGGCACTTATCGCCTGCTCAGGAGCATAAAAAACAGGTTCGGCTCGACTTCGGAGCTCGCCGTGTTCGAGATGACGGGAAAAGGCCTGCGGGAGGTGAGCAATCCTTCGGAAATGCTCATTCCGATGCACGAGGAGGGGCTGAGCGGAGTCGCTGTGGGCGCGATGCTCGACGGCACGCGTCCGTTTCTGATAGAAGTGCAGTCTCTTGTGAGCACGGCCGCATACGGTACCCCTCAGCGCTCTGCCACCGGTTTCGACGTGCGCCGTCTGAATATGCTGCTGGCTGTTCTGGAGAAGAGGGCGGGATTCCGCCTCGGCGTGAAGGACGTGTTCCTTAATATGGCCGGAGGTCTCAGGGTGACTGACCCGGCCTGCGATCTGGCTGTGGTGTGCGCCGTGCTTTCGTCAAATTTTGATTTCGCCATACCTTCGGATACCTGCTTCGCCGGGGAAGTCGGCCTCAGCGGAGAGATAAGGCCTGTGGCCCAGACCGAGCGTCGCATCATGGAGGCTCACAGGCTCGGCTTCAGGAGAATCTATATCTCATCTTTCGCAAGTCCGGACAATGTCCCGGAGGGAATTTCCGTGGTGAAGGTCGGCGACGTTCCCGCGCTCTGCCGCAGTCTCTTCGCCAAGCAGTGACCTCAGCGTCCTGCTTCAGCTTCAGTTCCTCCCTCAGCTTCAGTCCCTGCCTCGGCGATGGCAATGATGACTTTCTCGAGGGCGGCTCTGATCTGTCCGGGAGTCGCCGTGCAGTTGTTCGCCATCACGGAGAAGATGACGGCCTCGCCGTCCGGAGCTTCCGGCAGGATGTAGCCGCTGTAGCACAGGATGCCTCCCATCGAACCGCTTTTCATCAGGATTCTCGACTTCAGTTCAGCGGACTGTCCTCGCATGACGTAGGCAAGCGTGCCGTTGTCTCCCGGAGACGGGAGGGTGGAGAGGAATGCGTCCGCTGCAGGCGACTTGAGCATCGCGTCAAGAAATCTGCAGAAGAAGGCCGGAGAGACGAGATTCTGTCTTGAGAGCCCGCTCCCGTCCATGATCACCATACCGCCGCTTCCTCCGCAGAGTCCGTCAAGAACATCCTTTATGGCCTTTCGTCCGCCTTCGTATGAACCGTCCCCGCATAGTTCCTTCCCGAGAGTTCGGAATATCGTCTCGGCGAAGAAATTGTTGCTCTCGTAATTGGTCTCGAACGCGATGCGCCGCAGTGTCGGTGAGGATGTCCTGCCTATGATTGTCAGCGACTTCCAGTCGGCCGGTTTCTTTCCCGGCACGCCGAAAACCGGACCGGTGTCGGCCGCCCCCGAGCTACATCCCACTCCGCACTCCTGAAGATACCTGACGAAATGCCATGCACATGTGTAGGCCGGAAACTTGTTGCTTCCCTTTTCCGTCTTCGGCCCTCTGTCCACTGCGAAAGTCCCTCTCATCTCCCCGGCGGGGGCAAAGCCGGAAGTATAGTAGTACAGCCTGTTGCCGGTGCCTCCCTCTCCGGTCGTGCAGGAATGCCTGTATTCCATCCACGGAGTCTGCGGGTAACCAGGGATCACACTGACCGCATCTCCCGGAGCGGCTCCGGCCGAGACGTTGAAATCCTTGACGTTCTCGTAGAACGAAAGGCCGCTCACTCCGGTGCCATAATATGTTCCTATGTCATTCCACAGCCATGTGTCCTCTTCCATGGCTCCGTCGAAAAACCTTCCGTCGCCTATCACGTGACCTTCTATTTTTCTTATCCCGGCCTTGGCCAGAAAGCCACGCCACTGTCTGAACGTCTTTTCCAGCGGCACTGCGATGGAGTCGCGTGAGCCCAGAGCAGGATCTCCGCCTCCTATTATATAGAGGTCTCCCCGAAGGACTCCGTTCTCCACACCGCCGGAATACCCGATCGCCGTTTCGTATCTGTACTCCGGACCGAGGAAGTGCAGCGCCGCTCCGGTCGTCACCATCTTAAGATTGGATGCGGGCACAAGTACATGTTCTCCATTGAAGTCGGCCAGCGTGTCTCCGGCGGCCGTCATTGCGAACACTCCGAATGATGCTGTGCCCAGCGCATTCCCTTCCGCCGCCTCTTCAACGGCTCTTTCAAGCCGCCGTGCGCTCTCTGTCCTGTCTTGCTGTCTTTCAGCCGCATTGCCCGAGACGGCGGTCCGCATTGCGCAGAGGATGATGACGGCGGCCGTGCAGGCCATGCGCCCGATGTCGAGATGCCGGGATCCCGGTATATGTGAGGAATTGTTCATTTTCTTGATTTATAGGGTATTATTGAATATGGGACGACAAAAATACTGATTTTGGCGTTAAATTTTCTCTTTATCCGGATATTTTATAAATTTGATGCGCGATTCCGCAGGACAGGCGGATGACAATCCGAACTATATGTAATCTGACATAATATGAAAAAGAGAGTTCTGGTTTCCGGCGGTGCCGGATACATCGGCAGTCATGTCACTGTTGAGCTGATTCAGGCCGGTTATGATGTCGTTGTCGCGGACAATCTCTCCAATTGCGACATGACCTGCTTTGAAGGAGTCAAGAAGATCACGGGAAGGGATGACATCCCGTTTGAGAAGATGGACTGCTGCGACATGGATTCTGTCGACAGGCTGTTTTCTGAGTTCAGGATCGACGCTGTCATTCATTTCGCCGCGTTCAAGGCGGTCGGTGAGTCTGTTTCCGAACCTCTGAAGTATTACAGGAACAATCTCCTGTCTTTCCTCAACATTCTTGAGGCTTCGAAGAATCACGGAGGCTGCAATGTCCTCTTCTCTTCATCGGCAACCGTCTATGGCGAGACGGACAAGCTCCCTGTCACTGAGCGCTCTCCGCGCCAGCCTGCCACCTCTCCGTACGGCAACACCAAGCAGATGGCCGAGGACATTCTTCGGGACACCGTCAGGGCCACTGCGGCACTCGGAAAGACGGTCATGGCGGGAATGGACAAGCAGGGACCGGTGAAAGGCATGGCTCTGAGATATTTCAATCCGATAGGCGCCCATCCGTCCGCTCTCATAGGCGAGCTTCCTCGCGGCGTCCCTAACAATCTCGTCCCTTACATCACGCAGACCGCCATCGGCAAGAGAGAGTGCCTCAGCATCTTCGGAAATGACTATCCGACTCCGGACGGCACCTGTCTTAGAGACTATATCGACGTGGTCGATCTCGCGAAGGCGCATGTCGCTGCCGTTGCAAGGATGCTCGACGGAAGGATGAAGGAAGACTACGAGATATTCAATGTCGGCACCGGCCGTCCGGTATCGGTGCTCGAGCTCGTGCAGACCTTCGAGAAGGTCAACGGTCTCAAGCTCAACTACAGGTTTGCGCCTCGTCGCGAGGGAGACATCACCGCCATCTGGGCAGACCCGACTCTCGCCGAAAAGGAGCTCGGATGGAAGGCCGAGAGAACGGTGGAGCAGACTCTGGCTTCCGCCTGGGCATGGGAAAAGCACCTCGCCGGCAGGGAATGACCGGTAAAGAGCCAGTTTCAGCTGTATAGGCCAGCCAGTGTCGGCTGTATAGGCCAAGGACAGGACATAAAGAAGAGGATGACCCTGAAAAGTCAAAGACTTAAGGGAGTCATCCTCTTTTTGTTGTCTGCATCTCGGTGACGGCTTTTCCCGTTCGCTTCTGAGACTGGGCTTCGTGCCGGGGCTTATGTCCTTATGTCCCGGAGAGCGTTCCCGAAAGCCGTCTGCGGGAGACCGTGTTCCTTACGCCTGGGCTGTGATGGCGGAGCTGAGTTTTTCGCTGAGCTCGTCGAGCTTCTCTATCATCTCCTGGCGGATACCGTTGAAATAAGGATTGAGGTTCGGCCTGGTCTTGCGGGTGAGCTTCTCCTTTTTCTTCTTCTCTGCCTTAGGTGCCTGACTTATTCTGTCCTTGAGGCTGTTGTAGAGCTCGACTGCCTCGTCGATTATCTTGTTGATCTCCTCTGATTCCTTAGCCGGATTGAGAGCGATGAACAGTGAGCAGTCATCGATGAATTCCCCGATGAAATATTCGATGTCCTTTTTGATGTCTCTGAGATTCATGACAAATAAGTTTTAATAAATCAGTTAATGTCCTCGGAAGACGCCATGCCTCCGATGGGCTGGCGGAATTCCGCTGCAAATATAGTCAGAAACAGAGAGCAATGCAAACAAGCTTCACTTAATCGCATTACTCTAATCGAATTGCCGGTCCTCCTGCCGGTCCTCCTGCTCGTCCTCCTGCGGGAAATACGCCGCGCTCCGCCTGATGCTCACCACCCCGGATTCCATATCCTCTTCTCCTATGACCCTTCTTGCCGACATGAGCCTGTCCGAGAGTTCGTAATAGTCAGGGTCTCCCGGGTTCAGCGAACTCCGGCGCACGCTTCCTGATGCATGGATGAATCTTCCTTCGCCGGCATATATGCCCACATGGGTCACTATCCCGTCCCTGCCGAAGAACAGCAGATCTCCAGGAGCAAGGTACTCCTGTGTCGGCGGCACTTCCTTTCCGGTCAGAGCCTGCTGGCTCGCATTTCTCGGGAGCAGGACGCCGTTCAGCAGCCACACCAGCCTCGTGAATCCGCTGCAGTCCAGACCTTTCACCGATGTGCCTCCCCACATATAGGGCACGCCGAGCAGCTGTTCCGCCGTGGACAAGATGCTCTTGCTGTCCGCCTTTGCCTTAGCGGCCCATCCGGCGAAGTCCTCCACATCCTTTTTCGGTACGAATCCCTCTTTCCCGGACGGGAGCAGGATGCGGACGAAGCCTTTTGCGGCCTTTCCGGCGTTCAGCATCAGATCTCCCGCCACAAGGTCGGACACTTTTTCCGATGACCTGTCCGGACAGGTGTATATCTGGCTGTAGAGTGCCGTGCAGATGTATTTCGGTGCCTTCAGATACTCTTTCAACTCAAGCTCCGTCATTTCCGTCAGTCCGCGGTCGACGCACCATGCCATATATGGGTCGGGAGAAAGCACGAGCCTCCAGTAGCCTTCCTCTGCAAGTATGGTCACGGGAGTGCCCATGAGCAGCTGGTTGCCGAGTTCTGCGGCGAAGTCCGGCTTTTCCCTTAGGAAATTGGCGGAGTATTCCGTGACGGCGAATCTCATCTGCCGGGACTCTTCCTGAGCCTTGGTCTCCGGGGACATGGTCTCCTGATCCATGTCATCCTGCGCCGCCGCTGTTCCGGAGCAGAGGAGGCAGGTCACGAAAACGCAGGTCATGAAAATGACGCCCGAAAGGATCGTCAGCGGTCTTATGTTTATGAATGTCTGCATTGCGCTCGGCTTCTGCGTATATTTGGCCTGGCGGCCATTTATACTGTTGCGCCTCGGCAATACAAGCGAGCTTGCATTGCGCTCGGCTTCTGCGTAATTTGGCCTGGCGGCCATTTATACTGTTGCGCCTCGGCAATACAAGCGAGCTTGCATTGCGCTCGGCTTCTCCGTATATTTGCCGCAAATATAAAAAATTCCGCTGATCATGCACGCTTCTTTCGCTGAAGGCAAGAGATATAATTCCTATGTGGGCCATTTCAGACGCCTGTATGGTGAGCGTCTGCAGAAAGTCGTGATTGACGCCGGGTTCACCTGCCCGAACAGAGACGGCTCGGCAGGGCGCGGAGGCTGCACCTATTGCGACAACGCCGCCTTTCACCCCTCTTACAGTACGCCGGGCATTCCGATACGCAGGCAGATTGACGAAGGGATAACGTTCCACAGGACTCGTTACAGGAACGCTTCGTCATATCTCGCTTATTTTCAGTCGTTCTCGAATACCTATGCCCATCTTTCCGAGTTAAGGAGGCTTTATCTTGAGGCCCTGTCCCATCCTGCTGTGGCCGGCGTGGTCATCGGCACGAGGCCCGACTGTGTAGATGCGGAGAAGCTCGACTGGCTTGCCGATCTGAAGGAAGGCAGGGCTGCGGCAGGCTGGAGCCGCGTTGTGGGAGGCCGCGAGCTGAATGCCCCGATAGTCATCGTCGAATACGGCATAGAGTCCTGCCGGGACGAGACCCTCCGCCGCATCAATCGCGGACACGACTTCGCCTGTGCGGCAGCGGCGGTCCGGGAGACCGCTTCGAGAGGCATTGAAGTGGGGGCGCATTTCATCCTGGGGCTTCCCGGGGAGAGCCGGGAAATGATGCTTGAAGAATGTGCCGAGATAAACGCGCTGCCGCTTAAGACCGTGAAGTTCCACCAGCTTCAGATCGTCAAGGGCACCGCCATGGAGAGAGAGTACGCCCGCTGTCCTGAGGATTTCGAGAGATTCACTCTCGACGGGTATCTCGACTTTTTCGTGGACATGCTCGAGAGGCTGCGCCCGGACCTGTGCATAGAGCGTTTTGCGGGAGAGGTGCCGCCGAGATTCGTCAACGAGACTCCGTGGGGGCTCGTGCGCAACGCTGAGCTGTTGAGAATGCTTGACGAGCGTCTTGAGGCCCGGGACTCGTGGCAGGGAAAGTCTGTTGTCCGCATAAATGCCCCGTTGAGCAAATAAATTTGTTCTACTCTCGTCTTCTGCTTATATTTGCGTGCAAAATTGTATGTAATGCAGACTTTTGTTAATTCCCAGATTCCTGAAGGACTGACTTTTGATGATGTTCTGCTCATTCCGGCAGAGTCAGATGTCCTTCCGAGGATGGTGGACGTCTCCACCAGGTTTTCAACAGGTATTTCACTCCACACGCCGATCGTTTCTGCCGCAATGGACACCGTTACTGAGGCGGAGCTCGCGATAGCGATGGCGAGATCCGGCGGCATAGGCGTCATTCACAAGAACATGACCATCGAGGAGCAGATGAGTCAGGTGCGTCGCGTGAAGAGGGCGGAGAACGGAATGATCTACGATCCTGTCACCATCCGTCCGGAGGCCACCGTCGGCGACGCTCTTGGGATGATGGCCCATCACCATATCGGCGGAATACCGGTTGTGGACGCCAACGGCTTCCTCATAGGCATAGTCACCAACAGGGATCTGCGCTTTCAGGACAACATGAAGCTTCCGATCTCCGAGGTGATGACAAGGGCGGAGAATCTCGTCACGGCTCCTAAGGGCATAGGGCTCGAAGAGGCCACCGGCATTCTCAGACAGTACAAGTTCGAGAAGCTTCCGGTCGTCGACGCGGACGGAAAGCTCGTGGGTCTTATCACATACAAGGATCTGATGAAGATCAAGGACAATCCTATCGCGTCCAAGGATTCAAAGGGGCGTCTTCTCGTGGCTGCGGCCGTGGGAGTGAAATCCGACACGATAGAAAGAATAGAGATGCTTACGAGCGCCGGTGCCGACGCCGTTGTGGTTGACACCGCGCACGGACATTCGGTATATGTGATTGACGTCATCAAAAAGGCGTGCGCCGCCCTTCCTGGCGTGCAGATCATCGCCGGAAACGTGGCGACGGGAGCAGCAGCCAAGGCTCTCGCCGATGCCGGGGTGTCCGGAGTGAAGGTAGGCATAGGGCCGGGCTCGATCTGCACCACGAGAGTCATAGCCGGTGTCGGAATGCCTCAGCTCTCCGCCATCATGATGGCAAGCGAGGCTCTCAAGGGCACGGGCATACCTGTGATCGCCGACGGCGGCATCCGCTATTCGGGCGACATAGTCAAGGCTCTTGCCGCAGGCGCCAGCACGGTGATGGCCGGATCTCTCTTCGCCGGAGTTGAGGAGTCGCCAGGAGAGACTATCATCCTCAACGGAAGGAAATTCAAGTCATACAGGGGAATGGGCTCGCTTGAGGCCATGCAGGCCGGTTCGAAGGACCGCTACTTCCAGGACATGGAGGAGGACATCAAGAAGCTCGTGCCGGAAGGAATCGTGGCTCAGGTGCCGTACAAGGGGACACTCTCCGAGGTCGTATATCAGCTCGTCGGCGGCCTCCGGGCGGGAATGGGCTACTGCGGCGCCAAGGACATCGAGGCTCTCCGTTCCGCCAAGTTCGTCAGAGTTACCCATGCGGGATATGTCGAGGGCCATCCGCACGACGTGACCATCACGCGGGAATCTCCGAACTATTCAAGATAAGCCGGAAGATGAAGGCCGTCTTCCGAATCATGGCATTATGTGGAATCGCCTTGCTGACTTTCCAGTCATGCCGGGCGATTTCCTCGCTTCTTCATGACGATGAGGTCGTGGCGGAGGTCGGCAGGCATAAGCTGTACCGGAGTGAGGTGTCAAGGCTGATTCCCGACGGCATTCCGGCGGAAGACAGCCTGAGACTCGCTCTGCAGTATGTCAACTCGTGGGCTTCCGACCTCGTCTTTCTCGACATCGCCGAGAAGCATCTTACCAAGGAGGAGCTGGACGTGTCCTCAGAACTGGAGGAGTACAGGCGTTCGCTTCTGAAGTTCAGATATGAGCAGCGGTACATCAACGAAAGGCTTGACACTCTGGTGTCGGACGAGCAGATCGACGGCTATTACCAGAAGCACATCGACCATTTCGTCCTTGAGCTGCCGATTGTCAGAGCCAGATTCCTCCGCATATCCGCAGATTCGCCCAATCTCGAGCTGATAAGGAAGAAGATGTCCTCAGAGTCTCTCGCGGATCTTGTCGCCGCCGACAGTCTGTCGCGGTTTTCGGCCATCAAGTACACCGACTTCGACGGAAGGTGGATCGACATGGCGACTCTCTCGATGGAGTTCGGGAAGGACTACTCCGACCTGCTCCTGTCCATGAAAAACGGATTCATCGAGCAGGAGGACTCCTACGGCAAGCTGAATCTTGCCTACATAGCCGACTTCATGCCGGCCGGAGAGACTGCTCCTGAGGAGTATTGTCATGAACGCATAAGGAACATCATCATAAGCGTGAGGAAGCAGGAGCTCGTAGCCGCTTTGGAACGGGACTTGCTCAAAGACGCCCGCGACAACGGAAGATTTAAGATTTTTTAAGGAAGATTATGAAGCATACTGTAAAGGGAGCAGTTCTTGCTCTTGTCTTGTGCCTGCCATTTCCACTTCATGCGCAGAAGTATGAAAACGGGCTTATAGACAAGACGATAGCTGTAGTGGGAAATGAAATGATCTCCATCTCTGATCTTGAGGGAGAGGTACAGATGATGAGGGCTGAGGGCTATGCCTCCGACAGAAACGTCAGATGCGAGATTCTGGAGCAGATGATGGAGTCCAAGCTCTTCCTCATGCAGGCCCGTATCGATTCCCTGTCCATCAACAACGATATGGTGGACGGCGAACTCAGCAACAGGATGGACATGGTGAGAACTCAGCTCGGCGGGGACGAGGCTGTTGAAAAGTATTTCGGCAAGCCTCTCTACAAGCTCAGGCAGGAGTGGCGCAAGGCTCTTGAGGACCAGAGTCTCACTCAGCAGATGCAGAGCAACATCATGAGCGACATCCCGGAGATCACTCCCTATGACGTGAAGTGCTATGTCGACAGCACTTCGGCGGAGGATCTTCCGATGGTGCCGATAAAGTACCAGCTCAGCCAGATATGCATATATCCGGACCGTGAGGCTGCCAATATGGCTGTCAAGGAGCGCCTTCTCGCCATAAGGGAGCGCATCATCAACGGGGAGAAGTTCTCCACTCTCGCCCGCATATATTCACAGGATCCGGGGAGCGCCAGACGCGGCGGAGAGCTCGGCATGGCCTCCAAGTCCATATTCTGGCCCGCGTTTTCGGATGCGGCCATGGCTCTGAAGCCGGGAGTCGTGTCGCAGATAGTCGAGACCCCCGACGGTTTCCACATCATAGAAGTGCTTGAGAAGAAGGGCGATATGTTCAATGCCAGACACATACTTCTCAAACCGGAATACACTGTCGATGACAGGGAAAACGCTTTCCGTGTCCTCGACAGTCTGAAGACCGAGCTTGCCAACGGGGCAGTGACCTTCGATCTTGCGGCGAGATTCTATTCGGAGGATCCTGCCACGAAGACCAACGGCGGACAGATGTCCGATCCGAACACCGGCTCGTCATATTTCGAGATAGACCAGCTCAAGCCGCAGGATTATGCCGCGATAAAGGATTTAAAGGAGGGAGAGATCTCCGAACCGTTCGAATCTCTCGACAACGAGGGCCGTTCGGGCAATACCGTATATAAGATAATCAGGGTGGACAGGATAATCCCGGCCCATGCCGCCTCATTCACTGAAGACTACGATCTCATGCTAAATCAGGTCAAGCAGATGAAGTCGATGGAGGCCATAGACAGATTCATAGAAGAAAAGATTTCATCCACATACATCGTGATCGACCCTCTGTTCAAGGACTGCCAGTTTAATCGGGAGGGCTGGTCGGAGAAGTTCAGACCCGAATAGACATGACCTCAGCAAGAAGCCTGCTTGTCGCGATTCTGCTTGTCCTGTCCGCGTTTCCGTCATTTTCTCAGGAGCGCGAGCCGGAGGACAGTCTCGTGCGCCTCATTCAGGCCGATACCCTGAGACAGGTCGAAAGGAACGGCCGTACCTACAGGCGGGCTGTCGGCAATGCGGTGTTCCTGCATAACAACACCTACCTTCTCTGCGACACGGCGTTGTGGAACGTCGATTCCAGGATTATTGAGGCCTTGGGCAACGTGCGCATCATTCAGGACCGCACCAGGCTCGAGAGCGAGAGGATGATCTACAGAATAGACCGTGATCTGGCCGAGTTCAGGGGAAATGTCGTCCAGCTGATGGACAAGGACAAGAACACGCTGAGGACAAGGCATCTGGACTATAATACAAAGGACAGTGTCGCCGTTTTCATGAAGGGCGGCTCCATGAGGGACAAGGACGGACAGATCATCGAAAGCACGCTCGGCACCTATGATTCGAAGATAAAGGTGTTCACGTTCACGGATGACGTCAATATGTTCACTGATTCCATCTTCGTCAAGACCACATGGCTTAAATATGAGTCGGACAGGAGTCTGGCCATATTCGGGCGGGGAACTGACGCCTGGAAGGATGACAATATGCTTTCGGCTGACGCCGGATGGTACGACCGGGGAAGGGAAGTGTTCTTTTTCAGAGACAATGTGCATGTGATGTCTGACACTCAGGAGGGCTGGAGTGACTCTCTGTATTTCTACCGCAACACGATGAATGTGGATATGCTGGGAAATGCGCAGGTGACCGATACGACGCGGAGCGTATCCGGAGTGGCAGGACATATCAATTATGTGGACAGCGACTCCAGAGTGACGATGACACGTCGGCCGGCAGTGATTGCGGAGATTCAGGAAAGCGGTTCGGTCGATACTGTCTATTTCGGGGCTGACACTCTCGTGTACACGGTAAAGCGGATGTGCGACATAGACTCGCTTGTCATAGCTGCGGCAGCCGCCCGCAAGTCCGGCATCAATGTGGATCCGGTCACAGAGTTCAGACGGAAGGCTGCGGCGGAAGCCGCTCAGCGTGCGGCGGAGGAGGCTGCGAACGATCCTAACAGGCCTCCGGAGAAACCTCGTCAGCAGCAGTCTTCTGCGGCAGCGTCTTCCGGGAAGTCGGCTTCTGCTTCCTCCGAACAGCCTTCCGTGAAGTCCGTCGAACCGTCTCCGCAAGTGGCCGCCGGCGTCGGAGATTCTCGTCTGTCCACTGCGGCGGACTCCCTGACAATTCCGGCTGCGGCGGACTCCCTGACGATACCTTCCGCGTCGGACTCCTCTGCGGTCGTAAGTGCGGACTCTTCGGCTTCTTATGTGCCTGCGCCGACAGATTCCCTCGCTGCTTCTGCCGGTAAGGCTCCGGCGGACAGTATTGGCGTTTCGACAGGCATCGACTCTGTGTCTGACTCGCTTGCCGTTGCCGGTTCTGTGTCTGACTCACTTGCCGTTGCCGACTCTGCGGTTGCCGTCGTTCCGCCGGATACCACTGAAATAGGGTTCGTAACGGCCTTGAGAAATGTGAAGATATACCGCAAGACGATGCAGATCATCTGCGATTCGCTTGAGTATTCGGATCTTGACTCCCTTGCGAGGCTTTACAAGTCGCCAGTCATCTGGAATGAGGTGACGCAGCAATATATGGCTGACAGCGTTTTTGCCGTCATCAGAAATCAGTCCATGGAGAAAGTGAGCCTGATGTCAAACGCATTTATCCACATGCAGCAGGATACTTCGCATTACAATCAGGTGAAGTCCGTCGAGATGATGGCTTATTTTTCACCGGAAGGGGAGCTGACTCGCTTTGACGCTCTCGGCGGGGCATCGGCACTTTTCTATCTTGAAGAAAACAATACGCTCGCCACGGCAAACCGCAAGGAGAGCAAAATGCTTTCCGCGTATTTCACTGATGGCAATATCCACAGGGTCTATTACTTTGATACGGCAGCAAGTGATGCTTATCCTGTTGCCCAGATGACTCGTGAGGATCAGCGTCTGAAAGGCTTTAGCTGGATGCCGGACAAACGGCCTGTGGACCGTTTCGCCGTGACGCCTCTCAGGCTGCGCAAGCCGGCGAGAAAAACATATACAGCCATTCCGCGTGCGGCTTTCATTCAGACGGACCTGTATTTCCCTGGATATATCGATGACATATATGTCCAGATAGCGGTACGTGATTCGCTCGAGAAAGTCCGCGAGAGGGAGCGTGCCATTCAGGAGAGGGAACAGGAACGCCTTGAGGAGATCAGGCTGAAGGATTCGCTTTTCAGAGCCGATTCTCTCATGAAGGCGGCCGCCGATTCTGTGGCTCTTGCTGACAGTCTGCGGGCGGTTGCGGATTCTCTTCATGTGGCGGACAGCCTTGCGGCAGCCGATTCAGCCAGAGTGGCAGCCGAGCGTCTTGATTCGCTTTCCTCCCCAGACAGAAAACAGCTCAGGGAACAGGCAAAGGCAGCAAGGGCTCAGAAACGTGCCGAAAGAGCGGAACGTAAGGAGGAACGCTGGGCGGAACTCGACAGACGTGACGCTGAAAAAGAGGCTGCCAAGCGAGAGAAAAAGCTCATGAAGGAGCGAAGACGGAAGCTCAAGCTGCTTCATGCGGCGGAAGAGGAGGCTCGGCGTGATGCTGCGGAGATAGAACGCTACAAGAAGAAGTTTGCCGCCAGACAGGCAAGAAAAGATGCCCGGATGGCAAAGAAAATGAAAACAGACTGATCCTGACAACAGGGGCTGATGACAGCAAAAGCCGGGGACGAAACGGTGCTCAAGACCTTTCGTCCCCGGCTTGTCTTCGGCTGCTTCGTACCGGCTGCAGATCGGTCAGGTGCAGACAGAAGTCAGGCCTTGTTCTGAGATTCTTCCGCGAATTGCGAGATGATGTTGAGGATCACCTTCGAAGCCTTTTCCATGCTTTCGAGCGGCACATATTCGAGTTTTCCGTGGAAATTATGCCCTCCGGCGAATATGTTAGGGCATGGCAGTCCCATGAACGAGAGATTGGCTCCGTCCGTACCGCCGCGTATCGGCTGCACTTTCGGCCTGATGCCTTCTGCCTCCATCGCCTTGACTGCCTTTTCTATGATGTGATAGTGCGGCTCCACCTCCTTCTTCATGTTGTAATACTGATGATGGATCTCGACCGTAGCCGTTCCTTCTCCGTATTTCCTGTTGATGAAGTCGGCGCATTCCTGCAGAATCTTCTTCTTCCTCTCGAAGAGGACCATGTCGTGATCCCTTATTATATAGGAGAAAGCGGCCTCCTCTACTGTCCCGGAGAAGCTGACGATGTGGAAGAATCCCTCATAGCCCTCGGTGAACTCCGGCCTCTGCTCCACAGGGAGCAGGCTGTTCATCTCCATGCCTATGAGAATGGCGTTCAGCATCTTTCCCTTTGCGTAGCCCGGATGGATGTTCCTGCCCTGAATGCGGACTGTAGCTGCCGCCGCGTTGAAGTTCTCGTACTCAAGTTCTCCGACTGCGCCGCCGTCCATGGTGTAGGCGTATTTCGCGCCGAACCGCTCCACGTCAAACTTTACGACTCCTCGGCCGATTTCCTCGTCAGGAGTGAAGCCGATTTTCACCGGTCCGTGTCTGAATTCCGGGTGCTCCATGATGTATTGCACCGCATCCATTATCTCGGCTATGCCGGCCTTGTCATCCGCGCCCAGAAGGGTGGTCCCGTCCGTGGTGATCAGAGTCTGGCCTGCATATTCCTTGAGCTCAGGAAAATCCGCTGTCTTCAGCTTCATGCCGGTCTCACTGTTTAGCAGGATGTCTTCTCCGTCGTAGTTTTCAATGATCTGCGGCTTCACTCCGGCGCCGGAGGCGTCAGGAGAGGTGTCTGCGTGTGCGATGAATCCTACGGCCGGAACACGGTCCCCGCAGTTAGACGGGATCGACCCCATCACATATCCGTACTCGTCGATGGTCGCCTCCACTCCCATGTCATTCAGCTCCCTGCACAGCATCCTAAGCAGGTCAAGCTGTCTTGCGCTGCTCGGCTGGGTCTCTGAGCCGGGATCTGACTGCGTGTCTACAGACACGTATCTCAGAAATCTGTCCAAAATTCTTTCCATTGCATATCTTGTTATGATGATGTTTCTTTCAGAACAGAAGCAGGCTGACTCCCATTACGGCCATGCCTGTCACCACCCCGGCTATCGCAGTGTGGTGCTTCCCGTATTTTTCTGCCGTAGGAAGCAGCTCGTCAAGCGAAATGTATATCATGATTCCTGCGACGGCAGACAGAATCAGCGGAAACGCCGCTCCGCCTTCCGCAATCCTGATGCCGAAAACTGATGAGAGCGCGTAGCACACCGCCGCTCCGACAGGCTCCGTCAGACCTGATGCCGTCGCGTAGAGCAGGGCCTTCATCCTGTCTCCGGTTGCATAGAAAATCGGTATTGCAACGGCGATTCCCTCCGGGATGTTGTGGATGGCTATCGCAAATGTAATTCCCGCTCCGGTCTGGGTATCATTGAGGGCGCCTATGAATGAGGCCATGCCTTCCGGGAAATTATGTATGGCGATTGCCAGAGCCGACATTATCCCGAGCTTCTTCAGCGCCTGTGCGCTGCCTCCCTCTTCTGTCGCGTGTATCATTTCTGTGGCCGCTGTCCTCGCGTTGAGAGAGAGTCCTGACGCTTCGTGCGGATTCTCATACTCCGGAATCAGGAAGTCGATCAGTGTTATCAGTCCCATTCCGGCAAAGAATGCCAGAAGCACCCAAACGTCGCCGTTTGCCATTCCGCTGTCCACAGCCGTCTGCCTTGCCTCAGGATAGAGCTCAGCAAGGGATATGAAGATCATCACTCCGGCAGAGAGTCCGAGCGCCGCCGCAAGAAATCCGCTGCTCAGCTTCTTCTTGAACAGAATCAGAGCTCCTCCGATTCCTGTGGCGGCGCCCGCAATGAGCGTCAGAAGCAGGGCATATGCGACAGATCCGCTCATGTTCAGGCTCTCCTGGCCTTCATCGAAGACCTGATGATGTAGATGATGATGGCCAGATACGGAATGATGGCCACAGGCTCAGTCCACGGAGACGGTTTCATGAACCAGTCTATCTGCGCAAATCTGAGTATCGCGCTTACCACACCCATGAGGGCTCCTCCGGCGATGAAGCCGGACGCGATGAGCGTTCCCTTTTCCTGACGGGCGTCGTTGACCTCCTTGTCCTTGCTTCTCGTGCTGACAAACCATGAGATGGCGCCTCCGATAAGCATCGGCATATTGAGATCTATAGGTATGAACATACCGAGCGCGAACGGGAGGGCCGGTACTTTCAGCAGCGTGAGAATGATGGCGAGGACAGCGCCTATGCCGTACAGTAGCCACGGCGCTCCGCCTCCGTTCATCATCGGTTCGATAACGGCTGCCATCGCGTTGGCCTGAGGAGCTACAAGGGCGTTCTCCCCCGTGAATCCGTAAGTCTTGTTGAGCACGAGCATCACTCCTCCGACCGTAGCCGCCGCCACGAGCGTGCCGAGGAATTTCCACGACTCCTGTCTGGCCGGGGTGCTGCCTATCCAGTAGCCTATCTTGAGGTCTGTGACGAATGCCCCCGCAACGGAAAGAGCCGTACACACGACACCACCTATTATAAGGGCGGCCGTCATTCCGGCCGTGCCGTTGAGCCCGCAGGCCACCATCACGAGCGACGCGAGGATCAGCGTCATGAGCGTCATTCCGCTTACAGGGTTAGAGCCGACTATAGCTATCGCGTTGGCTGCCACCGTCGTGAAGAGGAACGCAATGATTCCCACCACAAGCAGTCCTATGACGGCATGCCACACATTGTCCACCACCCCGAACGCGAAGAAAAGGAATACTGCAAGAAGAGTCACTCCGATGCCTATTGCAATGATTTTCATGGAAATGTCTCTCTGTGTCCTCAGAACTTCCTTTTCTTCACCGCTCTTTTTGCGGCTGAATTCCCCGGCGGCAAGCCCGACTGCGGACTTTATTACTCCGAAAGACTTTATGATTCCTATTATACCTGCCGCGGCGATGCCTCCGATGCCTATGTGTCTGGCATATTCAGTGAATATCATGTCTGCCGACATTTCCCCGACGGTCATCGTGACGCCGGTGTTCATCAGGTCGATGACCTGTCCGCCCCAGATGAGATTCATCAGAGGGATTATCACGAGCCACACCAGGAAGCTTCCGCAGCAGATTATGAAAGCGTATTTGAGTCCGACGATGTAGCCGAGCCCCAGGACTGCGGCCCCCGTGTTCAGCTTCAGCACCATCTTGGCCTTTTCTGCCACCGTCTCTCCGAACGGAAGAATCTTCGTGGTCACGGTCTCTCCCCACAGGCCGAACGTGGACACGATGAAATCGTACAATCCTCCTATGAGACCGCTGATAAGCAGCGTCTTGGCTCCTTTCCCCCCGCTTTCTCCGCTCACAAGCACCTGTGTGGTGGCCGTTGCTTCAGGGAAAGGATATTTCCCGTGCATCTCCTTCACGAAATATTTTCTGAAAGGTATGAGGAAGAGTATTCCGAGCACTCCTCCGAGCAGTGAAGAGAAGAACACCTTTGTGAAGTTCACTGTGAGCTCCGGATATTTGTCCTGCAGGATATATAGGGCCGGGAGGGTGAATATCGCTCCGGCCACGATTGCTCCGGAGCAGGAGCCTATGGACTGGATCATCACGTTCTGTCCGAGAGCGTCCTTCTTTCCGAGTGCGCCCGACACTCCGACTGCGATGATGGCTATCGGGATCGCCGCCTCAAAAACCTGTCCGACCTTCAGCCCCAGAAATGCCGCTGCCGCAGAGAAGATGACGGTCATCAGCAGCCCCATTCCTACTGAATAAGGAGTGACTTCGGGGTAATTCTTCTGCGGGGACAGCAGAGGCTTGTATTCTTCCCCGGGTTTCAGCTCCCTGTGCGCGTTCTCAGGAAGCGAGGTTTTTTTCTTTTCCATTCCTGTTGCAAATTTAATGTGTCTCATGTCCGTTTTACAAGGCACAAATATATTAAATCTTTTTCAGATGATTTGGCCGAAAATGCCCATTTTGTTCAATGATTTGAAGTATAGGGCGTTAGGTCGGAAGTCGACCTGTATCGCATCAGTTTTATGAAAAAATTTATCAAAAATGTTGCAGAAAAATTTGGAGGTAATGAAAAAGTCCGTATCTTTGCAGCCCGTTTGAGAAAAAACGGAACGTTCATTGACAATAATGGGAAAGACAAACGAGGTTGAAGCAAGGCAAACTTGAGTGATCAAGACGAGAGAAACACGA
>CALVDO010000025.1 GCA_944326355.1 uncultured Bacteroidales bacterium | reverse complement strand
GCCACATAGTACTCGTAGAAGTTACTGTCCTCCTTGAACGGGGACTTGAAACCATATTCGCTGTTCCGAAGCTCCACAAGCCGTTTCGCCCGGATAGCCTCGGCAAGTTTCAGCGTTTCCAGATTCTTCTGCCTGTCCTGCCTGTTGATTTCGGGGACAAGGTACAGTTTGAGGTATTCGTATGAGCGCTGCCCGTTCAGGTAGATGTCAAGGTATAAAGACTCCATCCCGGACGGGGTTTTTCGTTTCCGTAGTTTGATACGTTCTTAGGACTGTCCCATAAATTTGTTGCTTTTTGTAGCTTGAACAGACCGAGCAACAAAGTAGCAACAAAAAAACGACAATTCCAATACAAACCAAGCAAAATAACCCGCTGTTCGATTAGTTATCTAAATCGTTGGTATTACGCAAGTTATTTAACATTATTTGTATTCTTTTTGTATTTGAGTTGTCATAGTGAAAATTCGAGTTACTTGCCGATGCAGAAATTCCTAAAAATATTCCCCAGCACCTCATCCGTCGAGATTTCGCCGACGATGGAGCCGAGGTGGTGGAGGGCTTCGCGGATGTCTTGGGTCAGGAGGTCGGTCGGGAGGGCGTCGGAGATGCCGCGGAGGACGCGGGAGAGGGCGTCGCGGGCGTTGGCGAGCGCTTCGTAGTGGCGGATGTTCGTGATGAGGGTGGTGTCGGAGTCGGCGGAAATGTCTTTCTGGGTAGCGGCGAGGAGAGCCTTGAGGCGGTCAAGACCGTCTCCGTTTTTGGCGGAAATGAGGATCAGCTCGACTGCGCCTTTGAACTCCTCGTTTGCGTGCGCTTTGTACCATTGGAAATTTCCGAGAACTCTAATATTGTGTTCTTCAATAAGAGAAACAATAAAGTTTTTAATAGAAACATTTTTGTTATCAGTCAAAGGCTGCAAATTTTGCTCGCTTGAGCCTGTCCCGGAGGCTGACTCCGGCAGCAGGTCGGACTTATTGAGAAGGACGATGAGCTTCTGCTGCCTCATATCGACATTCATGAGGATGTCGTTGACGGCGGCTGCGAGCTCTTCCTGCGGGCGGGTGACGTCAAGCACCGAGAGGACGACGTCCGCCTCCCGGAGCTTGCGCCACGAGCGCTCGATGCCGATTTTCTCGACGGTCTCGTCGGTCTGCCGGAATCCTGCTGTGTCGATGAAGCGGAAGAGGACTCCGTCGATGTTGAGCGTCTCTTCGACTGTGTCGCGGGTTGTGCCGTGGATGTCGGACACAATGGCGCGTTCCTCGCCGAGTAGGGCGTTGAGCAGGGTGCTTTTGCCGGTGTTAGTCGCTCCGACGATGGCTACGGGAACGCCGTTCTTTATCGCATTGCCCAGACGGAAGGATTCCATGAGCGTCGAAATGTGTCTTATCGAGGCCTTGAGCAGGGAGTTAAGTTCTTCGCGGTCTGCAAAATGCACATCTTCTTCGCTGAAGTCGAGCTCGAGTTCCATCAGTGACACGATGTGGAGCATGCGTTCGCGCATCTTCTTGAGCTCCTTTGAAAAGCCTCCCTTCAGCTGGCTGATGGCCACCCTGTGCGCCGCCGCGTTCTGAGAGGCGATGAGGTCGGCCACTGCCTCGGCCTGAGCTAGGTCCATCTTGCCGTTGATGAAGGCTCTGCGGGTGAATTCGCCCGGCTCGGCCGACCTTGCTCCGGCAGCGATGAGAAGCTGCATTATCCTGTCTGCTATGTATTTGGAGGCGTGGCAGGAGATCTCGGCTGAATCTTCGCCGGTGTATGAATGCGGAGCTCTGAATATGCTGACAAGCACATCGTCGAGAGGCTTGCCGCCTGTCTCGAATATAGTGCCGAAGCGGATCGTGTAGCCCGGAGCGGATGCGATAGTCCCGGCAGCAGCTCCGCCGGCGCAGGTTACCACTCTGTCTGCGACGTCAAGCGCCTTCGGACCGCTGATTCTGATGACTGTGATGGCGCCGGTGCCCGGAACGGTGGCGGGGGCGCAGATCGTGTCGTCGTAGCCGATATACATATTACCTCCTCGAAAGTTTAAATCCTGAATGACAAAATTACAACAAATGCCGATGATGAAATAATTATTTCAGTAAAATTGTAGCGGATTTCGAAAATAGGGCGAAATTTGCGTCGGAGCAATCCAAGGTTTGAGCAGGGCAGTATGGCGGACAGGATGACGAAGGAACAGAGACACAGGTGCATGTCTCATATCCGCAGCCGAGACACGCGGCCGGAAATGGCGGTGAGGAAATCTCTCTTTGCCGCAGGATTCCGCTATCGGCTGAATGTCAGGACGCTGCCGGGGACTCCAGACATAGTCTTGCGCAAATATCACACGATAATTTTCGTCAACGGCTGTTTCTGGCATGGGCATGAGGGCTGCCGCCATAATGTCATTCCTCAGACGAACAGGAGTTTCTGGGCTGAGAAGATAGAGCGCAACCGCCGTCGCGACGCGGCCGTTCAGGCACGTCTGGAGGCACTCGGATGGAAAGTGATCATCATCTGGGAATGTGAGCTGGATCCGGTCAGGCGAGGGGATTCTCCCTCAAGAAGAGAGCTGACGCTTGCCTCCCTGCCTGAGAGGATACTTCAAAATGCCCGGGACAGCCAGGAGGAGCGTGAGTCGCGGAAGAGGGCCGTCGAGGAGTATCGGCTCGAGAAAAAGATGTCCGCCGCCAGAAAGCGCTATCGCAGTCTGGACATGTCTGACCGCTACTCCATTTCGCCCCGCATAGCCGCGGAATCGTCCGCCGGGCCGCAGGATGACGACTGGACATCGGAACTTGATTGACAATGTCTTGCAGTTTGTCCCCAAAATCCAGACTGAATTTCCTGAAGCAGCGACGAGAATGTCTGAAGCAATGTCGACCATGTCTATTGAAAATACATGTCTATTGAAAATAGGAGAATAGGAAAAATCAGGGGGGGGAATCGGAACGATGACAGTTTCTTGAAATGATGCCGAATGTTGACTGGACATCAGCAAAAAGGCCCGGGACGCTTCCCGAGCCTTTTGAAGTCGGCTTTGCCGCAGTTGCCTGAACCTGGCTGTCGGACGATGTCTGAGGCAAAATGGAGAGCCCTGTCGGGACTACCTGAGCGTGCGTCCGGGGTATTGGGCGAGGCCTTCGGCGAGGCATTTGAGCGCCTTTTCCATTTCCGGAATCTCAAGGACATAGGCAAGGCGGGCGTAGTTGACGCCTTTGCCGGGAGTCTTGAAGAATGAGGCGGCCGGGGTCACCATCGTGGTCTCGCCGTTGTACCTGAACTCTTCAAGCATCCAGCGTGCAAAAGTCTCGGTGTCGTCCACAGGAAGTTCTGCGACTGTGTAGAATGCGCCCATCGGGACAGGGGAGTACACTCCCGGCATCCGGTTGAGAGCGCTGATCATGAAGTCACGCCTCTTAATGTATTCCTCCTTCACCTTGTCGAAGTACTCCTGAGGCGTGTCCAGCGCTCCGATTGCCGCAATCTGGCCGAGAACCGGAGGACAGAGCCTTGCCTGAGCGTACTTCATCGCAGCCGCCATCACCTCCCTGTTGTGAGAGACGATGCAGCCCACGCGAGCGCCGCAGAGGTTGTATCTCTTTGACACTGAGTCGACGAGGATGACATTGTCTTCAAGCCCCGGGATGTTCATGGCCGAGAAGTGCGGCTCGTCCGTATAGCAGAATTCCCTGTAGACCTCGTCAGAGATGAGGAAGAGGTCGTGTCTGCGGGCGATCTCGCCCAGCGCAAGCATGCTTTCCTTCGTGTAGAGCGTACCCGTCGGATTGCCGGGGTTGCAGATTAGAATGGCCTTCGTCCTGTCCGTGATGGCCTTCTCAAACTCTTCTGCATCAGGTATCTGGAAACCTTTGCTGATGTCGGTCGGTATTGCCTTCAGAGTGATCTCGTTCATGAAGGCGAAAGTGTTGTAGTTGGTGTA
Source organism: uncultured Bacteroidales bacterium (assembly GCA_944326355.1). GTDB lineage: Bacteria > Bacteroidota > Bacteroidia > Bacteroidales > UBA932 > Cryptobacteroides. The sequence continues at coordinate 23,983 of CALVDO010000025.1, read as the reverse complement.
GAATGGCTCAAGCACAAGCACTTCGTCTCCGGCGTTGCAGGTGATCTCAAGGGCAAGGAGCACGCTTTCGCTGCCTGCCACGGTGACGATCAGCTCCGGCACCTCTATATTAATGCCCAGCTTCGCATAGTATTTTTCCACAAGACCCTTTCTGAGTTCCATCAGACCGGCCGAGTTGGAATACGACACGTTCTTCAGCGTGTTCTTCCTGACCGCGTCCAGAGCGCATTCCGGAGACTTTATGTCCGGCTGTCCCATGTTCAGACGATATACTTTGACCCCCTTTTCGACTGCCGCGTCTGCCAGAGGGATGAGTTTCCTGATGGCCGAGGCGGGCATCATCTGTGCCTTTGTGGAAATCTGTGCCATAATTGTCATGTTTTGTTTAGCTCATGCAAAGGTAATACAAATCGCATGTAAAGCAAATCCCGATTGCCCGGACCTGCACACGGATTCTCACCCGGAGCTGGCGGCGGAAAGAATGCCTGTACGGACGGCGGACTGAATCATAGAAAAAAATTCTTCTGATAAGGGATTATTTCATAACTTTGCGGGCGTTCTTAACAAATAAACCTGACAAACTATGGCAGCATTCAGACAAAGAGCATTGAACGAGGCAGCATCACACCATGCTGAGCGTTTCTTCGTCGAGAACGGTCCGGTTTCCGGATATTTCGGAAGAAACGTGCTGGATCTCACAAAGATGAGGAGCTACATGTCCAGACAGGCGTATGAAGCCGTGCTTGCGGCGGTGAAATTCGGCGCCAAGCTTGACCGCAGCGTCTCCAACGAGATAGCTTCGGGTATGAAGGCCTGGGCGATGGAGATGGGGGCCACGCATTACACCCACCTGTTCCATCCGCTTACCGACGCAACGGCAGAAAAGCATGAAGCCTTTATCGTCGTAAAGGACGGGCAGGCATTTGAGCGTTTCAGCGGCAGTGCTCTCGTCCAGCAGGAGCCGGACGCCTCCAGTTTCCCCAACGGAGGCCTGCGAAACACTTTCGAGGCGAGAGGCTATTCCGCCTGGGATCCGTCCTCGCCGGTGTTCATTCTCGACGGCACGCTCTGCATCCCGTCAGTATTCGTATCATATACCGGAGAGGCCCTCGACACCAAGGTGCCGAATCTCAAGTCTCTTCAGGCTCTGAGCTGCGCGGCGTCGTCCGTGGCCCGTCTCTTTGACCCTTCGGTCAAGAGCGTGCATGTCAATCTCGGACTCGAGCAGGAGTATTTCCTCGTGGACGAGTCTCTGTATAACGCAAGACCGGACCTCGTCCTCTGCGACAGGACCGTCATCGGACACACCTCGGCAAAGGACCAGCAGCTCGAGGACCACTATTTCGGCGCGATACCTTCAAAGGTGAGCGCGTTCATGAAGGATTTTGAAACAGAGGCATACAAGCTCGGCATTCTCCTGCAGACCAGACACAATGAAGTGGCGCCAAACCAGTTCGAGTGCGCTCCGGTCTATTGTGAGGCAACCAAGGCCATCGACCAGAACATGATGCTCATGATCATCATGCAGAAGGTGGCCGAGAAACACCATCTTAAGGTGATATTCCACGAGAAGCCGTTTGACGGAGTTAACGGATCCGGCAAGCACACCAACTGGTCCATGGTCACGGATACGGGAGTCAACCTTCTTTCTCCGGGCAAGACGCCGACCAAGAATCTCCAGTTCCTCTCGTTCTACGCATCGGTCCTGAAGGCCGTTCATGACCATCATTTCCTGCTGATGACCAGCATATCGTCCCTGAGCAACTCATACAGGCTCGGCGGCAACGAGGCTCCTCCCGCAGTGATGTCGGTATTCTCGGGTTCTACCCTGTACAACATATTCCAGTCCATAGAGAACATGCAGGATCTGCATGAGGATGAGGTAAGTCAGGAGTCAATAAAGATTGTGAATTCCATTCCGGAGATTTTCCCTGACAACACGGACCGCAACAGGACCTCTCCGTTCGCATTCACCGGCAACCGTTTCGAGTTCCGTGCGGTGGGTTCATCGGTCAACGTCGCATCGGCCGTGTATGTTCTCAACTCAGCCGTTGCCGAGAGTCTCAACGCTTTCCGTGCAGAGGTAGACGCCCTGATTGCCAAGGGAGAGGAACTTTCCAACGCCGTGATGACTGTTGTGCGCAAGTTCGTTCACGAGTCCAGAGACATAATGTTCGAGGGCAACGGCTACAGCAGGGAATGGGAAGAGGAGGCCCGCAGAAGGGGACTCAGGGCAGTCACCAATGTGCCTGAGGCATACGAGGTGTACCATGAGCCGGCGACCGTGGAGCTCTTCTCAAAGCTCGGGGTGCTTGCGCCGAACGAGGTGGAGGCCAGATTCGAGGTCCTTAATGAGACCTATGTGAAGAAGCTTCAGATCGAAGCGAGGGTCATCGGGGACATCTGCCTCAATCATGTGCTGCCAGCCGCGATCAGGTATCAGAACATACTCATCGAGAACGTCAAGGGCGTCAAGGAAGTCTTCGGCGAAGAGTATAAGGAACTCTGTGCATCAGAAGTGTCCACCCTCCGCAAGATCTCCTTGTTCATCAACAGGATGACCTCAGATGTGGAGGCTCTCGTCGAGGCCCGCAAGAAGGCAAACCGCATCGCCGACATCGCCGAGAGGGCAAAAGTGTACTCTCACGAGGTAAAGGATCTCATGGGCAGGGTCAGGTACAGCGCCGACCATCTCGAGATGCTTGTAGATGATGAAATGTGGCCTCTCCCTAAATACAGGGAACTTCTTTTCATCTGAGTCCGTCAGTTAGTCCGTCACCATAATATAATATGTACATAAGCAGTATAGCAGCAGAAGACATCGAAAGGCTGGATCAGGTACACTTTTCGGGCAGGATTCAGGTCATTGACTCGGTAGGAGCCGAGTTCAACAATGCGGTCAGATATCTCAAGTCGCAGAAAATCATAGGTTTTGATACGGAGACACGTCCGTGCTTCTCCGCGTCTCAGCCAAGGTATGGAGTGGCTCTGCTCCAGCTTTCCAGCCAGGATAGAGCCTTCCTTTTCAGAACCTGCCGCATCGGGATGCCGAGAAAGCTGTGCTCGCTTCTTGCCGACCGCAGCGTGCTGAAGATTGGTGCTGCTGTAACGGACGATGTGCGCGGACTTCAGAAATATGGCGAGTTTATCCCTGAAGGCTTCGTGGATCTGCAGAAGGTGGTCGGGGACTATGGCATAAGGGACAGGAGCGTGAAGAAGATGACGGCAATCATTCTTGGTTTCCGCATATCTAAGGCTCAGCAGCTCTCCAACTGGGAGGCCGAGACGCTGTCCGAATCTCAGGTGAGATATGCGGCGACTGACGCCTGGGTATGCAGAGAGATGTATATAAAGCTGATGCGGTCGGTCCCTGCGGCCGGCGGCCTCGGCTTGCAAATCGGTTGATATGGTGAAAGTCATTCTGAAGCGCGGGAGGGAAGAGTCCCTCAGACGTTTTCATCCGTGGGTCTTTTCAGGGGCGATCGCCCAGATTCAGGGCAGCCCTGCCGAAGGGGATGTCGTAGGTGTCTATGCCGCAGACGGCACTTTTCTGGCGGCGGGGCACTATCAGGTCGGCTCAATTGCCGTCAGGATTCTGAGCTTCGACTCCGACGTCACTCATCCTGACTTCTGGAAGGATATGATTTCCAGAGCTATGAAGCTGAGGGTGTCGCTTGGACTGCTTGGCGGGGACGGGAGCTCCACAAACTGCTGCCGCCTCATTCACGGAGAAGGCGACGGACTTCCGGGACTTGTGATTGACTGGTATGACGGGGTATGCGTTATGCAGGCTCATTCCGTGGGAATGTTCAGAGCGAGACTGCAGATAGCCGAGGCCCTGAAGGAAGTATTCGGAGGCTCTCTGAAGGCGGTCTATGACAAAAGTTCCGGAACTGCGCCGTTCAAGGCGGGGCTTGATGCCGTGGACGGATACATATATAGAAAGGAAGGATTCAGAGACGACGATCAGGTCGTCTTAGAGAACGGGCACAGATTCCGCGTCAACTGGACTCAGGGGCAGAAGACCGGTTTCTTTCTCGACCAGAGGGAGAACAGGAGTCAGGTGGAGCGCTACGCTGCCGGGCGCAATGTGCTCAACCTATTCTGCTATACAGGGGGCTTCTCCGTATATGCCCTTGCAGGCGGAGCTGCGCACGTCGATTCGGTCGACAGCTCCGGAAAGGCTGTGGAACTGCTTGAGAAGAATGTGGCTCTCAACGGTTTCGGGCCGGAAATGCACACTGGAATCTGTACGGATGCGATTGATATGCTCAAGGAGGTCCCGGAAGGGAAATACGACATGATGATTGTGGACCCGCCGGCGTTTGCTAAGCACAGGGGCGCTTTGCACAACGCTCTTCGTGCATATCAGCGTCTGAATGCTGCGGCCATTTCGAGAATAGCGCCCGGGGGGCTGCTGTTTACTTACAGCTGTTCGCAGGTAGTTGACAGGGAGACGTTTGCCCTTACGGTATTTTCTGCCGCCGCCCAGACCGGCAGGGGAGTAAGGATTCTTGACCGCCTGAATCAGCCTGCTGACCATCCGGTGAATATATATCATCCTGAAGGTGAATATCTTAAGGGGTTGTTTCTGTATGTGGAATGAATCCTGATTTTTCTGGCACGGCATTTGCTATATTAAAGACCGATTACGGGAATTTTCTTTGAACAGTTGAAACTGATTTTTCATGAATCTGAAATTAATTTTGGATTTTATGAAAAAATGTCTACCTTTGCAGTCCGTTTGGACAAAGCGTTGACAAGGTGCTATGGCCGAGTGGTTAGGCAATGGTCTGCAAAACCATGCACAGCAGTTCGATTCTGCTTGGCACCTCACTTATTGGTTATTAGTTTTAGTGTTATTAATTATGTGGTTAGTATGAGGGGTCCCCACGTGAGTGGCGACAACCTCTTTTTTTTATATATATATACCTTACTATTCTTTGCCTTTTAGGCAGACCTTTGCTATATTTGTCAGGAATTTAAAATCTGACGCTCATGAAAAAAATAATTTTCACCGCAACGGCCGTTCTCTCGGCTCTGTTTCTCGTATCTTCTTGTGGCTCATCCAAGAAGGCGGCAACATCTCTCGGTGTCGAAGAGATGAAGTCACCGGCCCAGACCTATGCCGAAGAGGCCCCGAAGGGGGTGCAGCGTGCCTGGGCATCTTTCAATGACTTTGACGGAACTGTGGCGGTACGAGGAGCTTCCGCTTTGGCAAGAGGAGAGCTTGCCACTCAGATTTCAACTTATGTCAAGCAGGCAATCGACATCTATAGGAGCAAGTATCTTCAGAATGTCACCGATTCGAAGCGTGATTACAGGCAGGTTGCAGACGGAGAGGGGAAAAGCAGTGATCAGGTTCAGTCGATAGCCAGCGAAGTAGTGAAGGGCAGCCGCGTGGTAAAGTCCAACACTTATGTCCAGAAGGACAACACCAGGACCGCATACGTGTGTGTGGAGATTGATGTGGATCTGATCATAGAGGACATCAAGAATGACCAGAGGATCGAGAAGCTCATATCGGACGATGACAAGCTCAAGATCGACTTCGACAGGGAGAGGTTCGCGGACGAGATGAAGGCTCTTTTTGACGAATACAAAGAGCAGAGGGAAGAGTGAAACCCTTTGACTCCATTATAAGGACAGCCCTGCTGCCGCTGCTGCTCTGCGTCCCGCTGATTTCCGGGGCGCAGAGCCGTGATGAGATAGTGTCTGATCCGCGATATATCAGCGGAGAAGGCACCGGTTCGACTTTCCGAGAGGCGGACAATGCAGCTCTGTCCCTGATAACCGACCAGATAGCGGTCGCCGTCAATTCCGACCTCACGATAAGACAGACAAGCGGCAGGGAAGGGAAGAACAGGACGGCGTCATCGACATTCGAGTCTGTAGTGAACACTTATTCCCAGGCTACGCTGACGATGTGCGCCAGAATTGTGCTCGAGAACGGGCCGAAGCGCTACCGCATCCTCCGATACATATCTCTGGAGGAGCTCGGCCGGATCTTTACCGGCAGGGAGGACAAGATAGTTGAGATGCTTAAAATAGCGGAGAAGGCGGAGAGGGAGCTCAAGATCGCCGATGCCCTGAAGTATACGTACTGGTCCGGGCTTCTGCTGTCGACGTTGCCCTATCCCAACGAGCTGCACTATACGTCAGCCAAAGACGGAGAGGTGCTGGCTTCCGCCTGGATTCCGGCAAAGATCAACGACATGCTTGGCCGCATCACAGTCTCTTTCGGAGGCTATGATTCCGGCTCGCGCATCCTCGGCAAACTCGTGTTTCTATATGACGGTCAGCCGGTCACAAGTCTGGATTACACTTATTGGGATGGAATGGACTGGAGCACCGTCTGTTCCGCAAAGGACGGCATCGGGGCTGTGGAGTTCCGTGCAGGCACTTCTGTGCCGTCGATTGACGTAAAGATAGAGTATAGCTATGAAAGTGAGGCGCACATCGACAGTGAAGTCGAGCCGGTCGTGACGTCTCTCGCTCCGGTGTCATATCCGGCCGCTTTCCATAATGATGTGGATCTGACCGGGTCGGTGCCGGATATCCGGGCGGCGATTACTCCGGTGGAGCGTCAACAGGTGAATACGGGCGCCTTATTTGAGGCGGAGGCCGCTTCGATAGAGGAGATCGATGCCTACAGGGTCTACAGGACGGCCATCGGAAAAGTTTGTGATGCCGTCGAGACGGGGGACTATGCATCGGTCAGAACCCTTTTTGACGAGGAGGGGTATGGTGTCTTTCTGGGCCTTGTCGCCTATGGAAAAGCCAGGATCATGGACAGGGAGCATCTTACGTTCCTGCGATTTCAGGACCGCGTGTATTGCCGTTCGGTCAAGATGGACTTCAGATTTCCCTACAGCGGAAGGAATTTCACTGAGGATCTGGTGTTCACGTTCGATTCCGGGTCAAGGCTGATAACGAACATAACTTTCGGGCTTGAGTCAGTGTCCGTAGCGGGGATAATGAGCAAGAGCCAGTGGAGCGATGCGGCAAAGATGATTCTTGTGGACTTCCTTGAGACTTACAAGACCGCCTTCGCACTGAAGCGTTTGGACTACATATCTTCGATATTCTCTGACGATGCACTGATAATCACCGGACGTGTGGTGAAACGGACTGTTGTGGCGGAGAACAGGCTGATAGGGAACGGTGAGTTCGTCGTCTACAACCGCCAGACCAAGGACGAGTATATGCGCAACCTTTCGGCCAGCTTCGCCTCCAAGGACTTCATCAACATCAGATTTGCCAATACGGACGTTGTAAAAATGGGCAAGGGAGAGGACATATATGCGATTCAGATCAGACAGGACTATGTGTCGTCCAATTACGGCGACAGCGGCTATCTCTGTCTGATAGTCGATGCCAAGAATCCGGAGAGGCCGCTCATACACGTGAGGACATGGCAGCCTGAGCCTGACCCCGACTTCGGAATATATGGACCGGGAAACTTTTAGACCATGAGATTTCTGCTAAGCATATTTCTTGTTTTTGCATCTGCGGCGGCCGTCTTCGCGCAGCAGTTCAGCATGAGCTGTGACGGGAAGGTGACATGTGTGGAGACGGATCTCGACGCCTCTACCTATCAGCCGAAGCTGGACCAGAACGACAATCTCTGTGCCCTCATCAAAGTGACGGTGACCAACACTCTCAAGAATCCTCTCGTTCTCGATGTCGGGGGACTGGCGGTTGTCGCACGGGTGGAGCAGGAGAACGGAGAGATCTGGTATTATGTGCCAGCGCAAGTCAAGAATCTCAATTTCTCATGTCAGGACTATACCCGTCCGGCTCCTGTTCCGGTAAGTCTTCAGCCGGGCAGAGTGTACAGGCTGACAATAGTCTCTGACGCCGTCATTTCGACGGTCACGACTGCGGTGGTCTCCGCCAATTTTCTGAAGATAAGGACGGAGCCGCAGAATGTGCATATCACCCTGTGGAATGAGTCGGGAGACAAGGTCGTGGACGAGATATTGAATGACGGGAACTTTACGCGCAAGCTCAACCATGGGGATTATCATTATCTGGCAGAGCACAGGCTGTATAAACCTCGTGAGGGAGTGGTTAAGGTTTCCGCTGAGAATGATATATATACCATTGCTCTTGAGCCGGACTATGGCATTGTCAAGGTCAATACTGAGCCCGAGTCCGGGGCGGACATTTATATAAATGATTTTCGGGTGGGGCAGTCTCCTCTTGCTTCTGGAGTGAAGGTCCCGAGCGGCAGATGCACCATAAGGGCTCAGAGACAGGACTATTATTCTGTGGAGCAGACGGTTGAAGTGGAGGGAAACGGGATTGAGCAGACAGTAACCCTGAAGATGAAGCCGCAGTATGGTGAAGTGACCTGTGTTTCAGAGGACCCTGAAGCCGAGATCTGGGTAGACAACGAATTCCGCGGGACTGGCGAGTGGACCGGGCGTCTGAACAGCAGCGTGTCCCATTTGCTCGAGGCCCGCAAATCCAGCCATCAGTCTCAGAGCGTGTCGTTTACGGTGAGAGACGGGGAGGTTCTGCGCAAGACCGTCGGGGCTCCGGTGCCTCTGTATGCGTCTCTGACGGTGGTTACGGATCCTCCATATTGCACTGTCAGTGTGGACGGCAAGTCGCTCGGACAGGCGCCTCTCGTTTCACAGGTGCTGATGGGGACGCGCATCGTCACCGTCTCGTGTGATGGCTATGAACCTGAGACGCGGACAGTGACTCTTGACCACAACGAGGCAGGGGAGCTTGATGTCACTCTTAATGAGGTCCGCCGGGAACCTGAGGCTACGCTGTTTGTATATGCGGACAAGAAGAACGCTTCGGTCTATGTGGATGACGAGCTTCGCGGGACTACGCCTCTCGTGCTGAATCTGCCGCCGGGCGCATATAGCGTGAGGGTGACCAAAGGCGATTATGTGTCCAGGGGACAGAAATTCATCGTACTGAGTGACGGAGAGACTGAGTCACTTAATTTCGCGCTTGAACGTGTGCGCCGGCCTTCCGCATCTATGGACGTCTTTGCGAGAAGCTTTGTGGATGTCCCGATCGGATACCACATAGGCAATCAGGAACTGATGCTCGGACTGACATACGCCAATGTCAAGAGGCGAGTGGGAGGTTATGGCACCGTCTTGTATGGCATAGACAATAGTGACGTGGTCTTTAGCGCAGGTCCTGTCGTCAGGCTGACCGGAGGTGGCTCAGCTGTCGATTTTCAGCTCTACGGCGGTCTCGGAGGCTATGTCGATGACGGATTTTCCTGTATTTTCGATTTCGGCTTCAGGCTCGGCGGCCGCACCAGTGGAAGGCTCTCCTGGTGGGACATCTCTTTAGGCTGCATGGCAAACGGAGGCAATGTCATCCTGAATGTAGGTCTCGGTCTCGGCATTTCCCTTATCGCCGGCACTGTGGCAGGGTCGGTAGGTCTGGCGACAATGTGACACGTCTTGTATAATGTGACACGTCCTGTAAAATGTTAAAAATGGCATAGCGATGAACAGACTGATCGTCACGGCGGCTCTTTTGATTGCGGCCGCGCATTTCTCTTATGCTCAGGATGATTCCCTGAAAACTCACCGGAGCTCGTTTGACCGCTACAGGGAAAGGGCGGAGTCAGAGTTCGACAGATATACCCAAAAGCGCGAAGAGGACTTCGAGGCGTACAGGCAGAAAGTGGACAGACAGTTTGCCATATTCGTCGCCAGAAGCTGGAAGTCTTATGAAGTGAGTCCTGCAGTGCCGCGACCGGAGTGTCCTGATCCTCCTGAGCTGCCGATATTCAATCCTGACGATATTCTTCCAGACGGGATTCCGGTGCCATACGACACTGTAATCACTGTTCCTGATCCTCATGATATGCCGAGACCTGAGCCTCTGGTTCCGTTCGAGGAGCAGGAGCCGGCCCCGGTGGAGAAGAGCGTCGCCTTTGAACTTTACGGGACCCCATGTTCAGTGCGTATTCCGGATGCTCCTGCCCCGCATCTCGGCTCGACGGATGAAAAGTCTGTCTCTGAGTGGTGGACCGAGACTGCCTCCGGAGCTTATGACGTCACTGTATCGGACTGCCTCTCTCTGCGCGAGGAACTCCGTCTCTGCGACTGGGCGTATCTGCGGCTCGCCGGCATGTTCGCATCGTCTTACCTTGACGACTGGAATGACGCCGTGCTGATGCAGTTCTTCATAATGGTGAAATCCGGATATAAGGTCCGTCTTGCGAAGGCCGACGACTCTTTTGTAATTCTGGCTCCGGCTCAGCAAGGCATTGTCGGGATGCGTTATCTGCAGCTGGGCGGAGCTGCCTATTATATAGTGGAAGAGAAGAGCCTGGCACCTTCATATCAGATCTGCGACTGCGAATATCCAGGGGAGAAGCTGATGAGCCTCTATCTTATGCTGCCGAATCTGGAGCCTTCTCCGAAATCTCTCGGAGCATTTTCCGTTCCTGACGGGCAGGGAGGAAACCGGCAGGTGAACCTCTCGTCCGACAGCAATCTGTTCGCTTTTCTTGATGATTACCCACATGGAGGCAACTGGGAAGTGATGTCGGCTGCCTCGCTGAGCGATAGACTCAAGGCAGGGCTTTATCCTGTTCTGAAAGAGTCTCTGAGAGGCAAGTCGCCTGCAGAGGGAGCTGAACTGCTGCTGCATTTTGTGCAGAGATCGTTCAGCTACATGACTGATCAGGAGCAGTTCGGCTACGAGAGAGCGCTATTCTGTGACGAGACTTTCCGCTTTCCGTACAGCGACTGTGAGGACAGGGCGATACTCTATTCTGCCCTTGTAAGAGATCTTCTCGGACTTGACGTGGTCCTGCTGTATTATCCGGATCATCTTGCCACGGCCGTCCTTTTTGATGAGGATGTCCCGGGCGACTATCTGATGGTGGACGGCAGGCGCTTCACGGTGTGCGATCCGACTTTTATCGGTGCCGGCATCGGACGGGCAATGCCACAGTATAGAAATGTTGCGGCTCAAGTGATCAGAATCGCTGCAGCTCCTCATACACCCGGTGTACAGGCAGCCCCATGACAGTGTAGAACGAACCTTCTATGCCGGTGATGCCGATGTAGCCGATCCATTCCTGTACTCCATAGGCTCCGGCCTTGTCGAAAGGACGGAATCTGTCGACGTAGAAATTTATCTCCTCTTCGGACAAGGTCCTGAATCTTACTGTCGTCCTGTCGCTGAAAGTGACCTCATGCGCCGTGTCCCTGATGGTGACGGCAGTGATCACCTCATGTCCGCGTCCCGAGAGAAGTCTCAGCATTCTGCACGCGTCTTCCCTGTCGCGGGGCTTTCCGAGAACCTCGTTTCCGCAGAGGACGAGAGTGTCGGCCGTTACAAGGATCTCGTCATCTTCCAGCGGTCTGTGGAAGCCTCTGGACTTTCCGATCGACAGCTGTACAGGTATCTCCTCATGCGGGGTGTCGGCCGAGAATTTCTCAACGAAATCGTTGCCTGTGTCTACCGTGAAGTTTATGCCGAGCCCTTCCATCAGCTCTCTTCTCCGAGGAGAGCCGCTTCCCAATATGATTCTTCTGTCTGACCTGATCATGTCTTGCGCAATTTTGCCGTGTACGTCGTGTGCGTCAAATGTCTTGTCCGAAAATTTCTTCTCCGCCTTCTTCTTGTCCGGCTCAGAAGTTCCTTTTGTACTGGCCCACGTCAAGGGCCCATTTTCCCTGCAGCTTCATCACCATCTCAATGACCGACCGCACGAAGCCTCTGCCTCCGGGGCAGTGCGACACATGGTCCGCGATCTCCTGCACCTCCGGCACAGCGTCGGACGGGCACGCGCCGCATCCGCACTCGACCATCACAGGGATATCCGGAAGGTCGTCCCCACAGAACATCACCTCATCCGGAGCGAGGCCGTGGCGAGAGCAGAAATCCCTGAAGTCCTCCATCTTGTCGCGTGAGCCGAGATAGACGTCTTCCGCCTTTACCCCGCAGGTGGCAAACCGCCTGCGTATGCTTTCCGAGCGGCCGCCTGTTATTATGCCGAGGCGGTATCCGTGCATTGACGCCATCCTGAGGCCGAAGCCGTCTTTAGAATCGAATGTCCTGTAGAGCTCTCCGGAAAGGTCGGCGAGAATGCCCCCGTCCGTCATCACCCCGTCGACATCAAAAGCGAAAGCCTTGATATTCATCAGGCTTTCATCAAGGTCCGATGTTTTCATACGGTCGTCAGTCATCAGGATTTTGTTCCGTTTCCTCCTCCGAATCCGACCGGAAATGAAGCCTTCGGCTCACCGAGGGAGATCTCGCCGTTTGCGTACTCATATTTGCTCAGATGCTCCTGAAGGGCGAGGAAAAGCCTTTTGGCGTGTTCCGGTGTCATGATTATCCTGCTGTTTACCTCCGCCTTGGGCAGCCCCGGGAGCATTGATGCGAAGTCAAATACGAATTCACTATGTGAATGTGTCACTATGAATAAGTTGGAATATGTGCCTCTGGCAACTTCCGGCTTGAGCTCTATGCTCAGTTTCTTTTCGTTATTGTCCATGTCTGAAGTAATTTTCTGACGGTTGCGCCATGGCGGGCGTCGGAACGCCTTACCGCCGCTGGCTGATGGTGTATGTCCTCCTCTGTTCAGCGTGTCGCGCACGCCGAAAGCGGACAACTTCGCAAGATACTAAATAAATCGTTAAGTACAATAAATAATTTGATGTACGTCCTGTATCCTGCGGACGGCGATGTCCTGCAGCCGGATTCGCCAATCAGATATGATGGCAGGCTGGTGACCGACCATGCGCTTGAGCTGATTGCGGAAGGCAGGTGGCTCGGCCCGGATCCGTCCGCAGAAGGAAGTCCGGCAGGGTCTGAGCGGAGTTTTCGCCTTTTATTTGCCTGCGCCGCGCATTCCATGTCGGAAATAGCGAAAATTTCCGTACATTTGCACGATGTCGTGCCGTCTGGGACGGGGCGTCGTGCATTTGTTTTGAAATATGCCGCAAGAAATGCGGGTGATTATATTGAGTTAGTGACTTATGGAACTTCCTGCTAAGTACAGTCCTGCCGGAACGGAGGACAAGTGGTATGCCTGGTGGCTCAAGAACGGCTTTTTCCATTCGGAACCGGATGAGAGAGAGCCTTATACGATAGTTATTCCCCCGCCTAACGTGACGGGTATCCTGCACATGGGGCATGTGCTGAACAACACTCTGAACGACGTTCTGGTCAGAAAGGCGAGGATGGACGGGAAGAATGCCTGCTGGGTGCCGGGTACGGACCACGCGTCAATCGCTACGGAAAGCAAGGTTGTGGCCAAGCTGAAGGCCGAAGGCATTAACAAGGAGGATCTTACCCGCGAAGAGTTCCTGAAGTACGCCTGGGAATGGAAAGAGAAGCACGGCGGCATCATCCTTAACCAGCTCCGCAAGCTCGGAGCGTCGTGCGACTGGGACAGGACGAAGTTTACGATGGACCCGGATCTCAGCGAGGCCGTGATCAACACTTTCGTCTATTTCTATAAGAAAGGATATATCTATAGGGGCATCAGGATGGTCAACTGGGATCCTGTGGGCCATACCGCCGTCAGCGACGAGGAGGTGATCCACAGGGACACCGTGAGCAAGTTCTATCATCTGAGATATTTCATCTCGGACGGGAACGGCAACCCTACGGACAAATATATCATCATAGCCACGACAAGGCCGGAGACGATCATGGCCGACGCGGCCGTCTGCATCAATCCTGATGACGAAAGATATCACTGGCTGAAAGGCAAGAAGGTTCTCATCCCTCTGATCAACAAAGAAATCCCGATCATTGAGGATTCCTATGTGGAGATGGGATTCGGCACAGGCTGTCTGAAGGTTACCCCGGCGCACGATGTTAATGACTATGAGATAGGTCTGAGGCACAATCTGCCTGTGACCGACATTATCGACGACCACGGACGCCTCAATGAGAAGGCGCAGATTCTCGTGGGAGAGGACCGCTTCGAGGCGAGGAAGAAGATCGAGAAGATGCTTCAGGAGGCAGGGAATCTCGAGAAGACTGAGGACTACACTTCGCCTGTGGGATATTCCGAGAGAACGAATGCAGTCATAGAGCCGAGGCTTTCGATGCAGTGGTTCCTGAAGATGGAGGCCCTTGCAAAGGACGCGCTTGAGTCTGTGGAGAGCGGAAAGGTGAAGCTCATTCCGGACAAATACAGGAACACCTACAGGCATTGGATGGAGAATGTGCGCGACTGGTGCATCTCCCGTCAGCTGTGGTGGGGACAGAGGATTCCTGCATACTATCTCCCTGACGGAAGATATGTTGTGGCCGCCTCACCTGAAGAAGCGCTTGAGGAGGCGAGGAAGCTCGATTCGACCGTAACGGCAGGAGTTCTCAGGCAGGACGATGACGTGCTCGACACTTGGTTCTCATCCTGGCTCTGGCCGATTTCGGTGTTCGACACGCACAAGGCCGGACATCCGGAGGCTGAGCCGAACCGCGACCTTGCATACTATTATCCGACCAACGACCTCGTGACCGGGCCTGACATCCTGTTCTTCTGGGTGGCGAGGATGATAATGGCCGGAAACGAGTTCATGAACGACGTGCCGTTCCGCAACGTATATCTTACCGGCATCGTGAGGGACAAATTGGGCAGGAAGATGTCCAAGACTCTCGGCAACTCTCCGGATCCGCTCGAGCTCATCGACAAATATGGAGCCGACGGTGTGCGTCTGGGAATGCTCCTCTGCACCTCTGCCGGAAACGACATCCTCTTCGACGAGTCGCAGGTGGAGCAGGGAAGGAACTTCTGCAACAAGATATGGAATGCGTACAGGCTGATGCGCGGCTGGAGTGTGGACGAGGAGGCTTCAAGGCCTGAGGCCGCTTCCGTCGCCGTGGCCTGGTTCGGGCACAAGCTCAACGCCGTCCTTGCCGAAGTGGAGGACCATTATTCGAAGTTCAGAATCTCTGATGCCCTCATGTGCATCTACAGACTGTTCTGGGACGACTTCTGCTCCTGGTATCTGGAGCTCGTTAAGCCGGCCTACGGGAAGGGAATTGACAGAGGTACTTATGAGGCCACTGCGGCCTTCTTCGACTCTCTGCTCAAGATGATACATCCGTTCATGCCGTTCATCACCGAAGAGCTCTGGCAGAACATGGAGGAGAGAAAGGAGGGCGAGACGATAATGCTGCAGAGGATGCCTGTATCGTCATCTTATGACGCCGGTTTCATTTCCAGGTTTGAGATGGCCTGTGAGGCGGTAGTCGCCATCAGAGGCATTCGTCAGCAGAAGGGGCTTCCGCAGAAGGAAGGACTTTCACTCAGAATCAGGGGAGACTTCCCTGAGGATATGCTTCCGGTAGTGATGAAGCTCGCCAATGTGTCTTCGGTTGAAAAGTCGACTGAGTCCGGCGACGCCTCGGGGGTTACCTTCATGGTAAGGACGGTCGAGATGTATGTGCCTCTCACTGGTCTTGTTGATGTCGAGGAGGAGCTCGCAAAGCTTCAGGCTGCGCTTGAGCATCAGGAGAAGTTCCTCGCTTCTGTGCGCAAGAAGCTCTCGAACGAGAAGTTCGTGTCCGGTGCGCCGGAACAGGTCGTGGCACTTGAGCGCAGGAAGGAGGCGGACTCGCTCTCGAAGATAGGCGGGCTCAAGGCCTCAATAGAGGCTCTGAAGGGAGGCAAATAATGTCAAGGTATGAATTTGTCGCGTTTTATCTCAAGTTTTACTTTAAATGAAGTGATCAGTCATGATGCGCTCTGAACTCGAACTTGACGTCAGATATTATGAGACAGATCAGATGGGCATAGTCCATCACTCCAACTATGTGAGATATTTCGAATGCGGCCGTTCGGATATGATGCAGAAGGCCGGACTGCCTATAGAGGCCATCGAGGCGGCCGGAGTAATGCTTCCCGTGGTCTCGGTGGAATGTCACTACAAGAATCCCGCGAAGATGGGAGACAGGGTGAGGATAGTCTCGATGATAAAGAAGGTTCCGATGGCAAAGCTGGTCGTGGACAACGAGATATACAATCAGGACGGCCTGCTGCTGTGTACCGGCACCGTGGTGCTCGGCTTCATTGATGCCGTTACCAGACATCCGGTAAGATGCCCGGAGTCCCTGTCGGCTGTGATCGAGCGCAATATGCTCAGTTGACTGATGTGTTCAACTGATTGATATGAAATAATTTGAATAATACCAACTTTATAAATGCTTGAAATTATGTCCGGATACTTGACGGTGCCGCTGTTTTTAGGAGGACTCGGCGGTTGGGAGATACTTGTCATCGCATTCATCATACTGCTGATATTCGGCGGAAGGAAGATTCCCGAGCTCATGAAGGGGCTCGGCAAGGGGGTCAAGAACTTCAAAGAGGGAATGCGTGAAGGCGATGAAGCCGATGACACGGCAGACAGGCAGAAGAAGATTGACGGCAGTGACAGGCAGTCGGGCGCGAATATCAAGGAGTAATGATATCGATAAACGGTCTGACGGTAGCCTATGGTGGTTTCACCCTGCTAAACGACATCAATTTCCATATAAGTGAGAATGACAGGATCGGTCTCGTCGGAAAGAACGGGGCCGGCAAGTCGACCATTCTCAAATTGATCTGCGGCCTCCAGCATCCTACGTCCGGCAGAATAGCCGTGCCTCCCGGCATCAAAATCGGGTATCTGCCGCAGATAATGGAGCATCATAAGGGGAAGAGTGTAATTGACGAGACTATGACGGCCTTTTCCGACTTGCTTTCACTGGAAAGCGAGCTGGAGAAGGTCACGGAGGAGCTCGCCTCGAGGGAAGACTACGAATCAGAAGAGTATCAGAGGCTCATCATAAGAATGAATGAGATAAATGACGCTCTTGCATACGGTAAGGAGGAATCACCTGAAGTTTTGGCTGAGAAGACTCTTCTCGGACTCGGATTCAGATACGATGAGCTTGGCAGGCCGACCGAGACCTTCAGCCAGGGCTGGAACATGCGTATCGAGCTTGCGAAGATCCTCCTTTCCAAGCCTGACGTGCTGCTTCTTGACGAGCCGACAAATCATCTCGACATAGAATCCATTGAATGGTTTGAGTCCTATCTTAAGGAGTACAGGGGCTCTCTCGTGCTGATTTCGCACGACAGGAAGTTTCTGGACAATGTCACAAACAGGACGGTTGAGATAATGCTCGGGCGCATCCATGACTATAAGGTGCCATACAGCAAGTATCTCGAGCTCCGCAAGGAGAGGATTGCCCAGCAGCAGGCAGCCTACGAGAATCAGCAGAGGATGATCGCCAAAACCGAGGAGTTCATCGAAAGGTTCCGGTACAAGCCGACAAAGTCAAATCAGGTCCAGTCGCGAATAAAGCAGCTGGACAAGCTCGAGCGCATCGAGGTGGATGTGGAGGACAAGTCGGCTCTGACGGTGAAGTTCCCACCGGCCCCGCGATCCGGAGATGTGGCTTTCAAGGCGACGGATCTCACTGTGGGATATGGTGAGAAGGTAGTCTTTTCTCATGCGGAACTTGAGATCCGAAGAGGTGAGAAGGTAGCTCTCGTAGGAAGGAACGGCGAAGGCAAGACCACACTGATGAGGGTTCTGACCGGAGAGCTGGAGCCGATGTCCGGAGAAGCCAGGATCGGCCACAATGTCAGCATCGGCTATTATGCCCAGAATCAGGAGGACATCCTTGACAAGAACGACACCGTGTTCGATACTCTCGACAAGATCGCCGTGGGAGACGTGCGCATGAAGCTCAGGGATATTCTTGCGGCCTTCCTCTTCAAAGGCGAGGACATAGACAAGAAGGTCGCGGTGCTGAGCGGTGGAGAGAGGGCGAGGCTCGCGATGGCGAAGCTGATGCTCAAGCCGTATAATCTGCTCGCACTCGACGAGCCCACAAACCACATGGACATCCGATCCAAGGACATACTCAAGCAGGCGCTTAAGTCGTATGACGGCACGCTTCTGATTGTTTCGCATGACAGGGACTTTCTGGACGGGCTTGTCGACAAGCTGTACGAGTTCCGTGACGGAAAGGTCAAGGAGCATCTCGGAGGAGTGGCGGAATTCCTCGAACGGCGGAAGATCGAGAGCCTCAATGAGCTTGAGCGTCATTTCCATAAGCCAGAGCCGGTTCAGGAAGCCGTTGTCGAGAAGAAGGCTGAATCGCAGCGGGAGTTTCAGGCCAGAAAGTCCGTCTCCAAGGAGGAAAGGAAGCTCAGGAACCGGGTCGCCTTTCTGGAGAAGTCGATAGCGGAGACGGAGAAGTCCATGAAGGAGATAGAGGCCGTGCTGGCAAACCCCGGTGCGGACGACGACATCATGGAGCTTACCAGAAGCTATCTGGAGCTGAAGCGGGATCTCGATGCCAAGACGGAGGAATGGATCGAGGCGGGGAGTCTTCTTGAAGATTGATGCAGGGTCTGGACCTTTCTTGAAGATTTACTTATGGTCTGGACATCACAGAGGACAGAGGATATTAATTGACATATTTTTGAAATGGAAGAGAATACGCAGAACCATCTGTATGGGATGCACCCTGTTCTTGAGGCTGTGCGTTCCGGCAGAAAGATAGAGAAAGTGCTGATGCGGCAGGGAATGGATGGGGCTCAGTTCAGGGAGCTTCACGACCTGCTCAGAGAGAAGGGGATTCCTGTGCAGTTTGTCCCGGCCGAAAGGCTGAACAGGATCGAGAGGGGAGCCCATCAGGGAGTCATAGCCTATCTCCCTCAGCTTGATACGGTCTCTCTTGAAGAGATGGTCAACAGCGCGTTCGCAAGTCATGACGCCCCTATTCTGGTCATACTCGACGGCGTCAGCGACGTGCGCAATTTCGGCGCGGTGGCAAGGACTCTGGAATGTGCCGGAGGCAGCGGCCTCATTCTCCCGGCAAAGGGTGGGGCTGCTCTCAATGCCGACGCCATCAAGACATCGGCCGGAGCACTGATGAGGCTTGACGTGTGCAGGGTACCGAATCTGAGATACGCTGCATTCTTCCTGAAGCAGAGCGGCTTCAGACTGATTGCCGCAACAGAGAAAGTCGACAGGCTCATGTATGAGGCAGACATGACCGGTCCGGTGGCAATCATCCTCGGCTCGGAGGGCAAGGGAATATCAAAGGCAATGCTCGAGCTCAGCGATGAGCGTGTGGCGATACCGATGGAGGGGGAAATATCTTCCCTGAATGTCTCGGCAGCCGGTTCTGTAGTCATGTATGAGGCGGTGAGACAGAGAAGTATGCAAATGAAATCAGACAGAGAAGTGAGCGAATAAAGAAGGTGCCGTTATGGATAATATACTTTTGAAATCCGCAGCAGCCGCGCTGTGTGCGACGGCGTTCTCAGCGGCGTCATTTCATGCGTCTGCCCAGGACACCGTGGTGATTGACAATGACTTTTCAGGTTTCAGAACTGTGGATATAGGCTCTGCCTTCGACTTCACTCTCCACAAGGCCGACGAGTGCCGCGTGGTGATATCGGCCGACGAGCGTATCGCCGACTATCTGACATATTACATAAAAGACAACACTCTTAATCTGGCATTGGATTCGAAGTCCTTTCCTCAGGAGCTGAAAAAGACCTTCAGAGGGCGTGACGCTTCCGTACCTGTGCTTCAGGCCGATATTTATGTCAAGGACCTTAAGGAGCTTCGAATGCACGATTCGGTCGTACTGAACAATGAGGAGAGCTTTTCTACGGACTCGCTTCATGTGTCTCTGGACGGCAGGGCGATGATCAGCGGCTTTAGCTTCGAAGGTGACTTTCTCTCTGTGAAGCTCGGCAGATCGTCCTATGCCGACCTTTCAGTCAAGGCAGACTCGGTGCGGGTCGCCGTTTCGGGCGCTTCTTCTGCAGATATGACATTCGAAACCGGAGGCCTGTCTCTGCATTCAGAAGGCATGGCGGGAATCAGGGCCACAGGCACTGCTCATAGGTGTGCGGTGTATTCGGAATCCTCCTCGGAAGTTTCGGTGGCCGGTTCGGCGGAAAGTCTTGACGTGACCGGTAGGGGCATGAGCGTCATCAATGCATCGGGGCTTGAGGTCGACAGGGCAGCGGTGCGGCTTTCCGGACCGTCACAATGCTCGGCCGATGCCGGAAACTCTCTCTGCATCGATCTTTCGGGCGGAGCACACCTTATGTATGGCGGTACCCCTTCAACTCATATTGTAAGAATACAGAATTCGTCCGTCACACGTTCCGATGACGGGAACTGACGCGCGGCGACTGCATTTACGATAAGAACCGAATATATGTTCGTATTAGACTCGCATTGCGACACTCCTTCACAGATTCTGCGGCTCAGAGACATAGGCGCAGACAACGAAAGGGGGCAGGTTGATTTTCCGAAACTCAGAAAAGGTGGTGTCGACGGTGCGTTTTTCGCCCTTTACACGCCGGCTTCATTTGCCCCGGACAAGGCTACCGCATGGGCTTTCCGGCTTTTGTCCGCCACTATGGATACGCTTGAGGCCAATGCGGACAGGGTAGCCCTTGCCCTTACTCCCGCCCAGGCTCTGGAGAATCAGTCGAAAGGTCTGACATCAGTGTTCATCGGCATGGAGAACGGCTCGCCGATACAGGACAGCCTGTCCATGCTCAGAATGTTCTATCGCTCCGGAGTCCGATATCTGACCCTTGTCCATTCGGCCGACAACGCAATCTGCGACTCTTGCGCGTCTTCTGCCTGTACCTGGGGCGGGCTGAGCCCGTTCGGCAGGGATGTCGTCGCGGAAATGAACCGCTTAGGGATGATCGTTGATCTGTCCCACGCCTCGGATTCGACTTTTTATGACGTTCTCGACATATCGAAGGCGCCGGTCGTAGCGACACATTCCTGCTGCAGAGCCCTCGCCTCTCATCCCCGCAACATGACCGACGATATGCTCCGTGCCCTTGCCGACAATGGCGGAGTGATACAGATCAATTTTTATCCGGTTTTTCTTGACGACGGATTTGCTGCTGTCCTCAAGGAGTCCGGCAT
Organism: uncultured Bacteroidales bacterium; assembly: GCA_944326355.1. Classification (GTDB taxonomy): domain Bacteria; phylum Bacteroidota; class Bacteroidia; order Bacteroidales; family UBA932; genus Cryptobacteroides. Next base: position 3,056 of record CALVDO010000025.1, on the reverse strand, counting down.
TGAAGAAGAAGGGGCGGAAATTGAGAGAGCATTTATCAGCGATCCTGCCGATCCGATCAAGCGCAAGGCCTGGCAAGAAGTTCAGGATGCGCTCATGTCTCTTCCCAGGCCATCGTTCTCCAGAATCGCAGATCATATAGATCATGCAGTGGAAGTAGCCGGTATTGACCATGTCGGGATAGGCTCGGACTTCGACGGGATCGAGGTCACGCCAAAGGGGCTCGAAGACGTTTCCAAAATGCCGGTCCTTTTCGCGGAGCTCCGCCGCAGAGGTTATGCTGAGAAGGATCTTGCCAAGATCGCCGGCGGCAATTTTCTTCGAGTGATGGCTCAGGTCCAGACAGCCTCCGGCAAATGACCTCATGCAGCGATGTGCTTCTGTAATGAAGAAGATGTCCCCAACTTCTGTAATGAAGGAGTTGTCCCTAAAAGAAGATGCCTAATAAAGTCTGACGTCCTGTTCCTTCATAAGGAGACAGGACGTCTTTAACTTTGCCCCAACCCCCGTCACAAGGCCTTCTGAGGCCGATAACTATTGCTTATGATTGACAAATATGAATGAAACAATTTTGTTTTGTTAACAAACATATTTGTTAAATATTCAGTCAATCAATGGATTCAGTCAGAGAGAATGAATTTTCTCAAAAGGTCTAACGCCGAAGCGGAAAATCTCTCGATGTTGCGGATTCTGTCATTTCTGAAGACGACTTTTACGGTCTCGGTACGTTTTGCGGAGCATATTCCTATCCATACGAGGCCGGCCGGCTGTCCGTCCGGACCGTTTCCCGGGCCTGCGAGTCCGGTGGTTGAGACGGCGTAGTCACTGCCGGTAAGGCGGCGTATTCCCTCGGCCATTGCCGCCGCGCATTCGCTGCTCACAACTCCGTGTCCGGCGATGATCTCTTCCGGCACCCCGAGCACCTCCTTCTTGACTGAAACCGCATAAGAGGTGACGGACCCGAGATAATATTCCGATGCCCCAGGCACGGAAGTCAGAAGCGAGGAAAGAAAGCCGCCGGTGCAGGATTCGGCTACGCTCAGTGTCCTGCCTTTTTCCTTGAGCAGTCGTCCGACCGTATTCTGAAGGGTGTCGTCATCTTCAGAATAGATTGTGTCTCCGAGGATGCCGCGCAGTCTGGATATGCTTTCGTCCATCAAGAGAGTATTCCGGGTGCGGTCGCCTCCGTAGATGGAGAGCCGCAGACGCACTCCCTTGATCGGATCCGGAAGGTAGGCCAGATGCATCTGTGGCGGAAGCGAATCTTCCCACTCCGCAATGCGGTCGGCAAGGGCGGATTCAGCCATGCCGTACGTCATGATGGTCCTGTGGCAGATTTCGGCCATGCCGAAATGAGTCCGTATGTCTTCCGTAACGTCCGGAAGTGCGCCCGTTACCTCGAACGGGACTCCCGGCATTGAGTAGAGGGCACACTTGTGGCCGAAGCGAGAGTCTTCGCCGAAGCGGAACACCATGACAGGGGCAGTGCCGAGCCTGTTGGGTATCACTTCGCAGTTGTCAGGGACAGATGCCTGAAGCCTGTTGCGCTCGAGAGTGTCGATTCCTCTCGCCGCGAGAATCTTCCTTATGATGGCAAGCTGGCTGTCATTCTCAACAAAGCGGCTGCTGCCGGACAGCTCTGCCAGAACGCCTTTTGTGATGTCGTCTTTCGTCGGGCCGAGTCCGCCGGTGACTATGACGACCTCATTGCCCGCAAGTCCGCGCTCGAGTGCCGAATATATCGCTTCTCGCTCATCACCCACGGAGACCATTCCCGTCACTCTCATACCAAGCGCGTTCAGTGCCCTTGATATATTGGACGAATTGGTGTCAACAACCTGACCGATGAGAATTTCATCTCCTATCGTGCATATCAATGCCCGCATCATTTTATTTCCTCCTGTTTTTATGCTCTGAAGTCTTTTTTACGCGCCAAGGCCTTGTTTATTCTTTTTACAAGACCAGGCCCTTCATATATGAAGCCTGTGTAGATCTCGATGAGCGACGCTCCGGCACGCAGCATATCCTCCGCCTGAGCCGGAGACATTATGCCGCCTACACCTATTATCGGGAGCCTTCCTCCGGTGTATTCGCTCACGTGCCTGACGAGGGCGAGATTGCGTTTGTGCAGAGGTGCGCCCGAGAGTCCGCCGTTGCCTATTTTCTCTATTTCTTCCGGGGAGGCTGTCAGTCCGTCCCGGCTTCTGGTAGTGTTGCCGGCCACAATGCCGTCGATTCCTGCTGCGAGCGCATAGTCCAGTATGCTGTCAATCTGAGCTGCAGGAACATCCGGGGAGAGCTTGAGAAGTATCGGCCGGTATGGCGTTTTATGCCTTCTTGCCGCGAGCAGCCTGTCAGTGATCATCGAGAGGAAAGAGACGTCCTGAAGATTGGTGAGTCCAGTGACGTTTGGACAAGAAACATTGAGCACAAACATGTCCACATGGTCATACAGGGCATTGAATGCGGCTTCAAAATCATCCCCGGCATTTTCGTTGCCGGTGGTGGCGTTCTTGGAGATATTGGCAGCAATCAGCGTGCGCGGCTTCCTCTTTCTAAGGTTTTGAACCGCATGACCGACGCCCTTGTTGTTTATGCCCATTCTGTTGATTATGGCCCTGTCCCTGACGAGCCGGAAGATCCGCGGCTTGGGATTGCCGTCCTGCGGCTTTGGGGTGAGAGAGCCGATCTCAATGAAGCTGAATCCGTAGTCGGAAAGTTCATTGTAGTGCTCCCCGTTCTTGTCCAGCCCTCCGGCAAGGCCTACCGGATTTTTGAATTTCAGACCGAAGACTTCACGCTCGAGTCCGGGTCCGTCCGTTCGGAACATGGCTCTTGTGACGGCTCCCGAAAACGGGATATGCCGGAGTGCGCCAAGAAGTGAAAACGTGAGATTATGTGCCGCCTCAGCATTCATTGAGAAGAGCAGCGGTCGGATCAGTTTGTACATTTTCCGGAATTTTTCCGCAAATATACGCAGAAGCCGAGAGCAATGCAAACCCGTTTGCATTGCCGAGGCGCAACAGTATAAATGGCCGTCAGGCCAAATTACGCAGAA
>CALVDO010000024.1 GCA_944326355.1 uncultured Bacteroidales bacterium | reverse complement strand
GGACTGCAGCCGCTCGACAACAACTCACGTCTGGCCCTGCTCCAGATCCTGGAAGACTGCTATCAGAGGAAATCCGTAATCGTGACATCACAGCTCCCCGTATCCAAATGGTATGACTACATCAATGAGCCTACCTTGGCTGACGCAATCATGGACCGCCTCACCGCTAACGCGGTTCGGATTGAGCTAAAAGGTGACTCGATGAGAAGAAAAAATCAGAAATAATCTTAACTTTGCCGAACCGAAAGCGACCATGTCTGAAGTGGTACATTTGAAAACGCTCCAGGGGGTACATTCAATGTGATATAGTCACCACAGGCATCGGCGTTGACAATAACACCCCATATTCATTTTTATCTGCTATGTCCCTTCGTGTATCTGCCGGATAAACATAGATGTCCTTAGGGCAGTTTAGCATTTTTGATGGAGCATTAATTGCTTCTGCTACAAAAGGCTGGTTATCATATATCCTCACTCCATCCCGATCCAAAATTTCCCATTCGGTCTGAGGTTCATCCTTAACATAATTTGCTAAATCAATGGGATTCTTATCTGGAACTCTGACATTATTGCACTGCTTGATAATCTCATACCAACCGTTGTCATGGCATAAGTTTTCCAAGACACTATTAGGACAGTTTACCATTCTTGCCATAATTCATCTTTTTCTCTTTTTTCAATATTTCAATGCTAGAGCGGCTTGCCTCATCAAAAAATCCTTTACCAAATGGCCTATCAAAACGGCCTGATTCTGTGTATTTGAGCTGATATGATTTTCCTCCTTTATCAATGTAATATACTGAAAACGGAGAGTCGGCATGTTCTTTTTCAGATTTATATTTTGATACTATGGCCTGTGTTCTGCGAATCAAATATTCACTGTGTGTTTCAATTATAAAATGAATACCATAATTTTTGTATGCATCGTAAAATATATCTGCCAATCTTGATTGCATTGACGGGTGAAGACTAACTTCCGGCTCCTCCAACGAAATTGTTGGAGATGCATCTGAGAAATCATCATTCTTTTCAAGCATGAAAAAACTTTCTTGTCGTGTTATTTGATTACGAATAATCTCATTTTCAATTTGGAGCAGAAAGGTAACCAATTGAGATATCCCGTATCCTTCATCTGCCAAAGGCCTAGACTTTCTCTTAGCGCCATCTCTCAAATAAATTTTAGCGCCAAGTCCGTCCTCATCCTCAATAATATTTAATGATGTACAGATGTCTAGTTTTCTTAACCACTTATTTGTAAAATCGCCAGGCCGATACTGTTTCTCTATAGACATTTTATGCGACTCATTGAGTTTTATCAATTTAGGCCCATTAGCCAGAAAAACTTTAAGTGTATTGCCAAGATTGTTCGTTGTATCATCAAAACTGTATAATCTTTTTACTGACGACTGGAAATTTCCCACATAACTGAAACGTTGAAACAAATCAGGTATAAGTAAGCGCTCCATTATCAGTGACAAGAACTCAGTATATGCTTCATAAAGGTTATGCTGAGAATGCACACCAGATGGGGTACAAAATGCAGTTATAAAATCTTCATATCGTCCTTCCTTTACCTGCCATTTTGTAAGAAATTGATAGATGGCGCCAAAAGATGCTCTATCATAATCATAGGAAGAGAGCAGTCGAATTCCCGAACCTTCATTATAATGGATACCTGCTATATCATTACTTAATGAATCAATGAAATTATCCTCCAACTTTACAAAATGCAATTCAGAAGACATCGCTTTTTGTTGCGAGGCAGCCACATCATTCAACTCAATATTCTCCCAGTTCCTGTAATAATCAATGAAAGATTCGAATTCGGAAGCTTTAAAGTCCATAGCAATAATTTGGGCCAGTTCTTTAAATTTCCCATCCTGGTTATTAATGTCATCTGTTTCAGCGGACAATATAATTTCTATCGCTTCTTCTTTTGAAACATCCCTGAATCTCTCTAACACCGGGAAATACAACATTATACTGTCCTTCATTAAGATGTCAAGAGCCTTCTCAAAATCTTTGTTAAAAAGTTTATCATGATTCTTAATTGGACAATCCCTCAGTTTTTGTATCGAATACAGTACTGGCCTCAAATACTGTGAACTCTCACATTTTTTAATAAATTCTTTCTTTCGATGTTCCCAAATAGAATAGTTGTTCTCATCTATAATCATTCCATATTCCGGATCAACAAATTCGTTCATTTGAGTAGTAATATAAATAAACATAGCGGCTTGCGCAACTATCTTAAACTCAGACAAAAGTTGAGCTGCATTTAAATTAAGATAATCTACATGCAGAGATTTTCTTCCCTGGCTCACCTTTAATAAGTCTTCATCCTTCATAGATATCGTAATTCCATCGATCCATCCATAATTGAAAATATCATCCTCCTTTCTTGAAAAATGTATTTCCACATTGTAATTGCATAAGAATCCGCAAGCCGTATATGATATCGTCATTTCATTCGGATTATCTCTATTAACCGCAGAATCAAATGATTTTAAGTTCAAGTCATTGTCTGAAAAATCCAGATAACAATTAAATGGATTATATTTATGATGGTATTTATATTGCTCTTTCGTTTTATCAATCATACGGCTCATCAATGTTATCGCCTTGACAACCGAGCTTTTTCCAGAACTATTACATCCTGTCAGGATAGTGATTGGTGATATATTAAACGCTGCTCCAGTATCACCAAATACTCTAAAATTTCTAAGATTAAATGTTGTAATCATATTTCTTTGTGTTATTTAGATGTAAATAAAAACTATAATTCAATCCTTTAATCCAATTTGTTAGTTTCTCAACAGTATCTACTTAATTTTGTTCCCATCTGAGTATGTCTTTCCTACCTTTACATAATTCATCAAGAAGTTGTACCTGTGGTCTGTAAAGTTAATACCTTTTCCTTTTTTTGAGACACTTTGGTTCACTTCTTCCTACCCCCTGAAAACGCCAGCCATAGCCGCGCTGCGCTCCAGAATATAGCTGCGGACCACGGCGCACCTGTCCTCTGAGACGACATGCTCAAGGACGACGCCGGCGGAGCGGTAGGTCTCGAGGTGATGGTCACGGAGCGTCAGAGCGGCGTCTTCGGCCAGACGGGTGTTGTCATCCCGATAAGGAAGCACGGACGACTCGAAAAAGAAATACTTTCCGGCCCGCGGCATATCCGGCCAGGTCTTCGCCTCGTCAGGATAAAGGAAACTGTAATATGAGGCCGTCGTCAGGTTGTCCGTGTCCCAGAGGACAAAAGGCGTAGGCGGGTCAGACATTACGGATAAAAGCAGGTCCCGATGTATCCGGAATATGGATTCAAGAGTCTCCTTCCGGCATATCGCGGACTTTCCCACAAGGCAGCGGCCGATCTCCGGAATCATGGTGACACAGTCGAACTCGTCTTCGAGCATTCGGCAGACGGTGGACTTGCCGGTGCTCTCCGAGCCGCAGATGCAGATATGCTCGACATAGTCCCGCTTGACCGCCGGAGTCAGATAGTCCCAGTTGGCTACAGGATCCTCACGAATCGCCGATGCCGAGATAGGCAGCAGTCCGCGAGACTCGTCATAAATGATGTGCGCCACTCCAAGATGATCGGCCATGTATTTGACATAAGGTTCACTGCCGATGATCACATCAGTCTCCGCACAGTCTGGATGATGCTCAAGCAGCCAGTCCGACCACTCAACCGAAGACTTCAGATCGGATTCAGACGAAGGATTCAGCTCAGTCGGATCGTAGCGATAGCCGAATATCCGGGCGTTACGGATACGGGCATCTTCGCAATCCCGAATCAGCCACTTCACCCGTTTTTCAAGAGATATTGGCTCAGAGTCATGAACAAGAGCCACCACATCCACAGACTCCGCCTTTTCAGACGCAAACCCGATCAAAGCCGAATGCCCCCGGTGCAAGGGCATAAACTTGCCTATAACTAATGCCTTATGATACATTTTTCCCATTTTCGCAGCTTTTGTCATTTATATCAAATTCACAGCCGCCTTTCACAAAGACGGCAAGCACACCATGATGCACACAGATCAGAATTCCCAGGCCACGTCCACAAAGAAGTTCCTCGGAGCGTCGATGAAATAGAGCGGGCCTTCAGCGCCAAGCATCCCGTTGGAGAAGCTCCTCTGATTGAATATGTTGTTGAGCCGGAAGCCGAGCGTGAAGCCCCTGATCGACCATCGAACGAACGCATTGAAACGCACGGCACCCTCAAGACTGTAGAAATTGGTCAGATCCATGTACATTCTGCTGCGGTATTTCATGCCGACGCCGGCCGTGACACCGGAGAACGAATAGGAAACATCCTGATTGACAAGCCACGAAGGGCTCATCACATGGGTCAGAATCTCCTCCGCTGTATTGACCCTGCCGAGCGACCACGAGGTGCTGTTGACAAGTTCAAGCCCCTTCACAGGCACACAGACAAGAGAGAGCTCTGCCCCGGTGCGGAAACTTTTGGCCGCATTCACCCTTATCGGAAGACCGTTCGTTCACATCGCCCCGTTGAGAATCAGCTCATCGCGGAAATCCATATAGTAGAGGTTAAGATTGCCGGAAATCCATTTCAGGTCGATGTTGTAGCCGAGCTCAAAGTCGAGCACAGACTCCGCCTGATCGGTCACCACGGCCGTAAGATTCTCCTCGCCGCCGAACATGTCGCTTCTGGTCGGCTCCCTATGCGTCTGTGTGGCAGAAAAATACACGGAATGGCGAGTGTCCGGGCTCCATCTGAGCTTCGCCGACCAGTTGAAGAAGTCCCAGTTGCGGCTGACGAACGGCACGTCACCCTCATAGGCGAAGTCCGCGTGCCGATACTGAACGTCTGCACCGGCAGTGAAGCCCCGGAAAGAATACTCCCCTCTCGCAAAGACGTTCACGTCATTCTTGCGGCCGGTGTTATCCCAGAGAAGAGACTCTGTGAGGTTGGAGGTTCCGACGTGGTTCCTGTCGAAGAATGACGCATTGATGCCGCCGGTAAGCCTGAAACCTCCCAGATGAGCGCGCACGGCGACATTGCCTCCGTACATGTTGTGCCGGAGATTGTAGCAGTCCACCTCGCCTGTCGGACTCCACAGCGGATCAGCCACCTTCACCATATAATTGTCTACATCAAAATAATAATGTCCCTTGAGGAAGTTGTAATAAGCTGAAGCCGTGAGCACCAGAGCCCCGCCGCCAAAGACGCACCGATACTGAAGCTTGGTGATGTTCTGGATGAACCTGTCCGTCTCGGCCTCGCTGCATCCGTTTGCGGCGGGATTCATCTCCAGCTCCTGCGCCGACGAACCTATCCAGCCCTGGCCGTTGCGCGACTGCCCCACGAAACTAAGAATGTCGAGGGTGTGGTCCGGACTGAAGAAATAGCCGAGTTTGATGAAAGCCGACTGGGAATTGTTGTAGGCATGATCCCTGAAGCCGTCCGACTGCTGCTGAGTTGCCTTGAAATGTCCTGCGAATTTCCCCAGTCTGCCGGTGTTGTATTCGACGCTCGTCTTGAAGGTATTGAAGCTGCCGTAGCCCGCATAGGCTCTCGACACGGTGTCCCTGAGCAGGTCAACCGACTCGAAGTTGATGCTTCCGGCATAGGCGGCGACACCGTTGTTGGTTATCCCGGCGCCGTTCTCGACCTGCACTGAGTGCATGCTCGCAAGCATGTCCGGATAGTTGGAGAAATACACTCCCATGTCTTCCCCTTCGTTGAGAGGCATTCCGTCGAGGGTCATGTTCACGCGGGTCTGATCCATTCCCCTAAGCCTGAAATATGAATATCCGTATTCATTTCCCGTGTCGGAATAGGCAAAAACCGACGGCATCGAATTTAGGATGAATGACGGCTCCTGCCCCTTGTTCATCTCCACGAGTCTGTCCCGGGTCAGAAGATTGCCCGTCTTGAGGTCGGGCCTGTAGAAACTCACTACGCTCACAGCGTCAAGCACATAGTCCGACGAATCAGGCGCAGACGCTGCCGAAGCGGGGAGAGAAGAAAACGAAAATGCCACAAACAGTAAAGCCGGAGCGACAAGCCCGGAAAAACTTAGATGCGAAAGTGTCTTCATGATACAATTATGCGTAATACTTACGCAAATATAGGCGTTCTTTTTCAGAACAGCAAATATTTTGCGTAAATATTACGCACAATCAAAATCAAACCTGTCTATTTCTCGTCCGGAGCGTAAAGACTCGCGTTGAGAGGAGACGGATAGTCGCAATAATCCTCGGGTGAGAAGAATCTGTCAAGCTCGATCTTCGCGTTTTCAACCGAATCCGAGGTATGGACGATGTTCTCCTGAGCGCTGAGAGAATAGTCTCCCCTTATCGTTCCGGGAGCAGCGTTCCTCGCATTTGTCGAACCGGCCATCGCACGCACTACCCTGACGGCCTCGAAGCCTTCCCAGCAGCAGAGAATAACCGGTGCGGCCATCATGCCGTCACAGAGCCACTGGAAAAAAGGCTTATCCTTGAGGTGGGCATAATGCTCGTCAAGAATCGGCTGGTCCAGCTGCTTCATCTTCATCGCGACGAGCTTCAGGCCGCGCTTCTCGAATCTGGATATGACTTCGCCCACAAGACCGCGCTGCAGAGTGCCGGGCTTCAATATTACAAGAGTCCTTTCCATCACTTCACAAACTGAGCACGGAGTTTCTCGATCTTCGCGTCAGCCGACTCGCCTCTGGCTCCGAAGTAGAACTTGATCTTCGGCTCGGTGCCGGAAGGTCTCACGGACACGACGTCGCCCTCGGAAGTGAAGAACTGAAGCACATTGGACTTAGGCAGCCCCGTCTTCTCCGGCTCATTGTAGTCGATGACCTCAGTGACAGGCACTCCGGCAAGCTCCTTTGGAGGATTGTTCCTAAGGTCGGTCATGATGGCAGCGATCTCCTCGACTCCAGCCTTGCCCTTGCGGACGAGGGAAGTGAGCGACTCCCTGTAATATCCGAACTCGGCATAGATCTTCTGCATCAGCTGATAGAGAGTCATTCCCTGCTCAGCTGCCCAGCAGGCGCACTCTGCCACCATCGAGCAGGCTATCACGGCGTCCTTGTCCCTCACGAACTCGCCGACGTTGAAGCCGTAGCTCTCCTCTCCTCCGCAGATGAACTCGCCCTTGCCCTCGTTTCTCTTGACGATCTCCGCGATATATTTGAAACCGGTGAGCACATTGTAGACCTTCACCCCGAACTTCTCGGCGATGGCGCGGATCAGCTCCGTAGTCACGATGGTCTTCACCACATACTTCGTCGGATCGAGCTTGCCGAGCTCCTGCCATCTTGTGAGGATATAGTAAGTGAGCATAGAGCCTGTCTGATTACCGTTGAAAAGCACCATCTTGCCGTCATTGTCCCTAACGGCGATACCCATGCGGTCAGCGTCCGGGTCGGTGGCGAGCACGATGTCGGCATGCTCCCTGTCGGCAGCCTCAACAGCCATCTTCAGAGCTGAAGGCTCCTCCGGGTTAGGAGAGGCCACAGTCGGGAAGTTGCCGTCGTTCACGTCCTGCTCAGGAACATGGATGACGTTCTCGAAGCCGAGCCTCTTCAGCGCCATAGGCACAAGGCGGACGCCTGTCCCGTGAAGCGGCGTGTACACTATCTTGAGATCCCTGTGTCTCTCGCGGGCCTCAGGCGAAAGCATCAGGGAAAGAATGTCATCGAGGTATGCGTTGTCGAGGTCCTCGCCCATCATCTCTATCTTGCCGGCTCCCTCTCCAGGCACGAATTTCACCATTGAAGGGTCGGTGATGGCCGTCACTTCAGCCACAATCTCCTTGTCGACAGGAGAAGTGATCTGTGCGCCGTCAGACCAGTACACCTTGTAGCCGTTGTATTCCTTCGGATTGTGCGACGCGGTCACCATGACTCCCGACTGCGCACCCATCTTCCTGATCGAGTAGCTCAGCTCAGGCGTCGGGCGCAGGCTCTCAAAGAGATAGACATGAAGTCCGTTTGCCGAGAACACGTCAGCCGTGATCTTCGCGAATTCGCGGCTGTGGTTGCGGCAGTCATAGGAGACGCACACCTTGATGTCATCTCCGGTACAGTGCTTCCTGATGTAGTTGGCCAGTCCCTGCGTAGCCATTCCCACAGTGTACCTGTTCATCCTGTTGGTGCCGACGCCCATGACGCCGCGGAGTCCGCCCGTACCGAACTCGAGATTGCGGTAAAATGCGTCTTCGAGCCCTGCAGGATCAGTCTCCATCAGTCTCCTGACCTCATCCTTTGTCTCCTGGTCATAGTTTCCGTCAAGCCAGCTCTGCGCTGCTTCTCTGAAGTTCTTTTCCATAATTATGTGTATTTGATTATGAGATTATCATGAATCTGTTTCGATAAATTGTCAAATCGTACAAATATAGGTAATTTTCATGATATTCCGAAGCGATTTTCCGTATAAAGACTAACTTTGCAGACGTCATCAGTCTTTGTACGGCACGGGACGAGGACGGCCGGCTGCGGCAAAGTCCGACGAACGGACGCAAACGGAGAGAAACGGACGCAAACGGAAAGAAACGCACATTATGCACTATGGACTTCAGAGACTTCATACTCGAGCACGAAAACGACGACACTTCCAGGCTTCTTCTCTCTCGGGACAAGTGGCCGGAAATTGACATCAGCCTCGCCGTCAGCACGATAGAGTCAAGACGAAAGCTCAGGGACAAGGTGCCGGCATGGTATGCCCATCCCGAGCTGACCTATCCGAGGAAACTCTCGGCCGAGCAGTGCAGCTCCGAAGAGACGGCTGCACTGAAAGCGAGGATCGCAGCAGGACTGGCAAATGACGCGGCAGCACATGGAAAGGACGGTGACGGACGGGCAGGCAGACGGCTTGCCGACCTCACCGGCGGTCTCGGCGTGGATACGGCGGCATTCTGTGCGGCAGGCTTCGAAGTGCTGTACAATGAGATGGACCAGGACCTGTACGATGCCGCAAGGAGCAATCTCCCGGCCATCGGCTGCGGAGGTGTCACGTTCAGAAACACCGAGATCACTGACGGGCAGTCTGTAGACGACATTCTCGGAGACTTCATCCCGGACATCATTTTCCTCGACCCCGCGAGGAGGGCCGACGACGGCAGGAAAGTGTTTCTACTGGAGGAATGCCGCCCGGATGTGCTCAAACTCAAGGACAAGCTTCTTGAAAAAGCGGAAACGCTGATGATCAAGCTCTCCCCTATGGCCGATATCGACATGGTCTGCTCGAGGCTCGGCCCGCGCTGCCGCCAGATGCACATAATGGCCTCCAGAGGAGAATGCAGGGAACTCCTTGCCGTAATGCGGCGGGACGGCGGCTCCGGATCAATGCGGCGGGACGGCGGCGAAAGCCTGAAGATAACGGTCTGGGAGGGCTCGGCGGGATTCTCATTCTCGCAGGAGGAAAAGCAAGAGGCCGCCGCGACATATCTGAAAGACAGGGAACAGCTTGAGGGCGCAGAATATCTGTTCGAGCCAGGAAAGGCAATGATGAAATCCGGCGCCTTCAATCTGATAGGCAGCAGATTCTCCCTCATCAAGATGGCAGAGTCCACGCATCTTTATCTGGTCACCGACGCCACCCCCGACAGACTCGGGACACTTATGGACTACGGCAAGGTCTTCCGCATCATAAGCACCTTCCCGCTCAGCAACGCCGGCATCCGCGAGGCGGCAGGCAACTTCCCGTCAGCGGACGTGACGGCGAGAAACGTCCCGATGACAAGCGACGTGCTGAAGTCGAGACTATGCAAAGCCGCCGGGAAGGCACGCCGCGACAAGGCGCGGAACTGCACCGGATCAATCCACCTGTTCGGAGTGAAATGCCTGTGCGGCGGGCTTCACGAGAATGTCCTGCTCGCGACAAGCCGCGTCACTCTCCCTTCAGATGCCTCAGCCAGAACTCACGGTTCCCGGCAGTGAAATGCTCATGCTGACTGCCGCGATAGCCGTGCTTACCGTCGGGATAGACCATGAGGTCGAACTTCTTGCCCGCCTTCTGCAGCGCGTCAATAAGCTGAAGAGTATTCTGGAAATGCACATTGTCGTCCCCGGTGCCGTGAGTCAGCCTGAGCATGGCAGATTCCGTCCCGTTCCCGTACTCAGCCGGATAGCCTTCCACATAATTCAGGACTCTGGCGACGGAATACCCCTCGGGATTGTTCTGCGGCGTGTCCATATATCTCTCGGTATAATGCGAATCGTATAGAGTCCAGTCATACACTCCACCTCCGGCGACGCCGAAGCGGAAATACTCCGGAGCCTGCATCAGAAGCATAGCCGTCATAGTTCCGCCAAAGGAGAAGCCCTCCACGCCGATTCTGTCACCGTCCACATACGGCAGCGAGCGCAGCCACTTTGCCCACTCCACAAAGTCCCTGACCTCATTGACAGTGAGCCTGCCGAACACCGAGTCAAGTCCCGCGCGTCCGTTGTGCCCCGAGGCGCGGCAGTCCGCCACCACCTCTATGATGCCGTTGTCTGCCCACCATCTGCGCGACTCTGTCGGCGTCACCCAGCGGTCTCTGACCATAGGAGTGTCTGGCCCGCCGTAAATGTCCACATGCACAGGGTATTTCTTCGCCGGATCGAAATCAGTCGGCAGAGTGACGGAGGCAGGAATCCTGAACCCGTCCGGAACGGTGATCCACACCAGCTCCGGAAGAGGCATTCCCTCAGGATCGAAGCCTTCCGGAGCCATGTCAGCCACCAGGCGCTCCTTCACTGCCCGACCTGAGACATCAAAGACCGACACTCTCACCGGTGTGACGGAATTTGAATAGGACGCCGCGAAATATCTGCCGTCATCGGAAAACTTCACGTCTCTGACGTCGTACGCAGGGTCTGTCAGCGCCGTCACCCTGCCCCTGCGGTCAACCTTGTAGAGAGCCTGCCTCAAGGCGGCGTCCCTGTCTGCAGTGAAGAACACCTCCCCAGTGCGCGGGTCTGTCCTCAGAATGCGGATATTCCAGTTCTTCCCGTCTGTCAGCCTCTTCAGGCACGACCCGTCATAAGAAAGGAAATATATCTGCTCCCAGCCGGTCTCGAAGCTGCGGGCCATGTAGAGTCCGTCCTTCTGAAAGACAATGTGTTCTATCCAGTCTATCCAAGTCGGATATTCCTCATGGTATATCCTGCTCTTTGACCCGTCGGAGACATCCACTCTGTAGAGATCCAGCATATTCTGTCTTCTCGGCATCCTCGAGACGAAAAAACTCTCCCCGTCCGCACCCCAGAACGGAGTGCCGAAATACTGATCTTCAGACGGATCGAAGTCGGCCCAGACGATATCAGGCTCTCCGCCGTCAAACGCATGTTCCACATCCGCAATTCCGATTCTCACCTCCGGGTTATTCTCCCCGGCCTTCGGATAACGCGTGCCTATGAGGGTGCCGTCCTGTCCGAAAGGGGAATATATAGGGAAAAGCGGGACTTCCGAATTGTCGAACCTGTAAAAACCTATCCTTTTCCCGTCGGGAGACCACCAGAATGCCCTGTAGTCAGTGCTGCGTCCGAAAATCTCCTCATAATAGACCCAAGATGCGTACCCGTTGAGAATCAGATCACTGCCGTCAGCCGTCAGCCTCACCTCCCTTTCTCCGCCGGCGTCAGCGACATAAAGATCCCCTCCCTTTGTATAGGCCACCATCGATGAGTCCGGAGAGAAAGTCGGATTGACGGCCCCTTCGGGAAAGACGGCGGCAGACGGAGCCGTGAGGGACGTATGCACAGCCTCTGTAATCCGTCCCGTACGGGCATCGTACACGAATGCCGCACTGTCGCAGAAGGTCCCGTCGTAAGAGAATGTCACCTCATGTCCCGCTCCCCACCTCCATGCGGTAGGGACCGGATTGAACTCCACCTTTTCCCGTGCCGTCGAGGAATCCTGTCCGGAAGCCGTCATAACGCAAATGATCAGAGTCATGCCGCAGCATGCGGCCATCCTGCCGAGTGTCTTCATAGCTCATATTCTGAAATTGACCAGATATACCTTTTCCACCGCTCTGGTCATTGCGGTGTATAGCCACTTCAGGTCGTCACAGGTAAGTTCGTCCTGCCAGAAAGGGTTGTCAATGAAGACGCATTTCCACTGTCCTCCCTGAGACTTGTGGCAGGTGACGGCGTTGGCATACTTGAGCTGCAGGGCATTGTAATACTTGTCCTCCCTTACGGCCTCATATCGCTTCCGCTTGTTGCCGATATGCGCATAATCCTCATTGACCCCGTTGTATAGCATGTTCTGCTGCTCATAAGTCAGGGCCGGACTTTCCGCATCCAGAGTGTCGAGTATCACCTTGGCACTGATCTCCAGATCGCCATAGTCCGGAAACAAGAGCCTCGCCTGCGCAAAATGCAGCCCGTACCTTTCCTCATGCCCCGACACGCCGAGCAGCCTCGCCATGTCGCCGTTGGCTATGTAGTCCAGGCCCTCGACCCCGGCGGGAATCCGGTAGCAGTTCTTCACTATCATCAGCCTGTCTCCGCGCACGAGTCTGTCCTCCTTGAACTGGACTGCCCCGCGAATGCCCATGTTATACTTTATCGCACGTCTGTTCGAACGGCAGATGATGATGGTCTCGTCCTCGCCCCACCGGTCATAGGCGTCCGAAATCTTCTCTATCAGATCCTCTCCGCCTATCTTGGCGATGTCCCCGAACCCTTCAGGACGAAGTCCGAGGGAGGACGGCGGAATTGTATCATCGGCACGCAGCGGAGCCCTGCCGGAATCGCCGTAGATCAGGCTGCGGATGCGTGTCGCGTTGTACAGAATGCCCGACTCGGCCTGCTGGCGGACCACCGAAGTCAGCTCGGCATAAGTTATCTCCCCGAGCATGTCCATATAGTCCTTCGAGAGCGCGGGACTGCTTTCCAGACCCACCGGAGGCAGCTGGGCGGCATCCCCCACCAGGATGAGCCTGTTGTCGACTCCGTTGCGGACATAGGCCACGAGGTCCTCAAGCAGATTTCCGGAGCCGAACTGCCCCGCCGACTGCCCCTGCACGGAGTCTATGCCGATGAGAGACACCTCGTCTACAATATATAAGGTGTCCCTGTCCCTGTTCGGAGCGAGAGCGAACTGTCCGAAGCCGTCTCCGCCGACCGACTTCTGCCTGTATATGTGTCTGTGAATCGTGCTCGCAGGTCTGCCGGAGTATTCAGAAAGCACTTTCGCGGCCCTGCCGGTGGGAGCGAGAAGCACGCAGGGCGACTTGAACTCCGCCATCGTCCTGATGACGGATGACATGGCCGTAGTCTTTCCTGTCCCGGCATAGCCGTTCACGACCATTATGTCCGACTCGTCATCCGAGAGGAAGTCAGCCACACCGCGCAGAAGCCCGTCCTGACAAGAGGTGGGCTCATGCTTAAGGTTCGCGATGAAACGCGCATACAGGAAGTCGCTCTTTCCCATTTTCTTCTGCACCCTTTTTCCGACGTCTTCCCCGGATTTAGGGAAAGGCTCGGCAAAAATAAGAAATTTCCGAGGTACGCACCTCATGTTGACGATGATTTTTGAAGTGACTTCTTTTAATGTTATATTTGTCGGCTTTTACGTCATTTTTGTCGAATTTACAGTAAAATTCATCTATGGAAACAACTGGCGATAAGTCACGATACGCGATTGTCACAGGGGCGAGCAGCGGGCTGGGAAAGTCGTTCGCACTTGAACTCGCATCAAGAAAGATAGACACCATCCTGGTCTCCCTGCCGGGAGAAGGCATAGAGGGCGTATGTGCCGAATGCCGTAAGATGGGGACTGACAGCGTATTCTATGAAATCGACCTTACAAATCAGCAGGAACTGCTCGCAATGACCGGAGAGATAAACCGGAAATACCGCGTCAATATTCTGATAAACAACGCGGGGACAGGTGGAAGCGACATCTTCTCCAGAGCAAGCGTCAAATATATCAACAGGATCATACAGCTGAACGCCTGCGCCACCACCCTGATGACGCACGAGATGCTGCCGAACCTCATGGAAAACCGCGACAGGGCATACGTGCTCAACATCTCGTCGCTGGCATCCCTGACGCCGACCGGATTCAAGACGGTCTACCCGGCCTCCAAGAGCTTCGTGAGATATTTTTCCATAGGGCTCAGGAATGAGCTGAGGAATTCCCCCGTGTCAGTCAACGTGGCACTTCTCGGCCCGATGCCGACGAAGCCCGAGATAGCCGAGAGGATAAAGAGCCAGGGGCTGATCGGCAGATTCCTCACAATCACGCCTGAGAAAGCCGCGAAGAAATGCGTCGAGAAGATGTTTCGCGACAAAGGCATAATTGTTGCGGGTTTTTCAAACATTTTGAGCTGTTTTCTGCTCAAGTTCATTCCCGAGGGCATAAGGGCGTCGGTGATGACAAAGACAATGTCAAACGAGCTCAAGTGTCAGGGAATCATAAAATGACTCAATGCGCAATATGAAAAAGGCCATAGTTACCGGAGCCAACGGGATGCTGGCTTCAAACATCATAGGTGAACTACTCAAGAAAGGGTACGAAGTGATCGGGACGGTGAGGAACATAAGCAGGTACCACGGTCCGCAGGGAGAGGGGCTGGAGCTGAAGGAATGCGACTTCAAGGATGCTGAAGCCATGGAGAAGCTGATGGATGGCTGCACCTGCATCGTCCATGTGGCGGCGATGACTTCCCAGGGAGAGAACGACTATTCTAAGTTCAGAAGGGTCAACGTCACTGCCACTGAGGAGCTTGTCAAGGCCGCCGTAAGGCAGGGACTCAAGAGATTTCTCTATGTCAGCACGGCCAACACCATAGGATACGGAGGCGCTGAAGGGGCGCCGATGAAGTACCCGTTCACGGCCTCCCACTATGCAGTCAGCAAGGCTGAGGGGGAAAAGGCAATACTCCCCTATCGTGACAGGATCGACATCGTGATCGTCAATCCGACTTTCATGGCAGGACGCTACGGGACCGCAAAGGGATCCAACAGGCTTTTCAACATGACGCGCAAGTCACCCGTAGTATTCTGTCCGAAGGGAGGCAAAAATGTTCTTGACGTCCAGGAAGCCGCAAGAGGAATGGTGCTGGCCCTCGAAAAAGGCGTCAACGGGGAGAACTATCTCATCACCGGCAGGAACTACAGCTACAGGGAGCTCTTCTCGGAGGCTGCCGCAGCCATCGGCAGACACCCTCTGCTCATCACAGTGCCGAACTTCCTGCTCAAGGCCGCCGGAGCGATAGGAGACCTGATGCACAAGGCCGGGCTCTCTTCAGACCTCTCCACCAGCAACGTCACCATGCTCATGATCAACAACCACTACAATACGGACAAGGCTGAAAGGGAACTTGGCTTCAAGGCTGCCCCGATAGATTTCAGGGAGCTCCTGTCCTACTGACGGCGGACGACATTCCGAGACAACAATTCAAACACGATAATCAAATGAAGAAAATCTTTTCAGTAGCGGCGGCCCTCATCGTCCTCACGGGAATGCGGGCCTTTGCACAGGAGCCGGAAAAAAATGAGGCTCCGAAATACGAATTCACCGTTGTGAAGGAGAATCCGATCTCTTCGATCAAAGACCAGTACCGCTCGGGCACATGCTGGTGCTTCTCGTCACTGTCATTTCTGGAGTCCGAGATCATGAGGCTCAAGGGATATGACGACGTCGACCTCTCGGAAATGTTCGTCGTCGGCAAGTCCTATCATGACAGGGCGATAAAATACGTCAGGCTCGACGGACACCTCAATTTCGGGGCCGGAAGTTCATTCGGCGACGTGCTCAACGTCATCAGAGACTACGGGATCGTGCCTCAGGACGTGATGCCGGGACTGAACTACGGCACGGAGAAGCCCGAGCACTCCGAAATGGACGCAGCCCTCAAGGGATATGTCGAGGCCATAGTAAAAAATCCGAACAGGAAGCTCACAACCGCATGGGTCAACGGCCTTGACGGCATCCTATGCGCCTACCTCGGCGAAGCTCCGGCGGAGTTTGAGGTAAACGGCGTGACATACACTCCGGAGTCATACAGAGACTATCTCGGCATCAATCCTGACGACTACGTCTCCATTACCTCGTTCACCCACCATCCGTTCTACACCAGCTTCCCTATAGAAGTCTGCGACAACTGGAGATGGGACAGCTCCTACAACCTTCCGCTCGACGAAATGATGGAGGTGATGTACAATGCCATCGAGAACGGCTATACCATAGCCTGGGGCTCTGACGTCAGCGAAAAGGGCTTCACGAGGGACGGAATCGGCATCATTCCGGACATGGATCCGGCTCCGGCCGCAGGCTCCGATCAGGAGAAATGGGTAGGAAAGGAAGAGGCGAAGCCTGAGGAAGAAGCCGCAGGACCTGTAGAGGAGAAGCACATCACTCAGGAGATGAGGCAGGACGGCTTTGACAGGAAGACCACTACCGACGATCACGGAATGCAGATCTACGGCATCGCCAAAGACCAGAACGGCACCCCGTTCTTCATGGTCAAGAACTCCTGGGGAGACGCAGGCCAGTATGACGGCATCTGGTATGTATCGGACTCCTTCGTCAGATACAAGACCATCAACATCGTTGTCCACAAGGACGCGGTTCCGAAGGAGCTCAGAAAGAAGCTCGGCATAAAATAAGCCGTATCAGAACGCTTGTACTGTAATGAGCTTAGCGAAACATATTCCGAACACGATCACATCCATGAACCTCCTCTGCGGGGTTCTGGGTGTGACATTCGTATTCAGCGGCAGGACGGACATCGCCTTTCCGCTTATGCTGGCGGCGGCGGTGTTTGACTTTCTCGACGGGATGTCCGCGAGGGCGCTCAACGCCTACTCTGCCATCGGAAAGGAACTGGACTCTCTTGCGGATCTCATCAGCTTCGGACTTCTTCCGGCCGTGATGCTGCACAAGGTGATGGTGGACAAGTCTCCTGAAGCCGGAATCCTCTGTTATGTTCCTCTGATTCTGACCGTATTCTCGGCGCTCAGACTGGCAAAATTCAACACGGACGAAAGACAGACGGAAAATTTCATCGGCCTCGCCACCCCGGCCTGTGCCATGATATGCGGCTCCCTGTCCTACTACATTCTTCATGATCCGGACAGCTTCCTCACGAGATGGGCGTCCGGACCTGTATTCATCCCGCTCCTTTCGGCCATCCTCTGCGCCCTTCTCGTCTGCGAGGTGCCGATGTTCTCCATGAAGATCAAGAAGGGAATACAGAAGGACACCCCGATCTACAGACTCAGGGTCTGCATGATGGGAACGGTCGTAGTGTCAGTCATCCTCGTGTGGCTGCTCGGACTCAACTGGTCGATGATCATTCTGCTGATCTTCGTCGTCTATGTCATCATGAATTTCATCAATGTGCTGACGACAAAATGACGGAACTTCTCTGAAAAAACAGGGATGCGCTGAAAAAACGAAACTGGGATGCACCTTCCGATGCGTCCCAGTTTTGTTTCCGTCCGCCGTCCGCGTCCGAGACGGAGGGAGGAGCAGGCCGGGCGACAATCCGCAGCCGGCACTGCTGTCCTTCAAATGACCTTCGGCTATCAATAATTGGTAGCGTGGATCTTGAAATAGCTCTTCGGGTGCTTGCAGACCGGGCAGATCTCCGGAGCCTTCTTTCCGATGACGATGTGACCGCAGTTGCCGCACTCCCAGATCATGTCCTCATCTCTCGAGAAAACGATGCCTTCCTTCACGTTCGCAAGCAGCTTGCGATAGCGCTCCTCATGCATCTTTTCTATGGCAGCCACCTTCTCGAAGAGGACAGCGATTTCAGTGAAGCCCTCTTCACGGGCCTCCTTTGCAAAGCCGGCGTACATGTCGGTCCACTCATAGTTCTCTCCCTCGGCGGCATCAAGAAGATTCTCCTCTGTCGTAGGGATATCACCGCCATGCAGCAGCTTGAACCAGATCTTTGCGTGCTCCTTCTCGTTGTTGGCAGTCTCCTCGAAAAGATCGGCTATCTGGACATATCCGTCCTTCTTTGCCTTTGACGCATAATAAGTGTATTTGTTGCGAGCCTGTGACTCACCGGCAAAAGCCGCCTGAAGATTGGCTTCAGTCCTGGTTCCCTTCAAATCTTTCATGATTTTCTTAATTTAGAATTATTAAAATTTAAATCCCTTTACAAAGGTAGCCAAATAATTCTGATTTCCAATTTAATTTAAAGGAAAAAACTCAAGACGCGCTCTCTTCGCGCGGCGCCGTGCGGAATATCCTGTAACCTGCCATGGCGATGGCAAGGGACATCAGCGGGGATATGATGTTGAAGAGGCAATATGGGAGATAGTCTACAGTCGGGACTTTCAGCACCGTCGACTGCGTCATTCCGCACGAGTTCCACGGGATGAGCACCGACGTCACCGTAGCGGAATCCTCAACGGAGCGGCTCAAAAGCCTCCTCTCATATCCCTTGCGCTCATATAGCTTTCTGTACAGACTGCTCGTTAGGATGATCGAAAGATACTGGTCTCCCGTAGTCATGTTGCAGAAGAGCCCTGTCCCGACGGTCGCCGAGACGATGCCGACCCTTCCCGCGATGCGTCTGGTGAGCATGTCAGTAAGGCTGTGGAGCATGCCGCTGCCGGTGAGCACACCTCCGAACGTCACGGAGCAGATGATGAGGAAGATGGTGTTGAGCATACCGGTCATGCCTCTCGTGGCTATGAGAGAGTCAAGCTCGGGATTTCCCGTCGCTATTCCCGTGCGGCCATAAGCAGACACCATGAGTCCCTTAAAGGCGTCCGCGAACGAGAGTGTCCCGTCCCAGCCGGCACCTGCGCCCTCTGCCACCTCGTGAATTATGTGAGGCTGCGCGATGAGCGCCGCGACTCCGGCAGTCAAGGCGGCAATGAAAAGGGTAAGGATGGCCGGTACCTTTCTGATGATCAGGACAGCCGTGAACGCGGGCACGAGCAGAAGCCACGGCGAGATGTTGAATGTCGCCCTGAGCGTATCAGAAAACTCCTCCACCTGAGAGACCTCTGGAGAATGATGGACAAGACTGGCCACGAGAAAGACGGTCATCGTGACGGCCATAGACGGCACCGTAGTGATCAGCATGTAGCGTATATGGGTGAACAGCGGTGTGCCGGACGATGAGGAGGCGAGCACCGTAGTGTCCGACAGAGGCGATATCTTGTCTCCGAAATACGCTCCCGATATGATGGCTCCGGCGGACCAGCCCGGATCAAAGCCCTGGGCAGTCCCTATGCCGATCAGCGCCACCCCGACAGTCGCGATAGTAGTCCATGAACTTCCTGTCATAACGGAGACAAGAGCGCTTATCAGACATGAGGCCGCGAGGAATATAGCCGGGGTAATCACCTTCATGCCGTAACAGATCAGGGTCGGCACCACGCCGCTCACCATCCATGTTCCGGCTATCGCCCCTATCAGAAGCAGAATCAGAATGGCAGAGCCGACGGAGCGGATATTGTCCAGCACCGAATCCTCAAGACTCTGCCATGACGCGCCGTAGCCGAATATGGATATGGCCACCGCGACTGCAGAAGCCAGCAGCAGAGCCACCTGACTGCCTCCGGAGAGGGAGTCCGAGCCGAAAATCCTGATCACTGCCACAAGAACTGCTACAAGTACGATGAAAGGGACCAGGGACACCTGCCATGAAGGCTGCCTTCTCGCAGACTCCTGCGTCGCCCCATGCCCAGGCATATCCCCGCTGCCTGCGGCCGTCTGTTCCTCCTGTCTCTTTATGCTGGATGAGATGCGTACACGCGCCTCCGAGACGCCCACGTCATCCATCTTTCTCTTTCTGAAAGAAAACCTCTTCATTCCTCTGTCCGGTCCTAAGTATTTCAACCTCCCTCAGAGAGGGCAAAAACGGCGCGAAAATAATAAAAATCAGACATGGAGACAAAAAAAGAGGGAGCGCACCTGACGCTCCCTCCCTGATAAATGCCGCAAAAACGGATTATTTTGCGATTACGCGGGCCATTTCAAGAACCTTGTTTGAGTAGCCCCACTCGTTGTCATACCATGAAACTACCTTTACGAAAGTAGGATCGAGCTGGATGCCGGCCTTCTCATCGAAGATGGAAGTGTGGGAGTCACCGCGGAAGTCAGTTGAAACGACAGACTCGCTGGTGTATCCGAGGATGCCCTTGAGCTCGCCCTCTGAAGCCTTCTTCATGGCTGCGCAGATCTCCTCGTAAGTTGCAGGCTTCTCGAGCTCTACAGTGAGGTCAACCACTGAAACGTCAGAGGTAGGAACACGCATCGACATGCCGGTGAGCTTGCCGTTGAGCTCAGGAAGAACCTTTCCTACAGCCTTTGCAGCACCTGTAGATGAAGGGATGATGTTCTCAAGGATGCCGCGGCCGCCTCTCCAGTCTTTCTTTGAAGGGCCGTCAACGGTCTTCTGAGTAGCCGTTGCAGCGTGAACGGTAGTCATGAGGCCTCTCTTGATTCCGAAGGTCTCGTGGAGAACCTTGGAGATAGGTGCGAGACAGTTGGTCGTGCAGGATGCGTTGGAAATGATGTCCTGTCCGGCGTATGTCTTGTCGTTCACACCATATACGAACATCGGAGTGCTGTCCTTTGAAGGAGCTGACATGATGACTTTCTTGGCACCTGCCTCGATGTGCTTGCGAGCCTTCTCGTCGGTGAGGAAAAGACCTGTCGACTCAACTACGACCTCAGCGCCGACCTCGTTCCACTTGAGGTTTGCAGGATCCATCTCTGCGGTCAGGCGGATCTTGTTGCCGTTGACAACGAGATATCCGTCCTCAACCTTCACCTCATGATTGAAACGGCCGTGAACTGAATCATATTTCAGCATGTAGGCGAGATACTCAGGATCGAGGAGGTCATTGATTCCCACGACCTGAATGTCATTCGCGAAGTTCTCGACGGCAGCACGGAACACCATACGTCCGATGCGGCCGAATCCGTTAATACCAAGTTTGATCATTGCTTTAATATTTTATTAAAAGTAAACAAATTCACTATGAATGCAGAAACTTTTTCCGCTTCCGGCGTGCCGTTCCTGCAAAAACGGTGCAAAAATAGAAAAAATAATGAATAACATGACATCTTTGTCAGAAAATACTTTCAGCCCCGCTTCAGAAGACTGCGGGACCGCAGCCGGACTAAAGCCTGGCCCGGCCCCGCATCGTCTGTCACAGATGACAACATGTCAGTGTCGTCATCTCATGTAAGCCGGCGTGAAGGTGTCATAATTGTCACCGACAAAGTGCACCTCAGGAGAACCGTCATGTCCCAGTCCTCTCATGAATCTCGGGAAGTCATTGAGATAGAGATTCGCATTGGACTCTCCGTCCCACTCGTCAGGGACATACTGCAGATTGAAGCACATGACCAGCTCATATTCGCGCTGACGCTGATTGTTGAGAGTAGCTTCTATCGTTTCGTTGCGTCCAGGCGTATCGCTCTGATAGTCAGACAGTCCCCAGTACTGCTGCTGATGCTGTATGTCTCCCGTCTCACCGACTTCAAGGCTCATCTCAAAGACGGCCATGCCATACTTCTCCTTGGCAAGGTCATCAGTCAGCCCGGCAATATATGTATATCCGGTGCCTATGCCTGTCGCCAGATTGTGCGCATCGCCTCTGGCATAATTGGCGTTCCATATGAAGTCAAACAGCTCTCCCGCCTTAATGCCGGATATCTCTTCAAGCACCGGAGCATTGGCCTCGTCGGCAACCCACTCCTTCAACGCGCGGGCATCAGCAGTGAGATTGGCTTCGCTCCACATCGTCGTCGACCCGTTCCAGAGATCCGAGGTTATGACTTCAAAATTGTTGCTGAAGAGTCCCCATCCGTGGTCACCTGTACGGACATTGGAGTTCGGACCGATGTTGTACATGGTGATGAGATTGTGCCTGTCCTTCCAGGCCTGCCCGTCAACTACAGGCATCAGGTCGCGCAGGGCCTTCAGGAAGAAATGGAAACTGCCCATCTGCACCATAGGACGTCCCGGCTGCTCGCTTTCAGGAGAGGTCGGATAGTCGGCATATTCGTCATCGAACATCACTCCGTCAAGGCCGTATTCCTGCAGCGCGTCATAGACTTCCTGCGCAAAATCATTTATCATGTCCCTGTCTCCGCTTATGTCCATGTTGGAGAAGCCTATCGCCTGATGGTTCGGCATGATGGAGAGCAGCACCTTTATGCCCTTTTCCTGAAGCGGTCTGATGAACACGCCACTGTTGTCAAGCACCTTACGGACATTGTCATTGAAGTAGAGCTCCGGACGGCCGCGGTACTCGTTGAAATTGAGATTCGCAGAGAAGAGCACGACCATGTCGAACAGAGGTCTCGCAGTCTCCGGACTGCCGACGCCGTCAGGATAGAGGATATAGTTTCCGGCATTGCGTATGTCATTTTCCGCAGCCTCGATGATGGCCACGAACCTCGGCTCCGTCACGGACGGGGTCCTGTCAAGCCATTTCATGTCTATTTCCGGCTCCGGAATGCTGACTACCTCAACATATTGCACGCCTATCTCGTCTTCTCCGCTCATGAGGACGAGCGGGAGCACGAACGTGCCAGGCTGCACGTCCTTAATGCGGACGGTCACGGTCGTCTTTTCCTGGCCCGCAGGCAATGTCACCGTCTCCGGGAGCTCATACTTTTCAGCCGGAAGGAGGGTAAACAGGGACATTCCCTTGAGTCCGGCATATTTTTCCGTCATTTCCTTCAGCACGGCATCGTCCGTCACGAATTCGGCCGAGACGGCGTCTGTCCTGCCTTTTCCCTGACGAAGTTCGAAAGTCATGTCCGTTCCCGTCCATCGGTGACTGATTTCCGTCTCTTCTCCAGGGTAGACAAAAGAAGGCTCTGCCACGACAGGCGTACCTCCCTCCTGCGGAAGCTCCGCCGTAAGAGGCTCCGCCTCGCACCCGGCAAAAAGCATCAGAGCTGCAGCAGGAAGAAGCAGAAGAGCCTTGCCCATTGTATGTATCATGTCGTATTTCATGTCTATATTATCTGAGGTTGATGTCTATATCGGTATTTATGATGACCTTCGGCACAATGCTTCCGTCCGACGCGCCCTGACGGGCCACCGTGATGTCGTTGCCGTTGCCGCTCACGTCCTCTATCTTGGTGGCGTCCGAGCCGGCCATGGCCTCATTCATCCTCCAGTAGGCCAGAAGGAGGTCGCGAGAGGCGTTCAAGTCGGCAAGAGAGACAGCATTGTCCCTGAGCTCCCTTGAAGTGCGGGCAACGCTCCAGATGCGGACCTCCGACATCATGCCGTTGAATCCCCTCCACTGGTTGAACGACTGGCCGAGATTGAAATTGCCGGCGGTCGACAGGTTCAGCGTGCCGGAATGCTGCATTGAGAATCTTGAACGGCCGTTCACATAGAAAATGATCTCGGTGCCGTTGAAAGTCATCGCTATGTGATACCACTGCTTTTCGCGGAAGGTATAGTCGATGATGTACTTATCGTCTCCGAAGCAGAGCTGCAGCCTGTCAGGAGAAATCGACGCATCGCCGAAACGCAGGAGGAAGTCGGAATCGGTGCCGGCTTCATAGCCCCAGACGGACGATATTCCGGCCAGGGTGCCGTCGCCCCTTTCGCTCGCATCCTTGAATGAGTCCACATAGACAAGACCCTCTATGGTACATGCGGCGAGATTCTCGAGATTATCCGCATACCTCAGCTCATAATACAGGTTGTTGCGGTTGATGCCGAGATCCACGCCGTCGGCGTCAAGCGCGTTGTCGCCCGGCATAGGGCGGAAGTCTGCCGCTCCGACCGGCTCCCCGGAGCCTCCCCTGCGCTTCACATGCACATACAGCAGACTGTTTGACTCCTCTATGATGAACCCGGCCTCAGGCATGAGCTCAAGTATCAGAAGATAGTCTCTGTCCTGCACAAGGCTGCTGCTGTTCACGAGCCTGAGTATGCTCTGACTGACGGCCGTCTGGCCGCCCGCCTCCATGCTGATTATGTCGGTGAGCAGAAGAAACGACTCCTGAGGAAGCTGGGTCACGTCGTAGCCGTTTGCTTCAGCATAGGCCTGAAGCAGAGCCTCGTCATCCCTAATCTCGACAGAAAAATTGCAGTCGAGACGGCTTCTTCCGCTCTCCATTCTTGCGGACATCGTCACGTCGCGAGTCTGGCCTATCGGCTGGTCTGCCGCGAAGATGACGTCCACCGGCATCTGCGAGACCGGAGCTCCCGCTTCAGAGCCGGTCATGTCAAGAAAAACGAGAGTCTGGTCTCCGGCATCTTCCGGAGCCACGGTGCTGTCCGGGCCGTAAAGCTTCTTTCCGAACCCGTCCTCGCATCCGGCAAGCATGGCCACGGCCGCGGCCAATGCCAATATTGTTCTTATGATATGTTTCATATTCACTCTGTTTATTTCAGTTGGAGATACTGGATAGTCTTCCTGAGGATTCCATAGCCGTCAAAGGCGTCGGAAGCCGCGCAGCGGACGGCAAGGCCTCCCGCAGGCTGTCCTCCGGCAGGATTCCATAGAGCGAGGGTCTTGTATTTCGGATCTGTGAGCGGGAGTGAGGAGATGACGTCCGGATACGGCGTCTCACAGTCGCTCTCCTCCAGCGACAGATACACGAGATACTTCGCCGGGTCGAAGTTTTCATTACGGCTCAGCCGGTCATACTCCTCCTGATAGGCGGATAGCCTGTCCTGCGCCACTACGGTGCTTATCAGATAGTCGAACCTGTCAAACGACTCAAGGAAATATTCGACGTTGCCTTCAAGCAGGAGAAGTCCGGCCGCTCCGGAGAACTTTTCAACGGCAGCGGCGACCCCGCTCCTGTAGAACTCGTCAGGCAGCTCCCCGGTCTTGATCAATATGCCGTCATACGCATATCTTCCGACAGCCGCGACGGCATTGTCAGCCGCCGAGGCGAACCGCTCGGTGTACTCGTCCTCTACCTTCTTCATCTCTTCAGCCACTGCCGCCTCTATCTCTTCGTCAGTCGGCTCGCCGTCAGGATCATTCTCGGAAGCGGCCTCAAAAGCCTTGTCCTCACCGTCCATCTCCGCCTGAAACACCGCCTCTTCATATTCAGATGCCATTGTTTCGAAATCAACGGAAATGATCACTTTCGTGCCCTTGGTTCCGCGCACTGACCCGAGGTCGGTCTCCTGCGCATGGGAAAGCTCCGAATAGCCGGCCTCGACGATGACCATGTCAAGGCTGTCCGGCAGGGCGCTGAGATATGTGTCCATGGCGCCGTCCGCACGCCATGACGGCAGCCATGTCACGGAAAGCGGATGAGCCGTGGCCTTGAACGCCCTCACGGCATCATAATCCTTCTCCGCGCCGTTCACCTGCATTTCCAGCGGCTGCATCTCAGTGCATGAGACTGCAGCTGACAAGGAAGCCGCGACGCCGGCAAGGATGGCAAAATATTTTACAGTTCTGTTCATTTCTGGTCTCATTATGATATTTTTCCTATATATCCTTCAGTATGGTGGAGATTCCGCTCAGCCTCCTCATCTCTTCCTTGCCCACCAGACTTCGGTGTTGGGATTGTCCGCCCCGCCGAGGTCTTCCGCCACGATGGCATTGGTGTAGGTCCCGTTCACGTCATATTCAACCGGGGGCATCGGATAGCGCCGGTAGCCATGGATGTCCGCACCTGAATCGTCACGGCTGACGTTGGTCACGTCGCGGTTCCAAGTGAGGGCAGGGAGAAGATTCGGATAGCCGGTCCTGCGCCACTCGGCCCATGCCTCTGCGCTGCCGTAAGGATACATGGCGATATATTTCTGAGTAATGATCTGTCCGAGATGGTCTTCAGGGCTGTCGCTCCATCTGACCGTAATGCGGGACGAGAACGACGCATCATTGAACTGCGGATACCTGCTGTCGGAAAACGCCCCTCTTGTCTGCGCACAGGACAGGTAGTCGCCGGCCGATACGCCATGCATGCCCATGGAGAGCATTATGCCTTCTTCATAGAGAGCTCTGGCATCGCCACCCATGCTCCAGCCTTTCAGCGAGCCTTCCGCACGGAGGAACGCCACTTCAGCAGCCGTCATCCACACGACCGGGTCCGTCTCAGTCACCTTAGGCACGGAATAAAGGCCGCCGGCGATGAGGGTCTCCTTGTTCGGCAGACTCACTCCCGAACGGAGTCCGGCCCAATGCTCATCCCCGCCTCTTGTCGTAGGCTCGAAATAAGCTTCACGGCGAGGGTCCCCGTATGCATTCATATAGGCTATGATGTCGGCACCGCACCGTGTATCGCCCCAGTTGCGGCTCATCTTGTAGAACGGATTGTCATTGGTAGGCTTCAGGGCATTTTCAGCATTGGTCTCAATCACTCCGGCAGTCACAGCCTCCTCGGCCCATGCGCGTGCCTCGTCCGGAAGCATGGCGGAAACACGGACCGCAAGCCTGAGCTTCAGAGAATTGGCATACTTGACCCACTTGGAGAGATCGCCCGAATAGACGTCATCCTGGGTCACCCACGCATTTCTCTCGGCATTTGTGAGAGACGCGGAGGAAAGTGTCGCCGAAGCCCATGTCAGATCCTCTATCATGCCCCGGTATGCCTGCTCCTGAGTCTGATACGGCTTCTGGGCCTCTGTTCCTGAAAATTCGTATGGCACAGGACCATACATGTCGGATATCCTGTGCATTATGGCCACCTTCAGGATCGTGCCCCATGCATAAAACACGTTCTCCCTGTCGGCATTGGTGTCAAGCGCCAGCGAATTGTACTGATTGATGACCTTCGGAAGAGACTCGGCGTCAGTGAAAGGGTATTCAATGAAGCCGATGTTGTAGTTGTAGCATCCGAAATCCTCGAACTGCGTCTGGCCCATATATCCCGAGAGACTTTCGCAGCCGAGACTTATGGCATACTGGAAAAGGTTTTCCTGAAGAGGTATCACGATTCCGGCGAGCACGCTGCAGTCGTTCGCAAGCTTCTCTTCCACTCCTCCGGACGCGAGCACCTCGTCGGTCACGCCGTACGGGTTGCTGTTGTATTCAAGGAAATTGACCGTACAGCCTCCGGACAGCAGGAGCAACGCCGTTGCCGCTGCCGATATCATCATTCTTTTCATTTCTTTCATCATTAGTGTCATTTGGTCCGGTCAGAATTTCAGTTTGACGTTGAAGCCCACGCTTCTTGTGGAAGGGAGCATGAAATAGTCTATTCCCTGGCCGTAATTGCCCGTGGAGGCTATGGTCTCGGGATCGAACGGAGCCTTGCACCATATCATCAGAAGGTTCTTTCCTACGATGGAGACGTCTATGTCCAGCACGTTTCCGAGCCATTTCCTCGGAATCCGGTAGGAAATGTAGGCCTCGCGGAGCCTGAGATTGGATGCGCTGTAGGTATAGTACTGCGACAGATAATTCTGCGGATCCGCCTGAAGCTGATAATAGTCCTTGGCCGGCACAAGGATGCCTTCCCCGGTCATCACGCCTCCGGCATCCCTGGCGTCGGCAGTCACCTTGGACACTCCGGAATAGTCCATCGCGGCCTGCGTGCCAGATATGACTATGCCTCCGAGCCTTGCCGACAGAGTGAAGCCGAATCCGAGATTGCCGGCACGGAAATCGTTTCGCCAGCCGATGCTGGCGTCAGGAAGAAGGCTTCCGAGCTTCTGGTATTCGCCGAGAGTCTGCGCGTCCCTCGAAATGTCGATGTTGCCGTAGGCGTCCCTCACGAAATCCGTCCTCGCATAGACGTCGCCGAGAGTCCCGCCCGGGCGGAGGATGATCTGGGCATTGCCGTAGGTGTCCTTCAGGAGCTCATCCCTCTGGAACAGAGGCTCTGACGGATTCTGAGGATTCTTCACGTTCTCCACAAGCTCGATGATCTCGTTCCTGTTCCAGCTGTATGTAAGGAATGTGTCCCACGTAAACTTCTTGCCTTCTCCGACGGTGGCGCCGAGAGAGAGTTCCACACCTTCGTTGAGCACGTTTCCGGTCTGCACATAGGTGTAGTTGTAGCCCGACGATGCCGACATCGCGGCGCGGATGGTCTGGTTGTAGGTGTTTGTCCTGTAATATGTGGCGTCAAACGTGATCCTGCTCAGGAACCATTTGGTGGAGATGCCGACCTCATACGAGTTGGTCCTCTCCGGCTTCAGGTCGTACAGAGGATAGAAGCCTTCCTTCACCCATTTCTTGTCATCCTGGTTAAAGGTGTTCATCTGCACGGTCAGGCCTCTCTGGAACGGAGACGCCACCTGAGCGAACGCCAGGCGCACCTTGGCGAATGAAAGCACGTCATATATCCTCTCCTTGGTCTCTGACGGCAGCATATCGGTGATTATGCCCGAAAGTCCCACAGAAGGATAGAAGAACGACTTGTGGGCTGATCCCGCCAGCTGCGACGCCCAGTCGTTTCTTCCGGTGACGGTCAGATAGAGCATCCTCTTCCAGTTGAGCTCCACGCTTCCGAATATCGACTGGGTCTCTTCGGTCCAGCCGTTCTGATAGAACTGGGCCTTCTGAGCCCCCTGCTCTATGTTCTGGACATTAAACACATTCGGAAGACCGTCGTTCCTGAGCGGGCCCTGATTGACCGTGCCGTCGTTCTTCATGTTGTTGAGCGACGCTCCGACGTTGGCCGCCAGACCGAAACTGTCTCCGAGGTTCTTGTTGAAATTGACGAGCAGGTCCAGATAGTTCTGCATGTCATAATATGTGTTCTGTCCGTAATAGCCGTTCTTCGTGCCGCCGTCCATGATGGTGGCCACCGTGCCGACATATCTCTTGTCCTGATATTCGTTGTCCGTGCGGTCGATGCGGTAGCGCACGCCGATGTCCAGCTTTTCCGAGGCCGACCATTCCTTTATAGTGTAGTTGAGCCCGAGGGAAATCATGAAGCGCTTGCGCTTTGACGTCCTGAGGTTGCGGTATGCCACCCAGTATGGGTTCTGCATCGTATATTCTCCCTGAGGGAAGAAGCTCGAAGTCAGAATGCCCCGGTCCTCGTCCCATTGCTCGAAATACCTTGCCTGACTCCAGTCCATGCCGCGAGGGAAGAGGTACGCGCCGACTATAGGGTTCATGTACTCACCCTGGTTCACCATATTCTGGTCCCTCTGGATTATATACTGTGCTCCGATGTCCATCTTCAGACGGCCGTCAAGGGCGGAAGTAGTGTTCCTGAGCGTCAGATTATAGCGGTCATAGACATTGTTCGGGACAAGCCCGTTAGCATTGGTTGCCGCGATTGAGGCGTACGTCTGGCTCTTTTCGTTTCCTATGGAGAACGAGAGCGAATTGGTGTAGGTGGCGGCAGTCTCGAAGAACTGGGACGGGTTGTAGCCGGATGAAGGCTGCGCCGCTCCCCAGCTGACGGCCTCACCCGGGTCGCTTCCGTAGGTGTTCTGGAACTCAGGCATCATGAAAGGCTTTCCGAACTCCATCGACGTGGTGAAGGTGGCCTCCAGCCTGCCTTCCTTTCCCTTCTTGGTGGTGATGAGGATGGCGCCGTTGGCGGCGGACGAGCCGTAGAGGGCCGCGGCGGACGCTCCTGTCAGGACAGTCATGGACTCGATGTCGTCAGGGTTGAGGTCGGCGATGCCCTCTGTTGTACCTCTGGAGCTGTATCGCCCCGAACCCTGGTCGTCAGCCACACTGTTGTACATCGGCACACCGTCTATCACATAGAGGGCATTGTTGTTTCCCTCGATGGACTTGGTGCCTCGCATTACCACCTTTGAGGCGCCTCCTATGCCGGAAGAGCTGCCCTGAATGGTGACGCCGGCCACCTTGCCCACAAGGCTGTTCATGAGATTGGCGTCCTTGACCCTTGTGAGCTCATCGGAATCCACAGTCTGCGTATTGTATGACAGGGCCTTCTCCTGCCTCTTGATGCCGAGGGCGGTCACGACCACGGCGTCTATCTCCTGCATTTCCTGCTGCATCTGCACGTCTATCCTTGCGATGCCGGCAGTCACCGTCCTTGTCACCGTGACATAGCCGATTGAGGAAAATTCAAGCACCGCCCCCTCAGGGACTGAAATGGAATAGTTGCCGTCGATGTCGGCCATCGTGCCGTTCATCGTACCCTGCTCCATTATGCTGGCGAGGACCGGAGCCCCGTCCTGCAGGTCGGTCACCGTTCCCGTGATGGTGACATTCTGCGCCCGCCCTATGGTGCAGAAGCACAGAAGGGCGAGAAATGTTAAAGTTATTCTGTTCATGGGCATGTTCTCAGTTGATGTATTCTATTTCCTCAAGGATCACCTCACAGGTGTTGCCGGTGATTTCGGAAGCTCTGATGCGTTTGACGAGCGGCGCAAGACCGCCATATGTCATCATCCCTGGAGCAAATACAACAATTTCTTTTGCTGTATTGATCTCCACGCCATTTATTTGCACTGTTATAGGAAGAGGACTGAAAGAAATATTTTCCGATTTGTAAATAGGTATTTCCGGTTCTAGACCACCCATTATATAGTTCCATGCAGCCGACAGATATTCCGAATCAGCTATGATATGAACAGGAGCCGTTGCCCTCATGAAATCGGGAGGATAAGCCTCTATTTTCACCGTGAAGTCCACCGTCTTCGTAATGCCCACGTCACCGCCGCTTCCAGGAGGCGTGAACAGCGCCTTTATGTCGACTGCATAGTCTTGAGTCAAGGCATCCACCGTCACTTCGCGGAACTCATAGCTGTCATAATAGTCCGTATTCCACTTCGGCACATAGACGACATATTCCTGCGAACCTTCGGTACAGAACACGCCGAAGGAAGCGGAGCCGTTCATCAGAGTCGCACGCTGAACGAAAGTCCCCGGCTCAGGATTGCCCTTGTCTTTATCGACATGATCCCTCACATCCTTCCATCTGTCGGCGGCGATGAGATAGACCTCCTTGTTGTGAAGAGGAGTTTCTGTATATGGCTCTTCCGTGCCCTCCAGATATGTCGCCGTGACATTTATGACCTTCGGCTGCTCCTTCTCAAAAGAAAATGAAGCGGTCTCAGTCTCATAACCTATCTCGGCCTCGCGAACGAGATAGGCTATGCCCTCCTCTGGAGCAGCAAGATAGGCATAGTATTTCCCGGCAGATGCAGGTGAATTGATCGTGAAAGAAAGCGGCTCTTCACCGGCCTCCGCATTCCAGATATACAGGTCGGAAGACACCTCTTCTCCGGCGGCGACCCTTTCCTTCAGCAGGCTGCTCCGCTCTTCATCCGTGACATACACGGCCTTACCGGCATATTCAGAAGCGACGGTGACGGTGACAGCCGTCTTGCGGACTGCGTCAGGAACGGCTGCGGAAAGATCTATGGACTTCTCTATGTCCCCTGCCACGACCTGATAGCGGAGCTCGTTCCCGTGATGCGTCAGAAGGTCAAGTCCGTCCTCCGTCCGGGCAAAGACATTGAAATACAAAGTGGTACCGTAATAGTCCATCATGTCTCCGAAGCGGACAGTACTTCCGGAAAAGTCTCCTTTAAAAAGGAAGTCGGCCTCAACAACGGTCCCGGCACTTCCCGACTCGTCAAAAAGAGATTCCTGCAATGCTCCGAGAACGAGATTTTCACGGTTCTGCTCATCAATGAGCATTACAGTCAGGGATGATGTCTTTTCAGAAGGAGGTGTCTTTGTCCTTTCATAGACATCTTCGGCGATGTCATCAGAACAGGAAGACAGGGAAGACAGGCATAAGCCGAGAAGCAGCAGCTTCCCCCCCCATTTTACAAATTCAGTGTTCATCAGATATAGTGTTAAAAATGTGATCACTAGTGTCCCGTTAAAGGACTGTTAAGAGTTTACAATTGATTTATTTTTAGTTAATTACAAAGGTTTTTTCTT
>CALVDO010000023.1 GCA_944326355.1 uncultured Bacteroidales bacterium | reverse complement strand
GCGGCATAACCATCTTTCTCTACTGTACGGATTTGCGTGACTACGCATGGACCAGCCTCAATGACGGTGCATGGAATGTTCTTTCCATCGGCACCGAAAACGGATGTCATTCCGATTTTCTTTCCAATTAATCCAGGCATTGGTTTGTTAATTAATTGTTTATCAATAACTTGTACCCCGCGATACATTTTTGCGGGCTGCAAATATACAATTAATATTTTAATTTTCAATACCTTGACAAGACTTTATTTATTCAGGGCCCCTGCGGCTTCATCTGCGGCCCGCGCGAGAAAACCGGGAGGAAGCCGGGGCCAAGCCCCGACAAAGAGATATTTTTCATAAAGTCATCCCTTTGTAGTATATTTGCGCTCGGATAGGAAACGGGGGACTGCAGATGGTTCTTGCATTATTCGGATTTCTGAACCTGTCACTGATGGATGTGCTTGACATCATCCTCGTGGCATTCATCATATATCAGGTATTCAAATGGATACGGGGGTCGTCAGCGATGAGCATCTTCGCGGCGATCATTTCTCTGTATGTATTCAGGGTGGTTGTCGACGCCCTGGACATGAGGCTCATGTCCGCCATAATGGGCACGGTGCTCGACGTGGGAGTGGTGGCGCTCATCGTCATCTTCCAGCCGGAGATAAGGAGGTTTCTGATCAGCTTCGGAAGCCGCTACAAGATGGCCACGAAGGGGAAGGCATTTCTCGGCAGGCTCTTCGGCGGCAGCGACTCCAAGATGGACAGCACCAGCGTCAACGAAATAGCTGAAGCGTGCAAGAGCATGTCGGAGGCGAAGACCGGAGCCCTGATCGTGCTCCCGCACGCCGACACCCTCGAAGACATCATCGGGACGGGGGACACCATCAACGCCGACATAAGCAGGAGGCTGATAATGAACCTCTTTTTCAAAAATTCCCCGCTTCATGACGGAGCGGTCATCATCAACGGGGGAAAGATAGTGGCGGCCAGATGCACTCTCCCGATAACAGAGCGGGTCAACATTCCGCCGAGCTTCGGAATGAGGCACAAGGCGGCCATCGGCATATCCGAGGAGTCGGACGCCGACGTGATCGTGGTGTCGGAAGAGACCGGGAGAATCTCGTTCGTCAGAGGAGGCAACGTCACTCCCATAAAGAACATCAACGAACTGAAGCTCCTGCTCGGCAGCTCTAT
Source organism: uncultured Bacteroidales bacterium (assembly GCA_944326355.1). Taxonomy (GTDB): domain Bacteria; phylum Bacteroidota; class Bacteroidia; order Bacteroidales; family UBA932; genus Cryptobacteroides. The sequence continues at coordinate 32,468 of CALVDO010000023.1, read as the reverse complement.
GGAACAGCCGGACGAGGGGAAGAGACAGGATACGGAGAAGACCGCATAAAGAAAGACCGAAGGGACAGACATGGAAGAGGAAACGCACGGAACAGACTCCGGGACAATACACGGAACGGACTCCAGACTGGAGCAGAAACTTGGATTCGACAGGATACGCAAGATGATTTCCGACCGCTGCGCCACGGAATACGCGGCCTCGAGAGCGGCGGAGGAGGCATTCAGCACGAACGAGACGGAAATAAGGAAACGGCTTCTTCTCACGGACGAGATGAGGCTGATACTTATGTTTGAAGAGAGCTTTCCGACGGGAGGCTACATAGACTGCATCGACTTTCTTGTACCGCTGATGAAGTCGTCGGCGGCCATCGACATACTTTCGCTGCGGAAGCTCAAGACGATGCTTGAGACCCTGGGCAAGGTCACGGCCTTCTTCGAGGACATAAAGGATGAGGTGTACCCCAACCTCAAGAGGATGAGCGCCCCGGTCATGCGATTCCCGGAAGTGCAGAGAAGGATAGGGCTGATTCTGGACAGATTCGGAGAAGTCAGGGACACCGCCTCCGACGCGCTCCTCGAGATACGGAGAAGCCTGAAGGACAAAGAGGGGACCATATCGAGGCGAATCAGCTCGATACTGAGAAAAGCGCAGGAGGAGGGGCTCGTGGACGGGGACGCCGGAGTCTCGGTGAGGGACGGGAAGATGCTCATACCCGTGTCGGCCGCAAACAAGAAGAAGATCCCGGGCTTCATCTACGACGAGTCATCCTCAGGAAAGACTGCCTTCATCGAGCCCGCGGAAATAGTGGAGCTTGACAATCAGATCAAGGAACTGAAATTTGCCGAGAGTCGGGAGATACTGAGGATTCTACTGGAATTCAGCGACTTCCTCCGCCCGTATCTTCCGGATCTGGTCTCGGCGGCGGAATACCTCGGGGAGATGGACTTCCTGATGGCCAAGGCGCAGACCGCTCTGGACATGATCGCAGGAATGCCGGTCATCTCGACAGGGCACGAGCTCAATCTCAGAAAGGCGCGGCATCCGCTTCTGGAGAAGGCGCTGAAGAAGGAGAAGAAGGAGATAGTCCCGCTCACCGTCACTCTCACTCCCGCCAAGCGCATCCTGTTGATCTCAGGGCCGAACGCCGGGGGCAAATCCGTGTGTCTCAAGACAGTGGGACTGCTTCAATATATGTTTCAGTGGGGTATGCTGATCCCTACCTCGGAGACTTCGGAAATGACCGTGTTCGACCGGATAATGGTGGACATAGGGGATGACCAGTCGCTTGAGAATGACCTGAGCACATACAGCTCGTTCCTCGCCAACATGAAGGACATGGTGCTGAACGCGGACGGAAAGACGCTCGTGCTGATCGACGAATTCGGCTCAGGCACCGAGCCTGCGGCGGGAGGAGCCATAGCTGAAGCCATACTCAGCGAGCTCGACTCAAAAGGTGTCTACGGAGTCATTACCACTCACTATACCAACCTGAAGCTATATGCCTCGAGCGGGGACAACGGTGTCATAAACGGAGCCATGCTTTTCGACGTCAAGAACATAGCACCGCTGTTCAAGCTTGAGATCGGCCTGCCTGGCAACTCGTTCGCCTTTGAGCTCGCGAGGAAGATGGGTCTGCCGGAGAGCATCATCAGGGACGCTGAATCCAGAGCCGGGGAAGAGTTTGTCGGGATAGAGCGGAATCTCCGAAGGATAGCCCGCAACAAGAAGATTCTCGAGGAAAAGCTTGCCAGGATAAAGAACACCGACAAGACGCTCGAAAGCATCACCGACAAATACCAGAAGGAGCTCCTCGACATCCGCAATACGAGGAAGGAAATCATCGACCAGGCCCGGAAAGAGGCCCAGAGCATCGTGGAAGCCGCCAACAGGAAGGTCGAGAACACCATAAGGGTCATAAAGGAGACCCAGGCGGAGAAGGAGGCCACGAAGGAGGCCAGGAAGGAGCTTCAGAGCTTCGTATCGGCCCTCACCCAGAGCAAGGAGCAGGCGCAGAAGGAGAAGGATGAATATATCGAGCGTAAGATCAGGCAGATAGACGCCAGACGCGAAAGGGAGAGACAGAGAAGAATCCGTCGCGCGGACGAACAGACGCGGAAGATGCTTCAGCAGGAGCAGGAGGAGCAGCAGAGACTTGAGGCCATAAGGAACGCCCCTCTGACCGTCGGCGAGAAAGTGCGGGTGAAGAGCAACGGGATGGTCGGCGAGGTGTCCAAGGTGTCGGCCCGGTCTGTCACTATCAACATCGGCAACATAAGCAGCAAGATGTCGCCCGACAAGGTGGAGAGAATATCCTCAAACGAATATAAGGAAGCCGTCAGGGGCACGGAAAGGAAGACGCCGACGATACGCATTGACGAATCCATCTCCGAAAGGAAGCTGAACTTCAGCCTTGAGCTCGACGTGCGCGGAGAAAGGGTCAACGACGCCATAGAGAAGGTGATGAGATACATAGACGACGCCATAATGCTCGGAGTGCCGAGCGTCAGAATCATCCACGGCAAGGGCACGGGGGCTCTCAGAGAGGAGATTCAGAAATTTCTCCGCGCCACGCCGGGAGTGGTCTCCGCAACCGATGAGCACATCCAGTTCGGAGGCTCGGGAGTGACCGTGGTGAAATTTGAATGACGGCGGAAGCCGGGGCCGGATGACAAAACACTTTATGACCATAAGTAATATCGGATTACCATATTAATTATGAAGGATACGACGAAAAAAGCTGCGGCAAAAATTGCGATGAAAGCATCTCCGGTGCTGATCCTCGTGCTTGTGGGAGTGCTGATATGGGCATTCTCGGGACAGGCGGACAAAAGCGGAGGAGAGCCGGGAGCCGACGCGGAGGCTACCGTCGCGGAATTTCACCGCATGATGGCGGCCGGACGCTGGGAAGAGGCCGAGAGTCTCTGCACCGAAGGGATGCACGGCTATATAGAGAGATTCAGAGGCGAATGGGAAGAGTGCATGGAAAAGGACTCGGCCGTGCTCACAGCGGCATCGGCCATGCTGAGCGGCATGAAGGTCTCCGTCTCAGGAAAGGCTAAGGACGGCGACGGGAAAATGAGAGTTGAATATGAACTGTCGTCCGGAATCGGGGGACAGGTCCCCAAAGAGAAGACGGCTGAACTGAGGAGAGAGGAACAGGGATGGAGAATAGAAAGAATACGGGACAGGAGATGAAGATCGGCCGGCACGGAGAAGACCTCGTGTGCCGGTTTCTGATTGAGGAAGGACATACCGTTCTGGACCGCAACTGGAGGTACGGACACCTGGAGCTGGACCTGGTGACGATGGATGCGAATGGTATACATTTTGTCGAAGTGAAGAGCCGCAGGACACCGATGCAGGCGGAGCCTGAGGAGAGCGTCAACGCGACGAAACGCAGGCGCATGGTCAGGGCCGCCGAAGGATATCTGCGCGTGAAGGGGCTGGAGGATATGGAATGCTCGTTCGATGTCGCGTCAGTGACATTTGACGGACAGCGCACGGAGATAAGATATCTCCCCGAGGCCTTCATCCCAATCAGATGAAATGACAGGATAAGAAACGAAAACCACATATAAATAATGGACAACAGAAATTATTATTGCGTTATAATGGCCGGCGGAGCAGGCACAAGATTCTGGCCGGTAAGCCGTACGGCGCGGCCGAAACAGTTTCTTGACATGGCCGGCACCGGAAAGACCTTTCTCAGATATACTTACGAAAGATTTTCCGGCATATTCCCGCCCGAAAACATACTTGTGGTGACGACTGCGAGATACACTGGTCTGGTAAGGGAGCAGATACCGGAAATCCCTCAGGAGAATCTTCTGTCCGAGCCCTACGGACGGGACACCGCACCCTGCATAGCCTACGCCACATACACTCTCCTGAAGCGCGACCCGAAGGCGACGATGGTCGTATCTCCTGCCGACCACCTCATAATGGATGAAGAGAAATTCAGAAAGACCATAGAGGACGCGCTCGACTATGCCTCAGGAAACGATGTGCTCATGACCCTCGGCATCAGGCCTACGAAACCGGACCCGAACTACGGCTATATTCAGGCCGTCGGAGGGAAGGCGGCCTATGAGAAGGAGATGCCCATGCCGGTCAAGACTTTCACCGAGAAGCCGGATCCCGCCCTTGCAAAGGTATTCATCGACAGCGGCGAATTCTTCTGGAACGCAGGTATCTTCGCATGGAACGCAGCCACAATCCGCAATGAGCTCGAAAAGCATCTTCCGGAAGTCACCAGACTCTTCGCCGGCTGGGAAAGCGTGCTTGGCACGCCTATGGAACAGGAGTTCGTGACAAGGGCATACTCGGACTGCATCAGAATCTCGATTGACTATGGAGTGATGGAAAAGACGGACCGGGCATGGATATATCCGGCAAAATTCGGCTGGGCCGACATAGGCAACTGGGAAGCCCTGTACAGCCATTACCCGGACAAGGACAACAAGGGCAACGCCTTCATCTCCGGGGAGAAGCTATCAGACGGAAACAGCAGGCTGCTCGTCTATTCCAAGAAAAAGGATAAGCTCATAGCCATAAGCGGGCTTGACAATTTCATGGTGATAGACACTGACGACGTGCTCCTCATCTGCCCTAAGGAGGACAAGAAGTTCAAGGACTTCATCGCCGGCATCGCCATGCCCGACTTTGAGGACTTCAGATGACGGACGGCTTTAAGGGTTTCAGAAAGCAGGAGTCGACAGACGACAGGGTCACCGAAACCGGTCTACGGACTGAAACGAAAGACTGAATAAGGAAAAACAGAAATAAAGACAACTAGGAAATGGGACTTGAAAAACAGATTCAGGCGGACATGATGGCCGCCATGAAGGCACATGAGACTGTGCGTCTTGCGGCACTCAGAGGCATCAAGGCGGCAATTCTTCTCGCCAAGACTTCGGAAGGAGGCAACGGAGAGGTCACTGACGCGGACATCGTCAAGATAATCGGGAAACTTGTAAAGCAGCGCAAAGAAAGCGCAGAGATCTATTCGCAGCAGAACAGGCCCGAACTTGCAGAGAACGAACTCGCCGAAGCGGCCGCAATGGAAGTCTACCTTCCTAAGCAGCTGAGTGAGGATGAAGTGGAGGAGGAGCTCAGGAAAATCATCGCCGAAGTCGGGGCGAGCAAGCCGTCCGACATGGGCAAGGTGATGGGCACCGCCACAAAGCGTCTCGCCGGACAGGCCGACGGGAAGCTCATTTCCACTATCGTCAAAAGGCTTCTCGCCTGACTCCGCCCCTGCAAGCCCTGCATCCCGGCTCCAGTCCGGGACTGAGCGATGCACATGACGAACATACGACAGATGCCTTGACCACGTCGGCTTCCAATGCGGAGCCTCAGGTGGTCAAGGCATCATCATCTGACGGCGGCCGCTACTTTCTTTCGTCGGCCATGCCGCGGGCTATCCCCATCTGAAGGCCGCGCAGCTCGGCAAGTCCGCGCATACGGCCATAATACGAATAGCCGGGGTTGGATCTGCGGCCGAGGTCGTCGCACATCTGATGGCCGTGGTCCGGGCGCACGGGAATCGACACCTTGCGGCGCTGCTGCACTTCTAAAAGAGCCTTCATCATGCCGTACATGTCGACATCTCCGGCAAGATGATCCGCCTCGCAGAAATTGCCCTGACCGTCCCTCTTCGTGCTGCGCAGATGCACAAAGCCGACACGGTCGCCGAACTCATACATCATGGACACGAGGTCGTTGTCCGGACGCACGCCGAAGGAGCCGGTACAGAGACACAGTCCGTTCGACGCATTCGGAACAGCCTCAATGAGCTTCCTGAAGTCTCCGGCAGTAGAAAGAATCCTCGGCAGTCCGAGAATCGGGTAAGGCGGGTCGTCAGGATGGATGACCATCTCCACCCCGCATTCGTCAGCCACAGGGCATATCTCCTTGAGGAAGAAGATCAGATTGGAGCGCAGCTTCTCCGCATCGATGCCGTCATAGCGGGCAAGAGCCTCGCGGAACTGGTCAAGAGTGAAACTCTCCTCGCTTCCCGGAAGACCGGCTATCATATTTCTCGTAAGCTTTTCAATCTCAGCGGCATCCATCTTACTGAAACGAGCCTCGGCACGAGCCTTCTCCTCGTCGGTGTATTCAGCCTCAGCGCCTTTTCTCTTCAGAATATGGAGGTCGAACGCCATAAAAGCATCCCTCTCGAAACGGAGGGCGCGTGAGCCGTCCGGCATTTCGTATGACAGATCCGTCCTCGTCCAGTCCAGCACCGGCATGAAATTGTAGGTGACGCATCTTATCCCGCATTCGGCGAGATTGCGGAGCGACTGCTTATAGTTGTCGACATATCTCATGAAATCTCCAGTCTGAGTCTTTATGTGCTCATGGACCGGGACGCTTTCGACGACGCTCCACACAAGTCCAGCGTCAGAAATCATCCTCTGTCTGGCGCGGATCTCCTCAACCGGCCAGACTTCCCCATTCGGGATATGGTGCAGGGCATGAACGATGTCCGTCACGCCCGCCTGCTTTATATAGCTCAGACTGACAGGGTCATTCGGGCCGTACCACCGCCAGCTTTCCTTCATCAGATACATAGTGAAATCAATAGAATCAATCTTCTTTAAATTTAAAATAGAATATATACCTTTTCCTCAGCCTCAGATCGGGATGTTGCCGAAGCAGCAGCCTCAGATCAAAATGATGCCGAAGCCGCAGCTGCCTCAGATCGAGAAGGCGTCGAAACCTCCGTCCACCACGGCGACAGTACCCGTAACGGCTCTGGACGCATCGGAGGCAAGCCAGTGGAGAGTGCCGAGGAGCTCCTCAGGCTCGAGGAATCTGCCTATCGGCGTGTGCGCCAGAATGGTATGCGACCTCTGAGTCAGACTCCCGTCAGGATTGGTGAGCAGAGCCCTGTTCTGATTGGTGAGCAGGAATCCAGGCGCTATAGCATTGACCCTAAGCCCCTCCCCGAACTTCATGGCGAGCTCTGCGCACAGGTATTTCGTCCAGTTGGCCACAGCCGCCTTAGCAACTCCATACCCGGCCACACGGGTCAGAGGACGAAGTGCCGACTCGCTCGCGAAATTGATAATGGAGCCGGCCTTCTGCTCAGCCATAGTCCTCGCAAAGACCATCGTCGGTATGACAGTGCCGAAAAGGTTGAGTTCGGTCACCTTCTTCACTGCGTCAACATCAAGATCAAAGATGGTCTTGTCCGGCGGTACGGTAGCCGCAGCCATGTTGCCGCCTGCCGCATTCATGAGAATATCGACTCTGCCATATCGTCTGACTACTTCCTCATGGTTGGACTCGAGAACCGCCTTGTCGAGCACATCCGTAGGCAGAAAGCAGGCCTCTCCCCCGCCCGCCTTGATCTCAGCGACAATCTTCTCGCCGGTCTCCGCAGCCCTTTCCAGATCGAGCAGTACGACCTTCACTCCCTGAGCGGCAAAATATTTCACAATGCCTGTCCCCAATATTCCGCAGGCCCCCGTCATCACCATGACTTTGCCTGACAAATCAAAAAGATTCATAAGCCGACTGTTTATCATTCATATTTACTCTCACACTCACTTGCGTCCGACTCGAAAGAGGGATGAACGCGAAGCGATGACAAAAATAAACATATTCGGGAACATGTCGATGAAGAAATCAAAACAGAACCCCGTCATCACTCCTACGATAGAGATGACAGGGTTCCTTATATATAATGAATCAGGTCTCGGCGTGAGTCTATTCAGAAAGCACCGGATCTTCGGTCCAGACGGTGACAGGAGTGCCGGCTTCCGCCTCAAATCCCTTTCCTGTGATGGATGCAAAGGAAGATTCGGAATCATTGACATTGGTGAAAATCCAGTTGGCCGCGAGGCCTTCCATATCTGAAGTCAGGATTTTCCCGCAGTTGGCCGCTATCTCCTGATCCGACAGGGCTATGGTCCAGACACGAGCGTATGTGACGGAACCGTTCAGATGCCGTTTCCCGTCAGAGCGTCCGATATAGAAAGCGGAGGTCAAGTCCACATTATTCAGGTCATCGGGAGTGCCGTTCTGCAGCTGCAATGTCTCTTTCCTGCCGTCCACATAGAGGGAAATCCGTTCCTCTCCGCTCTTGCTGCCGTCAAGAACCACAGCGACATCGTACCATTGTCCGGTCTTAATCTCGGTGGATCCTTCATAACGGATGCCGCCCTTGTCGTCTGCAGCGAGCTGAAGATAACGCTTTCCGGTGTCTGAAGCATCCTTATGCACATCCACGCGAAGCAGAAAGATCTTCTCCACTCCCATTATCGTATTTATCTGCGCATCATTGCTTCCGTTAAGAGCCTCTATATTTATGCGGGATTCGAAGGTAATGGAATTCAAGCTGCTCATACTCTCATCCACAGCCCCGTTACGCATAGTGAAAGGGACAGAAAAATAATTGCCGCTTCCGAGATAAGCCGCCTTGTCCGCAGACACTGCGACTACAGGGAATTCAACCTTTTGTCCGGCTTCATCCGTAACCGTCACTGTCGCATCTCCCTCACTCACCCCGACAAGTCTGAATGCGGCTGCATCTCCGGGAACAGCCTCAACGGCAACAATGTCCGGATTCCCGCTGACCATTTCATAGCCTCCGTTACCAGACTCCACATAGACTGTCAGCTTGTTGTTCACGCCGACTTTCGGATTGACTGCAGAAACTTCAAGAGAATACGGATTGACGGTGACTCCCACTACTGCGGATTTGCCTTTCCTGTCCGTAAATTTGATGGAAGTCTGCCCGCGCTTCAGCGCCGTAACGACATAATACGGTCTGAGAGGGTCAGTATTCTCAATGTCTGCCACAGTCCCGTCAGCCACTTCGATGGTGAGTTCATCATTGCTGGAGAAATTGCCCATTCTGACTTCAATCTGTCTCTGACCGCCAGGCTCCAATGAGATTTCCGTAAGGCTGAGTTCGAGGTCAAAAAGGCCCACACTTACCGAGATGTCCGCAGAGACTCCCTCGCCGTCAGTAACTTCAACAGTTGTGGCCCCATTTGAAGAACCGCTTGTGATAATTATCTGTCCGTCGGACAATACGGCTTCTGCTATGTCAGTATCATAACTTTTCACCGAATAATTGCCGTTGCCGAGGATTATGTCCACAGCCACCTCTTCATTCTGACCGATGCGTACGACCGGCTTGTTGACAATCAGCTCATAGAGATCCCCGACAGACTCCGGCTCGTTTTTCTCCTCGCATCCGGAAAGAGAAATGACAAGAGAACAGGCGAGCAGGAAGCCGGCGAAAAAGTGAAGACGCATTGATATGTATTTTTTCATGGCTTATCGCAATTTGATTAAGATTGTAATTCCTTACCACCCGGGATTCTGTACAAGGGTCGGTGTCTTCTGAAGTTCGCTCTGCCTGATCGGGAAAAGATAGTGCTGTACGGCAAAAGTACGGGTCTCCACACAGAACCTCTCCATCCTGTACCTGACGCCGTCCACTTCAATCGGGCCGTTTGCGTCCTGCACCGGTCTCATGCCGTTTATCATCCTCTGACAGCGCGGGAGAGCACCGTTGTTTGCCGCCCAATATGCCTGCGTGCGGCTTGTATTGTCGCTCCCGCTGGCCTGCCAGATGCTTTCCTTGGCAAGTTCTGCTGAGCTTGTAGGCTCCAGATAGAGTCGGCAGGTCCACATACGCTTGCCCTCATAAAAAAGTTCCACACGACGCTCACGCTGGATATACTCACGCATGAGATCCTTGTCTGACATCACCTCCGGTGGCATGGGTTTCATGAAAGAGCGGGCACGCACTTCATTGACAAGGTCATAGGCTTCCTGCAGATTCTCCCCGAGCTCATTGCACGCCTCCGCATAGATGTAGATGAATTCCGGAAGCCGCCAGACGGCAGGGGCATTTATGCTGAAGTTACCGGACTTGTTCCATGATTCCTGCTGGAACTTGCGGAGATAATATCCTGTGGTGGTGGCATTGCTTGCCCCTATCATGTCAGAGCCGCTCGCCGTATTGAGTGTCTTCTCCTCATTGTTATTGTTACGGTACGGGCATCCATGATATATGATGTCCCTGTAGAAGCGAGGGTCACGGGTTCCTTCCGCATACGGGTTGGTGTCATCGTATCCTCCCCTGCGGGCCTCCGCGGAATAGACCGGATAGCCATAGTCCCCCACAATGAATTCATACTCATCAACCTGTTCCTGAACAGGCTGCTGGCGTGAACTGCCCTCACGGCTCGGCGGATAGATGTCTCCCTGCCATGCCTGGTCCTTGCTCTTTGTCATGAAGAAGACATATTCATTGGCAAAGGCGTCCATGTCGTAGAACATGTCCCAAAGACGGGCGTAGACCCGGCTTCCGTTCAGGTTGCCGCCGGCCGGATCAAGGAAATCATCTGCCCCGTGCTCAGTGTACAGTGAATAGCGTTTAGCCCCGCCGACCTCAAAGTCAAGCACGGCTTTCGCCGCATCCTTTGCTCTTCTCCAGCGCTCCTGGTCGTATGAGTATTCACCTTCGAACACGCGATGCTGCGTGTAGCCATATTCAGACGCCCCGTTCCACAGAGGAGTGGCCTCGATCCATCTCGTGACGGCAATCAGGCCGAGGCAGGCCCCCTTGTCCACACGGCCGAAATTCTCCGAAGTCTTGACATATTTGCTCGGAACCATATCGTATGCGGTCTCCGCATCCGCAATGATCTTTTCTGCCATTGAATGCACCGACTCTTTCGTGAAATTCATGTCGTCGCCGGATTTTATGACTCTGTCAATATACGGAGCCTCCCCATACATGCGCATCAGGAGATAATGGAAATATCCGCGCATGAAATACATTTCCCCGATACGGCTACGCAGATCCCCGTCCTGCTGAGGATTGTCCGGAGTATTGTATTTCGCCACATTCTCTATGATGAGATTGGCCTTTCTAATGCCTTCGTAAAGATTTTCCCAATACTGTCCGCAGCTGCCGGGAAGAGAATTCGGATTCCACGCGCCGTTGTTGAAATTATTGGTAATGTTGCCCTCCACATTGGTACCCTCGCACTCATCTGTAATGGCACTGTTGCTGAAATGTTCGAAGAACACCAGCGGCCGGTCAGCCCTTTTTGCTGCAGCATATACGTCCGAAACCATCTCATTCACCTTTTCATACCGTGAAAAGGCTTCCGCCTCGGTGATATTGTCGTCATCCTCCCTGTCCAGAAAGTCGCTGCAGGAGACAAGAGACAATGCCGGCAGCAGGAAGATGACTGTCATTTTATGTCTGAATTTCATTTTCATTGATATTTAGAATGTGATGTCAATGCCGAAGTTAAAGACCTTCTGGATAGGATACCATGACGCGCCGTCTCCAGATTTGGTCTCAGGGTCTATATCCACATCTTCAAGTTTGTCAAATGTAAGAAGATTCAGGGCCTGGAAATATATCCTTGCCTGCTGCATCTTCATTTTCTGCATCCATTTCTGCGGCAGACTGTAACCTATCTCCACATTCTTCAGACGAAGATATGAGGCGTCATATAGAAACAGGCTGCTGTTGGAATTCTTATTATTGTCATGGGTCCCGTAATGCAGGGCCGGATATTTTGCAGTCGAGGCGGTTTCCGGAGTCCATCTCTGAAGATGCATCACTTTCACCTTGCCTATCTTGTCCTGATCAAACTGCGGGAAGTCATACACTGCGGCTCCGTTCAGCAGGATCGAAGTACAGGTAGCGCCCTGAAGGAGAATGCTGAAGTCCAGATTCTTCCACTGGAAGCCCACCGGGATGCCGAACATTATTTCCGGGCTGCGCGGGTTTCCCATGGCCGCCCGGTCTTCGTCATCGATTACGCCATTGCGGTCAAGATCCTTGTAGACCACATCTCCAGGGATGAGCGTCCCCCACGGCTGGTAGCCGATTTCGTTCAGGCGGTCGGCCTCTGCCTGATCGGCGACAAAATGATCGAACACATAGACGAAGTTTTCATAGAGACGCTTTCCTGTCTCCTGTCTCCAAGGATTGTTCCTGGCGACTTCAGCCTTGTATTCCAACCTGTTGCGGGCAAATGTCAGGTTCGGCCGGATATAATAGCGGAAATCCTTGCCGATCCTGTCGCTCCAGCTCAGCTCCACATCCACGCCCCGATTGGTGACGATGCCGAGATTCTGCAGGGCGGCATCCTTGCCGACGACATCAGGATAGCCCATTATCCCTTCAGAGGTCATGTCCGTGATGATGTCATAACGGTATTCATGGAAAAAGTCGACATTCAGGGCCAGCCGTTCTCCCAAGGTCGTGAAGTCTAGTCCGACATTGAGCTTCCTTGCCTTTTCCCATGTGAGGTTCTCATTGGCCAGATTGCCTTCGGAAGTGCCGCCTATATTGGTACCGAAATTATTGCCGAAATCATAGCCGTCCCCGCTTCCATAGAATGCAAGATATGGGAAACGGGAGCTGACGGCATCACTTCCGACAAGTCCGTACGAAACCCTGACTTTCAGGAAATTGATCCACGATGCGTTATATCTGACAAAATCCTCGTCAGATATGACCCAGCCTATTGAACCGGCAGGGAAAAAGCCATATCTCTTCCCTGGCGCGAAGTTTTCGGAGCCATTGTAACCGAAATTGAACTCAAGGAGATATTTACCGCCGTAATAATATGCCAGACGGCCTGTGAGCCCCTGACTGTGGTATGCTATCTCGTTATTTACAGTACGGTTGCTGCGGTTGGCGAGCAGCATGGCAGTCACCTCATGACGCTCATTGAACACCCTGTGATAGTCAAGACGCACCTGAAAATATGTACGCCCGTCGGAAGCGTTATGTGAGAATCCGTTGCCCAGCGTCTGGTCTATCTCATATTTGTTGCCCGTCTTGTATGCCCCCGTGTAATGGCCGCCGTTCATATAGACGTCAGAGCCGTTCACAGGCATGAATGTGGCATACATCGGATATTCGCGGTATCCGTCCTTATAGGTGTCCAGCTTGCGGTTGATCCACCGTCCTTCGGAGGCGTCATACGAGAACATCACATCCGCACTCAGGCCTTCCGTCAGAAATCCCATGTCAAGATTCATCGAAAAACTGCCGTTAAGGTATGTGTTCTTCTCGTTCAGGTAGCCCGTGCGGCTGAGTTCACCGAGAATGTTGAACCTGTACACATTGTCCCCATAGAGCATACCGAGAGGATTTTGCCTTATGTATTCCTCATTCTGAGGATGTGAATTCTCTTCCACGAGAATAGGCAGATACGGAGGCTGCGTGGCGCATATCGTCATAAGACGGTCTGCCGTGGTGCCGGGCGCATTTCGGTTTGTGATGCGGGCTCCGATGTCAAGCCTTGCAGTAAGCCATTTGCTTATGTCAATGTCGACATTTGAGCGGAAATTGTAACGGGTAAAGCGAGACTGGGAATTATATGGGCCGGCATCGGAATATTTATAGTTTCCGCCCTGAGAGAAAAAGTTTGCCAGCACATAATAGCGCACCTTGTCCGTACCTCCGCGCACCGACAGACTCACATCTTCCTGAAGACCAGGCTTGAATGCAAAGTCGTAATAATCCCAGTTGTAGCCGAGCCCGTCGGAATTGTCTCCCTTGGCAATGCGGAAGTTGTCTATCGCCTGCTGAGAAAAAAGATTCAGCGTGCTCTCATCAGCTCCGGTCATCAGGGCATCATTCCTCCTCGCCTCATTATAAAGTGTGGCATAGTCCGCTGACCCCAGATATTCCGGGAAGCCTATAGGCTGGTTGATGCCGACCGAAGCCTTCAGATTGACCGTAGCCTTCTCCGCAGCCTTTCCACGCTTGGTAGTGATGACGATGACACCGTTTGCCCCCCTGATGCCGTATGCGGCCGTGGCTGAAGCATCTTTCAGGATAGTAAAGGTCTCGATTTCATCCGGAGCCAGATAGGACATGTCCCTCTCTATGCCGTCAACTATGACTATCGCGCTCTGATCGCCGTATGTAGCCTTTCCCCTTATGAAGATTTCGCTCTGGTCTACTCCGGGTTCACCTCCGGCATACTGGTTGACTATAAGGCCGGGAAGTCGACCGGCAAGGGCGTTGTTGATATTGGCTGCCGGGCTTTGCGTCAGTTCCTTTGTAGTGATGGTGGCTACAGAACCGATCATCGTTTCTTTCCGTTGGGTGGTATAGCCCACGACAACGATTTCCTGCAGAGCCTGGGTGTCTTCGACAAGCAGCACCGTGAGATTATTCCTGTCTCCGGGTATTATTTCCTGCGGCTGATATCCGAGATATGAGAAAATGAGCGGAGCCTCAGCATAAGGCAGTGCGATGGAGAATTTTCCGTCCAGATCCGTGATTGCCGCCGCATTCTTAACGCCTTTCACAATGACCGCGACCCCGATAAGCGGATCTTTCGTCTTCTGGTCAAGCACAGTGCCCGTTACGGTCACCTCGCTGCTCTGCATGACGGATGACCTGGTCTCGGCTGTCCCTGTCGCGCCCTGCATCTGGAAAGCGGAGAGGAATGCGGCCGAAGCGGTCAGAATACATATGCTTCTTTTCAGATTTATCATCTTTCTTATCTTTTCATAGTGAAACTATTTTCCGGCATTGAAGTCCGGGCCTGTCCAGTTTGGCTTTTCGCTGTCCTTTCCGGCTAACCAGTCCTCATAGCGGGCACGGATCTCTATCAGGGTAGCTCCAGGGACCTCCGCATTAAGCTCTATAGTGAGGCGGTCCGGATTATCATTCCTGTTGCCGAACTCCGGTGCCGCCGACCAGTCATATTCCCAGACATACCATCCTTCAGGATGAGCAAGTTCCCATACGACATCTGAACAGCTCCTCAAGGCTGCGACAAACTTGTTTCTGGTACTTTCGGTATATATGTCATTCACCGGCTGCTTAAGCATATCGAGAAAATAGCGGACAAAGATTCCCCGGAACAACAGGTTGTCTCCTGAATTGCCCTCGCCGCTGAACACAGGATAATTCGAGTCCATCTTGCGGTTGACCTGATAGGAAGCGAAAGATATGGCATTGCGCAGGTATTCATCCTCTCCGGTGGCATTGTACAGGGCAAGCGCTGATGCCATGAAAGTTCCCTGATTGTAGGAAAGAGCCACCTGGTCCGGAGTTCCGATGGTGCCGTCATCATTGATTCCGAGGTTGTCATATACCTGACCCGTAGACGTGTCGCAGAGATAGGCGGTCATCCAGCTGTACACCTCTTTGGCGAAATTCAGATAATAGGCGGCCTGCTCCTCCCATCCTTCTCGGGCTTCAATTACGGTAAGCCGGTAGAGCTTCATTGCCAGCAGGCATCCCGGCCCGTTGGAACACGACATCCGGGAAGCGGGGAGGTCGGTTTTCCATGCCATGCCACCTGCGCCCATATAGCCGTTCTTAGCCGCCTTGATGTGATTCCACATCATCATCAGGGCATTATAATAGTCCTGATCTCCGGTAAGTTCATATATTCTGAGACAGGCAAGGGCCATCCACTCCATGTCATCATAAAAATTGTTCCAGAAGTTATCCCCTCCATAGCCGCATGTCCTGTTCCATTCGTCAAATGCGGGAAGAAAAGGCTTCATTATATTTTCATACAGATAAGCCTGATATTCCGGATCATCGGAATGGCGTATATAACAGTCCGTCACAATGTCCAGGGCATGTCCCTGCGACCATCCTCCGACTCCGTCGGCACTTGACGGCTCTCCGGTCTGTGGAGTGTTCGGTTTCTCCCACCAGATGCTTCCGCCGAAAGTGTCACGGCCACCTGCATTTTCGTAGAAATATTTTATATAAGTCTCTGTACTCAGATCTGCGGCTTCAGTCCAGTTGACTTCAGACACATATTCCCCGGAGGCATTTCCCTTATATATATCCTCGAGACTGCCGTTGTCACAGGATGTAGGCACGATTCCCGCCACGGCCCATCCGATGGTCATGGCCAAAGTCTGCAATACCAGCATATTCTTTTTCATTTTTTTGTCCATTTGTCTGATTATTCCTGACCCTCCGTTCCGGAAACTGTCCAGCGGTGGGTATATGTACCGTACTCGGCATTGAAATACAGGGTAACATCTGTCTTTACAGTCGCATACCACACCCCGTTCTGCTCATCTCCCCATTGGAGAAGTTCGTCATTGTAACGGAAGCTGTAATCCCACGAATCCGTCCCGAGAGCAAGCTGATTGAGGTTGTAATAGCTGTCTTCAGTGCTGAGATTAGGAGCTCCCTCATCCCTGCCGCTGTTCCCCCAGCGATATTCCGTACCGTCAATGACCATCTTGAAGCTGTGGCGGGTCTCACCCGTGCCCGCCCAGCTCTCACGCTGCTTGCGGGCCGTATAATCCTTCACTCCCCACCTTCCGTATCCGAGGTATCCGAAATCCTGACGGTAATTTCCGGACACATTGTAAAGGAACACGTCCCCTATGCTTTCGTAGGTGACAGTCTGGTCTCCCATGTTCATGGTAATGCGGTATATTCCTGACTCACCGACAGTCATATTATGTTCCTCCCCGTCATTCGCCTGCCGGAGAACTCCGTTTTCATTCACATAATACCGGCATTCCTTACCGTCCACAGTTGAAACGAACATGAACGGCTGGCCGGCCTTCAGCTGAGTGAACGACTGATATATGCCGTCTCCCTGACGGAGCATCTGCTGGGCGGCGTTCCTGTCCCCTCCGTCCTCTGTCCCGAGGCCGGTGATATAGACGGGTTCATCCTCAGACGGAATGTCGTCTATGCCGTCCATCATGAATATCACAAAATAGCCTTCTACACTGCTCATTGCCTCGTCGAGTCCGCAATATGCCCTTACTCTCCAACGCAGGACTCCGTCAGAATTGCTGCGGTAGCCTGCCAGCTTTCCTATTGTATTAAGCTGATAATGAGTAAGGCTAAGCTGAGTATCAAGGCCATTGTTGTCCGAGAACAGCGTCTCGACCGGAGAAGAGAAATCGCCTTCGGATGTATCGATAAGCACCTGATAGCGGTAGACGGTGTTGCCGTGAGGCTCTGTCGGTGTCCATGAAAGGACGACATTCGTCAATGAGCCTTCGGAAAGCACCACGCGCTCCCCGCTTGCCATAGAGTCAAGCGTACGCACAGGGTCCGGTGCGACTATAGGCTCGTAGTCATCCGGATCAAAGCCCGGATTCACAACATTTTCGCAAGCCGCAAATCCCCAGATGAGGATCAGCGGCATGGCGAATCTGGTCAGTCTGCTGATTGTCATATTTCTGTTTTTGGTTGAACATTCATATCATCGGACCAAATACGGGCAGTCCACAAGTCTGTATTTTCCTGTGAACGGAGTCTCTGTTATCGTCTTCACGGCGTTGTTGTAGACAATTCCGTCAAGTCCTTCGCCGACATAGCCGTAGTTAGGGAAGGCATCTATACCCGAAGTGCCTTCAGAAGGGACCCAGTAGCCTGCAAGCCCTTCCTTTGTGGCAGCTTCCTCCGGAGAGAAATATGTGCACATATCGGCCTTGATCTCTGCCTCTGTCCTTGCGACGGTCCACATACGGGCCTGAGCGACTGCACAATAGCCAAGACGGTATTCACTGTTTCCTGAGCGGCCTATCATCAAGGCTTCATCTCCCTTTACGGCAGACAGCACGAGATACGGGTCAGGAGCAACATCCGCATACTCATCCGAAGCCGGGGTCAGTTCCTCGCGGACTCCGTTTATGTACATCTTATAGGCCTCTTTGGTGCTGGTCTGGGTTCCGTCGAAGACTATGGCTATATGATACCATTGGGCATTACCCTGTCGGTCATTTCCCATTCTCTGCTGGCTCCTGAAGCGAGGATCATTATAAGTATCTCCGGAAAGATTGTAGGGATCCTTATGGATTTTGGTGGCAATTTCAAAGCGCAGGTCTGTATCCCCGTTGCTCTCACATCTCAAAAGGAACACGCCTTCAAGCCCGATGAAAGACTGAAGCGACCTCGAATATGTCGGCCAGAAGACCATCTCGAAAGTAAGCTTCCCCTGATGGTCAAAATCAGGATGCGACTCGATATACTCCCTTATCCCCATCCTGAAGCAATAATCAGAACTGAGTTCCGCAGCCACAGGGGCGACAGTCACCGGTATCTCCAATGTCTTGCCGGCGTTGTCACTCAATGTCAGAGTGGTGGTGCCGAGCCAATTGGCCTCAACGACAATATTATTGTGCTCGTCAATTTCCGCAGACTTGATGTATTTGCTATTGTCATCAGTCAGACCCGCAAGCCGGTATCCGCCGTTGCCTCGGGCGATGGCCACGGAAGCCGTATTCGCGAAGCCTTCTATTGTGATGGATGACGCATTGCCGGCCAGCTTCAGTTCATAAGGATTCACGGTTACCGCAATCTCTTCCGAAGAGCCTTTCTGGTCGGTCACTATCACTGTCACTTCTCCCGCCGACTTCGGTGTCAGGGTGATGAGGTTACCGCTTTCGACAGCCTCAACGACGGCGGATTCCTCTGCAGGCTCACTGTCCCCGGTGCGGTAGGCAAATGAATAGCCGCCGTTGCCCTGCTCTATGGCTATGTACTGTGCAGATGCATCCGGCTCGGCAAATACGGCTTCATTGGAGTCCAGAGTAAGATCCACTATGCTCACTTTTACAGGTATGGCCGTGGATTTGTCCTTCTTGTCGGCCAGAGTGAGCACAATGTCTTCCCGCGTTTCAAGAAGACCGGTGACTGAGAATGTCTGACCGGAGATTTCCGACACGGCAATATGATCTTCGTAGCCTTCAGGGGCAGATATCCTGTAGTCTCCATTGCCCGTGAGTATCTTCACCGTGCGGGTCTCCCCTATGAACAGGTCAAGTCCGTCCGCCGGGGCATCTGTAGTAAGTTCCCAAAGTCTGGCGACCTGCACATTGATCCTGACGACCTTTTTGCGACCGTCAACTACGATGACGGTGGTCTCAAGCACGTCGCCTTCTCCTAAAGAACTGTTTTCCACAGCCTTTATGGTAACTTCAGTACCATCTACCGATGCCGTCACTACGCTTTCATCAAATGACCTCGTGAAATAGTCCCCGTTGCCGGAAGTTATGTTCACCGTAATTTCATCTCCCTGGATCAGGGTCACGGCATCATTGTCCACAGCAAGGTCAGCAGCTTCTTCAACGGTGCCGTCATCCAGTTCATCCGTACATGAAACGGAGAAGAACATGAGCGGGAGAAACAGAAAAAGAAGTTTTCTTTTCATCAGTTCAGTTCGGATAATTTAGTGTTATTAAAATGAGTAAAAAATCTGTTGTTTGGGGTTCAGATTTCTGGTCTGTCAAAGGTAGACAGGCAAGGCACATCTTGTACAGCCGGTGAAAGAACGGCATGATGATTGGCACAAAACTTAACCATATTATCCCATATCCTTACTTTCAATCCTTGTCACCGCCGCAGCTCGTCAAGATGCCTCTGCCGAAACTCCTTTGGCGTACATCCGTACTTTTCCCTGAACGACTTGAAGAATGTGACCTTGTTGGCGAACCCTGAGGCAAAGACGATTTCGTCTATCGTCTTCCTCGTATTCAGCAGCATATCCTTAGCGACATGCAGCCTGCACTGTCTGATGAGAACGGTCGGGCTTTCGCCGCCCGCATCTTCCATTCTCCTGTAGAAACTTCTCGTACTTATGGCGAGCTGTGAAGCGATGAATCTCGGAGAAAGTTCACGGCTGGTGATGTTGTCGTTAATTACTTTGAGGACCTTCTGGAGAAACTTCCTGGACTCCTTGTGGGTCAGTCTGCCCTCCGCCTTTTCAAATGAGCTGATCGGGGAGCTGAAATAGTCTTTCAGGATCTCCTTTCTCTCCATCATCTGGCTTACGGACACTTTAAGAAACTCTGCGCTGAAAGGTTTAGTGACATACAGCTGCGCTCCGACCGAAAGAGCCTCCATCTGATTTTCCATCTCGTATTTTCCGGAAATGATGATGACCGGAATATGCGCAGTCTCCTTGGCGGACTTTACCTGTCGCGTAATCTCTATGCCGCTGACATGAGGCATGGTCATGTCACAGATTATCACATTAGGATAGACATCGCCCATCACTTGACCCAACTTCGTGGCATCCTGAAGCATTATGACATTATAATCATTATGGAAAATCTCACCGATGAACCAAAGCATCTCCGTCTCATCGTCAATGACAAGGAGAGTCGGGCGTGTCTTGTCAAATTCATATTCAGGCAGCGGGACAGGACAAGACTCAAGTACAGGGACATATCCCGTGTCGGTCCAGCCGGCCCGTCCGGACTCGGCCCCAAGCTCTGCCGCCGGCAGCGAAAAGTAGAATACCGCCTCTCCCGCATCAGATTTCCGGGCTTCAAGAGTACCGCCGAGAAGGCTCACCATATTATGCGCGAGCGCAAGCCCCAGACCGGAACGGGGAGAATCAGAACCCTCACCATTACCGATATTGTCAAGAGCCGCATACCTGTTGAACATATAGTGAAGATCCTCCTCTTTTATGTCAGTCCCCGTACTTGTGATGCCTATGTACAGCCTCCCGTCGGCATCCGGCCTCATGTCCACGGATATGGACTTCCCTGAAGGCGTGTGCTGAAATGCGTATAATATGAGATTGGTGACCGTAGTGGATATGAAACCCTTGTCAGTATTCCATATCAGACCGTCCGGAACACTGCGGACGAACGCTATACCCCGGCTCTTGGCCATTTCGTCAAACATTGCGGCTATGTCATTCAACACAAAAGACATATCCACCGTCTCTATTCTTGCTTCCCTGTTGCCGGTCTCAATATGACGGAATTCTATCAGTTCATGAATCAGGCTGTCGAGCCTTTTTGCGTTGGCCTGAATCATCCCGGCATAGACGGAGACAGGACGGCTGATTCCCTTTTCGGACAATATCTGGCCGCAAGGACCGTATATGAGCGTCAGCGGCGTGCTGAATTCATTTGCGACATCCGTAAAGAAGCGGAGTTTGGATTCAAAGACATTCTCTTTGTGCCGGGCCTCCAGATCGGCAAGCATTTCGCGTCTTCTCCTGCTGTTTTTCTGAATTACCGAATAAGCAGCGCCAGCAGCAGCGAGAAGGAAAAGGACCGAATAGATGACATAGGCCCACCATGTGCCGTACCACGGATCAGCCACATGTATTACTATCGAATATATGTCGCTTTCTCTGCAGAAAACGCTGTTGTAATACTTTACCTGCAGCGTATATTCTCCGGAAGCCATATTGGTAAAGGATACGGACCCGTCATGCCCATTGTCTATCCACTGATCTCCGCGTCCCTTCAATTTATATCGGTACATTATGTTGTTTCCGTTTACATGGTCCACGGCGGCAAAAGAAACGGTAAAGTAATTCTGCCCGTAATCAAGATCCAGAACATCTTTCCCTCCCTTGTGCACAAGATATTCGCCTATATTGTGCTGCTGGCCGAAGATGGTCAGCCTGTCGAAATGAACTGGAGGCATATATAGCGGTTCCGGATGGCCGTCAGCCGTCACGGCGGTAAAGCCATTGATGCCGCCGAAATACAATGTCTCTGACGCCTTGTCGTAGAATTCTGCCCCGTCACTGAACTCCACTACGTCCAGCCCGTCATTGAATCCGTAGGTCCGGAACATGTCGTGAGCCGAATTGAAATTCACGAGCCCGAGATTAGTGCTGAGCCAGAAATCTTCCGGCCCGCTCTTCAGTATGGCATGGACAGTGCCGTTCGGGAAGCCGTTTCTGGTGTTGAAAAGGCTCCATGAAGTCCCGGAAGCATGTTTAATAAGGCCATAACTTGTACCGAGCAGCCAGTTTCCGCTGCTGTCCCTGTCTATGTCCATTATATTGTTCAGGGTCATGTTGTCGTATTTGGCTGATGTCAGAGGCTCTATCCCGTCTGTAGCGGGATTCCAACGGAAAGCCCCGTAACCTTTGTTGGCAAACACTATCGTGCTGTCGTTCTCCGCATAAATGCTGAAGAAATAATTGGCATTGAAGTCCCCGTCATTGATTGCATACCGCTTCACATCCTCCAGCACGGGACGGGAGGGAGTTCCTCCGAGCACTGCCCGCACCACACCCATGCCTACGCTGGCAAGCCATATCCCCGTACCGTCCTGCGTCTCGTAAATGTCGTGAATGTACCTGAAGTCAAGCCCGTCCGCCTCTACGGGAATCTTATGCACCATTCCGTCCCGATATGAGAAATAGCACAAGCCATCCTCATCTCCGATCCAGAGCAGCGGCCGTGAACTTTTCTCGAAACAATAGACGGCATTGCTTCCGAGACCTGAATTGGAGACGGTCAGAGTCTCCTTACGGCATTCCGAAGACTGTACGGATATGTCAAAGTCATATATCTTAAGTATGCCGTTGCCTTTAGTCCCCACCCACAGCGTCCTGTCGTCATCAATATGCAGGGCCCTAACCGGCCTCTGTACATTGTCCTCATACCGGTTCAGGACCACTGAGCGGATGGAATACATGGGATCGGAATATATCATAACCCCCTGCCCGTCAGTTCCTATCCACACGATATCCTGAAAGCTGTCCTTCCTGACGCAGAAGATTCCGCTGTTCAAAGGCATTTCAATTGTCCTGTATCGTGCCCCGTCCCACTCTATCTTCAGCAGTCCGTCCATAGTGAAGCCGACAAAAAAACTGTCATGATGCCTTACTATCGAAGATATCTTGCCACGGGACTCGATCTGGTCTCCGAGATCAGTTATGAAAGTCGTAACGCCGGACTTTATATTATACGAATACAGATCATCTTCGCTGTCCACATAACAGATGTCCACCCCGTCGCTGAAACAGTACTCCAAAGGAAGACAGTGCTGAAATCCGCTTTCCTCGGGCACGATAGACACTTCTCCCGCAGACGCTCCAGGCGTTATTCTGAAACGCCGCGAATAGCCCCTCGTCACAACCCACATCAGATTGCGGTCGTCAACAAAAAAGCAGAGGACGTCGGACACCGGCAGTCCGCTGATGTTGATCTTCATGAAGGTCCTGCTTTCCTTATTGAAATAATATATGCAGTTGCTGTCCTTCAGGACATACAGGTTCCCGTTCCTGTCTCCGGCCATGAAAAAGAATTTCTGGAACTCATTGAAATGCGTGATAGAGCTATTCTTCAGATCCAGCCTGTTCAAACCATAGTAAGTCTGTATCCAGCAGGCATCCCCGGTGCAGACCATATTGTCGATGAGATTTCCGGAAAGACAGTCTATGGTGTCACGCGACCTGAACTCGCCGACCTTTCGTCCGTCATATACATTAAGTCCGTCACAGGTGCCTATCCATATCACGCCGAGAGAGTCCTGACAAAGCGACGTGATGGAACTGCTGGACATGTGCTCCTTGTCGGAAATCTGCTTCAGATTATACGAAAAAGCCGTGATTGACAACAAGTTGAATATAAAAACCAATGCCAATTGATACAATCTGGTCATAGCGTGTCTTGATATGGTTCTTCTGCAATGCAAAATTACCCCAAAATTATTTTCTGTATTTTCCGATGACAAGAAATAGTGTAAATATATGTGCCAGTATAGTTAAATTTTACGCCAAGAAGAAAGAGATGGAAAGGGAGAGAAAACAGGCTGATATTTTCATTATATTTTTGTACGGGGTTCATCATTTCAGACATTCAGCACTGTCCCATTTCTGGAGGGGGCAGTCACTTTTCATTAAAACAACAGAGAAAACAAACAGATGAATACAATTCTGAAGCATACGCTTTCCACCTGCGCCGCGCTGCTCGCGATACACGCCTATGCAGTCGATGCTCCTGTCGACTTCGTCAATCCTCTCTGCGGAACAGACTCGAAATTCGAGCTCTCCACAGGCAACACTTATCCCGCGACAGCATTGCCTTGGGGGATGAATTTCTGGACGCCGCAAACAGGCAGGATGGGGGACGGCTGGATATACACCTACAATGCCGACAAGATAAGAGGGTTCAGACAGACACACCAGCCGAGCCCCTGGATGAACGACTACGGTCAATTCGCCATCATGCCAGCCACAGGGGAGACGGCTTTTGACCAGGACAAGAGAGCCAGCTGGTTTTCACACAAGACGGAAGTCTCCAAACCTTACTACTACAAGGTTTATCTTGCCGACCATGACGTGACGGCCGAACTCACACCAACGGAAAGAGCCGCATTCTTCCGGTTTACATATCCTGAGGAGAAAAGTTCGTATGTGGTGATAGACGCATTCGACAACGGCTCGTACATCAAGATAATACCGTCGGAGAACAAGGTTGTCGGATACTCCACACGCAACAGCGGAGGGGTTCCAGACAATTTTCGAAACTGGTTTGTGCTTGAGTTCGACAAGCCGTTTGAATTTTATTATGCGGTAGAGAACAATGAGATCATCCCCGGCAAGGAAGAAACAGAATGCGGGCATGCCGGAGCAATAGTAGGATTCTCTACGGCAAGAGGAGAGACAATACATGCCAAGGCGGCATCTTCGTTCATCAGCCTCGAACAGGCCGAAATCAACCTCAGGGAGATCGGAGAACGCTCTTTCGATGAAGTGTCGGCGGACGGGAGAGAGATATGGAACCGGGAACTCGGAAAAATAGAAGTGGAGGACGACAATGTGGACAACCTCAGAACCTTCTACTCCTGCCTTTACAGGAGTCTCCTGTTCCCGCGCTCTTTCCATGAAATCGACCGGAACGGGAACATAGTGCACTACAGTCCATACAACGGCAAGGTCTGCCCGGGCTATATGTTCACCGACACAGGCTTCTGGGATACGTTCCGCAGCCTTTTCCCTCTTCTGAACCTGATGTATCCGTCCATGGGAGAGAAGATGCAGGAAGGTCTTGTGAACGCATGGAAAGAAAGCGGATTCCTTCCGGAATGGGCGAGTCCCGGGCACAGGGACTGTATGGTCGGCAACAATTCTGCGGCAGTAGTTGCCGATGCATACGTCAAAGGCCTTGCCGGCTATGACATAGAAGCACTGTGGGAAGCCGTGAAGCACGGAGCCGGAGCGCATCTGAAAGGAACGGCATCCGGCCGCGTGGGATATGAGGAATACAACCGGCTCGGGTATGTCCCTAACAATGTGGGAATAGGCCAGAATGCTGCCAGAACCCTGGAATATGCCTATGATGACTGGGCAATATACACCCTTGGGAAAAAGCTCGGCAAGCCGGAAAGCGAAATAGCCGTATTCGCGCAGAGGGCACTGAACTACAAAAACATATTTAATCCTGCGAGAAAGCTTATGGCAGGGAAGGACGACAAGGGATGCTTCAGTCCCGATTTTGACCCTGTGGACTGGAGCGGAGACTTCTGTGAGGGCAACAGCTGGCACTGGAGCTTCTGCGTATTCCATGATCCAAACGGGCTGATGAAGCTGATGGGCGGAAAGGACGAGTTCAACAGGATGATGGATTCCGTTTTCGTGATTCCGGGAAGACTCGGCATGGAAAGCCGAGGCATGATACACGAAATGAGAGAAATGCACGTGATGGGCATGGGACAATATGCCCACGGCAACCAGCCCATCCAGCACATGGTGTACCTGTACGACTGGTCCGGACAGCCGTGGAAAGCCCAATACAGGACACGCGAAATCATGGAAAAGCTCTACTCTCCAACCCCGGACGGCTATTGCGGCGACGAGGACAACGGCCAGACATCCGCATGGTATGTATTTTCAGCCCTCGGTTTCTATCCAGTCTGCCCAGGCACAGATCAATATGCCATAGGTTCTCCTCTCTTCAGATCTGCAAAGCTCCATCTGGAGAACGGCAGGACCGTCACGATCTCCGCCGACAACAACAGCAAAAATAACCGCTACATCCGCACGATGAAAGTCAACGGGAAGAATTACACGCATAATTATCTTACTCACGAACAGCTCCTGAACGGCGCCATCATACGCTACACGATGGACAATACACCGAACAGACAGCGAGGTACAGCGGAAGCGGATGTCCCTTACTCGTTCTCAAAAGAATCACTTTAATTAACCATATAAACGGATGAAACGGCAACGGTTCTTTTTCCTGGCACTGAGTATCCTCATCCTTGCCGGATGCGGACGGCCGACCACGACAACTTTTATCGCCGCATCTTATAATATGCGAAATGCCAACGGTTCCGATTCCACGGCGGGAAACGGATGGGGCCGACGCTACCCTGTAATAGCCGAAATGGTACGCTTCCACGGCTTTGACATCTTCGGCACGCAGGAATGTTTCCTGCACCAGCTGCAAGACATGAAAGCAGCCTTACCAGGATATGACTACATCGGAGCAGGCCGCGACGACGGGAAAGACAAAGGAGAACACTCCGCCATCTTCTACCGCACCGATAAATTCGACTTAGTGGAAAAAGGCGATTTCTGGCTCTCCGAAACACCGGACAAACCGAGCAAAGGCTGGGATGCCGTACTGCCTCGCATCTGCTCATGGGGGCATTTCAAATGCAAAGACACCGGATTTGAATTCCTGTTCTTCAATCTGCACATGGACCACATGGGTAAACAGGCGCGGGTAGAAAGCGCGTTGCTCGTACAGGAAAAGATAAAAGAATTCGGAACGGAGCTTCCAGCCATTCTGACCGGCGACTTCAATGTAGACCAGACACACCAGTCGTATGAAGCTCTTGTAAGCACCGGCATGCTGAAAGATTCGTACGAAGCGGCCGATTTTCGCTATGCGACCAACGGGACATTCAACAGTTTCAACCCAAACAGTTTCACGACAAGCCGCATAGACCATGTATTCGTATCGCCGGCATTCCATGTTATAAAATACGGCGTACTGACCGATACATACCGCAGTGCGGAAACAGAACCGCAGGAAGCCGACGTAAAGGATGCACCGAAAGAAATCTCTGTAAAGAAATATGTGGCGCGTACTCCTTCCGACCACTTCCCGGTAATGGCAGAGCTTGAAATCAGCCGTCCGTAAAAAGCATGCAAAAATTATTAACCGGAATCTGCTTATGCAGGTTTCTAAATCAACCATAAGACATGAAACACCCTATTATTGTTGCACTCATGCTTGCCGCCGCACCGGCTTTCGCACAAAACCATTTGCCGGACTGGGCAATAGGCGGCTTCGTGCGCCCCGACAAAGCAAATCCGGTTATTGCCCCGCGCGAAAACACAAAATTCTACTGCCCGATAACCGGAGATTCGATTGCATGGGAATCGAACGACACTTTTAACCCGGCAGCCGCCGTACATGACGGGAAAATCGTCCTCCTGTACCGGGCCGAAGACAAGTCCGGAGAGGGAATCGGAAGAAGGACATCACGACTCGGATATGCCGAATCAAGAGACGGCCTTAAATTCAGACGCGAAAGCGCCCCCGTATTCTACCCTGACGAAGATGACCAGAAGGAATACGAATGGCCCGGAGGCTGTGAAGATCCGAGAATTGCCGTCACTGAAGATGGACTTTATGTGATGTTCTACACCCAATGGAACAGGCAGACACCGAGGCTTGCGGTCGCCACTTCCCGCGACCTGCGGAACTGGACCAAGCACGGACCTGCATTCGCCAGAGCCTTCGGCGGGAAATTCCTGAACATGGGATGCAAGTCGGCATCAATCCTCACAGAAATAACCGGTGACAGGCAGGTGATAAAAAAGGTTGACGGACAATATTTCATGTACTGGGGTGAAGCAAATGTCCATGCGGCGACATCGGACGATCTCGTCAACTGGACTCCGGTCACCAATGCAGACGGGTCGCTCCGCATACTGTTCTCTCCCCGGGATGGATATTTTGACAGCCAGCTCACGGAATGCGGGCCTCCGGCCATATATACTCCGGACGGCATCGTATTGCTTTACAACGGGAAAAACAGTGCGACTGAAGGAGACAGCCGGTACACTCCAAACGTATATGCCGCAGGCCAGGCTCTTTTCGCCGCAGATGACCCTCTTAATTTCATAACACGCCTCGACGAACCGTTTTTCGTCCCTACAGAGTCTTTTGAAAAAAGCGGACAGTACAAAGACGGGACAGTATTTGTAGAGGGGATGGCATGGTTCAAGGGGAAATGGTTCCTGTATTACGGCTGCGCCGATTCCAGAGTAGGCGTGGCAGTCTCAAAACAAGATCCGGAATGAAAACACGCACATTAGGGACAGTCGTCCTGTCCATTCTCATGGCAGCGGCTACAGCTGCGGAAGCACGTGATTATTCAAAAAGCGAAGGACTGCTGCAATATGTAGACCCGTATATCGGGTCAGGCGGACACGGCCATGTGTTCGTAGGGACAAGCGTACCATATGGAATGATCCAGCTGGGACCGAGCAACATCCACAAAGGGTGGGACTGGTGTTCGGCATACCACTATTCAGACAGCCTGCTCATCGGCTTTGCGCATACACACCTCAGCGGTACGGGCTGCACCGACCTCGGAGACATACTTATAATGCCACTGAACGAAATACGCACCCCGCGCGGCAATCAGGATGATTTCAACGGCGGATATGCATCCCCTTATTCCCACGAAAACGAGACAGCCCGCCCGGAGTACTATTCAGTCATGGTGGAACGTTATGGAATAAAGGCGGAACTTGCTGCCAGCGACCGCGTGGGATTTCACCGTTATTCCTACCCGGAAGGGAAGCCGGCTTCCGTGCTTATAGATCTGCGCGAGGGGAACGGCTCGAACGCATACGACAGCTACATCAGAAAAGTGGATGACTACACAGTCGAAGGCTACCGATATGTGAAAGGCTGGAGTCCGTCCCGTAAGGTATATTTCGTACTCAAGAGCGACGTGAAGATTGAAAAGTTCACGGCATACGACGACAATGACCCGCAGCCGTGGGAGCAGCTGAAGGTTCCTTCCGTCAAGGCGGTCCTGACATTCGGAAATGTGGACTGCGTACAGCTGAAAGTGGCTCTGTCTTCCGTTAGCTGCGAAAATGCAGCCATGAACCTCGATACAGAGATTCCGCACTGGGACTTCGGGACTGTCGTGGAGGCAAGCGCGGCAAGATGGAATGCCCAGCTAAAAAAGATGACCGTCGTGACGGATGATGAGACGTCAAGGCGCATCTTCTACACGGCATTATACCACACCATGATCGCTCCGACTCTGTATTGCGACGTAAACGGGGAATACAGAGGGATGAATGACATGATCTATACCTGCCCGAAGGCAGCAAACTATACCACCCTTTCTCTTTGGGACACCTACAGGACATTGCATCCGCTGATGACGCTCATGCAGCCGGATATGGTGGACAAGACTGTCAATTCAATGATTTCAATTTACCGGCAGCAGGACAAACTGCCTATATGGCCGCTGATGAGCGGGGAGACAAACCAGATGCCCGGATACAGTTCAGTGCCGGTGATTGCTGATGCCATCCTCAAGGGATTCAACGGATTCGATGTGGAAGAAGCCTTCCGTGCAATGAAAGCCACGGCCACTTACCGAAAACAGAAGGGAGTGCCTTATGTCATGGAAAAAGGCTATATCCCTGCCGACAGAATACATGAGGCCACATCCATAGCGATGGAATATGCCGTGGACGACTGGGGGATAGCGGCAGTGGCTCGCAGACTTGGGAAGACAGCCGATGCAGAAGTATTTGCAGAAAGGGCCGGATATTACAGAAATTATTTCGATGCTTCCTCAGGATTCATCAGGCCCAAACTGGAAGACGGCTCATGGAGGACTCCATACGACCCGGCACGCTCAATACATACCGTAGGGGATTTTTGTGAAGGAAACGGATGGCAATATACATTCTTCGTTCCGCAGGACCCATACGGACTGATCGGACTTTTCGGAGGAGACACCCATTTCATCGAAAAGCTTGACGAGTTTTTCACGAATACCGACGACATGGGTGACGGAGCATCAAGTGACATAACCGGACTCATCGGACAATATGCACATGGGAATGAACCGAGCCACCATGTGGCCTACCTGTACGCATACGCAGGACAGCAATGGAAAACGGCAGAAAAGGTACGGTTCATCATGGACGAGTTCTATACGGACAAGCCGGACGGACTGATAGGCAATGAGGACTGCGGACAGATGTCTGCATGGTATCTCATGTCGGCTATGGGACTTTACCAGATGAATCCCGCCGATGGCGTATTCGTCTTCGGCAGTCCCCGGTTCAAAAGAATCGAAATGAAGGTGCATGACGGACAGACCTTTGTCGTAGAGGCTCCAGACAACGGCCCTGAAAACATTTACATCAAGAAAGTCTATCTGAACGGCCGGCCCTACGACAAGAGCTATATCACCTATCAGGACATAGTCAATGGAGGCACTCTGACATTCATGATGGACAAAAGGCCTAACAAGAAATTCGGCTCGGCCCCGCAGGACCGTCCGATAATATTGAATTGACAGGCTCCCATCCCCCGAAGGGCAATGCCTGAGGATAAAAATGCGACAAGAACCCGAAAGTCGTGGAGAACTTTCGGGTTCTTGTCATTCATTTTTCATGTCTTTTACCTGCCTGCTTCTATTGAATTCAGCAGATCGAGCTTTCCGTCATCAATCAGCTTAATGACGAGCTCACCGAAGAGAGTGTTCTGCCAGGCGAACCAGGCACGGGTATAATTTTCAGGATTATCCTTATGGAAAGACTCGTGCATGAAGCCCGTACCGGCATCAGTCGACATCAAGGTCTCGATGCACCATTTTATCTCTGCATCGTCCGTAGAGGTAAAGGCCTTCATCATTATGCTCATAGGCCATATCATGTCATAGCCGATGTGCGGACCGCCTATTCCCTCTCCCGCTTTTCCACTGAAGAAATACGGATTGTACTTGCTCCATACGAAACGACGAGTGTTCTGGTAAACCGGGTCGTCAGGCTCAACATCACCGAGATATGCCATTGAAAGCAGGCTTGGCGCATTGGCATCATCCATCAGATAGGCATTGCCGAATCCATCCACCTCGAATGCGTAAATTTTCCCGAAGACAGGATGCTCAACTACGGCATATTTATGAAGTGCATTTTCAACTTCGGTGGCAAGGGCAAGACATTCTTTCGCAAGCTCCTTTTCCTTGTTGACCTTTTTCAGGATCTCAGCAGCCTTACGCAGCGATGTAACTGCAAAAAAATTGGAAGGAACGAGAAAATCAAATGTCGTGGCATCATCCGAAGGCCTGAAAGAGGAGGCTATCAGTCCGACAGGGTTCACCGGATTGCCGTATCCGCTGCAGCATTTTGTGTCCAGCTGCCGTTCCGTGACCCGCATGAATGAATAAGGCCCGGGACCTCCCTTACGCTGCTGTTCTCTCAGTGTCTTCAGTATGTTTTTGATTGCAGTCACCCAGACTTCTCCGAAAACCGACTCATCTCCGGTCTTCTTCCAATAGGCATAAGCCAGACGGATCGGATAGCAATGCGAGTCGATCTCCCATTTACGCTCATGAACATTCGGATTCATGTCAGTGATGTCATTCATCCACTCCCCTCCTGTCGGACCATTGTTGAAGGCATTTGCATATGGGTCTATGTTTATCAGGCTGAACTGCCTGTTGATGACCCCGGCAATCATCTTACGCAGCGCCTCATCCTCGCCGGAAAGCTGTACATAAGGCCACACCTGTGCACCTGAATCCCTCAGCCACATTGCATGGATATCTCCCGTATAAACGAATGTGTCTGCCGTTCCGTCTTCATCCTCGCTATAATGCACCGTCGTGTCCAGAGTATTCGGAAAACAGTTTGCAAACATCCATGCAAGCTTCGGATTTGTCAGCAGAGCCTGCACTTCGGCTATCTTCCTCTCGACAGCCTCAGAGCGGAAAAGCCTGTCCTCCTCCGCCGGTCGCCGCGTAACATATTCTCCGGATTTCGCAGGGCCGACCTCAATTCCGTCAGGTGACGCTACAGCAGTCCCCTCGATGCCGGTCATGATGAAAATGCCTGACATGGCAGACAATGTCAAAGTGGATAGTATTCTATTCATTTTGCAAATTTTAGTTGTAATCACTGACAAAGTTAGTCCTTTACGATGAAAGCCTCCGCGCTTCCTTCTCTAAGACTGATATCTGACTGTCGAATGGCACGCCTTTGAACAAATCTGGCGCTTCAGGAATTTCTCTCGCTAAGATCAGATACGGCCCCCCTTGTAATTTCACCGGATGAAAATACGGTTCTTCTCCCCAAAAGATTCGTCCGAGGCCATCTCTGATGGATAACTCGCCTCTAAAAGGATTCTGTAAGTTGATTTCGGCAGGCTGAGAGTAAGGAAAATAAAAAGGCAGCCACTTAGATGTGACTGCCTGAAATTTTGTGGAGGTAGACGGATTCGAACCGACGACCCCCTGCTTGCAAAGCAGGTGCTCTAGCCAACTGAGCTATACCCCCGAGTAGTCCTGAGCAGACTTGAACTGCTGACCCCTACATTATCAGTGTAGTGCTCTAACCAACTGAGCTACAGGACTATATAATAATGAAAGACTCAATAAGAGGGAGCAGAATCAATGTCAGCTCCAAAAAGGAGGTGTTCCAGCCACACCTTCCGGTACGGCTACCTTGTTACGACTTAGCCCCAGTCACCGGTC
>CALVDO010000022.1 GCA_944326355.1 uncultured Bacteroidales bacterium | reverse complement strand
CAGTTTCAGCCATAACCAGCACAGTAGTCTTTTTCTGACTGCCACGGCCGCGCTTTAGAGGTTTATTCTTCTCTTCTTCTGGGATTTCCGTTGAAAAGAAGCCCTCATCAAGTTCGACCGTGCCACATAATTCATATTGCGAATCTCGTTTTCCCATGGCATTACGTAGTTTATGAAGCATTGCCCAGATAGGATTATAACTTTTGTGACCAAGCTGACGCTGAAGCTCCTTGGCAGAGATGCTCTTCTTTGTATATGTGAGCATCTGGATTGCAATTACACTCGTAACATTCCTTGTCTCCTTTCCAATAATGGTCTTTACTGCCGCAGTGTGGACATATGACTCCGACTTGGTCGCGGTATTTCTTCCGCTCGCGCTTGCAACTCTCCTCATCGCTGTACTTCTTCATATAATCTGTCCATTTCATTCCTTGTCCCTTTTAACGGGAACAAAGATAATCCTCATATGTACCAATGTATGGTACATTAGGTAATATATTTAGTAATCATTTTCTTTAAAATTACTTAATGTCATCCCTGCCAGAAAGTAAATGAAAATTCCGCACTGTCCGGACAGATTTTCAGCTCACAGTTGTTGACGGAGGGGTCGGGATGCCTGTTCCGCCGGTCTGCGGTAGTGTTTCATTCAGTGTATCCGGAGTGAGCCTTCAGGGCAGAGTCAACGAGCAAGTGCAACACGTGACAAAATTATAACAAAAGTCTAAAGAACTCGTCCTTCGGGGTTGAGAAGTTCAACTTCTCCCTCGGCCTGCGGTTCAGTTTCAGCTGGACGGAGCGGATGAACTCGTCGCAGAGTTCCCTGAAGTCAGTCCCTTTGGGAATGTACTGGCGGATGAGCTTGTTCATGTTCTCGATCCCGCCCTTCTGCCAGGATGAGTAGCTGTCCGCGAAGTACACCGTGGCCTTCAGAGCCTCCTTTATTTTCCTGTGGGAGCGGAACTCGAAACCGTTGTCCGTGGTTATCGTCAGCACGTTCTTCCTGTACGGATAGAGCAGCCTGATGACGGCATCCGCGACCTTCCCGTGATCCATGCCGTGCGAAGCCTCTCCATTATCAAGTAGGATCCTCTCGTGCGATATTCTGACGTCCCTCTTCTTCAGCCATCCCGATATCTGCCTCGGCGACCACTCCTCTGCAATCAGAAGCCTCCCCGCTTCCCAGAGAACATCTGCCGGTTTCTCCCTGTTCCTTACCGTCCTCTCCCGCCTGTCCAGTGCCCGCTCGTGCGCTATTGACCACCAATACCTCCCATGGCGGTTGCTGTTCTGCGGATTTCCCTGCTTACCGTACTCCTGTTGACACCTATCTGCCGAGCAATGGCACTCTGTGTCTTTCCTTCTTCTATTCCCAGATAGATTCCGTATCTTTGCTCCCGAGTCAGTTGATTATACATAGAGCAACACAAAATTAATTGATCCCCGGGGAACTTCGGTTCCCCTTTTTCGTTTTTATGTGTTGCTATGCTCCTTAACCCTTCCTTTTAGTTCATATCCCCCCCCCGCCCCGGGCGAGAAGTGCAACAGTCAGCGGCCATTGGCCGCTGACTGTTGCACTTCGGTGTTGAATCTTCACTATCCGCATCAATAGACATACGCCCGGACGTCGTCGGCGGTAATGCGGTCTCCGGAGAGGATGAGGAGGCGCTCGACGACATTGCGGAGTTCGCGGATGTTGCCGGTCCAGCTCTTGTCGATGAGCAGACGCATGGCCTCAGGGTCGACTTCGCGGCGTGAAAGCGCCGTTTCGGAGCATATCTGTCCTATGAAGTAGTCCACGAGCAGGGGAATGTCCGACTTCCTCTCGTCGAGAGAAGGCACCTGGATGACTATCACGCTCAGCCTGTGATAGAGGTCTTCTCTGAAAGTGCCTTTCGCAATCTCCTCCTTGAGATTTTTGTTTGTGGCGGCTATCACGCGCACATCCACCTGTATGTCCTTGTCGCTGCCGACGCGGGACAGCTTCTTCTCCTGCAGCACCCTGAGCACCTTGGCCTGGGCCGCGAGGCTCATGTCGCCTATCTCGTCGAGGAAAAGTGTGCCTCCGTCAGCCTGCTCGAATTTTCCCTTGTGCTGCTTGATTGCAGAGGTGAAGGCTCCTTTCTCGTGCCCGAAGAGTTCGCTCTCAATGAGTTCTGAAGGTATTGCCGCACAGTTGACCTCTATGTACGGGAGGGCTGAGCGGCTGCTCTTCTGATGCAGGCTTCTTGCCACGAGTTCCTTTCCCGTGCCATTGGCTCCTGTGATCAGCACTCGGGCGTCTGTAGGGGCGACGCGGTCGATCATCTCCTTGATGCGGAGAATGGCCGGAGACTCTCCGATCATCTGCTGTCCATAGACTTTCTTCCTGATGTCGTTGTTCTCCTTGGTCAGCGAGTCGTTCTTCTTTACGAGAGTGGCCTTGTCGGTGGCGTTCTTGATGGTGATGAGTATCCTGTTGAGGTCCAGTGGCTTCTGGATGAAGTCGAATGCTCCCTTCTTGATGCATTCCACGGCGGTGTCGATGTCCCCGTGTCCCGAAATCATGATGATTGCGGAGTCCACGCCGTCCCTGTGGAGCTTGTCAAGCACTTCTATGCCGTCCATGTTCGGCATCTTGATGTCGCAGAAGATGGCGTCGAATCTTTCCTTTTCGGCCAGTTCGCATCCGGCGGCCCCGTCTTCGGCCACCTCGACTTCATATCCCTCGTCCGTCAGTATTTCTTTCAGAGAGTTCCTGATGGCACGCTCATCGTCGATTACAAGAAGTTTCATCGCAAGTGATTTTCGCGCAAATATCGGAATTTTTTATCGCTTTGCATAAAAATCATTATTTTTGTCAGCTGAACGTGTGTTTTCAGCTAAACGTGTACTAGATGAACATACCTGACATGATCATAGCCATCGACGGCTATTCTTCTACCGGCAAGAGCTCATTTGCCAGACTCATTGCAGATGAGCTGGGTTTTCTCTATCTTGATTCCGGCGCCCTTTATCGGGGAGTCACCCTGTGGGCTCAGGAAAACGGCGTAATCTCGCCAGAGGGCCACATCGACATTCCCGCTCTCGAAAAGGGGCTTGAGGGACTTGACATCCATTTCGAGGGTCATGGCTCGGATGCCTCCACCTTCATCGGCGGACGCTGCGTAGAGAAGGAGATACGTACTCTCGCCGTTTCGGGCATGGTCAGCCCGATAGCCGCCGTGCCTCAGGTCAGGGAATATGTGGACAGGCGTCTCCGGGTGCTCGGAGGACGGAAGCGGGTGGTTCTTGACGGAAGGGACATAGGCACAACGGTCTTTCCGGACGCCGAGCTCAAGATATTCATGACGGCGGATCTTGACGTCCGGGCAGAAAGGCGCATGAAGGAGATGCGTTCGAAGGGGGAAGACGTCAGGTATGAGGATGTTCTCCGCAATCTCCAGGAGAGAGACTACATTGATTCGCACAGGGAGGCTTCACCTCTTTCCT
Source organism: uncultured Bacteroidales bacterium (assembly GCA_944326355.1). Taxonomy (GTDB): domain Bacteria; phylum Bacteroidota; class Bacteroidia; order Bacteroidales; family UBA932; genus Cryptobacteroides. The sequence continues at coordinate 33,124 of CALVDO010000022.1, read as the reverse complement.
GTGCGGAAGACGCCATAGTGCTCGACAATTCCCGAATGACTCTCGAAGACCAGATGGTCTGGTTCCGCGGCATCATCGCACGGATGGCAGACGGAAGCGACGGAAAAAACTGACTGAGGATTTATGGACATTACTGTAGACATCGACCCTAATTCAGGGTTCTGTGCCGGAGTGATCAGGGCTATTGACAAGGCTGAGGAGTATCTGGACGGAAAGTCCGGCTCCGACGGAAACAAACTTTTTTCTCTGGGCGCGATAGTCCACAATGACGCTGAACTGAAGCGGCTTGAGGCCAAGGGACTCGTGTGCATCGATAGGGACGATCTCGAGAACATGCGCAACGCGGACGGTGAAAATCTGCTCATAAGGGCGCATGGGGAGCCGCCTCAGACATATTTGAATGCCAGAGCCAGAGGCTTCAACATAGTGGACTGCACCTGCCCTGTTGTCATCCGGCTGCAGAAGAGCATCCGTGAGGCGTATGACAGGCTCAGGGAGAGGGACGGACAGATCGTGATATTCGGCAAGCCGGGTCATGCCGAGGTGCTCGGACTGATAGGTCAGGTTGACGGCAAGGCCGCAGTGATAGAGAATATGGCCATGCTCACGGAGGCTGTGGCGACCGGCGTCATTGATTTGCACCGGCCTGTGGAGATCTTTTCCCAGACGACGAAGAGTCCTGCCGAGTTCGCTGCGATATGCAGCAGGCTTGAGGTCATGATGGCCGAGGCGAACGAACTGTCGTTGGAGCGCTTCAGGGGCAAGGCGATGTTCGCGGCACACAACACGATATGTTCACAGGTGGCGTCCCGCCACGCGAGGCTTTCCGCCTTTGCGATTGACCATGACATCGTCATTTTCGTCTCGGGCAAGTCGAGCTCCAACGGCAAAGTGCTCTGCGAACGATGCAAATCGCTGAATATAAGGACATATCATATAGATTCCCCGAATGAGCTCAGGAGAGAATGGTTCAGACCGGATGACAGGGTGGGGGTCTGTGGCGCCGCATCCACTCCGAAATGGCTTCTGGAGGCGGTTGCAAAGGAGATCCTTTCATACAACGGCTTGGCTGCGCTGAAATAAATTTTGCATAATGTCCGACAATTTATAATTTTGCAGCCGCAATGCGGTGCCTGTCCGCAGAAGATGCAGTAAATCACTTAAATGAAAATATAATTTATGGCAACAACAGCTGACTTCAAAAACGGATTGTATCTCAACTTCAACGGCAAGCCGTGCTCTATCGTATGGTTTCAGCATGTGAAGCCTGGCAAGGGCCCAGCTTTCGTCAAGACGAAACTCCGTAATCTTGAGAACGGCCGTATTCTTGAAAACACTTTCACAGCCGGAGCCAAGATTGAGACGATCAATGTGGAGAGACGTCCGTATCAGTTCCTTTATAAGGATGAGGACGGATACAACTTCATGCACGAGGAGACTTTTGAGCAGATTCACCTCGGAGAGGATCTCGTGAATAATGCCGACCTCATGAAGGAGGGACAGCATGTGGAGATGATGTTCGTGGCGGACGAGGAGAGATGCCTTACCTGTGAGCTTCCTACTTATGTTGAACTTGAGGTGACCTATACTGAGCCTGCCGTCAAGGGCGACACTGCGTCCACCAATGCGATGAAGGAAGCCACTCTCGAGACCGGAGCCATCATCATGGTGCCTCTCTTCATCAATCAGGGCGACAAGATCAGGGTGAACACGGCCGACCGCTCTTATGGTGAGCGTGTGAAGTAATGTGTACAATGGTCTAAAGACGGCTGCATCCGTCCAGACACCATATTGTTGAATGAGAATGAAGAGGCCGACCGGGAAGGGACGGCCTCTTTTTTCGTGCTCCGTGCCGTCGGATGTCCGGCACATCATGCTTCGGCCATGTCTCCCTGCTGCTCTGCGGCGAGCTTTGGAAGTCTCACGGTGAAGCATGCCCCCTTCATGGAGAAGGACCTCCGGTACATGATCTCGCCGTTGCACTTTTCCACTATGTTTCTGCAGATGGCGAGTCCGAGGCCCGTCCCGGCGCTCTTTGTGGTGAAGTTCGGGGTGAACAGCCGTCCGAGATTCTCCTCCTTTACTCCGGGTCCGTCGTCCTCGAAGACGATGTCGTAGTAGCCGTCCTTCACGCTGTTGCGTATGAATATGCCGATATGTCCGGTGCGCACTTCCAGCCCATTCTCCGCATCCTCCTTCTGCTGGATCTCTATGGCCTGGATGGCGTTGGTCAGCAGGTTGACGAAAACCCGGATCAGCTGCGGTCTCGGCGCCATGACCATTGCCTCCTTGAGTCCTATGTAGGATATGACTATATTCTCCCTGTTGTCGAAGATGGTGAGCTGCTCTCTCATCGTCTTGTCCAGGTCGACCAGCACCGGCTCTTCGCTGTATAACTTGGCGAAGGTCGAAAATTCGTTGGCCGTGTCCGTCAGGATGTCGATGTGCTCGAGCACCACTGCCGCGACCTTGTCGAACTTCGTGCTCCATGACGGGTCGTTCTTCTGCTTCAGCCTGATGAGTCTCTGAATCTCGAGCTTGATCGGGGTGAGCGGATTCTTGATCTCGTGGGCCACCTGTCTGGCCATCTCGCTCCATGCCTTGTCCCTTTCTCCCTGTGCCAGCCTTCGGGTGCTGTCCGACAGGTCGTGCACCATCCTGTTGTATGCTTCCACCAGAGTCGATATCTCGTCGTCCCGGTTGTAGATGATGTATTCAAGACCGTGTATGCCGGTCGAGTTCATCTTCTGCCCCATCTCGAGAATCGGCTTGAACATGGCGTTCACAACGGTGGTGCTGACCACGACGGTCGCGACAAGCAGGATCAGGAAAAGATTGACGATTGTTGCAGAGTGGAAGAACGCGTCCCGCTTGAAGTCATAGCCATGGTCGGTGTACGGCGCGTTCAGAATGGCCACCATCTTGCCATCGTTGTTGAATATGGGGGCGTAGAGCGAGTAGTATCTGTGCCCGGCGAACTCTTCCCTCGATATGTAGAATCTCTGCTTTCCGTAGACGATGTTGCGGTAGGCATCCTGATTTATCCTTGACCCGAGAATCATCCTGTCGAAGATTTCCGGAGTCGTGGCCTTGAATATCCTTCCCTGCGGGGTGTATATGTTAATATCAGACTTCGTCACGTTGCCTATGCTTGTGAGCATGTCCGTGAGCTCCTGCGGATTGATGGCATGGCAGTCCTGGACATATTTCATTCTGGACTCGAACATTGCCTGAATCGTCGTGATCTTCTCGGACATCATGTTGTACATGTTGTACTCGTTCCTGTTGTAGACGAAAGTGACGCTTGCCGCCGTCATTATGATGAGAGTGAGGCACAGAGACGTGCACATCACGGTGTTTATCCTTGATCTGTAGTAGTTTCTCCGGAACATGCGGCGGCTTCCCCGTCTCTTTTTCGAGAACAGATAGAGGAATCCGTAGGTTATCAGCAGCAGATACGAGAAGGTCACGAAGTATGTCATGGCCCCTCTGGTCGGCCTCGATATTATGATCACTTCGCTGCTCGAGATCCAGTTGATGAAATGAACCTGTTTGTCTGCTCTGTATATGTCGGTCCTGTCCTGGTCCATCTCGATGTCGTGCCTGCTTTTGCTTATGACTGTAGGGTAGGCGAAGTTCCCTTTGTAGGTTATGAGCTTGCCGGACACATACTTGGCATAGGAATACAGCGGAGGCATGGATATGCTTCCGGGACTTTCCCCGAGTCCGGGGATGTTGCCGTATCCCCGATTGTCGGCGTATGATTTTGGCTTGACTTCCAGAAACATGCGCATTATCCCCGATTTCTCGGAATAGAAAATGAACATTCCGATGTAGCTCGGGATGCCTTTCGAGTTGACATATATGAATCTGGAGTTGTCGGCTATAGGGGAGCCGCCCCTGACCCTGCTGTTGAAATAGTCCAGACAGTTTCTCTTCCGGTCAGGTGTCCCGGCGCTTATCATGTCGGTGTCGCGGCACAGCGTGACGATTATGTCATAGTTCTGGGAGATACCGGTCAGATAGTTTTCTGTCAGCCTGTTGAGGATCATCATGCTGCTCATGCTCTCCCCGGTCAGCGTCGAGATGAACGGGTCGCCCGCGATCTCGTTTTCCACGGAGCGGAGCAGGATTTCCACGCCGAGATCCCTGTCCACGGCCAGCCTGTTGGCCCATACGCCCACCCGGTTCTGTTCCTTCTGGAATCCGATGCCTCCTGCCATCCCCGTGAGGTATCCGGCGCACAGGATAGCGTAGACGAAGAGGAATTTTCTTCCGAAAGCGTTGTATCTGATTCCCGTGTAGTGCCGTATCACCGGCTTTAGCATCTGTATGAGCAGAAGTATCGCGAAGAACAGCATCGAATATGACAGATACACGAGCAGTGTATAGAATGAAATTTCGCTCCACAGATACAGCTCAAGCGAGATGTTGGAGTTTATTATCAGGCTCTTGAGGCTGAAGTGCGTGTAGACGTAGATCGCTGTTATCAGCAATGTCGAGCAGAGCGTATAGGCGTATCTGGCCGAATCGGATCTGCTGCGCATCACCGCGCAGATGAATTTGCGTCTGGTCAGGAAGATGCAGATCACGAACAGCAGTATGGCAGTGTTGATGATTGTCAGGGCTCCGAACGAATACAGCACCTGACCTCCGGCATAGACGGTCGGAGAGAAGAATTCGGAGTTGACCTGATGTCCGAGCATGTAGGCGAGTGCTGTCATGCCGACAAGGATGCAGGTGACCATGGCGAATGTCCTTATGCTCCTGTGCGAGGACAGATACATGACTGCGGAGACCATAAAGAGAATGAGCGCAATCCATCTGAGCAGGGAATTGGCAAAGAACTTCGGTATTTTCGACAGGTCTGTCATGATCTTGAAGAGCGGCACCCCGTCCGCGCTTACCGTCGCCCCTCCGGTGTCGCTTATCGGGCAGATGTCGAAATACGGGGGAAGCTTAAGGTTGGGATTAGCCCCGTTCTCTATGCCTGCCACGTCCTCGAGCAGACTGTTCTTTATCTCAAGCCCCGCTATCACCTTGCAGTTGACGCTGTCGGTGACTGCCTTGACTATGTACCATTTGGGGCCGAGGCTCATGTAGCTGACCTCATCCTTGATCTCGGCGAGAGGGGAGAGAAGGCTGGTTCTCAGGTTGGTGAATTTCTGGAATATGAGTCTGTTTCCCGTGTCGTCGTTTATTATAGGGAACTGATTGCACCACGACTGCAGGGTGTCATAGACATATCTGTACACGACCATGTCCTCCGGCAGGTCTTCGAGCTCCAGCCATTGGCTGTGGTCGGACTCAAGAGCCGTCTTTATGTGGCCGTCAAGTATCCGCATCCGCTTCTCGACGAGTCTTCCGGTTCTGTATGCGGCTCTCTCCGAGTCTCTCGGCGAAGTGTTCACGACGAGGGACAGGGAGAATATGGCGGCCGCCACGGCAAGACACAGCAGGTGGCCGTGCTTCTTCACATATTCTTTCACTTCATTCATGCCTCTTCACTTCATTCGCTTCTCTCCGGTTCATTCATGATGATAGGGCTGTCCCCTCATTATGGTGAACGCCCTGTACAGCTGCTCCGTGAAGATCACTCTGACCATCTGATGGGAGAAGGTCATTCTGGACAGCGACATCCGGAAGTCGCTTCTGTCGTACACCTTGCGCGAGAATCCGTATGCGCCTCCTATCACGAATACGATGTCCCTTCCGGACAAGGCCATTCTCCTCTCGAGGTCGGCCGCCCATTCCAGCGAGGAGAATTCCTTTCCTCTCTCGTCGAGCAGGATGACTTCATCCGTGGGCTTGAGCATTTTCAGGATCAGGTCTCCCTCCTTTTCCTGTATCTGCTCCCTTGAGAGCGAGGCTGCGTTCCTGAGCTCGGGAATCTCCTTCACCGTGAACGGCACATAGTGTCTGAGTCTTGATGAGTAGGTTTCGAGTCCGTCTCTCGTCCAGTTTCTGTCGGTCTCTCCGACCGTAAGCAAAGTGATCTTCATTCTGCGGTGCAACTGTTTCTTACAAAGGTAAGAATGTGGCTCGGTATTTGCAATATTCGTGCTCCGCAATGAGGTTTCCGCAATGAACGCATTTCTGGACAAGATACTTTTTCCAATTGTCGTCTTCTTTCTGACAATGCCGGCAGCATCAGCGCAGAACGATGCCTACGACGTCTTCGTCCCGATTTCAAAATACATGAGTCAGGGCAATGCGGAAAAGCTTTCCGCGTGGTTTGCCGACAATCTGGAGATAACGGTAATATCGACTTCAAACGACTCGAGCCGCAATCAGGCGAGGCAGATTCTGAAGTCTTTTTTCGACTCGTACACTCCGCGCTCGTTTGAGATAACGCACACTGCCGGACGTTCGAACATGAAATATGCTCTCGGGTCTCTATATGCTGGAGGTGAGGTGTTTACGGTGACCATTTTCGTGAGCTACAGCAAGTCGGGCTACCGGATTCAGCAGCTGAAAATAGAGAGACTGAGGTGAAGGAAGGTGCGGACAGACTCCCGTTTCGGAGTTTGGCACAGGATTTGCTAATGAAAAAATCGGTTAGTTTAGTTGTTAATAATAGGGTTATAGCAGTGAAAGACCTGTCCCGTGAGGGGCAGGTCTTTCATTTGTTCCCATTTTCCGGCGGCATGCCGTCTTATTTCTGTCTCATGAAGATCCTTACCGGACAGCCTCTGAAGTCGAACTTCTCTCTGAGGCGGTTTTCGAGGTATCTCTTGTACGGCTCCTTCACATATTGAGGCAGGTTGCAGAAGAAGGCGAAAGAGGGGCATCGCACAGGCAGCTGGGTCACATACTTGATCTTCACATATTTGCCTTTCCATGCCGGAGGCGGATAGTTCTCTATCTCCGGAAGCATCACCTCGTTGAGGACGGAAGTCTGTATCTTCTTCGAATAGTTTTCGTACACTTTTGCCGCCGCGTCGAGCACGTCCATGATGCGCTGCTTCTTCAGCACTGAAGTGAAGATGATAGGGATGTCGTCTGACGGTGCGAGCTTTGCCCTCAGCGTCGCGTCGTATTTCGCCATGGTATTGCTGTCCTTCTCCAGCGCGTCCCACTTGTTGACGACGAGGACGCATCCCTTGCTGTTCTTCATGATCAGATTGAAGATGCTCATGTCCTGGGCTTCGAGTCCTGTCTGGGCATCGATCATCAGGATGCACACGTCTGAGTGTTCGATGGCCCTTATGGCTCTCATCACGGAATAGAACTCCAGATCTTCATGCACCTTTGCCTTCTTCCTCATTCCGGCAGTGTCCACAAGCATGAACTCGTGGCCGAACTTGTTGTAGTGCGTCTCTATCGAGTCCCGCGTCGTGCCGGCGAGAGGGGTCACGATGTTCCTCTCTGTGCCGAGGAGAGCATTGGTCAGGGATGATTTTCCCACATTCGGCTTCCCGACTATGGTGATGCGCGGCAGTTCAGGATGGTCGTATGCGTCCGACGCTTCCTGCGGAAGCCTCTTCACGATTTCGTCAAGAAGATCTCCCGTGCCGCTCCCCGTGGCTGCGGATATGCTCCACACTTCTCCGAGCCCCAGCGAGTAGAACTGATAGGAGTCATACATCTTGTCTCCGGTGTCCACCTTGTTTACGGCCAGGATCACAGGCTTGCCGCTTCTGCGCAGAAGGTCGGCGATCTCGGCATCATAGTCGGTGATTCCCGTGGCCGCTTCAGTCATGAAGAGCACCAGGTCGGCTTCCTCAATTGCGAGCACGACCTGTTTCCGTATCTCTTCTTCGAATATGTCTTCGGAACGGGAGGTGTAGCCTCCGGTGTCAACCACCGAAAACTCACGTCCGCACCACTCGCACCTGCCGTAGTGCCTGTCCCTCGTCACTCCTGCGGTCTCGTCTACTATGGCCTGTCTCATTCCCACGAGACGGTTGAAGAGCGTGGATTTACCCACGTTCGGCCTTCCCACGATGGCTACAAGACTCATTTCTTTCCCTCCTCAGTTTTACTCATGATTCCGCATCCTGCGCAGTCGCCGCAGCCGATGTCGCCGCATGACGGATTCCGTTTCCCGTTTTTCCGTCCCCAGAGCCTGAGCTCCTCTTCCTTGGCGCATCTTATCCCGAGCTTCCTCATGGCCGGGTTGCTGCTGATCTCCGTGTCCGGAAACCTGCCGTTCTTGCGGAAGATTATGTTGAAGCATAAGCCGATCACGCTGATTCCCACCAGCAGAAGAGCGGCGATAAAGATTTCCATGTTCAGAATATGAAGCTGTCGCTTATCGGTTCGTAATTATACACCTTGTCGATGATGTTTGCGAACGTGTCGGCCACGGAGAGGACTGTGATCTTGCTCTTGTCCTTCTCAGGGTCGGAAGTGAGAGGGATCGTATCGGTGACGATGACCTCCTCAAGCGCCGACTCGGCGATCCTCTCGTATGCGCTGCCGGAGAACACCGCATGGGTGGCGCAGGCCCTGACGCTGAGGGCTCCCATCTCCTTGAGCACGTTGGCTGCCTTGGTGAGTGTGCCTGCAGTGTCTATCATGTCGTCCACTATTATGACGTTCTTCCCGGCCACGTCTCCTATCGCCGTGATCGAGCCCACCACATTGGCCCTCTCCCTCGACTTGTGACATACGATGACAGGACATTGCAGATACCTCGCGTAGGCGTTTGCCCTCTTAGCGCCGCCCATGTCGGGTGCGGCGATAGCGAGATTCTCTATGTCGAGGGCTCTGAGATAAGGGAGGAAGATGTTGCTCGCGTAGATGTGGTCCACAGGGAAGTCGAAGAACCCCTGGATCTGGTCCGCGTGGAGGTCACACGTCATCACGCGGTCGCATCCGGCCGCGTGGAGGATGTTTGCCACCAGCTTGGCCCCGATGGAGACTCTCGGCTTGTCTTTCCTGTCCTGTCTCGCCCAGCCGAAGTATGGCATCACGGCTATAACCGTATGTGCCGATGCGCGTTTTGCGGCATCGATCATCAGCAGCAGCTCAAAAAGGTTGTCCACCGGCGGGAACGTCGACTGTACGATGAATACGGTAGCTCCTCTGACGCTTTCGTTGAAGGACGGCTGGAATTCTCCGTCGCTGAAAGTCAGAACGTCTGATTTGCCGAGCTCAATGTTCAGAGACTTGGCGATCTTCTCCGCGAGTGGTCTGGAACTCCTGCCCGCAAATAATTTCATTTTGTGTTCGTTGTGCATCGTATGTAGTTTTAGTCGTGATTCACGCTTCTGTTTCCCTTCCTTTCCGGATTTCCTCCAGAAGGGACTCTATGTATGAAAGGATCTCGTCTCGTCCGGCCCCGGTCTCTGAGGAGCTGACGAAAGAGGGCGGCAGCTCCTCCCAGTGCTCGAGAAGCTGTCTCTTGTTCTTTTCGATCTGGGCCTCAAGGGCTTTCGGGCCGAGCTTGTCGGCCTTTGTGAAGATTATCGCAAACGGAATTCCCCCAATTCCAAGCTCGTTGATGAAGTCCATGTCGATCTGTCCGATGTCGTGCCTGCTGTCTATCAGCACGAAGAGCACATGCAGCTCTTCGGAGAAGTTCACATAGTCCCGTATCACCTGTCCGAGCTTCTGTCTGCTGTTTTTCGACATCTTGGCGTATCCGTATCCCGGGAGGTCGACAAGATACCACTCCCTGTTGATGAGGAAGTGGTTGACGAGCCTCGTCTTGCCCGGAGTCGACGACGTCATCGCCAGCCTGCGCCTCCCGCAGAGCATGTTGATGAGCGAGGATTTCCCCACATTCGACCTCCCGATGAAGGCGAATTCGGGAAATTTCTGCTTAGGCTTTTCTGAGACCCTTGTGCTGCTTCCTGCAAACAGTGCTTCGGTAATCTTCATGTCGGTCTTTTAAGATGAAGCCGCAAATATAGGAAATATATCCGTTTCGCGTGAATAAAATTCCGCGGAGCAGTTCCAACTTTTCCGCAATGTATGAAATATTTATTGAAATTCACATTTATTGGCGAAATTTCTGTCTCGGATGCGAAAAATTCCGTAAATTTGTAACGATAGTGATGCGTTTTTTATGGGGAAGGAATTTATCGACCTTTATGAACTACAGTCGAGATTGAAAGAGGGTGTGGAGCAGGTCTTTCCCGCGAAACTGTGGCTGAAGGCTGAGATAAGCGCCGTGAAGGCCCGTCCGGGCGGCCATTGCTACCTCGAACTGTCCCAGAGCGGGGATTCAGGGCTTGTGGCGAAGGCGCAGGCGGTGATCTGGGCATCCCGATACCGGGTGATAGCCCCGTTTTTCGAGTCTGTCACCGGGACAGGCATCTCGGAAGGGATGCTTGTGCTTGTGCGCGTTCAGGTCAGCTTCAGCCAGCTCTACGGGCTCTCTCTCGTCATTGATGACATCGATCCCGACTTTTCAATAGGGGTGAGGGAAAAGGAGAGGCTTCAGACGATAGCCCGTCTGACGGAGGAGGGACTGATGGATATGCAGAAGGAGCTTCCTCTCGCCAGGCTTCCCTATCGTCTGGCTGTGGTGTCCGCGCAGGACGCCGCCGGATACCGTGACTTCATGCGGCATCTTCAGGAGAATCCCTACGGCTTCGTCTTTCATGTGGATCTCTATCCGGCCCTGATGCAGGGGGCTTCCGCTGCGGGGTCAATGCTTGCCGCAATGGATGCGGCCGTTTCCGCTGCCGAACCCTATGACGCTCTGCTCATCCTGCGGGGAGGCGGAGCGCGTCTCGACCTCTCGTGCTACGACGATTATAGCCTTGCCTCGGGGATAGCCCGCTGCCCGGTTCCGGTGTTCACGGCCGTCGGACATGATCAGGATGTGCACGTGTGTGACATGGTGGCGTGGAAGGCTCTCAAGACCCCCACCGCTCTGGCGGACGAGTTCGTCGACATCTATGCTGACGAGGACCGCCGTATCCTCTATTGCGGAACGAGGCTCAAGCAGGCGTTCCTGTCCAAGATCAGCGCGATCGAGAGCCGGATTCAGCTGCTGGAGTCGAGGATTGCGGGGGCTGACCCGAGAAATGTCCTCAGGCGCGGCTATGTCCTGACTGTGGATGCTTCCGGGAGGGTGCTGAAGAGCGTGTCCGGGCTGAAGAAGGGCGACCGCATCTCGCTGATGTATCATGACGGCACTCTCACCTGCGGGATTGAGGACGTGGTCGAGAGGGACAACACCGGGAGGCCTGCCGGAGCATGACTCCGAAAGCAGGGCAGGAGACCGGAGATGCGGACAGACTGATCATTTATAAATGAAATATATGGAAGGCAGGGATATGGAGAGCAGGGGAGGCGGAGAGTCGGGCTTTGACTACGCGGCCGCTCTCGCCGAACTTGAGGAAATGGCGGCGAAGGTTGAATCCGCCGACACCGGGATTGATGACATCGACAGGTACATGAGGCGTTCCATGAAGCTTGTGGAGGAGTGCCGCGCGTATCTCAGACGCGCCAGAGAAAAGCTTGACGCTCTGGATGAAGAATGACTTGACGGACTTTAACAGAAACTATATCATATGGAAGATAAGAAAGACAGAAGAATGATTTACGACAGCGACGAGTGGCTGCTGCCGTACAGGGAGGCAATAGATGAGAGGCACCGCAGGATTCTGAGGGAGCGCGAAAGGATCGCGGGAGACGGCCGTCTCTCGGATGCCGCCAATAATCATCTTTACTACGGTCTTCACAGGTGTGATGACGGATCGTGGGTGTTCCGTGAGTGGGCCCCGCACGCGACGCGTATCTACCTTATGGGCGACTTCAACAACTGGAGGCGTACTGATGCCTATGCGCTGCATCCGGTGGGGGACGGCAATTGGGAGATAAGGCTCGACCCGATCTTTCTCTCGCACGGTGACCTCTATAAATTATATATAGAGTGGCCTGGCGGAGGCGGAGAGAGGCTTCCCGCATACGTTACGAGGGCTGTTCAGGATCCTGAGACAAAGGTGTTCAGCGCCCAGGTCTGGGCTCCGGACGAGCCTTTCGAGTGGAAGCATCCGAAGCCGGGGAAGCGGGAGCACCCTCTCATATATGAGTGCCACATCGGCATGAGTTCCGAGCAGGAGAAGGTGTCCACTTTCAATGAGTTCAGAGAGAACGTCCTTCCTTATGTGAAGGATCTCGGCTATGACACCCTGCAGATAATGGCGCTTCAGGAGCATCCATATTACGGCTCCTTCGGTTATCAGGTGTCTAATTTCTATGCCCTGAGCTCCCGCTTCGGCACTCCGGAGGAGTTCAAGGCCCTTGTGGACGAGGCCCATGCCGACGGAATAGCCGTGGTCATGGACATAGTGCATTCGCACTCGGTCGACAACGAGCTCGAGGGACTCAGCCTCTTTGACGGAAAGGACGACCTCTACTTCTATTCAGGAGACAGGGGACGGCATCCGGCGTGGGGCTCGAGGTGTTTCAACTACGGAAAATATGAGACCATAGGCTTCCTGCTGTCCAACTGTAAGTTCTGGATGGAGGAATACCATATAGACGGATTCCGTTTTGACGGGGTGACGAGCATGCTCTACTGGGATCACGGCCTCGGCAGGGACTTCGTCGGATACGACAATTATTTCAACGGCGGAGTCGACGAGTCGGCAGTGACCTATCTGGCTCTCGCCAACATGCTCATTCGCGAAATCAACCCCGACGCGTTCACCATAGCGGAGGACGTGAGCGGAATGGCCGGGCTTGCCGCTCCGTTTGAGGCCGGCGGCGTGGGCTTCGACTTCAGGATGAGCATGGGCGTTGCCGACAACTGGATAAAGTGGATAAAGGAGCTTCCTGACGAGAAGTGGAGCATGGGAGAGATGTGGTGGCAGCTGACCAATAAGAGAGCCGACGAGAAGACGATCAGCTACGCAGAGTGCCATGATCAGGCTCTTGTCGGGGACAAGACCATCATTTTCCGCCTGATGGACAAGGAGATGTATTTCCACATGGACAAGAATTCCTCCAGCGCGGAGGTCGACAGAGGCATGGCCCTGCACAAGATGATACGGCTCGTGACGATGGCGACGGCGGGAGACGGATACCTCACTTTCATGGGAAATGAATTCGGCCATCCGGAGTGGATAGACTTCCCGAGAGAGGGGAATGGCTGGTCCTACAAGTATGCGAGGCGCCAGTGGTCTCTTGCGAAGCCGGACTATCTGAGATACAGGAATCTGCTGCTTTTTGACAAGGCTATGGTCGCGCTGGCGCATTCGGAGTCGATTTTTGACGCCTCGCCGGAGCTTCTGGTGCAGGATGAGGAGAAAAAAATATTAGTATTCAAAAGAATAAATTGTATCTTTGCGCTCAATTTCAACCCATCGGCTTCTTTCGCGGACTACGGCTTCGCCGCTCCGGCCGGAAGATACGGGCTCATACTTGATACCGATGAGAAGGAATTTGACGGATTCTCCAGACTGAAAACGGGAGAGGTTCACTGTACGGTCCACGAGAAATCCGCAAACGGCGACAGGAAGTGGGACGACACCCTGTATCTGTACCTTCCGAGCAGGTGCGCCCTTGTTCTGAAAAAGCTGGACTGAGCTCACGAGATGCGCGGGCAAAAGAAGATTAACCTTAAATATTCGTAATAAGTATGGCTTTTCTAAAATTCAACAAGTCCGAGCTTGTGAATCTGGAGTATTCCCTCAAGAGGGAGATCCTCGTGGCAAGCAAGACTGGAGCCTATTGCAACACGTCCATAGTGACATGCAACACAAGGCGCTATCATGGACTTCTGGCCGTACCGGTGGACAGATTCGGAGGCGGCAAATACCTCCTTCTATCATCTCTCGACGAGAGTCTGCTCATGAACGGACGGCAGTTCAACCTCGGCATCCACTGCTATGGTGACGTCTACGAGCCGAGAGGCCACAAGTACATCATTGACTTTGACGCTGATCCAGAGCCGAAGATCACCTATAAGATAGGTGAGATCATCTTCACCAAGACGATTCTCATGGTTCCTGACAATGATCAGGTGCTCATAAGGTATGATCTCGTCGAGGCGCCGATGAAGACGACTCTCATCCTGAAGCCGTTTCTTGCCTTCAGGAGCGTGCACAGCCTGACGAAACAGAATCAGGAGGCGGACACGACATGCCGTGAGATTGACGGAGGAGTGTCTTTCCGCATGTATGAGGGCTTCCCGGATCTCAATCTGCAGCTGAGCGGCAAGGCATCGTTCAGATACATGCCTTACTGGTACAACGACATCACCTATTCCGACGAGCTCAGAAGGGGCTTCGAGTGCAAGGAGGATCTCTTTGTGCCAGGCACCTTCCAGACAGATCTCAAGCCGGGCGACTCCATCGTGTTCTCGGCCTCGGTAAAGGAGGAGAACGTCAAGCAGCTCAAGCGCCGCTTTACGGACATCGTCCGCAGGCACGGCGAGATCAAGAGTTTTCACGACCTGCTTGTCCATGACGCAGACCTCCTCAAGTGCAACCGTAACGGACATGAGAGGATCAACGCCGGATTCTCATGGCTGGAGACCGGCCTGCTGAGGGAGACCGTCATTTCTCTCCCCGGCCTTACCCTCTATGCCGGAGACGACGGCACCGAGTTCGAGGAGATTCTCGACAATCTCGTCTCTGAGGAGCAGGACAGGCTTCTCCGCAGGACCACTCAGGTAGAGGCTCCTCTGCGTCTCACCGACACGATTCAGCAGTACATTCTCTTCACCGGAGAAGAGAAGAGGATATGGGAGAAATACGGAAAGCTTCTCAAGGCTATAATCGACAGTTACGCTCCAGGAAAGAGAAAAGAGATTGCCATGCATCCTAACGGCCTGCTCTGGGCGGAGATGGACAGGGTGGCGCTTTCGTGGATGAATGCCTACGTCGACGGCCATCCGGTAACAGAGAGAGCCGGCTATCAGGTGGAGACCAACGCCTTCTGGTACAACGCCCTCTGCTTCGCCCTCGACATGGAGAAGAAGTACGGGCCGAAGAAGAGCGCCTTCGCGACGCGCTGGAGCCACGTGAGGGATCTGGTTAAGGAAAACTATCAGGCAGTGTTCTGGAATCAGGAGGCCGGATATCTCGCCGACTACGTTGACAACAACGGGCAGAACATGGACGTGCGTCCAAACCAGCTGTTCGCCATCTGTCTCGATTACTCTCCGGTGGATGACGAGGTCAAGTCTGCGGTCATCAGCGTCGTCAACAATGAGCTCGTGACTTCGCGAGGCATCAGGACTCTTTCTCCGCGCAATCCTAAGTACAGGGGCGTATATGAAGGCTCGCAGCGTGACCGCGACCTCGCTTACCATCAGGGCTGCGCCTTCCCGTCACTTCTCGGCCCGTACATCGACGTCTGCTTCAAGATGGTCGGCCCGTCGTTCTACAAGAAGGCTGAATACCTTGTGGAAGGATTCTTCGCTGACATCAGCAAGCACGGAGTCGGGGCATTCTCCGAGCTTTATGACGGAGATCCTCCTCACGAGGCTCACGGAGCCATATCTTCGGCCTGCAGCACGGCCGCTCTTCTGAGAGTCTATTATCTTATGCAAAAATATTGGGAGGAAAAGAAATGAAGGTGCTGATGTTCGGATGGGAATTCCCTCCTCATATCGCCGGAGGTCTGGGAACTGCCTGTTATGGAATGACCAAGGGCCTTGCGGCCAATGACGTTGACGTCCTTTTCGTGATGCCGTCGGCATCTGGAGACGAGGATCAGAGCGCCGTGCGCATAATCAACGCAAGCGACGTCCCGATAGACACCGTGACTGCTTCCGTGGATGAGTTTCTCGGAAAGGTCCAGTTCGTGCACATCGGCTCCAATATGGTGCCTTATGTGGATCCGCAGGACTTCACGACGATGGTCGAAGAGGAGAGGAAGCGCCAGATCAAGAGCTTCCGCGTGCAGTACGGCCAGAAATACAAGTTTTCAGGCAAGTACGGGGCCAACCTCATGGAGGAGGTGGCCAGATATGCCATGGTAGGCGCGACGATAGCGATGCAGCATGCCGATGAGATAGACGTCATCCATGCCCATGACTGGCTGACCTATCTTGCCGGAATAGCCGCAAAGCGCCTCACCGGCAAGCCTCTCGTGGTACATGTCCACGCCACTTCGTTCGACAGGAGCAGCGACGATCACATAGACACGAGAGTCTATGATCTGGAGAAGAAGGGAATGGAGGCCGCCGACAGGGTGATAGCCGTGAGCGACCTGACCAGAAACATAGTCATCAACAAGTACGGCATATCTCCTGACAAGGTGGTGACCGTCCATAACGCGGTCGACTTCAGCGGCCGCGAGGACATCTCCGTCGAGAGGGGAGTCAAGGACAAGGTCGTGACGTTCCTGGGCAGAATCACCTTCCAGAAGGGGCCTGAGTATTTCATCGAAGCCGCGGCAAAGGTGCTCAAGCGCAGCTCCAACGTGCGTTTCGTGATGGCCGGAAGCGGAGACATGATGAACAGGTGCATACGCCATGTGGCACGTCTGGGCATATCTGACAGATTCCATTTCACGGGCTTCCTCCGCGGTGCCGACGTGCAGAAGATGTTTGCCCTCTCGGACGTGTACATCATGCCTTCGGTGTCAGAGCCGTTCGGAATATCGCCTCTTGAGGCCATGCGCACCAACGTGCCGACGATAATCTCCAAGCAGTCGGGAGTGGCAGAGGTCCTCAGGTATGCGATAAAGGTGGACTTCTGGGACATCGACGCCATGGCGGATGCCATATACGGCCTTCTCAACTATCCTGCGCTCGCCGATATGGCGGCAAGGTGCGGCTACGACGAGGTCAACGCCCTCAAGTGGAACAATGCCGCTTACAAGATCAAGAAAGTTTATGAGTCAGTGATAAAATAAAAACTCCAGATATTATGAAAAAGAGCATTTGTCTGTATTTTCAGGTACATCAGCCAAACAGACTGAGGTTATACAGATTTTTTGACATAGGGAAGGACTCACACTATTATGACGACTTCGGCAACAGGACCATTCTCAGGAGAGTGGCCCAGAGGTGTTACCTTCCGATGAACGCGCTTCTCCTTGAGCTGATAGGACGCTATAAGGGACAGTTCAAAGTGGCCTTCTCGATCTCCGGAACGGTCATCGAGCAGTTTGACAGATATGCTCCAGAGGTGATCGAGAGCTTCAGAAAGCTTGCCGACACCGGCTGTGTGGAATTCCTCTCCGAGACTTATTATCACTCTCTCGCCTCGCTTGCTTCTCCGGAAGAGTTCAAGCATCAGGTGAAGAAGCACAAGGAGGCGGTGGAGCACTATTTCGGCGTGTCGCCAAAGGCCTTCAGAAATACAGAGCTTATCTACTCGGACTCAATCGGCGCTATGGTGCATGAGATGGGATTCAAGACGATGCTGACGGAAGGAGCAAAGCACGTGCTCGGATGGAAGAGCCCTAACTATGTGTATTCCTGCTCAATGGCTCCTAAGCTCAGCCTTCTGCTGAAGAATTCTTCACTGAGCGATGACATAGCCTTCAGATTCTCTGATAAGAGCTGGTCCGACTGGCCTCTGACCGGAGAGAAGTACATGTCATGGATCAAGGCTTCCGCCCAGAATGACGAGATAATCAATCTCTTCATGGATTACGAGACGTTCGGAGAGCACCAGAAGGTTCAGAGCGGCATCTTCGACTTCATGAGATATTTCCCTGAAGTCGTGCTTTCAGACGGAGAGTTCGAGTTCGTCACCCCGTCGCAGGCGACGCGGAAGCATGCCTCGGTCGGAGTGCTCGACGTTCCGGACCCTATCTCGTGGGCTGATGAGGAGAGGGACGTGACCGCATGGCTCGGAAATGAGCTTCAGAACGATGCGTTCAGCAAGCTCTATGAGCAGACGGAGAAACTCTCCATCCTGAATGACGCCTCTCTCTGGTCCGATTTCGGACATCTTCAGGAGAGCGACCACTTCTATTATATGTGTACCAAGTTCTTCTCGGATGGTGCGGTACACAAATATTTCAACCCTTACGACACTCCGTATGAGGCGTTTATCAACTACATGAATGTTCTCAGCGATTTTATTTTGAGGGTTGATGATGCAATTTCGGTTTCTGATGCTAAATTTGCAGCTCCAAAAGTGGAGGAGAAGCCGAAGAGCAGGACAAGGGCGGCAAAGTCCGCGACATCCGGAGCCGCTTCGGCTAAGGCCGCGTCTGCAAAGGAGACCAAGGCCGCTCCGAAGAAGAAAGCAGTAAAAACGAAAAAACAGTAGATGAACAAAGAATTGATCAGACCGGATTACCTGTTTGAGATCAGTTGGGAAGTCTGCAACAAGGTAGGGGGAATATACACGGTCATCGCGACCAAATCCCTCTACCTTCAAAGCGAGCTCAAGCGTCATCACATACTCATCGGTCCGGACGTATGGATGGATACGGAAAGCAATCCCGACTTTATAGACGATCCGCATCTCTACAGCGCCTGGCGGTCTCAGGCGGCGGCTGAAGGATTGAGAATACGGGTAGGAAAATGGAACATTCCCGGGAAGCCGGTGGCCATATTGGTCAACTTCAAGCAGTTTATAACTCAAAAGGATGAGATTCTCGCCGAGTACTGGAAGAAGTTTGGCGTAGACTCCATCACCGGCAACTGGGACTATGTCGAATCCGCACTCTTCGGCTATGCCGCCGGAAAGGTGATCGAGAGCTTCTACAGGTTCAACCTCAGCCCGTCAGACAAGGTCGTGGCACAGTTCCACGAGTGGATGACGGGTGCGGGACTCCTGTACATCAAGGCTGCGGGACTTCCTATAGCCACGGTGTTCACGACCCATGCCACGGTGGTGGGACGCTGTCTCGCCGGTAACAATCTTCCTCTCTATGACGCCATGGGCGTCTACAACGGAGACGCGAAGGCCCGCGACTTCAACGTCCTCGCCCGGCATTCTCTCGAAAAGCGTTCTGCCTGCAATTCCGACATATTCACGACCGTGAGCGAGATCACGGCTGCGGAGTGCAAGCAGTTCCTCGAGAGGGATGTCGACCTGGTCACGCCGAACGGCTTTGAGAACAGCTTTACTCCGGCGGATGATCAGGAGTACGAGTCCAAGCGTCGCGCGGCGAGAGCCCGGCTTGTGGAGATAGCTGCCGCCATGTCGGGAGAAGTGGTGCCGGACAACTCCATATTCATAGGTATAAGCGGACGGTACGAATACAAGAACAAGGGAATAGACGTCTTCATCGACGCCCTTGACCGTCTCAACAAGTCTGACTTCGAGGGAAAGAGCATACAGGCGTTCATCATGATTCCGTCCGGCAACAACGGTCCGGACAAGGAGCTTGTCGCAAAGCTTGCCGGAAACGGCTCGTCTTATGTGACCCGGACGTCGCATTATCTGATGGACCCGGAGTACGACATCATCACCAGACGTCTCAATGAGCTGAATTTCAACAACGCCATAGGAGACAAGGTGAAGGTCTATTTCATCCCGTCCTACCTGAACGGCAATGACGGCATCTTCAACATGTCGTATTACGATCTGCTCGTAGGTCTGGATCTCACCCTCTTCCCGTCATATTACGAGCCGTGGGGCTACACTCCTCTCGAGAGTCTCGCATTCAAGGTGCCGACGCTCACTACATCTCTTGCAGGTTTCGGTCTCTGGGTCAGATCCCACTACGGGAAAGAGCATCCGGGCATCAGCGTCGTGACGCGCAATGACTCAAACTACAACAATGTGGTGGAGGAGGTCGTAGGACGCGTGAAGGAAATCGCCCGACTTACGAAGGAGACGAGGACGGTCTACATGGACAACGCTAAGGAGGTCTCGGAGATCGCACTTTGGGAAAACAACATAGTCTACTACAAGGAGGCTTATTCAAGAGCCTTGGAGAAAGTCATATCAGAAAAAGGAGCATTCCCTGAAGCAAGGGATGATAAATCGATGCAATATACGAAAATAGACGTTAACCAGCCGTCATGGAACAGCGTGTTCATCTCACGCCATCTGCCGGACAGGCTGAAGGGGCTTGAGATCCTTTCAAGAAATCTCTGGTGGTGCTGGAATGAATCTGCGAAGAATCTTTTTAGCCGTGTTGATCCGAAGTCATGGGAACTCTCGGGAGAGAACCCGATAGCCATGCTTGACATGGTGAGCCTGAAGAGGTACAAGGCTCTCGAGAATGACGACGCCTTTGTGGGCGCGCTGGATGCCGTGATGGAGGAGTTTAACGCCTACATGGCCATGAAGGCGGAGAGGAAGAGTCCGTCCATTGCATATTTCTGCATGGAGTACGGTCTCGACACTTCTCTCAAGATATATTCCGGAGGTCTCGGAATCCTTGCCGGAGACTATCTCAAGGAGACGAGCGACATGAATACCAATCTCGTCGCCGTGGGACTTCTCTACAGATATGGCTACTTTACCCAGATCCTTTCCTCTCAGGGCGACCAGGTGGCGAAGTATGACGCTCAGGACTTCATGAAGATTCCTGCATCTCCGGTGCGCGACGCGGCTGGCAACTGGATGACCGTGAGCCTCGCCTTCCCGGGAAGGAGCATTCACGCGAGAATCTGGAGGGTGGAGGTCGGAAGGACCGAGCTCTATCTTCTCGACACCGATTTCGAGGACAATCTTCCTGAGGACAGGTCTGTGACCCATCACCTCTACGGAGGCGACTGGGAGAACCGTCTGAAGCAGGAGCTTCTGCTCGGCGTCGGCGGTATCCGGGCACTCAGAAAGCTCGGCCTGTATCCTGAGGTCTACCATTGCAACGAGGGGCACGCCGCGTTCATCGGTCTCGAGAGACTCTACGAGTATATCTCTAAGGACAATCTCGACTTCCCTGAGGCTATGGAGGTGGTGAGGGCATCATCCCTGTTCACCACTCACACTCCTGTTCCGGCAGGACATGACGCCTTTGACGAAGGGCTGCTCAGAAAGTACATCGGACATTATCCTGCCCGACTCAAGATAGACTGGCAGACGCTCATGGGGCTCGGCAAGATCAATGCGGCCGACGCCAACGAGAAGTTCTCGATGAGCTACCTTGCGGCCAACATCTCTCAGGAGGTGAACGGAGTGTCATGGCTCCACGGCAAGGTCAGCCAGGACATCTTCTCGTCAATGTGGCCGGGATATCTTCCGGAGGAGCTTCACGTGAGCTATGTGACCAACGGCGTCCACTATCCTACATGGACGGCTCCGGAGTGGAAAGACATTCATTCGGGCGTCTTCGGAGAGCAGTTCAAGACCCATCACTATGACAAGACCTGCTTCGAGGGCATCTACAAGGTGTCGGACGCTGATGTGTGGAAAGTGAGGACCGCGCTCAGGCATAAGCTCATAGAGTCCATAAAGGACAGGCTTTCAAACCCTGCGGCGACAAATCACTACTCTCCGCGTCAGATTGTCACTATCAAGGACACTCTCAGGGATGACGTGCTCACGATAGGATTCGCGAGAAGGTTCGCGACCTACAAGCGTGCCCACCTGCTGTTCCGTGATCTCGACAGGCTCAATGACATAGTGAACAATCCTGAGCAGCCGGTGCAGTTCATCTTCGCCGGAAAGGCTCATCCTGCCGATAAGGCCGGACAGGACCTCATCAAGATGATTGTCGACATCTCCAAGCAGGACAGGTTCATAGGCAAGATCGTCTTTGTGCCGGACTATGACATTTCGTTGGCAAAGAGGCTCGTACAGGGCGTGGACGTGTGGATGAACAACCCTACCAGGCCTCTCGAGGCTTCCGGAACATCCGGAGAGAAGGCTGCGATGAACGGCGTCATGCATTTCTCCGTGCTCGACGGATGGTGGGTCGAGGGCTATAAGAAGGGCGCAGGATGGGCTCTTCCTATGGAGAGGACCTACGATGACCAGAATTATCAGGACGAGCTTGATGCCGCCACGATATATACCATCATAGAGAATGAGATAGCCCCAGTATTCTACAAGAGGAACGGGGCAGCCGGATATTCTCCTGAATGGATAGAGTATATCAAGAACACGGTTGCCATGGTGGCTTGCAACTTCACTACCAACAGGATGCTCACCGACTACATCAACCAGTATTATGAGCCGCAGTCCGCAAGGACCGCAATGCTTGTGGCTGATGACTACGGGAAGGCACGCGAGATCGCCTCGTGGAAGAAGCACATGCGCCGCGAGTGGCAGAATGTCGGAGTGGTTTCCGTTGTGAAGCCGGACAGCTCGTACAACGACATGTCTCTCGGCAACGAGTTCAAGGCTGAAGTCGTCCTCAATATCGGGGATCTTCGTCCTGAGGAGATCGGCGTGGAGTTCCTTCTCGCGACGGCCGACAGCAAGGGCAAGCTTCATATCCAGGAGAAATACGAGTTCTCGCCTGTCGAGCTCAATGACGGTGTGGCCAAGTATCAGTCAGTGATTCTGCCTGAACGCACCGGGCTGTATCAGGTTGCGGCAAGGATTTATGCAAAGAATCCGCTGCTTCCTCACAGACAGGACTTTGAACTTGTGAGATGGTTGTAGCGACAGGCTTTTTCGACGGTGTCCATACCGGGCACCGTCTTGTACTTGAAAAGCTGGTGCAGACAGCTTTGGAAAAAGGGGATGAGAGCATGGTGGTGACATTCTGGCCTCATCCCCGTAATGTTCTGCAGTCGGACGCCAGAACGCTGAGGCTTCTCTCGACGATGGACGAGAAGAAGGCGATGATCCGGGCGCTTGGAGTCGACCATATTGAAGTACTGAGGTTCACGAGGGAGTTCAGCCGGATGACGACGGAAGAATATCTGCGCGATATCGTGCTCGGCCGCTTTAACGGCAGGACGATCGTGCTCGGGTACGACAACCGTTTCGGCCGGGATGCTTCAACCAGAGATGAGGTTGAGGCAATGGCGGCGGGACTCGGAATGGAGACCGTCATTGCGGACGTCGCCTCTTCTTCCGAAGGGCAGGCTGTGAGCTCCACGAGGATAAGATCCGTGCTCGAGGCCGGAGATGTGTCTTCTGCCGCATCCATGCTCGGATATGACTATCCGCTGTTCGGGGTGGTGGTCGCGGGAAACAGGATCGGACGTACCATCGGCTTCCCGACAGCTAATATGCAGCTCTATGAGCCGCTGAAGCAGGTTCCGGGAAACGGGGTGTATCAGGTCGCCGTACACACTCTCGGCAGGGACTGGGACGGAATGTGCAACATCGGCACACATCCTACGGTCGGAGACGGATGTGCGAGAACGATTGAGACCAACATCTTCGGCTTTGACGAGGATATATACGGGCTTGATATGCGGATAACTTTCCGCCGCAAGATCAGGAACGAGGTCAAGTTCGAGTCGCTTGACGCTCTCCGCAGGCAGCTTGAGCGCGACAGAATCAGGTGTCTGGCGCTTGCAGCCGAGGACAGGAGCTGAAAGCGGAAGATTTGAAGACGGGCCGGAGCTGCACGACCGTCGCTCCGAATGCAGATGCATTTACCCGGATACTGATAAATAATTAAGAGGAAGTTTATGGAGATAGGAACAATCATTACGCTGCTGATCATTGTGTTCAGCGCCTTGGGGTCTCTGATTGAAAAGCAGCTCAAGAAGGCCGGCAAAATCGGGACGGACGCCGGGAAGGAGGCAGCTTCCGGCAGTGGCTCGGTGCCTTCGCCGGCTCCGGCGGACAAAAGCCGGCGTCGGGTTCCCGCGGGCAGAAGCCATCATCCTGCCGAGATGGTGTGGCCGACCTTCTCTCCCTCTCCCTCTCCTTTTCCGTCTGCGGATGCCGGTCGTGTAGGAACGACGGCACATTCCTCCTCGACGGCTTTCCCGGAATATCCGTGTGATGGAGTCCGGCCCGTGCAGATGTGCTCGGCTGAACATGTGCCGGATGTCGTCAGCGAGAAGCCTGCAGACCGTGACGGAAGCGGCTTCCGCGACGGAGGTGGTCTCCGTGACAGGCGCGAGCTCAGAAAGCTGGTCATCTATTCGGAGATAATGAAGCCGAAGTTCTGACAGGCTTTCCCGTTTCCGGCTCATTTCCGGAGCGGAAAGATGGTTTATTCGGAAACATTTACTATATTTGCAAGAGAAGTCAGGGTTCTGTGGTTTTTCACAGGACTCCTTTTTAATTGTATGATTCAATAAATTTCAATATTGTACTGTTATGGCATTACATTATATGACTCAGGAAGGTCTGGACAAGCTGAAGAAGGACTTGTCCGACGCCATTGCGCAGAGGCCGGTCATATCCGCCCAGATAGCGGAGGCCAGAGATAAGGGCGACCTCTCGGAAAATGCGGAATATGAGGCAGCTCGTGAGGCTCAGGGTCTGCTTGAGCTCAAGATATCCAAGCTTCAGGATCTTGTCGCCAACGCCAGAGTGATTGACGAGTCCCAGATAGGAACAGACAAAGTCCAGATGCTCAACAAGGTGAAGGTGAAGAATCTCAACAACGGGCAGGTTGTCGAGTTCACGCTTGTGGGCGAAAGCGAGGCTGACTTTTCGGCAGGCCGCCTTGCCGCTACGACACCGATCGGGAAAGCTCTCATGGGACATTCCAAAGGAGAGACGGTGGAGGCGAAGGTCCCTTCCGGAATAATGAGATTTGAAATTCTTGACATAACCCTCTGATCATGGCCACGATATTTTCACGGATCGCCAAAGGGGAGATCCCCTCTTATAAGGTGGCTGAGAACGAGGACTACTATGCCTTTCTCGACATCAGTCCGATGACGGAGGGGCATACTCTTGTGATACCAAAGAATGTGGAGGACGACTACATCTTTCATCTGGACGAGGAGGTGTATATGGGACTGTGCGCATTTGCGAGAAAAGTTGCCATGGCGATACAGGCTGCCGTCCCTTGCAGGAGGGTAGGAGTCGCCGTTCTCGGCATGGAGGTTCCGCATACGCATATCCATCTGATCCCTCTTCAGAGCGAGAGTGACATGGATTTCAGAAAGGAGAAGCTGACGCTTTCTCAGGAGAGGTTCAGGTCCATAGCCGATTCAATCATGAGGGAGTATGAGAAGCTTTAGTGTCTTTGCGCTCAGAGTGACGGCGGCCATGATGGCTCTGGCAGCCGCGGTCTCCTGCGGGAAAAGGGCGGTGATAGACGGCGTCATTGAGGACGCTCCGTCTTCTGAGTTGATTGTCAAATTATTGGATATAAACCGCTTTGAGGTTCTCGACACGATTCAGGCTGATTCCCGGGGACGCTATTCCTACAGGATTGACATTGAAAAGGGACAGCCGGAGTTCGTGTATCTTTTCCATGGCGACACGAAAGTCGCTTCGCTGCTTCTTGAGGCCGGGGATCATGTGAAGGTGATGTCCGACACTGTCGGAGTCTTTTCCGTAAGCGGCTCGGAAGAGAGCGTGAAGCTCGCCGGCGTCGAAAAGGATTTTGCGGAATTTACCGGGACATTCACCGGCCTGGTGGCCAGACTTGACTCTCTTGACCAGGATTCTCCGGAGGCGGAGCAGGTGAAGAGGGACATGGGCCGCATCTATACTGAGTATTATCGCAGCAGGGTAAAATATGTGATAGAGAATCCGTATTCCATGACGGTCATCCCTGTACTCTATCAGGTGATAGGAGACAATCTTCCCGTCTTTTCTCAGGATACGGATGCCATGCATTTCCGAAATGCGTGCGACTCTCTTGAGACTGTCTATCCTGACTCCAGATATGTCAAGTCGCTCAGGTCCGAGGCCAAGAGGCGTTCGGATCTTCTGGAGCTGAGAGTGCGGCTTCAGAATGCGGAGGAGATACCCTTTCCGGACATAGACCTGACCGACCGCAATGCCGTCAGACACAGGCTCAGCGACGTCGACGCCAAGGTAGTGATGGTACATTTCTGGACTTCGGCCAGCGCAGAGCAAAAGATGTTCAATCTTGATGTGCTCAAGCCTGTCTATGAAGACTATCATGACAGGGGATTCGAGATCTATCAGGTGGCCCTCGACGCTGACAAGGCCGGATGGGCTCGTACGGTCAAGGATCAGGGTCTTGAGTGGATAAATGTCTGTGATGTGCTCGGGTCGGCTTCTCAGGCTGCCGTCGCATATAACGTGTCGAGCCTCCCGGTGTCGTTCTTTATCTCAGACGGAGATCTGGTCGACGTGAAGGTGACGGACGAGGCCTCCCTCAGAAAGTTTCTTGACGCCCTCCTCTGAGCAGGAAGATCTTTTCCCTCCCTCTGGCAGGATTTCTGATGCGGCTCGCAGAGGATGGCTGCCGGATTATTCAGAAAAGCTTTTTCTTGCTCTGCGTGGCGACAAATTCCTTAAGATAGAACGGTTCAAAGTACGCGACGTCTCTGAACCGTTTTTCTTTGTATTCCCTCATCGCCGGAATCAGCATGGATGAGGCCTTCGGGCAGCATTGGATGAAGCTGGCGTTCTGCCCGCCGATGACATCGGCGCATTTGCCGGCTCCGTCTCCTATGAACAGCACAGGCCCCTCCTCCTTCAGCTCCCTGAAGCTGTCTCCGGTGACTACGAGGGATTCCGTGTCGGAGATCTGTCTTCCGCCGGCATCGAATGCGGCTGTGTACACTTCCATCCGTCTCGCGTCTATCATCGGCACGACATATCTGCATCCGTCCGGGAGCAGGCCTTCGTCAATGGCCTGTCTTGCAAGTATTTCGAGCGTTCCTGCCGCGAGAAGAGGTATCCCTGCTCCGAAACAGAGCCCTTTGGCCGTCGACACGCCGACTCTGAGGCCGGTGTAAGAGCCGGGTCCCATGCTTACGCAGACTGCGTCGCAGTCCCGCGCTTCGTAGCCGCTCTCGTCGAGCATCTCCTTGATGAATACGGCGGTAAGCGAAGCGTGCGATCTTGCCTCGCCGCTTTCTCTGTATGACACGATCCGTCCGTCTTCGGCCAGGGCTGTGGAGCAGAGTGCCGTCGACGTCTCTATGAGGATTATTCGTTCCATTTCAGTCCGATCTTTTTTGGTTTGAGTCATTTCCCGGTTCTCGCGCAATCACGCGACCGGCTCTTCAGCCGCGTCATTTCCCGAAGGCTTCGGCGGCCAGCCCCTTGAGATAAGGGAAGACGGCATTTGCCGTGTCCAGAAGCGGAGTGTAGAGCACGGAGTCCGACAGGACCTTTTTGTCCACCATGTTGAACTCTGAGTTCAGGGAGTTGAAAAGCATCAGCAGCAGGCCTATTATCAGGGCGTACTTGAGCAGGGCGAACACGAGTCCGAGAAGCTTGTTGAGCCATCCCAGCAGTATGATCTTTATCGTGGCCTCAAGCAGTTTCCCGAGAGCTCCGAGGGCGAGTATCACCAGAATCAGGATCACGGCGAATGATATTATCTGCAGCACAGGCTCCGATGCGTGAAGCCATCCGCTCATCCATCCGCTCAGCAGCGATGAGAACCGGAAGGAGAGCCAGATTCCCAGAATTATGGACACTATGGAGATCACCTGGGCGATGAATCCTCTTCTGAGTCCGCCGATTATGGCCGGTATGAAGCATATCAGCAGAATAATATCCAGAACATTCATTTTGCAATAAAAATCTTTATATTTGCAGTTTGAAAAATTTTCGGGTCCCCAGACCCGGCGCAAAATTAGACAAAAAATCGAATATTTTATAAAAATATGAAGTTCAATGAATATAAGGGTCTTGACCTTGTTTCGGTAAATAACGGCATATTGGACCGCTGGAAAAGGATGGACGCCTTCCGGAAGTCTCTGGAGGTGCGGGAGGGCGCTCCTGAATTCGTCTTTTTCGAAGGCCCTCCGTCCGCAAACGGAATGCCTGGCATCCATCATGTCATGGCGCGTTCCATAAAGGATGCCGTCTGCCGGTACAAGACCCAGAGCGGCTATCGCGTCGAGAGACGTGCCGGCTGGGACACCCACGGACTTCCTGTCGAGCTCGGCGTCGAGAAGATGCTCGGGATCACAAAGGAGGACATAGGAGTGAAGATCAGTGTGGAAGACTACAACAGGGCCTGCCGCAGAGAGGTGATGAAGTACACGAAGGAGTGGGAGAATCTCACCGAGAGGATAGGCTACTGGGTGGATATGGACGACCCCTATATTACTTATGACAACAGATATATCGAGACGCTCTGGTATCTGCTCAAGGACATCTACGACAAGGGGCTGCTCTACAAGGGCTATTCGATACAGCCGTATTCGCCGGCGGCGGGGACGGGACTGAGCTCCCATGAGCTCAATCAGCCGGGCTGCTACAGGGACGTCAAGGACACGACCGTGGTGGTTCAGTTCGAGGTCATCAGAAACGAGGTCTCCGAAAAGCTTTTCGCCGTAGGGGATCTTCCGGTCTACTTCCTCGCGTGGACGACAACGCCGTGGACGCTCCCGTCCAATACGGCGCTCTGCGTCGGTCCGGACATCGAGTATGTGCGCGTGCGCTCCTTCAACCCGTATACCGGCGCTCCTGCTGTCTATGTCGTGGCCAGAGAGCTTGTGAATGAGCATTTCAGCCCGAAGGCTGCGGATCTTTCTCTCGAGGCGTACAGGCCGGGGGACAAGCTCGTGCCGTATAAGGTGCTCGACGGCATTTTCAGAGGAGAGGAGCTCGTCGGGATATCATACAGGCAGCTGATTCCGTGGTTCAATCCGGGTGAGGGCGCGTTCAGGGTGATTCCGGGAGACTATGTCACCACAGATGCCGGGACTACAGGAGTGGTACACATCGCTCCTACTTTCGGTGCGGATGACGACCGTGTGGCAAAGGCCACCGGAGTGCCGCCTCTGATGGTGATTGACAGAAACGGAGACCGTCAGGCTCAGGTTGACAGGAAGGGCCGCTTCTACAGGATTGAGGATCTGGATCCGGACTATGTGGCCGCCAATGTCTCCGATGACTATCGGGAGTATGCCGGAAGATATGTCAAGAACGCATACGACCCGACTCTCGCTCCTGACTCCCCGACTCTCGACGTGGATCTTTGCGTCATGCTGAAGCAGCAGGGCAAGGCCTTCAAGATAGAGAAGCATGTCCACACCTATCCGCATTGCTGGAGAACGGACAAGCCTGTGCTCTACTATCCTCTCAACTCATGGTTCATCAGGACCACGGCGGTGAGAGAGAAGATGATGGAGCTGAACGACACTATAATGTGGAAGCCGGCCTCTACCGGTACCGGACGTTTCGGGAAGTGGCTTGAGAACATCCAGGACTGGAATCTCTCCCGCAGCCGTTACTGGGGCACTCCGCTTCCGGTATGGCGCACTGAAGACGGCAGGGAAGAGAAGTGCATAGGCTCGCTCAAGGAGCTGTATGCCGAGATAGAGCAGGCGGTGGCAGCCGGTGTGATGGCAACCAATCCGCTTAAGGACAAGGGATTCGACCCTGAGGATATGTCAAGGGAGAATTACGACAGGATAGATCTGCACCGCCCGTATGCAGACGAGATATTCCTCGTCTCGCCTTCGGGAAAGAAGATGACGAGAGAGCCGGATCTCATAGACGTCTGGTTCGATTCCGGCGCCATGCCGTACGCCCAGGAGGGGCTGCGCAATCTGCACTCTCCGAGGTTCGGCCGCACAGCGGATTTCATAGCCGAGGGCGTGGACCAGACGCGCGGATGGTTCTACACGCTTCATGCGATAAATACGATGGTGAGCGGCAAGTGCGCCTTTAAGCGCGTGATTTCCAACGGGCTCGTGCTTGACAAGAACGGCGACAAGATGAGCAAGCGACTGGGAAATGCCGTGGATCCGTTCGCCGCTCTCGACAAATACGGGGCTGATGCCCTCAGATGGTATATGCTGACCAATTCCCAGCCGTGGGACAATCTCAAGTTCGACGAGGCCGGAGTTGATGAGGTGAGGAGAAAATTCTTCGGTACGCTGTACAATACGTATTCATTCTTCGCCCTTTATGCCAATGTTGACGGATTCGACCCGGAGGCGGAGAGCGCCACTGTGCCGTTTGCCGAGAGGCCGGAGCTCGACAGATGGATACTGTCCCTGATGAACACGCTCATACGCGACGTCGTGGATGCGTACGAGAATTATGACATAACCTCGGCCGGCCGTCTTATCCAGACGTTTGTCTGCGACCATCTGAGCAACTGGTATGTGAGGCTCGGAAGAAAGCGTTTCTGGGGAGGGTCAATGGATCAGGACAAGCTCTCGGCTTATCAGACCCTCTATTCTGTGCTCGTGAACATCGCTAAGCTGGCGGCTCCGATAGCTCCGTTCTTCATGGAGAGGCTGTATCTCGACCTCGTTCCGGGAGCCGAGTCGGTACACTTCACGATGATGCCGCAGTGCGACTCCTCTGTCATCGACAAGGATCTCGAGGAGCGCATGGAGCTTGCCCAGAGGGCCTCATCGATGGTGCTCGCTCTCAGACGCAAGGTCAACATCAAGGTGCGCCAGCCTCTGTCAAGGCTCGTGATACCGGTGATAGACTCCAAGGTGAAGGAGCAGATGGAGAAAGTGAAGGATCTTCTTCTGGGAGAAGTTAACGTGAAGGATCTCGAGTTCATGTCCGACACGGCCGGCCTGATCACCAAGAGGATCAAGCCGAACTTCAAGACTCTCGGCAAGGCCTACGGCAGGCAGATGAAGGAGATCGCGGCTGCATTCGGCACTCTTTCCCAGAACGACATAGCGGCAATTCAGGCGGCTGAGCTTTCCGGTGAGCCTTATGTGCTCGATCTGCCTTCAGGGTCGGTAAGCCTCGCCAAGGGGGATTACGAGATCTCTTCCGAGGACATGCCGGGCTGGCTCGTCTCGACTGACGGCCCGCTCACAGTCGCTCTTGACATCACCGTCACCGACGCGCTTAAGAGAGAGGGAACGGCGAGGGAGCTGATCAACAGGATTCAGAATCTCCGCAAGGACAGCGGATTTGACGTGACGGACAAGATCAAGGTCACTATATTCGCCGACGGGGAGACTGCGGACGAGATCACGGCTTCTCTCGGAGATTTCAGAGACTATGTCTCCGCCCAGACTCTTGCAAAAGGCATAGAAGTGGCCGGATCCGATGCGGCACCTGCTGACGCTTCCGAAGTCGAGTGGGGCGAGGGCAGGCTAAGGCTTTCAGTGGTGCGCATCTGAGCCGCATCAGAAGCCGTGGCGCATGTTTCTGAATACGGGACTTTCCAAGATACTGATTTCCGGAGGTGCTTCGGGGTCAGGACAGACAATGACTGAAACTTATAATTAATTCTGAAATTATGGCAGATGAAAAGAAAGTAAACGAACCTGAAGAAAAGGTACGTTACAGCGATGAAGAACTGCAGGAGTTCAAGGCTATAATTCTGGACATGCTTGAAAAGGCCAAGAAAGAGTACAAGACGTTGAGGGATGTCGTCACCCACGGCTCCAGCAACGATATTGAGGACACTTCACCTACATTCAAGGTCATGGAGGAGGGCGCCTCGACACTTTCCAAGGAGGAGGCCGGAGCACTTGCCCAGAGGCAGTACAAGTTTATCCAGAATCTTGAGGCAGCTCTTGTCCGCATTGAGAACAAGACATACGGAGTCTGCCGTGTCACGGGAAAGCTGATTCCTAAGGAGCGGCTCAGGCTGGTGCCTCACGCCACACTGACAGTGGAGGCTAAGGAGATGCTCAACAAGAACAAATAGTCTGAGCACCGAGATGAAGATTACCAGAGGAAAGAAGCTCCTGATCCTCGGGGCGCTGCTTGTTGTGATTGATCAGGTCATAAAGGTGCTGGTCAAGACCAACATGTCTATAGGGGAGAGCATACATGTCTTCGGCGACTGGTTCCAGATATATTTTATAGAGAATGAGGGGATGGCTTTCGGAATGAAGTTCGGCGGAGCTTTCGGCAAATTCCTCCTCTCGCTCTTCAGGATCGTGTTCTTCGGTCTGCTGGTGTACTGGATTTCGAGGCTGCTGAGGAAGTCCGACACGCCGTCGGGTGTCGTCGTGGGGCTCACGCTGATATCGGCCGGCGCTCTCGGCAATATCATCGACTGCCTGTTCTATGGACTCATCTGGGATTATGCTCCGTTCATGTTCGGGCGTGTCGTCGACATGTTCTATTTCCCGATCATCGACACGACCTTCCCGGAATGGATGCCTCTGGTTGGCGGCGATCCCTTCCGCTTCTTTGCGCCGGTGTTCAATTTCGCGGACAGCTGCGTGACCTGTGGAGCCCTTTATCTTATCTTCTTCCAGTGGAGATTCTTCACCCGGGAGGAGGCATGACGGCGGAAGGAGACAGACGCAGAGAGAACGGCCCCACGGTTCTGGCGCAAGCAAGACCGCGGGGCCGTTCTCTTATTAAAGTCGCAGTTTGTCAGGAATAGACGCAGTTTGTCAGAAATAGTATTTGACGCCTGCTGAAATTCCATAGTTGAGGGCCGCGCCTATGCTGGTGGACGAAGCCTTGACATTGTCGAGTCCTGTGTCGTATGAAGCATACAGGATCTGGAAATCCAGCACATTGAGAGATACGCCGAGGCAGTCGATCGGCTTGAACTCAAAGTTGCCGAGAAGGAGGTCGAATCCGAAGGCGAACGGTACCTTCTGCGTCGTCGAGTTGTTGTTTGAATTCTGCGTCACGACAGAGCCTCCTCCGAAGCCGAACTGTGCGCCAGGGACATAGAACAGCTTGTCGCTGATGATCGGCACATAGTAGTTGACGCCGATTGTGGCCATGGCTATATGGGTGAAGGAGAAAAGGTTGTCGTCAGATGACGTTCTGCCGGCAAAGTCCTTCTGCATGGAGTAGTCAAGCCCGACTGTGAGCTCGAGATTGTCGATCACGAAGTAGCCGAATTTCGGGCTGAGATTGAAAGTCGTCGAGTTCGGCGTCTTTTCCGTAGTCTTGTTTCCCTGGATTGAATAACTTGCCGATGTCCCTCCGCCGGACACGCCGATTGAGCCTCCGACTGTGAAGTCACCTTTTTTCTGCGCTGACATCGTCAGGCATGCGGCCAGAAGCGCCGCAGTACAAAGCATAATTTTTTTCATGGCTGAAAGTGTTTTGCCGAATATTTCCGATCCGGCTGCAATTTTTTTTAAAACATTGTCAAAGATATGAAATAAGCGGAGAGAATATTTCTGAAAAAATGTTTGCCATGAATAACTTTTTTACTATCTTTGCACTCCCTTTCGGAATGGTCTGATGCGAAGTGCCTCTGCGGCCGGTCTCGCGCGAGACAGAAGGGAATGACATACTGGAGAGATGGCAGAGTGGTCGATTGCGGCAGTCTTGAAAACTGTTGACCTTCACGGGTCCGGGGGTTCGAATCCCTCTCTCTCCGCAACAAACGCTGAAAATCAGCAGATTGCAAAACAAACACC
>CALVDO010000021.1 GCA_944326355.1 uncultured Bacteroidales bacterium | reverse complement strand
ACCGCAAAGTTACTGATGTTCTAATCGAAAAATTTTCTGATGCTTGTAACTTATTGATGTTTAATAATTAAAACATTATCGGAGAATTTTTCTCCGGACACTAGTGAAGGCTCAATATGAATTACCCGGCTGAATTACTGGAAATTGAAGAAGATGGCATTATTGGTCCTGATTTATTCAAGAAAGTTGCAGATGTAGCTGTATGGCGTCTCCGGACGTTGCATAATTGTCTATTGCTTAAGCATCACGAGACATTTTGGATTGAAGTTGATACAAGGATCGGCTCTGCTGGACAAGAGCAATTCCGGTTTAATAAAATTGAGCATACTATGATCACAGTCGATTTGTTGCTGGGTCGTCCTAAAGTCGATCCGGTTACAGGTGTCAAAAAGAAAGGTGGCGACGCCGTCAGTTTTAAAATCAAGAAGAACGCTTCCAAACTATTATTCCCTGATAGTGTGTTCTATTCATTTTAATGGAAATGTTCCGTCTGCTCCCTTAGGGTCGGGCGGGACAAATCAACAAAATTATTAAAAGAATGAAATGTTTTTTTAGTGTGCTATGCGCAGTGGTAATGTTGTCGGCTTGCGAAAAGATTGGCCGTGGCGACTCGGCTCTGAATGGGATGACATTTGTACGCAACGAGTACTCAATCATTGAAAGGTATGAATTTCAGGACGATGGCAATGTTTACCATTATACCAGGGTCGGGGATTCTGCTCCATTCGACACAGAAGGGTGTGCTTTGTACTATACTCTTGATGGAGAAAGCCTTGTAATATATCACGGAGTAAAAGGATGGAAGAAAGAAGTCAGGAATACGGTCTATAGTTCCGGCACCTATCATGGTGATTATATAATGATAGAGGGTAATAAGTTCAGCAGACAATAGCCGTATATGGTGGAATCTGACTCTTTATGAAGATATTGCATACTTCGGACTGGCATCTGGGCCAGGTTTTCTATGGATATGACAGGCGGGAGGAGCAGCAGGCTTTTCTTGAGGCGCTGGCGGAGGTCGTGGGGCGTGAGAGGCCTGACGTGATGATCGTCAGCGGTGACGTGTTTCACAATTCGACGCCGTCCGCGCAGGCGAAGAGGATGTATGTGGAAGGGATGATGCGGATTCATGAGGCGTGTCCGATGATGACGGTGGTGGTGATAGCCGGCAATCACGACAGCCCTTCGCGTCTTGAGGCGGAGGACGGGCTCTGGCGTCATGTAAATGTGCGCGTGACGGGCTCTTTCGCGAGACGGGAGGACAGGACGGCCGATTTCTCCGGACATGTCGTGGATGTGGTGAGGGACGGATATGTGATCGGGCATGTCGTTGCAGTTCCTTATGCCTCGTCGAGGAGTTTCCCTGAAGTGTCTGCCGGGGATGACGTGGAGTTTCGGGCGGAAGAAGGGTGGCAGGCGGAAGACAGGATGGCCTTGTGGTTCAGGGGGATGTCTGATCATGTCAAAGGGCTTGGAGACGGGCTGCCCGTTGTGCTTTCGGCTCATCTTGCGGTGGCCGGGAGCGATGCCGAGGGGCACGACGATCTGGTCGGCGGAATGGATTATGTCGGTGCGGAGCTCCTCGGGGATGCGTATTCGTATGTGGCTTTGGGGCATATCCACAAGCCTCAGACTCTTGCGGGAGGACTGGCGCGGTACAGCGGATCGCCGATGGCAGTGAATTTCGACGAGTGCTATGCGCATTCGGTGTCGGTGGTGGAGGTGGAGGCAGGGGAGAAGCCCCGGGTGAGAACGGTGCGGATGCCTGATCCCGTGCCGCTTGTGACTTTGCCGGGGAAAGAGCCTGGAGAGCTGGAGGCCGCTCTGGATGCCCTTGCGCGGTTCCCTGCGGACAGGCCGGCTTATGTTCGGCTCAATGTGCTCGTGCACGGACTTCTGCCGGCCGACAGTGAGATGAAGGCGGCGGAACTGGTCCGGGGGAAGAGCTGCCGCTACTGCTGCATGAAGGCGGTGAGGGCAGAGGTCGCCGGCGGGCGCGAGGGCCGGCTCGATTTCACGGTGCAGGAGATGCGGGAAATGGACCCGCTGGATGTTGCCAGAATGTATTTTCATGATGTGACTGGCTCAGAAATGTCTCAGGACATGGAGAATATGCTCAAAGAGGCGGTGAAGATGGTCCGAGACGCGGAACAGGAGGAGTGATATGGAATACGAGAGACTTGTAATCAGAAATATAGCATCGATAGAACATGCTGAGATCGACTTCAGCAGCGGGCTTCTTGCCGAGGAGCCGCTTTTTCTGATATGCGGCGAGACCGGGGCGGGAAAGAGCACGATACTGGATGCCATCTGCCTCGCGTTATTCAAAAAGACGCCGAGAATGTCCGAGCGCGGCGGGCAGAGCGGGGAGATAAGCGACGGAAATGTCGGCGTGGGCTTTTTCGATGCGCGGCAGCTGATGCGCAAGAACACGGCCGAGGCATATGTGAGGCTCGATTTCATAGGGTCTGACATGGAGAGATATACGGCCGAGTGGTCCGTGGCGCGGGCCCGCAGGAAGGTGAATGGCGCTCTGCAGCCGGAGAAATGGCGGCTCGCCGACCATACGGCAGGGATCAATTATGACAAGGTCAGGGACATAGAGAGAGTCATCGGAGACGCTGTGGGACTCACATTTGAACAGTTCTGCCGGACATCGATGCTGGCTCAGGGAGAGTTTACGAGGTTTCTCAAGAGTCCCGACAAGGAGAAGGCGGCGATATTGGAGAAGCTGACGGGTACCGGACTCTTTTCGGAGGTCGGGATGGCCATTTCAAGGATAACGAAGGAGAAGTCGGACGCCTGTGACGCTCAGCGGAGAAAGCTGGACGGGATTCAGGTGCTGGACGAGGCGGCCCTTGCCGAGAAAAATACTGAGCTCGAAAACGCAAAGGCTCTCTCTGCCGCGCTTAGTCAACAGAAAGAGGCTGACGAGCTGAAGATGCAGTGGCTCAAGAGGGCGCAGGAGCTGCAGGCTGAGCTGAAGACGAAAAGGACGGTTTTTGAGGCGGCACTGGTAACGGCTGAGTCGGAGGAGATGCAGGAGGCGAGAAAGAATGTCGAGGATTGGCGGCTTACAGAGTCGGTTAGACAGAGCATTCTGAATGTCAGGGCGTTTGATGAGGAACTGAAGCGGTGCGAGGCTAAGGAGGCCGAATGTCTGGACACTTTCCTTCAGCTTGAGGCAGAAGAGTCGGTCCTGTCAGGGGAGAGGCAGACGCTCGACGGACGTCTTGCGAATGCCGCCGAATATTTTAAGGGTGTGGCAGCACAGGAGCAGATGCTGAAAGACGGAAAGGCACTGGCTGACGCATTAGCCGGGGCGTTGGATTCTGAAAGGGAGGCAAAGCGGGCTGCCGAGGCCCAGAAGAGATATGAAAAGGATGCCGAGGAGCTGAACGGGAAATTGAATGTCAGGAAGAATGCGTATGACAGGAGCAAGAAGATATATGAGAATGTAGAGAGGCGTTTCCGGGGCGAGAAGGACCGCTTTGATGCAATGGGGCCGGAGAAGGTGCATGATGAGAGTATGCGTCTCGAGGCTCTTGGAAAGGATGTCAGGACAGCGATGGAGGGGCTTGACTCTCTTTTGAAGAAGGAGAAAGACCTGGAAGAGGAGCGTGTGCGTGTGCGGCAGGCTAATGAAGACCTTGAGAAGGAGAGACAGCTGAAAACCGGGAAAGAAAACGAGTGTCAGGCTGAAAAGGAAAACAGGGACAGGGCCGTTAAGGCCTACGAGAGTCAGTCCGAAATGGTCGGAGACATGGCTAAGGAGCTGCGGAGCAGGCTTGTGGAAGGAGAACGCTGTCCGGTGTGCGGACAGATCGTCGTTCATGTTCTTTCCGATGAGCGGATAGAGTCTCTTCTGGAGCCATTCAGAAAGGCAAAGAATGATGCTGAGGAAAAATATCGCAACATTAAGGAGGCGCTTGACACCCTGAAGGTTTCAGTCAGAAGCAAAGAAACCGACCTTGAGGGCATGCGGAAGAATCTGAAACTGCATTCGGACCAATATGAGAGCAGCCGAAATTCTGTTTTTGAACAGGCTATGGGCTGCATCAGGTCCTGGAGTGATTGGCAGAGCCGAACGGACATGTCGGCCGGAGAGATGTCGACGGGAGCGCTCCGGAAGCGTCTTGAGTCTGTCGCGAAAGAGGTTGAGGCTGCGTATGGTGCCGCTCAGGCGAAGAAAAACCTGATAGAGGAATCCCGTCGCGTCATAGACGGGCTCAATGAGGAGCTGCGGAAAGCCCAGAAGAGTTGTTCTGATGAGTTGGAGGCGGTGGCGGATGCACAGAATGATCTGAATAAGGCTCGCAGTATGGCTCAGGGGCAGAAGACGGTAGCGCAGAGTTATTTCCAGTCGGCAGCGAAAAAGCTGGAGTCGGTTTCTTCGCGCATCCTGATTGCGGATTGGAAGCGTGTCTGGGCGACGGATCCCGAGTCGCTGGAGAGGACTATCCGTGAAAAATCCGAGAAATATGCGCAAGCTGTTGAACTGAAGGAGTCTCTTGAGAATTCAAGAAAGGACATATCAACTCTGATCGGGACTTTCTCTCAGATGGCTGAATCGGTGTGCGGCAAATTTCCGAAGTGGCGACAGATTTCCGGGGAGAGGGCCGGACAAGTGTCCGAGCCTTTCCGCAGGCGCTGGGCGGCGCAGATGGCCGGAAAAGGAAGCCGTGACTTCAGGCTGGAGGAGTGGAAGCCGTTTTTTGAGCCGCGTTGGGCGAATCTGCTTTCCATGACCGCCTCCCTCAGTGCGGAAAAAGGCGCTGCGGACAAAGGCCTCGCTAAAGAGCGGGGGAATGTGGAGGAGTTCTTCCGGCTGCATCAGGATGTGGGGACCGAACGAGTCGGGTGGCTGATGTCAAATCTGACTGAAGAGTCTGCCGGTGCAATTGCGGAGAAGCTCAAGAGCATTGACACGGCTCTTGAGAAGGCCAGAACTGAATATGCCCAGGTCGAGGCTGGCGTCAGGGCTCACGAGCTCTCTAAACCGGAGCTTCGCGACGGGGATACAGTGGAGACGCTTGAGTCCGGGATGCGGGATGCCGATTCGCGCAGAACGCTGGAGGACAGGAAGGTGGGCGCTATCGAAGCGAGCCTCAGACTCAACGAGCAGAACCTGCTCCTCAGGAGGAGCGATCAGGCCAGACTCCACGACCTTGAGGAAGAGTATCAGCGATGGAAAAGTCTCAACGCCATGTTCGGAAGTGCGGACGGAAGCCGTTTCCGTGGTATTGCGCAGGCATTTATCCTGAAGCAGCTGCTGATGTGCGCCAATCATTATCTGAAGCACTTTTCTCCACGATATGAGCTTGACTGTCAGCCGGGTTCGGTTGGCATCGTCATCCGTGACCTCTATCAGGGCGATGCGGTGAGGCCGTACAGCACGCTTTCCGGAGGTGAGGGCTTTATAGTGTCGCTGGCTCTGGCCCTCGGCCTTTCAGCCATGACAAGGGGAAATGCGTCTGTCGACGTTCTTTTCATAGACGAGGGGTTCGGCACCCTCAGCGAGGACTATCTCAACACGGTGATTGATACTTTGTCCCGGCTTCATGAGACCGGAGGCCGAAAAGTCGGCATCATAAGCCATGTGGATATCCTCCGCGAGCGTATCCCTGCACAGATCCGGCTTCTGCGCGAGAACAATACGGCGAGCCGTGTCGAGGTGGTGAGGCTGTAGGCATACGGATTTTGCCTGCCGGCCGATTTGTAGATGACAATCAGATGATGAGCCTGAAATATGACTGAGGAAGAAAGAAAACGGTTTTATGCCAAGATCAGCCGTCTGGATTTCGCCGGGCCTGACAGATGGGAGACATGGGACCTCGGGGAGGGAATGACATTTCTCCCATCGACATACGGGAATTCAGAGACTGGGTCGCTGAAGTGTCCGTGGCAGGTCAGTCCTGACGGCAGGTATCATATGGATGGCAGCGGATTCGGGATGTCCGGCGATGTTGAGGAGACGCTTCATTTTCACTGAAAGATTTTTGCCCATATTTCGAACAGGGGGTAAAACGAAAAAAGAGGTTGCAGAAAAATCTGTAACCTCTTGATTTTTAGGTGCTCCTGAACCAGGACTTGAACCTGGGACCCTCTGATTAACAGTCAGATGCTCTAACCAACTGAGCTATTCAGGAATGTTGTTTCCATCGGGATTTTTCCGAATGGGATTGCAAAGGTACAACAATTTTCTCATAATGCAAATTTTTCGGGGAATTTTTGTCGGCTTTTTCTGAATCTTATGGATAAGTGTTACCTTTGTCCTCATTGAAACAGGTCAAAACTGGGGTCTTATGGATATAGATCTTCTCTCAAAAATGGTCAGGGAGCTGATTCTGGACAATGACAAGGTGTTTTTGCCGGGATTGGGGGCTTTCGTGGCTGAGGTGGTCCCGTCATCGTTTTCTGACAAGGGATATACCGTCAATCCTCCGTATCGGAGACTTTCTTTTCGGACTAAGGCTGAGCCGGATACTCTGCTGGCCGATCTTTACGCCGCCTCCAATGGCGTGGATGCCGAAGTGGCGGAGCGCATAGTCGGCACATTTACTTCGGAGATGCGGGAGGTGCTGAAGTCGAAGAAAGTCGTAGTCTTTCCGGGATTAGGCAGGCTGAGGGCCACGAAGGAAAACAATTTCTTTTTTGTGGCGGATGAGGATCTGGACATTTATCCGGAAGGATTCGGCCTTGAACCTGTCTCTCTGAAGTCGCATCAGGATGTGAGGTCTCCGATGCAGATGTCTGCTATGATGGATGACCTGAAATCTATTCTGGAGGATTTCCCTGAGGAGCCAGTCGCATCCGGAAGCGTTGATGCGGCGACGGAAAATACGGAGCTCCCGGACTATCCGGAGGATGAGTCTGATGCCAGTGATCAGCCTGATATAGAGGTGACGGCAGAAGAGGAGTCGTCGACTAAGGCCTCGGAGCCGGCCTCGGAAGAAGTGACGGAGGATGCATCAGTGCCGGCCTCGGAGGAGAGTCCGATGGAGGCGTCGGAGGAAGCGACGGGAGACATGGCGTCTGAAATGTCTGACGGGGCAGCGGAGCCGGCGTCGGAGGAAGTGACGGAGGCGGCCTCGGAGGAGAGTCCGGAGGCGGTCTCGGAGGAGAGTCCGGAGGCGGTCGCAGAAGAAATGCCGGAGACTGAGGAGTGTGTGACGGCCGTGTCGGAGGAGGAAGCGGCGGTAGCCGGGGAGTATGAGGAGAAGGGTGCTGTGGAAGGAGTCGTGGACGGTGCCGTGGAAGCAGCCCGGGAAGATGTAGTGGACGATGTCGTGGAAGAAGCTGAGGAAGGTGTCGAAGAAGCTGCCCGGGAAGATGTAGTGGACGATGTCGTGGTAGAAGCTGAGGAAGGTGTCGAAGAAGATGCCCGGGGCGGTGTAGTGGAAGCTGCCGAGGAAGCAGCCCGGGAAGATGTCGAAGAAGCTGCCCGGGAAGATTTAGTGGACGATGTCGTGGAAGAAGCAGTGGAAGGTGTCGAAGAAGCAGCCCGGGAAGATGTAGTGGACGATGTCGTGGAAGATGCTCGGGAAGAAGCTGTGGAAGCTGCCGGACGGAGGGGCTGGGGAAGGAGGCTGGCCGTCGCGGCTCTCTGCGTGATAGGGACGGCGGCTCTGCTGCTTGCGGCGTACCTCATTCTGGCTAAGGTGAGTCCGGATTTCATAAACTCGATTCTGTATGATCCGGAGGAGCTCGAGGTGCTGAAGTACGGCGGAAGGTAGGCCGGGCAGCCGCCAACGGCAATATGGGGATGCCGTCTTGACGGAGCGCCGGCGGGCTGCAGAGGAAGGCGGATCGGTGTCGACGATTGACGCCGTGAAGGGGAACGGAAGGGGCAGTTTTGCCGGGAGAGTTGTTTTATTAGGTATTAAGTGTTACTTTTGCCGCCGCTTTCTGATGACAGTCGGCCATCCTGATGGAGATTCTTCGGAAAGTCGGATACCGGTTTTAAGGACGCGGAATGAAAAACAGTTATTCACAGCATATTGTCATACCATGTTACCAGACCGATTCGGCAAAGATGCTGAAGCCGGCTTCGTTTATGGATCTGGCTCAGGAGGCCGCCAACAGGCATGCCGACATTCTCGGATTCGGGTATGATGACCTTTCTGAAACCAAAACGCTCTGGGTGCTCTCCAGAATGCATGTGATATTTCATCGTCATCCGGTCTGGAGAGAGGAGATAGACCTCCTCACATGGCACAAGGGGCCTTCGATGATGTTCTATCTCAGGGATTTCAGACTTACGGACAAAGACGGGCTCGCGCTGGTCGAGGCCACCACTTCATGGCTGGTGATCGATGCCTCCACGAGAAGAATCGTGCGGGGGACGGCGCTTATGGCGGATGAGTCTGACGGCACGGCCGGGCGCGACGACGCCATCGCAGAGCCGTGCGGGAAAGTCCAGATGCCCAGGGAAGCGCATCCCGAGCTGGTCGGAAAGCATCGCGTGTCTTATTCGGATGTGGATATCAACGGGCATTCCAACAACGCGATGTATGTCGTTTGGGCGATGGACGCGGTGGATTATGACATGGTGTCAGCCCGTCCTCTCCGGGAGATGAAAATCAACTTCAGTCATGAGACGCGGCCCGGAGACATCGTGGAGCTGTATCTGCTGAATGTGCCGGAGGAGGACGGCTCCGTGCGCTGTATCGTGGAGGGTCGGACCGGTGACCGTCAGGCCTTCTGTGTTGAACTGCTATTTTAAATCATTTACATTGATATCATGAAAGAATTGTTTTTAGGTCAGGGCACCGGACATTCGATAATGCTGCTCGCATTCGTGATTGCAACCGGCCTCCTGCTCGGAAAGATCAGGATCAAGGGCGTCTCTCTCGGATCCACATGGATTCTGTTTGTAGGCATTCTTCTGAGCCATTTCGGCTTCCGTGCCGACTCGTCTCTGCTGCATTTTCTCAAGGAGTTCGGACTCATACTCTTCGTATTTTCAATCGGACTTCAGGTTGGGCCGGGATTCTTCCACTCGTTCAAGAGCGGCGGCCTCAAGCTCAATATGCTGGCTGTGGCCCTCGTGCTGCTCGGAGTGATCACAACCTATGTCATTCACCTCGTCACCGGAGAGAATCTCGTGACCCTGACGGGCGTCATGTCGGGTGCCGTGACCAACACCCCTGGTCTCGGAGCGGCACAGCAGACATATCTTGATGCGACTGCCGGATCATTCGTTCATGAGATCAATTCTGCGGAAGTGGCCTCCTCGCTGGCTTCCGGCTACGCTGTTGCCTATCCGATCGGCGTGCTCGGAGTGATCCTCGTGCTCATGCTGACTAAGAGCATTTTCAGGGTTGACCTCAAGAAGGAGGAGAATGAGATGCACAGCAAGGAGACGGGCATGGATTCGCCGCAGAGAGTCGCTTTCTGCGTGAAGAATCCGGCTATCTTCGGCAAGACTATTCTCGATGTCAGCCATGCCATAGACAACAAGTTCATCATATCCAGAGTGTGCCGTAAAGAGGTCGTCACTGTTCCGGTGGCATCCACTGTCCTGAACGAGGGTGACGACGTGCTCGTGGTCACGGCGCTCAGCTCGATAGAGGCAGTCAAGACTCTGTTCGGCGAGCAGATCGATATGCCTAAGGAGACTTGGGACAGGCTGGACGCCTCGATGGCCGTGAGGAAGCTCACGATAACGAGGACTTCCATGACGGGCAAGAAGCTGAAGGAACTCAAGATAAGGACAAATTACGGAGTCAGCATCACCAGAGTCAGCAGAGGCGGAATGGATCTCGTGGCCAATCCTGACCTCATCGTGCAGATGGGAGACGTGCTTCTGGTGGTCGGACACGACAGCGACATCAATCAGGTGGCGAAGTTCGTGGGCAACTCAAGGGCCGGGCTGAATCATCCGAACCTCATCCCTATTTTCTTCGGAATCGCTCTGGGCGTGCTCTTCGGCTCGATTCCAATCATGATTCCGGGTGTGCCTCAGGCCATAAAGTTCGGTCTTGCCGGCGGACCTCTCATCATCGCCATTCTGCTCGGCTATTTCGGGCCTAAGCTCAAGATAACGACATATACCACGATGAGTGCCAATTTGATGCTCAGGGAGATAGGCATATCCATCTTCCTTGCTGCAGTCGGTCTTGGCGCAGGAGAGAATTTCGTCAGCTCGATCGTGAACGGCGGATACTGGTGGATACTCTATGGAGCTCTCATAACTCTGATTCCTACGGCTCTCATCGCAGTTCTCGGGAAGACTGTCTTCAAACTGAACTTCTATCAGATCTGCGGGCTCATCTCGGGCAGCTGCACCAATCCTCCCGTACTCGCGTTTGCCCAGAGCGCCTATGGGACTGACTATACTTCAGTAAGCTACGCCACCGTGTATCCTCTGGCGATGTTCATGAGGGTGCTCATGGCGCAGATCCTCATCCTCATAGCGGTCGCTTAGCGCATCATGACACAGGAACAGGTAGTAGAGACGGCTGACTTCATCGCCCGATATCTCTCCCACATGCTCGGTGCCGGAGTGCATACGTCGAGGGTCGTGCGCAACAGCAAGCGCATCGGAACGGCTCTCGGCGTGGATGTCAGCATCCATACCTCGCAGAAGACCGCGACCCTCACGGTGAAGAGCGGGCAGCTCATGAACACCCGGGTTCTTGACATCCCTGCCTTCCCGATCAGTTTCGAGTGGAATGCTGACCTGAGCGCCCTGAGCTGGGCTGCGTACGACAGGAAGATGCCGCTTAAGGAGATTGAGGCCAAGTTTGACGAGCTGATCTCCAAGCCCCGGATGAATCCGGTGTTCGTACTGCTGATGGTCTCGCTTGCCAACGCCTCATTCTGCCGCCTCTTCGGCGGAGACGTCTGGGCCATGCTGGTGACTTTCACTGCCACTATGATAGGCTTTTTCACGAGGCAGCATCTGACGAGAAGGAAAGTGAATCATTACATAGTGTTCATCATCTCGGCTTTCGTCGCCTCTCTGTGCGCCTCCACGGCGCTGACTCTGGGCATTGACTCGGCCGAGATCGCTCTGGCAACGAGCGTGCTCTATCTTGTTCCCGGTGTTCCGCTTATCAACGGGATCATTGACATCACCGACGGGCACATTCAGATAGGCATAAGCCGTCTTGTAAACGCCCTCATGCTCATCGTATGCATAGCGATAGGCATGTCTGCGACCCTTATGCTCGTCAAGGACAGTCTCCTGTGACACCTTTTGAAAAGTAAATGATGATTGCGCTGGACATAATCTCCGACGGACTTTTCGCCGCAATTGCGGCAATGGGCTTCGGCTCCATATCCGATCCTCCGATGAGGGCGTTCCCATACATCGCCATCCTTGCCGCGGTCGGCCACGCGGCGAGGTACTGTCTTATGACTTTCCTCGGATTTGACATTGCGACTGCCTCGCTCATCGCCGCCCTGATCATAGGAACGGGAAGCGTGTGGTTCGGGAAGCGTGTGTCATGTCCGATGACCGTGCTCTATATTCCGGCCCTGCTTCCCATGGTGCCTGGAACATACGCATATAAGACCGTGTTCTCCCTGATAATGTTTCTTCAGGAGATCCCGTCTCCGACTCAGGGCAGCGAGTATCTCCAGTCGATGATCTTCAACGGGGCGGTCTCGTTCAGCGTCATTTTCATGCTGGCAGCGGGAGCGACTCTCCCCGTCTTTCTTCTGAGGGAGCGGGCCAATTCAATGACCAGAGGTTCAAGATTCATCTGAATACAGCCGTATGGAAGCATTCTGGAATTCTATAGCCGCATATAATGCCGCGACATGGCCTTTTCAGCTGGCTCTTGTCGTCATCGCAG
The DNA here is from genome assembly GCA_944326355.1 of uncultured Bacteroidales bacterium. Lineage (GTDB taxonomy): Bacteria > Bacteroidota > Bacteroidia > Bacteroidales > UBA932 > Cryptobacteroides. The sequence continues at coordinate 29,085 of CALVDO010000021.1, read as the reverse complement.
CCGTTCTAACCCTGATCCTCAGATTCAGACCGTCAGTCTGGGCGAGAAACGCGATGAAGATTCTGATGGTGACGTTTTCGCTGTGGATAGCCTTTGTCTATTATCTCGGCTTTTGCGGGGAGAGGGACTATTCCTTCGTCATGATCATTTTCTGGTGCATGGTCGCAGCGGCATGGATCTACGATCTCGTCACGGGATTCTCTTCTTTCAGCAAGTCTCAGGGCAGGTACAGGTTCTGGGGTGTGCTCATGCTCCTGCTCCCTCTTGTCTATCCCCTGCTTTCGGTTGCCCGCGGACTGACTTTCCCTGAAATCACGACCCCGATGCTCCCGAGCGGCGTGGCTCTATACATGCTCGGCGTGCTGATGGCGTTCAACAGGAAGATCAACTTCTTCGCGTTCATCTTCGTTGTCCACTGGGCGCTCATAGCCATATCGAAGATTGTCCTGTTCAGCATCCCTGAGGACATCCTTCTTGCGGCCGCCTGTCTGCCGGCCATGGCCATCTTTTTCAGGCAGGCTGCTGAAAAGGCGGATCCGGAAGGACGCAAACCTTCGCGGCTGATGATGAACATACTGATATTCATGGTTGTGCTGCTGATAGCCGTATGTATGGTCATTCCTAATGTATGATGCCTGCCCGCCATGGTTCAGCACGCTGATCCGCCACGGTTCGACACGCAGACTTAAAAAGCTTATCGGAAATGTTTGAACTGATCTATCCTGAAGACCTTGCCCCTCTTCTTCCTCGGCCGAATGTGAATGCTCCCGGAGACACCGTGCGCTCCGAATCTGCCGGCGGAGAGTTTCTGCCTGTGATCGAGCCCAACGGTATGGTCATAGGCAGGGGAGGCCGTTCCTGGTGTCACAGCGGCGCAAAGCCTCTGCATCCGGTCGTACATCTCCATGTGATCGACCGTTACGGCCGGCTATGGCTGCAGAAACGGCCGATGTCTAAGGATATCCAGCCGGGGAAATGGGATACTGCGGTCGGAGGCCATGTGGATTATGGCGAAAGCGTCATTGAGGCACTCTATCGCGAGACTTCAGAGGAGCTTGGCTTGCGGGACTTCAATCCGATCTGGCTGTGTGCCTACGAATTTGAGTCAGAAGTGGAGCGTGAGATGGTCTGCGTCTATGCCGCCGTCGGCAGTTTCCGTCTGAAGCCCGATCCCGATGAGGTGGATGAAATCCGCGGATGGGAGATGGAGACGATAGATGAAAATTTGGGAAAATCCCTCTTTACCCCTAACTTTGAAGGAGAGTTCGTCAAGATGCGGAGCACGCTGCTTTCGCTTCTCTGACTTCATCCTTAATTGCGCAATGGACTGCATCGAATGCTTTTCCCCTTCCTTAGACTGCGTCATTTCCGGAAAGTCGCTTGGAAGGACATCCACTCTCAGAGACATCGCTTCGGCGGTCTCCGCCCCTTTTCTGATGATAATGACTCCGGGATCTCCGGTGGAGATGGGGCAATATGCCTGCGGGCGTTTCCTCGATATAGCTGAGGCTTCCGGGGCGGATATGCTGTACTCAGACCGCAGGGACTTCCTTCCTTCAGGCGAGGTGAGGCTGCATCCTCTCATAGACTGCCAGAAGGGCGCCCTGAGGGACGATTTCGATTTCGGCAGAGTGCTTGTGTTCCGGACTTCGTCTTTTCTCAGGGCGGTCGGCGGGATGACTGTTGACCGTGTCTGGGGGGCCATGTATGACCTCAGACTGAGAATGGAAAAAATCGTGCATGTGAATGAGCCTCTCTACACCTGTATGCCGGAGGACATGAGGAAATCCGGAGAGAGGCAGTTCGACTATGTCGATCCGAAGAACAGGGAGGTGCAGATCGAGATGGAGGAGATTTGCACTGAGCATCTGAAGCGTATTGGTGCCTATATCGATTCTTCCTCTGTTCCGCCTTTCTCGACGTCTCCATTCCGCGAGCTCTCCCGGGCATCGTACCTTCCCGCAGCATCTTCAGCCGACGCATCCTCAGCCTCATCCTCCGCCGCTCCTGTCTGCCGGGAGGAATATCCTGTCACCGCGACAGTCGTGATCCCCGTATTCAACAGGGTGCGGACGATAGGAGACGCGGTCAGGAGTGCGCTTTCGCAGAAATGCCATTTCAGCCATAATGTCATAGTGGTGGACAACCATTCCACGGACGGCACTACTGAGCTCCTCGAGAAGATGGCTGGTCCCGGACTGGTGCATCTGATTCCGGAACGCCATGACCTCGGCATAGGAGGGTGCTGGAATCTTGCGGTCTCCGATCCCCGGTGCGGGGAATTTGCCGTGCAGCTCGACAGTGACGACGTCTATTCCGGTCCTGATTCGCTCGGCAGGATTGTGGACGCCTTTCGCGAGCAGGACTGCGCAATGGTCATCGGATCATATCAGATGACTGATTTCCGGATGAATCCGATACCTCCCGGTGTGATTGACCACAGGGAATGGACGGAGGAGAACGGACGCAACAACGCCCTGCGCATCAACGGCCTCGGGGCACCGAGGGCTTTCCGCACCTCGCTTCTGAGGCGATTCCGTCTTCCGGACGTGAATTACGGGGAGGACTACGCCGTGGGGCTGAGAATCAGTCGCGAACATCGGATCGGACGCATATACGACGTGCTGTATCTGTGCCGGAGATGGGAAGGAAATTCAGATGCTGCTCTGGACACCGTCAGGCTCAACGCCAACAATCTCTACAAAGACCGTGTCCGGACATGGGAACTCGAAGCCAGGATTGCGCTGAACAAGGCGCGTACAAAAAATGAGACGCGGTGAGAAAGAGATCTTTGGACAATTTTACGAATGACCAGCTCTCGCGCTGGCCTCTCGCCAGAGACAATTACAGGCAGCTCAAGGGGGCGTCGCGGAAGACGGTTATGGCGGGCGGACTGGAGGTGGTCCTGCAGCACAATCCCGCAAGGATAGTCTCAACTGCCGCTGCAGTGGACAGGTCATCGGTGCAGGCGCGTCCATGCTTTCTGTGCAGGGACAACCGTCCTCCGGAGCAGATAAGTCTCAGATTCGACGGCCGCAAAGGCAGAAAATACGATATTCTCGTCAATCCTTATCCGATTTTCCCGGAACATCTGGTCATCGCCATGGACAGGCATTGCGACCAGTCCATCTGGAAGCGATATGTGGACATGCTTGATCTCGCAAAGGCATATCAGACTCATGTGTTCATGTATAATGGCCCCAGATGCGGCGCCTCTGCCCCGGATCATCACCATTTTCAGGCGGCGGGAAGGGGAGCGACCCCTCTTGAGCGAGATGTAGACCGACTTCTGGACAGCGTCGGCGGCCGGGAGCTGACCTATCTCACTTCCGTGAGGGAAGCCGAGCTTTTCCATTACGGCAAGTTCACCAGAGGAATCTTCGTGCTTAAGTCCAGGACGGCCAAGTCCATGGCAAAGCTTTTCTACAGGCTTCTGGACTGTGCTCCCCTTGCCGACGGGGACTCAGAGCCGAAGTTCAACCTTCTCACATGGCATACCGGGACCGAATACAGGTCTGCCGTCATGCTCCGGGCAAAACATCGCCCGCATCGCTATTTCAGCACCGGCGAGGAACGTCTGATGCTGAGTCCGGGCTGTGCGGATATGGCGGGGTTCTTCGTCGTGCCGAGGGCGGAAGACTACGAAAAGCTCGGACAGCGGCTTCTGGAGCAGGTGCTTGAGGAGGTGTCGCTCTCTGCTGATGATGAGGCGCTTGTGATCCGCAGACTTACAAGGACTCAGCCGCTGCTTTCAGTAGGCATAATGTCTGCGCCGGAGCTGACTTTCGAAATACTTTCGGATGGCGCGGGGGTGCGTAAGGCGGTCTATCGTGAGGGCAAGATCGAATATGACGGCGCCCTGTATGACGAGCTGCATTTCGGGGAGCAGACTCTCTCGTCTATGTTCGCGGGCCCGGATTTCGTGCTTCATGACGTGGTCATAGGCGTGGGATTCCATTGGGAGAGGCATGAGAGCCAGACCTTCGCCGGAGCGCTCAGAATCGTGGTTTCGGGGGATAAATTACTGGCTATTAATGTAATAGGAGTGGAGGACTATCTGCTCAGCGTGATCTCTTCAGAGATGAAGTCCACGGCTTCTGTCGAGTTCCTTAAGGCTCATGCCGTCATCTCCCGCTCGTGGGTCATGTCGATGATCGCCTCCCGCAGAGCGCCGGCAGGACGCCTGTGCCCGGACTGGGTCAGAGATATGCCGACTCTGGCATCGCATCTTGATTCCCTGCTGTCCTCTGCCGAATCCGGCACGAAGGAGTCAGCGGTTTCCGGGCAGAAGCCTGAGTACAGCGTGCTGAAGTGGTACGACAGGACGGACCACAGGGAGTTCGACGTCTGCGCGGATGACCACTGTCAGCGCTATCAGGGTCTGACCCGTGCTGTCGGAAAGACTGTAAGAGAGGCAGTAGACGCCACATGGGGAGAAGTTCTGACCTTCGGCGGGGAGATTTGCGACGCCAGATTCTCCAAATGCTGCGGAGGAAAGACGGAACGGTTCTCTACTTGCTGGGAAGATGTGGATTATCCTTATCTTCAGCCTGTCGCTGATCCGTTCTGCTGCACTTCCGACAAGGCGACGCTTTCGCAGGTGCTCAATGACTATGATCTTGAGACTGAGGATTTTTACAGATGGACAGTCAGATATGGCCGTCAGGAGCTCTCGTCGCTTGTAGCGTCACGTTCGGGGCATGACCTCGGGACGATAGTCGACATGGTGCCGGAGCATCGTGGGCCTTCAGGCCGCATCGACCGCCTGAGGATCGTCGGTACAAAGGCTTCACTGACTGTCGGGAAGGAGCTCGAGATAAGGCGCATCCTTTCCGAGTCGCATCTGAAGAGCTCGGCGTTTGACGTGGACTTCGAGGAAGACGGGATTGTCCTTTCCGGCAGAGGCTGGGGTCACGGAGTCGGGCTCTGCCAGATCGGGGCGGCGGTCATGGCTTCCGAAGGATATGACTACAGGCATATTCTCGCCCATTATTATCCCGGCAGCGGAATTTCCCGCATCGGCAGTGAAATCTCCAGAAAAAGATGAAAGACGGACGCATGCGGAAGGGAGTCTCTCCCTGGATTTGGGTGCCTACCCTGTATTTTGCGGAAGGCATACCGTATTTCATAGTCAACACCATTTCGGTGATAATGTTCAAGAACATGGGGATGTCCAACGGAGACGTCGCCATGTATACCGGGCTTCTGTATCTTCCGTGGGTAATAAAACCGCTCTGGAGTCCTTTCGTCGACATCATACGGACAAAGCGCTGGTGGGTTGTGACCATGCAGATTCTTATGTCGGCGGCCTTTGCTTTCGCCGCATTCTCTCTGCCGCATCCTTCGCCGGAGGTCATCGCCGGAGGTCATGCCCCGGTGTCGATTTTCATTCTGACGCTTGTGATTTTCTGGATTGCGGCCTTTGCCTCGGCGACACACGACATTGCCGCCGACGGCTTCTATATGCTCGCTCTTGATTCGGGCAGCCAGTCTCTGTTCGTGGGCATCAGGAGCACGTTCTACAGGCTTGCCTCGATTTTCGGGCAGGGCGTGCTCGTGGTGGTGGCCGGATTTCTGGAGTCGCGTACGGGAGACGTGCCTCGCGCCTGGTTCATCACCCTGCTCGGCTGTGCGATACTTTTCGCCTGCATTACCCTCTATCATGCCTTTATGCTGCCTCAGGAGCGATCTTCCCTTTCTGCCGCTCCGTCCCGTGGGGCGAAAGAGATATTCCGCGAGTTCGGCTGGACTTTCGTGACATTCTTCCGCAAGCCGCATGTCTGGCTCGCCATGCTCTTCATGCTGCTGTACAGGCTTCCGGAGGCGTTTCTCATCAAGATGATGAACCCGTTTCTTCTTGATCCTGTCGAGTCCGGGGGACTTGGTCTCCCAACAGAGAGTGTCGGAATAGTCTACGGCACCGTGGGCGTGGCCGCTCTGACAGTCGGCGGCATAATTGGCGGCATCGCGGCATCGCGTCGCGGACTTAGGCAGTCGTTATGGCCGATGGCTCTCAGCATGACTCTTCCGTGCCTGACTTTCGTGTATCTGAGCATGGCGCAGCCAGACGGACTCCTTGTCATCAGTCTCTGTGTGCTTGTGGAGCAGTTTGGCTACGGCTACGGCTTCACCGCCTACATGCTCTACATGATGTTCTTTTCCGAAGGCGAATTCAAGACTTCGCATTATTCGATATGCACCGCTTTTATGGCTCTGAGCATGATGCTTCCGGGGATGGTGGCCGGCTATCTTCAGGAGTGGCTCGGCTATGGGGGCTTTTTCTGGATGGTGATGGTCTGCTGTCTGGCGACTCTCGCGGTCACTGTTCTGATAAGGCCGAAAGTCAGCCCCGGATATGGACGGAAATAAAGTCTGAGAAGAGCGTAGAAATAGAGTCTGAGGATATGAATGGAAATTCGTATATTTACGTTCTGTCTGAAGGCAGATGATAAAGATGTTTAAAGAAATCGGACGATAAAGATACTGTTGAAGAAATCGGACGATAAAGATGTTTTGAATATGAAGAAGATTCTTTTGGCCGGGGCTGCCGCTGCAGCCACTGCATTAGTCTGCGGATGCGGACAGCGTGTCACTGACAGTCTTCCGGAGCAGGACGGCTCGCGGACAGACTATTCTCTGGCTTTTTTCAGAAATGTCGTTGCCGGAAGTGCGGCTGACGATAATGTGTTCGTCTCTCCGTACAGCGCGGGAGTGGCTCTTTCAATGCTTGCGGAAGGCGCAGAAGGGGAGACCCGTGAAGAGATAGTCAAGGCGCTCGGTGGAAGCACTTTCGCCGCAGATGTGCTCGAGGCGGACTCTCTCGTCGACGTGAGATCCGCCAATTCGGCATGGGTCCGCTCTGGCTTTGAAGTGAAGAAGGATTATGTCTCGCTGCTTTCGAAGTCTTACGGAGCGATGATACAGACAAGAAACTTCTCCGATCCGGCTACGGTGGGTGCAATCAACAGATGGTGCTCCGACAATACTGAGGGCAGGATTCCGGAGATAATAGAGACTATAAGTCCGGACATGGTGATGTTCCTCATCAACGCCCTGTACTTCAAGGCCCCTTGGGAGACGGCTTTTGACGAGTCGAGGACTGAGGACAGGGCGTTCCACGGGTCGGCTGGAGAGACGCTCGTCCCGATGATGTGGGCGAAGGAGAAATACAGATATGCTGAATATCAGGGATGTCAGCTGGTTGAACTGCCGTACTCGGGAGGACGCTATTCGATGTTGGTGGCTCTTCCGGCCAGCGGAATGAGCATGGACGATGCCGTCAGCTATCTTTCCGGTGCCGCCTACGATGCTGCGCTCGGAATGCTTGAGTCACGAGAGGTGATCCTCACAATGCCTAAGTTCAAGTTCGAGACGGACATGGTGCTCAATAACGTGTTCAATGTCATGGGAGTTGAGCGTGCCTTCTCCAATGCGGCGCAGTTCGGCGGCATTTCCGACGCTTCGGTGGCTGTGGATGAGATCCGGCAGAAATGCTTTGTCGAGGTCAATGAGCAGGGGTCGGAGGCCGCTGCAGTGACGAGCATCAGCGTGCGGGTCACGTCGGCTTTCCCGGGAAAGCCGGCTGCGGTAGTGATGACGGTTGACAGACCGTTCCTCTTCGCCATCGTTGACGGAGCTCATGACAACATCCTGTTCATGGGCCGCATAATGAACATCAATGACAATGACTGACGTGGCGCGTCGTCTTTCGGGCCGTCTTTCCGGCCTTCTGATGATTCCGGTCCTGCTTGCAGCAGCCTCTGTGCTCTCTGGCAGGGCCGGGATTCTCAGTGCTGCCGAGTCCGAAGCCGTAAGACCTGCGGAAGCGGTGTCCGGTGCGGCGAGGCCTGCCGGGCATGGGCGGGAGAAATCCTGCGTCGTAAAGCCCGGCATTGAGGTTCTGAGGGAAAAGGGCTTTCCCGGACTCGTGGGCAAGCGTGTCGGTCTTGTGACCAATCCGAGCGGAGTGGACGGCATGCTCCGTTCCACGATAGACATACTCTGGAATGCTCCCGGCGTCGACCTCGTGGCTCTCTTCGGTCCTGAGCACGGTGTCCGTGGAGACGTCTATGCGGGAGGCAAGGTCACGGACACGAGAGATTCTGCCACCGGGCTTCCGGTCCATTCCCTTTACGGAGCCACGAGAAAGCCGACTCCCGAGATGCTTAAGGGCATTGACGTCATGGTATATGACATACAGGATGTGGGAGCGAGATCCTACACTTTCATAAGCACTCTCGGGCTCGTGATGGAAGCCTGTGCGGAGCAGGGGATTGAGGTCATGGTGCTGGACCGCCCGAATCCTCTCGGCGGCAACAAGATTGAGGGAAGCTATGTTGAGCCGGGCTTCTTCTCGTTCGTGAGCCAGTACCGCATACCATATATATACGGTCTGACGGTGGGGGAGCTTGCCATGCTCATAAATGAGGAGGGACTCAATCGCGGCCAGACGGGCAATCAGCCGCCTGTGCGCTGCCGCCTGACCGTAATCCCGATGGAGGGATGGCGCAGGGATATGCTCTATCCCGACACGGGGCTGCCGTGGGTGCTTCCGTCTCCGAACATCCCTTCAGACGGTTCATCGGCGTATTACTGCGCAGCCGGCATCTGCGGCGAGCTTTACGGCTTCCTGAACATCGGCATCGGCTACACCCTTCCGTTTCAGGTGTTTGCTGAGGAATGGATTGACGCTGACAGACTCAAGGAGACCCTGGACAGCTACAGGATACCTGGCGTAAGCTTCAGGACAATTCATTTCAAGCCGCTCTCCGGCCGTTCGGCAGGGAAGCTCGTGCATGGAGTGCAGTATTTCTTCACCGATTATGAGGCCGCTCCCGTCACTCTCGTCCAGTTTTATGTAATGCAGGCCGTGGCGGCTCTCTATCCTGACAAAAAGCCTTTTGAGACGGCTTCCGGAGTGGGGCTGTTCGACAAGGTGTGCGGTTCGGACAGCATCAGAAAGATGTTCGGTCGGCGCTACAAGGTAGAGGACATCCGGTCATTGTGGGAGAAGGATGCAGCCGGTTTCCGCTCTCTCTCTTCCCGCTACCATCTCTACGATTAGTACGCCGGCACAGACGTCCGCCGTCAGACCTGATGTAACCGATTTTTAACATTTTCGACCATACTTTGTCGCATTTTAACTGAATCGTGACTTTCTGTAACAATAATGTAGAAAACGGGCAAAACAAACTTCATTTTGTGCCGGTATTTTTGCCGCGGATTGAAAAACGACGAAAATATCATGGTGCAAAAGAAGACCGTAGTGAATCGGTTATGTGGAGCCGGAATCTTATTGATGCTTATATGTCTGTTCCCGCATGACGTGGAAGCTGCCGCAGGGGCAGACTTGAGCTTTTCGCCGGAGGCGGAAGGAGCGCTGAGGAGAGAGACAGTACGCGGGACAGTGTCCGACATATTGACGGGCGAGCCTCTCATCGGGGCCGGTGTCCTCATCACGGGAACAACTGAAGGAGCTGTTACCGACCTTGACGGAGCCTATGAGCTCACTCTGTCAGAAGGAGAGCATATTCTTTCCATATCTTATATAGGTTACAGGTCTGCCTCAGTGGCGGTGACGGTGAAGCGAGGCGCAATCTCTGCCTCAAGTGCCTCAGATGCTGAGTCTGAAGGTTCTTTCGTGATGATGGACGGCGGCCTGATGCGCATTTCTCTCGCGCCTGATGAAAAGGTGCTCGACAATGCAGTCGTCACGGCAAGAAAGAATCTCGAGTCCCTGCAGGCTCTTCAGAATGAAAGAATCAGCTCAGGGTTCGCCATAGAGAACATGGGCTCTAAAGAGATGAGTCTCAAGGGTATTTCCAATGCGCAGGAAAGTGTGGTGAAGCTTTCCGGCATCTCAGTGGCGGATGCGGGCCAGCTCATAGTCCGCGGACTGGGCGACAGATACAGCACCACCACTCTCAACGGGCTTCCGATAGCCTCGCCGAACCCTGACAACAAGCTCATCCCTCTTGACATATTCCCTGCCTCGACCATACAGAACATCACGGTCAGCAAGGTCTATGAGGCAAGTTCCTTTGCCGATTACTCTGGTGCGCATGTAGACATCCGTACCAAGGAGGGGCAGAGCGGAGACTTCTTCAACATCTCCTTCTCTACGGGCGGCCTGTTCCATACTCTGGGCAATCAGTTCTACAGGATGGACGGCAAGAGTCTCTTTCTCACTCCGAAGATCGACCCTGTCGCAGAGAGCATACCATACAGGGATTTCGCCGACTATTCCAGATCGAAGGACATATTCGGCACTTCGTTCCGCACGTTCAGACGCAATCCTCTTCCGGATCTTGACGGCGGAATCGGATTCGGACACAGCTTCAATGTCGGCGGACAGACCCTCAGCCTCGTGGCATCGGCCAGCGTGAAGACCGGGGACGAGACGATGACCGACGCCTTCTACAGGACTTACGAAGCCAGCTCTACCGGAAACATGAAGAGTGACTACACTTATGACAGCTATTCGCAGAAAATCGACATCGCGGCTCTCGTCGATCTCGACTACACTCTCAGACAGAGCGACGGCATAGGCCTCACGGTGTTTTTCGCAAGAAATGCCAAGGACACCCATCTCGACAGGCGCGGAATCGACCTTCAGGAGTCATACGACCTTGTCGGCAGCAATCAGGTGACGCATATCTATACCCTTCAGAACTATCAGCTTTCCGGACATCATGAGCTGGACTCATGGCTCATAGACTGGGGTGCGTCCTATGCCATGACGTCGAGCGAGGAGCCGGACCGCAGGCAGGTGATGTACCGTCTTGGAGCGGACAACGTATGGGAATATTTCAGACTCAACCAGCAGGAGACGCAGAGATACTTCGGAAGTCTCAATGAGAATGAGCTTGTCGCCGACATAAAGGCCATCTATTCTTTCAATGAGGACGACAGGATAAGGTTCGGTCTCACTGCAAAGGACAAGATCAGGACATTCCGTTCGACGAGGTTCTACTATGATTTGAGAAATGTCACGGAGCCGGTCTCGGACTTCCATAATCCGGCGCATCTCGATTTCGAGAGCATCAGCGACGGCATCATATCCGTAAACCGCAGCAAATACGACCGTGACCAGTACGATGCTTCTAACCTCATTGCGGCGGCATTTGTGGATACGGACCTGAAGTTCGGGGAGAGATGGCTTCTCAATGCCGGTCTCAGATTCGAGGCGAGCCGCCAGAGCGTGGACTATAATGATGACGTGGAGGATCTGACGCGCAATCTTGACGCTTTCGACCTCTTCCCTGCCGTCAATCTCAAGTATGACCTGCTCGGAAAAGGCATCCTCCGCCTCTCCCTCTCGCGTACGATCACCCGTCCTTCCTTCGTGGAGATGGCCCCGTTCCTCTATCAGGAGAGCTTCGGAGGTGCGCAGATACGAGGTAACGAGCAGCTGCAGAACGGCTACAACTACAATGCGGACCTGAAGTACGAGTTCTTCTCGGACAAAGGGACGGACATGTTTTCCGTGACGGCATATTTCAAATATCTTGAGAAGCCCATCGAGAGGACTCAGAGACTTTCAGGAGGCGCTACCGAGCATTCGTTCCAGAACGCGGACAACGGACTTGCAGCGGGAGTCGAGGTAGAGTTCCGCAAGGAGCTGGTGAAGAATCTTAATGTCAGCGCCAATGCCTCCTACATGTACACAAACGTCATTCTCCCGGACGGGGGAGCATATACCAACCGTCAGCGTTCGCTTCAGGGTGCATCTCCGTATCTGGTCAATGCCGACATAAGCTATTCCCCGAAGTTCCGCAACGGCTCCGGACTCAATCTGGCCCTGCTCTACAACCTTCAGGGACCGAGGATTCACGCGGTCGGAATCATGGGGCTCGGTGATGTCAAGCAGATGCCTCTCCACACTCTGGACTTCGCCGCATCGTATGACATCAATACTCATTTCTCGCTGAAGCTGTCATTCAGCAACATGCTCAATTCGACCGTCCGTTTCCGTCAGGACATCCCGAATGCGGACAGGACGGTGGATGTGGAGCAGTGGAAGCTCGGAACAGGCTTCTCGCTCGGCGTGACCTGGAATCTCTGAATCTTCCCGGACGGTAGGAGACTCTGGTCTTCCGGGCAGAGGACGGGGCAGCACTGCCTGCAGCCATAAAATCTTGAAACAGAACATCGACATTCATTTAAATAACCCAAAAATTCTTTAAAATGAAGACAAAAGCATTCTTAATGTCAGCACTTGCTGTAATGGGCATGACCTTCTTCGCGTCATGTGAGAAGGACAACGGAACTGATCAGGGCGGTGAACATAATGGTCCTGTAGTTCTTGAAGGAGGTGAGATCAGCGGACGCTATTCTCAGGACCTGACTCTCAGAAAGGGAAACTACCGACTCACGGGAAGCCTTGTGATGCAGGCTCCTGCGACTCTCACGGTTGAGCCGGGCGCAGTGATCACATCTGACGTGACTGACGGTAGCATCATCTATATCCTCATCGAGCAGGGTGCCAAGATCATAGCCGAGGGCACTGAGGCAGAGCCTGTCACTTTCACGGCTGAAGTTGAAAAGGCCGGAGCATGGGGTGGACTCCACATCTGCGGACGCGCTCACACCAACGCTGCAGAAGGCACTACTTCCGAGATAGGCGGCGCGGCATACGGCGGCGATGTGGAGAACGACAACTCCGGAAGTCTCAGATATGTGCGCATCCTCTATTCGGGACTTGCTCTTGATGATGAGCACGAGGCAAACGGCATTTCCCTCTATGGAGTGGGCAGCGGCACAAGCATCTCTTATGTGCAGGTGAAGGACGGCTCTGATGACGGCATCGAGTTCTTCGGAGGCTCGGTAAGCATCGACCACTGCATCGTAGAGAACTGCACTGACGACTCTTTCGACTGGACCGAGGGCTGGAACGGAACTGCAGAATATATAATCGCTTATCAGTCAGTTGATGAGTGTGACTGCCTCATGGAATGCGACAACAACGGAGAGAATTTCGACGCTGCTCCTGTGGCTCATCCTACCGTAAGATATGCCACTTTCATCGGCAACAACAGCGACTCAAACAGCAGGGGACTGAGATTCCGTGCCGGTACTGCAGTCACTCTCCAGTATGCTCTCGTTACCGGCAAGCCGAGCCCTATCACTCTTGAGACGACTCAGACTGTAGCCTCATTCGACAACGGCACATCTTCAATAACTGATACCTACATCTCAGGAGCCCTCGTCAACGAGGAGGGAACCGGCTATGGCAACGATGAGTTCATCGCGGCAAGCGGCAACCATGCTGATTATGAGCTGACCTTCACCGGCAAATACATCGGCAAGGTAGGCCAGAGCGGTGCAGTTGACTCAGCCGATGACTGGACAGCAGGCTGGACTCTCTAATCTTCCGTACATATAATAACAGACATTTGAGGCTGCGCCGTCTGCGCGGCCTCTTTTTTCTGTCCTTGCGGCCTCTTTTTTCTATCCTGTCGTCCGGACCTTTTTTGCAGAACCTTCATTCATTTTACAGAACCTTCATTCATTTTGCGGATAATGCGCTAAATTTGCCGGAGTTTGAACGGTTGAACCGATAGAAGAAAAGCGATAGAAGCGATGGCTGCAATAGGAATATTCGATTCAGGATCGGGCGGGCTTTCCGTCTTCCGGGAGATCTACAGACTTTTTCCGGAGGCTGACTATCTGTACTGGTCTGACAACGCTTTCTGCCCGTATGGTGAAAAATCGAGAGAGTTCATCACTGACAGGGCACGACGTATCACCTCTTTTCTTTTGAGCGGAGGTGCGGATATCATAACCGTTGCCTGCAATACGGCCACTGCGGCATCCATAGGTACGCTCAGGGAGGAGTTCCCGGTCGATTTCATCGGCATGGAGCCTGCCGTGAAGCCTGCGGCCCTGCATACCGCGACAGGAGTCATAGGAGTCCTTGCGACAGCCGGCACGCTCGGAGGGGCGAAGTATATCCGAACCAGACAGACGTACGCATCGGGAGTCCGCGTGGTGGAACATGTTGGCGAGGGTTTTGTCGAGCTCGTCGAGAACGGCGTCCTGTCCGGTCCTGAGGCCGAGCACGTCGTAAGGGCGAGTCTTCAGCCGCTTCTCGATGCCGGAGCGGATGTCATTGTTCTGGGCTGTACACATTATCCGTTCCTGATGGACGTGATAAGGAAGATAGCCGGGCCCGGTGTGACGATAATAGATCCTGCCCCGGCAGTTGCAAGGCATCTCGCCGATGTCCTCGCGTCAGTTGCCCCGTCACGTCATCCGGCGTCCTCCCCATCTGCGACCTCTTCATCTGCGTCCTCAGGCCTTCTTGAAGAGCCTCATCTCGTAATGCCGACTCCGCGCATCAGGCTCTATTCTTCCGGTTCTCCGGATTCCATGATCCGCATCTTCGACACTTGCGTCGCCCCATATTTATAGTCTGGACCAGCCTCTCGGCATCATAATCCATCATATCCGTATCGTCTGCCTCCATGCAGACAGCCGGCATAATCCCTGCGTGCGATATAACATAATCCCTGCGTGCGATATAAAAAGAAGACCGGCGTCAGATTGTCTGGGCCGGTCTCCTCTTAATCAGTCGTTTCCCGACTGCCTTATTCTTTCCCTCCGCCGAGAGCCTGATAGAGGCTCACTACGGACTGAAGCTTCTGATATTGGTCGGAAACCAGATTGAGCCTTGCTGTCAGGAGTGACTGGCGAGCTGTCAGGAGTTCAAGATATGATCCTGATGCCGATTTCCTGTAGAGCAGGTCAGCCGTCTCCACCGTTCTCTCGAGATCCTGCACCTGAGACTTGTGCTTGTCAAGCATCTTGTCGTATATCTCGATGGCGTAGAGAGCGTTGTTCACCTCTTCTCCGGCATCCAGAAGTGCCTGCCTGTAGTTGAGTCTCGCCATCTCCTCAGCGGCCTTGCTCACGCGCAGATTGGCGCGGAGCTGTCCGTTGTTGAGGATAGGCTGGGTCAGCTGTCCGAGGGCTGAAAGCAGCCATCCGCCAGGATTGACAATGGCCTGTCCGAGGCTGTTGGTCCATCCTGCGCTGCCAGAAAGCGTTATTTTCGGGTAAAATGCCGAACGGGCCTGATTGGTCGTGTAGTAGGCGCTTGCCAGAGCCATTTCCGCCTGATATACGTCAGGTCTGTTGGATAGAAGCTGAAGCGGAACACCCACGGTCAGTTCCTCAGGCACCGTCTGCTCAGAGAGCCTGCCTCTCGTGATGGAGGCGGACGGCTGGCCGAGGAGCGAGCAGAGCGCGTTCTCGGTCTCCTGTCTCTGTCTCATGAGGTCGGCATACGATGCCTCGAGCCCGTAGAGATTCGCTCTTGCCTGAGTGACGGCATTTTCGTTTATGCGTCCGGTCTTGAGCTGAGCCTCCATCGTTCTCACCTGCTCGGTGAATATCTCGACGTTTTCGGCGCTGATTGCGACCTGTTCGTCAAGCATGAGCAGCCCATAGTAGCTTATGGCTATTGTGGCTATGATCTGGGATCTGACTGCCTGCTGATAGGCCTCCTGCTGGAGCAGTGTAGCCTGAGCGCCGCGCTTGGCGTTGAGCAGCGAACCGAAGAGATCCACATCCCAGCTTACCGCCCCGTTCACATTATAGGTCCATGTCGGCTTGCCGGCGTCAATGCTGGTGAGTCCTCCCTGAGGGGCAAGGTTGATCGACGGCACATACGCCCATCTGGCTGCGCTGAGCTGGGCCTTGGCCTGCTCCACGCTCAGAATCGCCGACTGAAGATTAGTATTGTGATTGAGCCCCTGTCTGATCAGAGCCTGCAGATCGGGATCGGTGAAGACCTCTTCCCACGGCATATATCCGAAGAAGGAACTGTCTTCCTCTGCGGTTGAATATGCGGAAGTGTCCACCAGTTCGGCCCGGTAGAGGCTGTCGGTCGGCAGATCCTCCGGCCTGTGGTATTTTCTGTAGATAGAGCAGCTGCTCATCATAGTGATTATGGCTGCCACCAGAAAGATCTTACCGGCAGCCGTGTAAAGTGAGTTTTTCATTATGCTCTGTCCTCCTTTCTTTTGCCCATCACCTTCTCTTCGATGTACTGGAATATCACAAAGAACGTCGGGGTTATGAACAGCAGTGCGATCGTTCCCACAATCATACCGCCGACCACGCCGACTCCGAGTGAACGGTATCCGTTCGCGCCTACTCCGGAAGCCACAACCAGAGGCAGCATACCGAAGATCATCGTCAGGACGGTCATGAGGATAGGCCTGAGTCGTACTCCGGCGGCAGAGACTGCCGACAGGCTGAGTGACATGCCGAGTTTCCTCCTGTCGCTGGCATACTCGGTGATGAGGATGGCCGTCTTGGACAGAAGTCCTATCAGCATGATGATGCCCACCTGCATATAGATGTTGCTCTCAATGCCCCACCATCTTGAGAAGAGGAAGCTTCCCATGAGTCCGAACGGAACGGAGCAGATGACTGCGAGAGGCAGGAAGAAGCTCTCGTAAAGTCCGCAGAGGATGAGGTAAATGAAGATGATGCAGATTATGTAGATGATCGTCGTGGTGTGCGATTCGGCGAGCTGCGCCTCCTCCCTCGTCATGCCCGAGAATTCGTATCCGAATCCGGTAGGCAGGGTCTCGGCAGCCACTTCTTCCACCACATTGATCACGTCTCCGGAACTGTATCCCGCATTAGGCATTCCCATGACGGTAATCGACGGGAACAGGTTAAATCTGTTCAGGATTTCCGCGCCATAGGATTTCGTCAGCGTAACGAACTGGCTTACCGGAGCCATTCCTGTCGCTGTCTTGACATAGATGTTGTCAAGCGACTGGAGCTTGTCCCTGTCTTCCGGTCTGGCCTGAAGGATGACCCTGTACAGCTTGGTGAACCTGTTGAAGTTGGACGCATAGTAGCTTCCGAGGTAACCCTGCATCACTGAGAGCACCTGGTCGGCTGTCGTTCCCGCGCGGAGACATTTCGCCGCGTCCACATCGACGGTGTACTGAGGGAACTGGGTACTGAATGACGTGTATGCCATCTGTATCTCCGGCCTCTGGTTCAGGGCGGCTATCACGTCCTGAGTCACTTCATACAGAGCCTCAATGCCCTTGCCGGACCTGTCCTGAAGGTCGACGTTGAAGCTGTTTCCGGTACCGTAGCCGGAAATCATAGGCGGCGCGAAGATGAATATCTGCGCATTCTTGATGCCTGCAGTGCGGGCGTAAATCTTGTTCATCACCGCAGTGTTGCTCTGATCCTTGCCCGGACGCTTGTCCCACGGCTGGAGCTTGATCATCATCATGCCGTGCGATGCGCCGCTTCCTGCGAACGAGAAGCCTGCCACCTGGTTGAATGTCCTGATCTCAGGTATGTCCTCAATGCACTTCTGCATTTCGGTGAGAATCTTGTTGGTCTCGTTGAGCGTGCTTCCGGCCGGAGCGTCCACGCTTATGAAGAGCGAACCGGTATCCTCGTTCGGCACGAGGCTCGTCTTGGTAGTGCTCATGAGATAGAAGAGCAGGCCGATTGCGCCGAGAAGACAGAGTCCCGTCACCCATTTGTTCCTTATGAAGAACGCTGCGCCGAACTTGTATTTCTTCACCAGTTTTCCGAAAGCGGATTCAAACGCCATACGGAATCTTGTTGAGAACTGCTTTGGCTTTTCTCCCGGAGCCACGATCTCGTTAGGCTTGAGGAGAAGTGCGCACAGTGCAGGTGAAAGAGTCAGGGAGTTGATGGCGGAGAGACCCACGGACACGGCCATCGTAAGACCGAACTGCTTGTAGAACACTCCTGAGGTGCCTCCCATGAATGACACCGGTATGAACACCGCCATGAAGACGAGCGTTGCGGTTATGATGGCCGATGACACTCCGGAAACTCCGTCTACGGCAGCCCTGTACGGAGACTGGTAGCCTTCATCGAATTTCACCTGCACCGCCTCCACCACGATGATGGCGTCATCGACTATGGTGCCGATCGCAAGCACGAGCGCGAAGAGGGTGAGGAGGTTGATGGAGAATCCCGCTATCACGAGGAACGCGAACGTTCCGATGAGGGCGACGAAGATGCTGATCGTAGGGATGATTGTGGATCTCACGTTCTGGAGGAACACATACACCACGAGCACGACCAGAAGGATGGCCTCGAGGAGGGTCTTGATGACCTCATGGATGGATGCGTCGAGGAAGTCCTTGGTACTCATGATGTCCACGAATTCCACTCCCTTGGGAAGATCCTTCGCTGCCTCTGCAAGATATGCGTCCACGGCATTGATGATCTCGTTGGCGTTGCTGCCCGCCGTCTGGTTGATCATCATGGTCACGCCCGGAGCTCCCTTCACGCGGCCTTCGTATGAATATGTCTGCGCTCCGAGGGTAATGTCCGCAACATCCTTCAGCCTGAGCGTGCGTCCGTCATCGTAGGCCCTGAGGACTATCTCTCCGAACTGGTCCTCCGTCTCCAGACGGCCTCTGTATTTCAGAGTGTACTGGAAGACGTTTTTGGAGTCTTCTCCAATTGATCCGGTGGATGCCTCTATGTTCTGAGCGGAGAGGGCGGTGATGATGTCGCTCGGCTGCAGCTCATACTGGGCCATGATGTCCGGCTTCATCCAGATTCTCATCGCATAGTCTCCTCCCATCACATTGGCCTCACCGACTCCGGAGATACGCTGTATTTCCGGTTTTATATTGATGCTCAGATAGTTGGTGAGGAACGTCTCGTCGTATGTCCCGTCCGGGCTTGTAAGCGCAAACACCTTCAGCGTACTGCTCTGGCGCTTCATCGTCTCGACGCCGACCCTTGTGACTTCGGCTGGGAGGAGGGACTGCGCTCTCGATACCCTGTTCTGCACGTTGACGGCCGCCATGTCAGGGTCGATGCCCTGCTTGAAGTACACCGTGATGGACGCGCTTCCCGTGTTGCTGGCCTCGGAGGTCATGTAGGTCATGTTCTCCACGCCGTTGATCGCCTCCTCAAGAGGTACGATCACACTGTTCTGTACAGCGGCCGCGTTGGCTCCGCTGTAGGTGGTGCTCACCCTGATGGTAGGAGGCGCGATGTCCGGATATTGCTCGATAGGAAGCACGGCAAGTCCGATAAGCCCCACCATCACTATGAAAACCGATATTACCAGAGACAATATCGGTCTGTCGATAAATGTCTTAAGATTCATGATCACTCTCCTTCTTTGGTTGCGCCGTCATTTGCCGGAGCGGCTGCCGGAGCCGCAGCTACCGGAGTCCCTTCCCTGAGAAGTCCGGCGCCCTTGGCAACTATCACGTCGCCCTCTTTCAGCCCTTCCTCAACGATGTATTCTTTTCCGTCGTTGATCTTGAACACCTTTATCTGGGCAGATACTGCCTTGCCGTCGATTACCTTATAGACGAAGATCTTGTCCTGTACCTCGAACGTCGCCTCCTGAGGGATAACGATCACTCCTTTCCTCTCGTAAGGAATGTTGATCTTGCCTGAGCCTCCGCTCATGAGCCTGCCTTCAGGGTTGGCGAAGGTCGCTCTGAGGCTTACCGCTCCCGTGGCCTTGTCCACTATG
This sequence comes from uncultured Bacteroidales bacterium, assembly GCA_944326355.1. Taxonomy (GTDB): domain Bacteria; phylum Bacteroidota; class Bacteroidia; order Bacteroidales; family UBA932; genus Cryptobacteroides. The sequence continues at coordinate 9,566 of CALVDO010000021.1, read as the reverse complement.
CGGCTGATGACGTCGATCTTGCCCTCGGTCTCATAGAGGCTGCCGTCGTTGAGTGTCAGAGATACCGCCGGATATGCTTCCACCGTCTTGTCAATCGAGCCGTACTCTTTCGTCAGACCGAGCACCTCTTTCTCCGGGAGGGAGAAGTACACGTACATCTGTGAGTTGTCCGTCACATTGATTAGCTCTGTTGAGGCTGCGCTCACGAGCGCTCCCACGCGCACTGACGTCATGCCGGCAACTCCGTTTACCGGACTTGTCACCTTCGCGAATGAAAGGTTGTTGGCCGCACTGACCTCCTGGGCTCTCGCCTGGGCGAGATTCGCGGCGGCGGTATTGTAGCTGTTGCGCGTCGTCTGGAGCTGGAAGTCGGATATCACCTTCTGCTCGTAAAGCTCTTCGTCGCCTTCAAGGTTGAGCTTTGCCGTGGCCATCTGCGCCTCTGCCGTAGCCACTGCTGCCTTGGCCTGCTGATAGGCTGCTGCGTATGGTATCGTATCGATGATGAAGAGGGTTTGGCCCTTTCTGACTTTCGCTCCCTCTTTCACGAGAACGTCAGTCACGAATCCGGAGACCTGAGGCCGGATCTCCACGTCCTGCTTTCCTTCGATCACAGCCGTGTAGCTGACTGTGAGAGTCCTGTCTTCAGGAGCCAGCGTGATAAGAGGATAGGCGCTGGCCGTCGGCTGCTGCGCTGCCTGCTGCTTGCATGAGATCATCGCAAGTGATGCGAACAGTCCGAGTGTGATAACATTTAAACCTTTCATTGTCTTTCTTCTGTATATGTTTTTCCCTAACTTAGAATGCGGGCACAAAATTATTATATACTTTTTCTTTTGACTTGTGCGAATTTCTTTTAAATTTGTCCAAAATTCGCTTTTGACTTTATCTTGCTCCTGTAGCGGGCGTGATTCCCATTATATATGTTTATAATAGAGCCGATTTGTCAAAATGCGACATTCTTCAACAGAAATTGTGCCAAAGGAGAAATGAGAAACATCGGGCTACAGCAAATCCTGGATTTTGCGGACAAAACCTGCACGGCAGGCGACAGATTGGTGATGTTTGATTCCGACGGACTCCGGCGTCTGTCAGGGATGACGGTGGCAGGATGCCGGATTCTCTGCGGCGTGGTGTCAGGCCGGGCGGAAGTCCTTGTCAACGGCCATTCCTCAACGCTTTCCGGAGGCGATTTCGTGGATGTGCTTGAGGGTACCAGAGTGCAGTTTTCCGGAGTCTCTTCCGACTCGGAGATCTTCTGCATCTTCACTACGCGGAAGTACATCATGGACGCTCTTCAGGAGACGGTTCCCCAGATCCAGAGCTATATCCTCAAAATCATGACGGACCCGGTGCAGCATCTCACTCCCGAGGAAATGGACGTGCTCAGATTTCAGGCGGGGCTCATAAGCGTCAGGCTTGCCGACGTCTCGCATCTCTACAGGGAAAAGCTCGTGACCGTCTATCTCAAGGCTTTTATCCTCGAGCTGTGCGCCATTCTCGTCCGCCGATATGGAGGGGAGCCGGACATCAATTCGGGAAACGTGCGGAAAAGGGACATGCTGCTGGTGGGCTTCATGGATCTGGTGTGGAAGAACTATCTCGAGCAGAGGGAGGTGTCATTCTATGCCAAGAAGCTGTGCGTCACGCCCAAACATCTGTCCCGAGTGGTGAAGGAGTCGACAGGCAAGTCGCCGCATGAGATTATTGCGGGGGAGGTGCTGGCGCTTGCCATGCAGCTGCTGCGCAATGACGACATGCTTGTGCAGCAGGTTTCGGACATCCTGCGCTTTTCCGATCAGGCCGCTTTTTCAAAGTTCTTCAAGAAATACACCGGCATTTCACCTGCCGAGTACCGCAGGTCCGGATTCTCCCTTGCGAATTTTGATGCGGATTGACACAAATATTGTTAAATTTGCAGGTTGGCATGTCCCGGACCGCCGGGCGTGTCGCCTATTGAAAGATTTAAGCGAACAGAACAGGATTACATGATAACTTCAGAGCAGATAAAGGAGCTGCATCAGAGGGTCGAGGTGCTGAAGAGGTGTCTGGACATCGATGCGAAGAGGGCGGAAGCCGAAGACAAGCAGAAGAGGACCGCTGAGCCGGACTTCTGGAATGACCCGAAAGAGGCGGAGAAGTTTCTCAAGGAGCTTTCAGGAGTGAAGTTCTGGGTGACGGGCTACGATAAGGTGGCGTCCGGCGTGGCCGATCTGGATGTCCTCTACGATTTTGCGAAGGAGAGCCTCTCTTCGGCAGGCGAGGACGGCCAGACTCCGGAGACGAAGGAGCTCGAGGATGCTTTCCTCGCGGTTGAGAAGGATGTGGAGGACCTCGAGCTGAGGAATATGCTCGGAGAGGAGGGAGACAATCTCGGCGCCATTCTCACAATCAATTCCGGAGCGGGAGGCACTGAGGCCAACGACTGGTCGTCGATGCTCATGAGAATGTACATGAGATGGGGCGAGCGGAACGGCTACAAAGTGACTGTCACCGATTTGCTTGAAGGCGAAGATGCCGGCATCAAGTCGGCCACGATACAGTTTGAGGGAGATTATGCCTTCGGCTATCTCAAGGCGGAGAGCGGAGTCCACAGGCTCGTGAGGATATCGCCGTTCAATGCCCAGGGAAAGAGGCAGACCACATTTTCGTCCGTGTTTGTCTATCCGCTTGTGGACGACACCATTGAGATTGAGATAAATCCAGGCGACCTGGAGTGGGACACCTACCGTTCGAGCGGAGCCGGCGGACAGAACGTCAACAAGGTCGAGACCGGGGTCCGTGTGCGTCATATACCGACTGGAATCGTCGTGGAGAACACGGAGACGAGGTCTCAGCTGGACAACAGGCAGAACGCTCTGCGCATCCTCAAGTCCCGTCTCTATGACCTTGAACTGAAGAAGCGTCAGGCCAAGCAGGCTGAGCTTGAGGGACAGAAGAAGAAGATAGAGTGGGGCTCTCAGATCCGCAGCTATGTGCTGCATCCGTACAAGATGGTGAAGGATCTCCGCACGGGATACGAGACATCCGACACGCAGGGGGTTCTTGACGGAGATCTCAATGAGTTCATGAAGGTCTTTCTGATGGGCGGAGGCGCATCAGCGCAATGACTTGGCCGGAAGGCTGCTGCCAAAGGCTGACTCCGGGCCGCGTAGCGGGCCGCATGAATTCCGGAAGATCGGAATCAGATAAGGACAGAACAATAACTCAAACATATATGGCTGAATTCAAATATGCACCGATGTTTCAGCTTGGCGAAGACAAGACTGAATACTACCTCCTGACAAGAGACCATGTCTCCGTAGGAGAATTTGAAGGCAAACCTATCCTGAAGATCGAGAAGGAGGGACTCACGAAAATGGCCAATGCGGCCTTCAGGGACGTCTCTTTCATGCTTCGTCCTGCGCACAACGAGCAGGTGGCGAAGATTCTTTCCGATCCGGAGGCGAGCGAGAACGACAAATATGTCGCGCTGACATTCCTGCGCAATGCGGAAGTGGCCTGCAAGGGCAAGCTCCCGTTCTGTCAGGACACCGGCACCGCCATTATCCATGGTGAGAAGGGACAGCAGGTATGGACCGGCTACTGCGATGAGGAGGCTCTTTCCCTCGGAGTGTACAAGACCTACACTGAGGAGAATCTCCGCTATTCTCAGAACGCTCCGCTGTCCATGTACGAAGAGGTCAACACCAGATGCAACCTTCCGGCTCAGATAGACATAGAGGCCACTGAGGGAATGGAATACCGTTTCCTCTGCGTCGCCAAGGGCGGCGGTTCGGCCAACAAGACCTATCTCTATCAGGAGACCAAGGCCATCCTCAACCCGGACACCCTCGTGCCTTTCCTCGTGTCGAAGATGAAGACGCTCGGAACGGCCGCCTGTCCTCCTTATCACATCGCATTCGTCATCGGAGGCACTTCCGCTGAGAAGAACCTCCTCACGGTAAAGCTTGCCTCTACCCACTATTACGACTCGCTGCCGACGACCGGAGACGAGACAGGCCGCGCATTCAGGGATGTGGAGCTGGAGAAGCAGGTGCTCGAGGCTGCCCATAAGATAGGGCTCGGGGCGCAGTTCGGCGGTAAATACTATGCCCATGACGTGCGCATCATAAGGCTTCCTCGCCACGGTGCGAGCTGTCCTGTCGGCCTCGGAGTAAGCTGTTCTGCGGACAGAAACATCAAGTGCAAGATCAACAGGGACGGAATCTGGATAGAGAAGATGGATGACAATCCTGGACGCCTCATTCCGGAGGAGCTGCGCAGGGCTGGAGAGGGCAATGCCGTGAAGATCGACCTCGACCGTCCGATGTCCGAGATTCTTGCCGAGCTGACGAAATATCCTGTCTCTACGCGCCTGAGCCTCAACGGTACTATCATAGTGGCGAGGGACATCGCCCATGCCAAGATCAAGGAGCGTCTCGACAGGGGAGAGGAGATGCCTCAGTATTTCAAGGACCATCCGGTGTACTACGCCGGTCCGGCCAAGACCCCGGCAGGCATGGCCTGCGGATCGATGGGCCCGACCACAGCCGGCCGCATGGACCCTTATGTGGATCTGTTCCAGGAGCACGGAGGCAGCATGATCATGCTCGCCAAGGGCAACAGAAGCCAGCAGGTGACCGATGCCTGCAAGAAGCACGGCGGATTCTACCTCGGCTCGATAGGCGGTCCTGCGGCAATCCTCGCCCAGAACAACATCAAGTCCATCGAGTGCGTCGAATATCCTGAGCTCGGCATGGAGGCCATATGGAAGATCAGAGTGGAAGACTTCCCGGCATTCATCCTCGTCGATGACAAGGGCAACGACTTTTTCAAGCAGATCGGTCTCTGACATCCGTCAAGGCCGGCACTTCCGACCGGATCAGAACATGCCTGACAGGTCCGAGAGAGTCATGAAGGTCCTGTCAGGATCACAAAAAAGAGAAAAAGACATAGGAAAAGAGAAATCATCTTTAAAAAGAGAAAAAAGATGATGCAAAAAAAGAAAATCCTGCCTTCGGGCGGGATTTTCTTTTGTTTCGGGGATTACCTTTGTCTCAAGGAATCGGTATTTGTCATGGAAGGGCGGGGCTCTTTACATACGCAAATTATTTATGTCATTAACAAGTTAAAAACATCCTCATCATGCCGGAGCCCCGTCTTTCCTATTTTCCGTTCCACTTCAGGAGCTTGAAGAGCTCCACGATCACGAGCGGAACAAGTGCAAGTCCTACGATTGTGAGCCACTGTGCCGTGCCCATGGCCATGAAGTTGAATGCCTTTGCGAACGAAGGTATCAGCAGCACGGCGAGAGAGAACGCCAGCGACATGAATATCGCGAATATGAGCGGCTTGTTGGAGAGAGGATTGAACCTGAATCTGGATTCGGTGTTCGAGTGGAGGTTGCCCGCATGTACGAGTTTGGCTGCGATGAGCGCCGCAAAGGCCATCGTCTGTCCGAGAGATTCGGCGGCGCCGGCATCGCCTGAGAACATCTCCATTCCCATCTTCTTTCCTATCAGGAAGGCTGCGAGGGTGATGCCTCCCATCATGACGCCCTGATAGCAGATTCTCCATATCATTCCCTTGTCCATGAACTGTTTGCCCTTTCCTCTCGGGCTCTTCTTCATGATGTCTTTCGCCGCAGGGTCGAGGCTGAGGGCCAGAGCCGGGAACGTCTCGCTCACGAGATTTATCCAGAGGATGTGGATAGGCAGGAGCGGAATGCCCATGTTCAGGATGGACGCCACGAACAGAAGCAGGACTTCTCCGAGATTGGTCGAGAGCAGGAAGAGTATGGTCTTGAGTATGTTGTCGTAGATTCTTCTTCCTTCTGACACTGCCGAGACGATGGTCACGAAGTTGTCGTCAGAGAGAATCATGTCTGAGGCGTCCTTGGCCACTTCCGTTCCCGTGATGCCCATCGACACTCCTATGTCGGCCTGCTTCAGTGCCGGCGCGTCGTTCACTCCATCTCCGGTCATGGCGACGATTTCGCCCTTCTTCTGCCATGCGGTCACGATCTTTACCTTCTGTTCAGGAGCGATGCGGGCGTACACTGAATATTTCTCCACATTGGCGTTGAACGTCTCTTCATCGATCCTGTCGAGCTCCGTGCCGGTTATGGCGAGGTCTCCGTCTTTGTATATGCCTATTTTTGAGGCGATGGCGAGAGCCGTAGCCTTGTGGTCGCCGGTGATCATGACGGTTCGGATCCCTGCGTCGCGACATTCGCTGATCGCACCGATTACTTCCTCCCTTTCCGGGTCGATCATGCCGGTGATGCCGACGAATATGAGATCCTTTTCGACCTCCTCCATATCTGAGGACACCGTGTCTGTAGGCCTGTATGCCATCGCGAGCACTCTCAGGGCCGAAGCCGCCATCTTCTGGTTGCGCTCCTGCAGGCTATCTATGTCGGCTGCCGTGATGTCGCGGATTCCGTCGGCTGTCTCTATCTTCGTGCAGACGGAGAGAACTTCGTCGAGACCGCCCTTGACGTTGATCTGGAGCGAGCCGTCCTGCATCCTGTTGATCGTGCTCATCCTTTTGCGCGATGAGTCGAACGCCACTTCTCCCACTCTCGGACAGGCGGCGTCAAGTTCTGCCTTGTTCACGCCGTTTTCTGCGCCGAGGTCTATGAGCGCGATCTCGGTCGGGTCTCCCACACGGGTGACTCCGCCTTCGCTGTTCTTCACCTCCTTTGCGTCGCAGCAGAGCACCGAGATGGTGACGAGACGGTCCGTATTGCCGCTGACGGCATATTTGTCAACGACCGTCATCTGGTTCTTGGTGAGAGTTCCCGTCTTGTCCGAGCATATCACGGTGGTGCATCCAAGAGTCTCCACTGAAGGCAGCTTGCGGATGATGGCGTTGTGCTTCACCATCCTGCGTACTCCCATCGAGAGGATGATGGTGGATATCGCCGGAAGTCCCTCCGGAATTGCCGCAACGGCAAGTGAAACGGCCACCATCAGCATGCTGATGACAGGCCTTCCGTAGAGGATGCCTATTATGAAGATTATCAAGCAGATTACTACAGAGGCCGTTCCGATGACCTTTCCGAGCTTCTCAAGACGCACCTGCATAGGCGTCTGCGTGTCGGAGTCGCCTCCGAGCATGTCGGCGATCTTTCCTATCTCGGTGTTCATTCCTGTCCCGACGGCGATTCCCTTTCCGTGTCCGAAGGTCACGACCCCGCTCGAGTAGGCCATATTCTTCCTGTCTCCGAGAGGAATCTCCTCATCCGCAAGCGTCTCAGGGCTCTTCTCCACCGGCACTGACTCGCCTGTCATCGATGACTCCTGGATGCTCATGTTGCAGGATTCGGTGATCCTGATGTCGGCAGGCACAATGTCTCCCACCTCCAGCTCAACGAGGTCTCCAGGCACGACGTCCTCGACATTGACCACCATAGCCTCGCCGTCGCGCACCACTTTTGCCATAGGAGCGGCCATCTTCTTGAGCGATTCGAGCGACTTCTGGGCCTTGTATTCCTGATATGCGCCAATGAACGCGTTGAGGAGCAGGATTCCCATTATTATGTATGTGTCAAGAAGCCCCTCGCCGGTCTTCACGCCCATGACTCCTGAGATGACTGCCGCGATGATGAGCAGTATTATCATGAAGCTCTTGAACTGCGCTATGAACATGGCGAAGAACGACCTGTTCTTTTTCTGTACGAGAGTGTTCTTTCCGTATTTTTCGATTCTGGACGCTATCTCATCTTTTTTCAGACCCGAAGAAGCGTCCGTCCCCAGCTCTCTGGAGATTTCTTCAATTTCACTGCTGTAAAATCGTTTCATCATTCTTTCCGTTAATAACGGCTGCAAAAATAATCGCAGTACGGATATATATTATTATGTTTGCAGAATAAAAAATGTGTAAAAGGTCGGATTTTTTATGGATGCAGGTGAGCATAGAGATTTCTTCAGCATCAGCACAGGCGATTTCTTCGATGAGGTGAAACCTAAGTTCATCAATGACTTCTGTCTGTCTCATTCAAGAGCCAGAAACAGGCTTTTCGACAATGAAACTCCGTTCATTTTTGGCGGGTTCTGTATATCTGTTTGTCTGTCAGGAGGATGCGTTCTGAAGATAGGAGGGCGCAATCGCAATGTCTCATCCGGCTCTCTTCTCATCCTTTCTCCCGACCAGCTCATAAGTCTCGTTTCCGCCACGGCCGATTTCGAGGCGAAGTCCATCATCGTTTCTCAGGACATGATTCTCGAGTTCCCGAGTCCTGTGGACATCAACATAATCAACATGGCTCTCCGCAATCCTGTGGTGGATCTCCCGGAGCGGAAACTGGAGGATGTGCTTGAATACTATGACTTTCTGGAGAAGCGCTATTCCGAGACTCCGAACGCGTACCGGGTCGAGATAGCCAAGACCCTTCTCTATGCGCTCGTGCTTGAACTCTGTGACATATTCAGATCAGTTTCGGAAGACGAGGCGGAAATCCGCAAGCCCCGTCAGGAGAAGCTGACCGACGACTTTTTCGTGCTGCTCACAAGGCATTTCCGCACCGAACATCATGTCGGATTCTATGCCGACAGGCTCAACCGCACCCCGAAATATCTCTCCGGCGCCGTCAAGCGCATCACCGGCAAATCCGTCTCCGACTGGATCAGCTCCACCCTCATAAGCGAGATCAAGATGCTCCTCAACGTGACCGACAAGACCGTCCTGGAGATCTCAGAAGAGCTCAACTTCTCCAGTCCCTCCGTCTTCGTCCAGTATTTCCGCCGCAACACCGGCATCACCCCCCTCCAGTACCGTAAGCGGAGGTGACCTAAACGACTCTCATTCAAAATGCGAAAAGGTGAAAATCTTGACACATTTTTATAGCATATAACGGTACGTACGCCCCATCATCGGCAAGATGTGCCATTTGAAATACCAAGTTCCTGGATTCTAGTACCTGTATCCGATCTGTTTATTCTTAATCCAAAATCGGAATTGGACAATAATATGAAAGTTGGATTTATTCCAATGGCACTTGTAGAGGATGGATTTTCAGGAAATCATTTCTTTGAAGAACGCATATGGGAGAATATTAAAAATGGTTATTCGCATTTTCATGATGGTGATATTGGTATTGCGAAAATATCGCCATGTTTCGAAAATCGCAAATCGACGATATTTAATAATCTTCCAAATACTTATGGCGCAGGAACAACCGAATTAGTTATTCTTCGGCCTATTAAAGTTTATGCAAAATTCTATCTTTATCTTTTCAAATCAGCCTGGTATATCAAAGAAGGCACTAAATACTTCAAAGGGGTAGTTGGACAACAAAGAGTCAACAAAGAGATATTTACAGACTTACATATTCCTCTTCCTCCTTTCAAGGAGCAGCAACGCATCGTTGAAGAAATCGAATTTTGTTTTACTATAATAGACCAAATAGAGCAAGGCAAAACTGACTTGCAAACAACCATCCAGCAGGCTAAACAAAAAATACTTGAACTTGCAATCCTTGGCAAATTTGTATCACAAGACCCCAATGACGAACCGACTACGGAGCTATTAAAGCGCATCAATCCGCAAGCAGAAATCACTTGTGATAACGGGCATTATCC
>CALVDO010000020.1 GCA_944326355.1 uncultured Bacteroidales bacterium | reverse complement strand
AAAAACCAAAATTCCGTTTCTTCTGATGAATATCCTAACTTATTCAGTTTGAGTTAGTTTAAACGGGACAGTAGTGACTTTTGCATATGAAGAGTTCTTTGAAGGTTACGCAACGCGCAGAAAGATGATGCAGTAGATAACTAACTAAATCGTAACCTATTACTATCATGAGCAATTAACCTACGCTCATTTCCAATGAATTACACTCTTTTCGTAACTTCCAGACGCAAAATTACAAATTATATTGCATATCATAAATCAAATTTTTAACTTTGTCCGGGATTTGGATAAACAAAAAATCAATCATACAATGAAAGTACTTAAGAAGCTACTCGTCTATTTGATCTTTCCCGTAGTCATCATCGGATTGGCCTATGCCATTGTGCAGAGCATCATGGAGCCGGTGAACTTCAACAACGACAAGGCTGCCAGAGAGGCGGTCGGAATTCAGCGTCTCAAGGACATCCGTGACCTTCAGGTCGCTTTCAAGAGCCAGTACGGACGTTTCTCTCCGACCATCGACTCCCTCAAGGACTTCTACAACAACGGCAAGATCAAGCTCGTGATGCAGGTCGGCTCAATGGATGACTCCCTCGCGGTAGTTCACACTGAGCAGGTCAAGAAGAGAAATCCGAGGATCACTCCTCAGCAGATGTATGAGATGTATGTCGGAGGAGACCACCAGCTGGTGTTCCAGATTGAGCGTGACACTCTCGTGAGACAGGCCATGTTCCTCGACAGGCAGGACTTCAACATTGATTCACTGGCAATCATTCCGTTCAGCGGCGGTGATTCCATATATATGGCTTCGGCAGTGAAGACTGTTTCCGGAGTGAAGGTGCCTCTCTTCGAGGCGAGCATGGGCTACAAGTCTCTTCTCAAGGGTCTTGACAGGCAGCTCATCATCAATCTCAACGCCGAAAGGGAAGATACGGGCCGTTTTCCTGGTCTGAAGGTCGGAAGTATCGACGCGCCGAACAACAACGCCGGAAACTGGGAGTAGTCCCGTTTCCTGTCGTGACCGGCTGACGATATGACAGATAAAGGTAGGATATCCATTCAAGTCTGCTTGAGTGGATATTCTTTTAAGATAGAGTCCGATGACCGGACGCGGAGTTCCGGGTGGCTGAGCCCCGACCATATCTTCACAGCCAAGGAGCTTCAGTCCAGATACGGCACTGTCGAGATATCCCTGTTTACGCCGAAGTGTACTCTTGTTCCGGCTCATTTCTTCGATCCCCCTGCGGCACGCGAGCTGCTTGCCGGCGTGGTGGAAATCGGGGAGGATGACATCGTCGAGCATATCGAGGAGCCGTTCTGCGGGGGAGTGATGGTGTTTTCGCGCAGCATCGGGGAGACCCTCTCAAAGGTCATCGCGGACACCGTTCTGACTTCCGACGGGAAAAGGGCGCGCGTGCTTCCCGAGCTCCACTTCATGCTGAAGGCGCTGGAGACGATTCCTGACTATAACAGGATAGTGGCGTCATACGCCGACGGACGCCTCCATCTGGTCGTCTCCCAGGGAAGGACGCTGCAGCTCTGCAATACTTTTGAGGCGGCCGATTTCACGACCGCCGAATATTTCATCTTCCATGTGCTGAAGAGGCTCCAGCTCAATCCGGAGATTTCCCCGATATATTTCCGCACGCCGCTCGACCATGAGCAGGAACTCTCTCTGTACAGGTATTTCAAGGATGTCGTGCAGATCTGACCATGAGGATAATAGGAGGAAGACTCAAGGGGCGGACCATAAGCCCTCCGCCCGGCTATAAGGCGAGACCGACCACCGATTTCGCGCGTGAGGGGCTGTTCAATGTTCTCGGCAACGAATACGAGCTTGAGGGCATCACCGTCCTCGACCTGTTCGGGGGCACTGGGGCGATTTCATTTGAATTTGCCTCCAGAGGTGCTTCTGAGGTGTGCTGTGTGGAGATGGCTCCGGCCAACGCATCATTCATAAGAAGTCAGGCGGCCGCTCTCGGGCTGTCCGGAGTATCTGTGGTCCGGCACAACGTGTTTGACTTCATACGGATCTGCACAAGGAGCTATGACATCGTATTCGCCGACCCGCCTTATGCCATGGAAGGTCTTGATACTCTGCCTGACCGTGTTCTCGGGGCAGGGCTCGTCGTGGAGGACGGCTATTTCATTCTTGAACACCCCGCAGAGCACTCGTTCTCGGACCATCCGCGTTTTGTGAAGGAGAGGAAATACGGCAATGTGCATTTTTCGTTTTTCCTCGGTGCGCGGCGGGAGGAGTCGGGAGAACAGTCTCATATCACTTCGGATGTCCGGGCGGCTGACGATGCGGGATCGGATGATATGACATCGGATTTATGTTGAATGACAGAAGATATTGGAGATGGTACGGAATGTTTTTGTCGCAGTCATGACGATGACCATGCTGCTTGCCGGCGTCTCTCTTGACGCGCAGACGGCCAAAAGCCTGTTTCTGAAGTCTGACGGGAAACAGGTCGCTGAGATATATTCGAAGTCGGGTAATGAATACAAGACTGTCGGGCATCATGGCCCTGCCGTGGAGAATGTCTATATGGCTCTTCGGATATATTTCAATGACAGCGGGGCGATTGACGTCTACTCTAAGACAGGTCGTGGTCTGGAGCTTGAGAAATACGGCTGGTATCCGACTGAGGAGCAGCAGGAAAAGTATGGGCTCGGGTGTGACGAATACATGGTCGGCGGCACCGTAGGCCTCGGTGGAATTGCCCTCTGGGACGGAGAGAAGGAAGTGAAGCTGAAGGCGACGAAGGGACGTCTGGCGAGGGTCGGGGACACTAAAAAGGGCTGTTTTGCGGAGATGATATCCTACGGAGTGCCTTATGACGGGGACACGGTGGACGTCAAGATCCGTGTTGAGGTCTCGTCGAAGACAAGGAACGCGACAGTGACTGCTGAAGAGCTTTCCGGAAGGAAGGTCATGTTTCTCACAGGTGTCAATTATCATGAGGGTGCGGCCGTGAAATACGGGGAGGACTACATCTGCGTGTGGGGCGTGCATCCTGCGGATGTCTCGACTGATCCGTCTCCTGTCGGCGCCGGCATGTTCTTCGGCAAGTCCGATTTCCTCCCTCCGGAGAAGACGTCCGACATGGTGCGCATCATATCCAAGCCGGCGTCAAAGATCCGTACCGAGATAGTGGCTGCTTCCACCAAGGAGGCTGAACTCAACACCTTTAGGCGCTTCGAGGCCTATATGATACGTTAGGGAGCGCTTTCTGCCGTTTCCCGGGATGCTGTCTCCGCCTTTTGATTTTCTGTTGCCGAAAGTTTATGGGAAAGAAGGAAAAAATAGAGAAGACCAATGCCGCCAGACTGCTGGACAAGGCAGGTATAGCCTACGAGCTGATTCCGTATCAGGTCGATGAGAATGATCTGGCGGCGGGGCATGTCGCGGCCCAGCTCGGAGAACCGGTTGAGACAGTGTTCAAGACGCTCGTTCTGTCGGGCGACAGGACAGGACATTTCGTCTGTGTCGTTCCGGGCGATACCGAGGTCGATCTCAAGGCGGCAGCAAAGGTGTCAGGCAACAAGAAGTGTGACCTGATACCCATGAAGGAGCTGCTGCCAGTGACCGGCTATGTGAGGGGAGGCTGTTCCCCGGTAGGGATGAAGAAGCCGTTTCCGACCTATTTCCATTCCACTGCCGTCACTTTCCCGTTCATCTATGTGAGCGCAGGAGTACGGGGACTTCAGCTCAAGATTTCGCCTGCGGACCTTATCGGTTATGTCGGCGCCTCTGTCGCAGATCTGATAAAGGAATAAGATGACCCCCGCATCGCAGATGGTAGGATGCGGGGGTCATGTGTTCCCTTTTTATCCGGTTATCCGGACATTATATGCGTCAGATGGAGAAATGTCCGTAGTGCGGCCCGAAGCGTTCGAAGGCAGCCCGCTCGAGTGCCTCCCTGTGAGCCGGATGTGCCACGCTGATCACGAGCTTGGCCCTCTCCTGAAGCGATTTCCCGTAGAGGTCTACGGCTCCGTACTCAGTCACGAACCAGTGGATGTGTGCTCTTGAGGTAACCACTCCCGCTCCCTGAAGCAGTGTAGGCGCTATTTTGCTTTCTCCCTTTTTCGTGCAGGACGGCATTGCTATTATGGCTTTCCCTCCCTGCGAGAGCGATGCGCCGTAGACGAAGTCCACCTGTCCTCCGGTGCCTGAGTAGAATTTTGTCCCTAGCGAGTCTGCGCATACCTGCCCGGTGAGGTCAACCTGCAGGGCGGAATTGATGGCAGTCGTCTTCGGATTCCGGGCGATGACATAAGGGTCGTTGGTGTAGCCGACGTCCATCATGGCCACCATCGGATTGTCGTCGATGAAGTCATAGCATCTCTTCGAGCCCATGAGGAAGGTCGACACCATCTTTCCCCGGTCGATGCCTTTGCGTGAACCGTTGATCACTCCCTTTTCCACAAGAGACAGCACGCCGTCTGCAAACATCTCGGTGTGTATGCCCAGATCCTTGTGTCCCCCGAGCTGCGCCAGGACGGCGTTAGGTATGGCTCCGATTCCCATCTGCAGGCAGGCCCCGTCCTCAATCAGCTCTGCGCAGTGGCGGCCTATGGCTGTCTCTATCTCGTCCGGCTCGCTGAATACGGCTTCCTTAAGAGGGGTGTCGTCCTCGACGAAGATGTCTATCATGTCCATAGGAATCATCGCCTGTCCCCATGCCCTCGGCACATTAGGGTTGACTACGGCTATGACCGTCTTTGCGCATTCAATCGCCGCAAGAGTGGCGTCAACCGAAGTCCCGAGCGAAACGAAGCCGTGCCGGTCAGGCGGGCAAACCTGTATCATCGCGACATCGCACTTGAGCGCACCGCACCGGTAGAGCTTCTGGGTCTCGCTGAGCAGTACCGGAATGTAGTCGGAATAGCCGTTCTGTACGCTTTTCCTCACGTTTGATCCCACGAAGAACGCCTGATGAAAGAATATCCCGTCGAATTTCGGGTCGGAGTATGGGGCGTCACCCTCCGTATGGAGGTGGTGGATCCTGACGTCCTTAAGCTCTCCGGCCTCGCCCCTTCTGCAGAGGGCCTGTATCAGTATGCCGGGAGCGCTGGCGACGCTGCTCAGATGCACGTGATCTCCTGATTTCACTGCCGTTACGGCCTCGTCTGCCGAAACGAAACGGATTTCTTTTCTCATTGCTTTGGTTTCAATTATGCGGTTTATCTTCTTTTCGGGTTGTATTTGTTCGCCAAATATAGTATTTGTTGTTTAAATCTGAAATTTTTTGCCTGTATCAATGGATTGTTTTTCTTCTCCGGTGACTTTTTTGTCCCGAATGTTGTAACTTTGCGGGCGTTTTTAACGACAGTTGGGATGAATACAAGAGAAGATAAGCTCGCCGCATTCGGCAGGATACTCGACATTCTGGACGAATTGCGCGTGAAATGTCCGTGGGACAGGGAGCAGACCGCAGACTCGCTCCGTCCGCAGACTCTGGAAGAGGCATACGAACTCAGCGACGCCATCCTCAGAAAGGATGACCGCGACGTGTCGAAGGAGCTTGGAGACGTGCTTCTGCATGTCCTTTTCTATGCGAAGATAGGTGAGGAGCAGGGCAAATTCGACATCGCGGACGTGATAGGACTCCTGTGCGATAAGCTCATCTATCGCCATCCTCATGTGTTTTCGACGGTTGAAGTGGCAGATTCCGCCGAGGTCATGAAAAATTGGGAGATGCTGAAAGTTAAGGAGAAGGGGGGCAACAAGACCGTGCTTTCCGGAGTTCCGGACACGCTCCCGCCGCTGCTTAAGGCCTACAGGATGCAGGATAAGGCCAGAGGAGTAGGCTTTGACTGGGAGGAGAAGTCTCAGGTGTGGGACAAGGTCAGGGAAGAGCTGGATGAGTACAGGGCCGAGCTCGACGCGATGGAGTCGGCTCAGGACGAGGCTTCCCGGCAGGCTTCCCGTGATAGGGCGGAGGGAGAGCTCGGCGACTACCTCTTCGCCATCGTCAATGCGGCGAGGCTGTACGGACTCAACCCTGACACGGCTTTGGAGCGCACCTGCGCCAAGTTCAGAAGACGTTTCACCTATCTTGAGGAGCACACGATACGCAAAGGCCGTGACCTCAAGGACATGACCCTTGCGGAGATGGATGCTCTGTGGGATGAGGCGAAGTCGAAGGGTCTTTAACTGCCGGCGATGATTCAGGAGTGGAAGGAACGCACCGGCATGATTGCCGGAGAAGATGGGCTCAGAAGGCTTGAGGAGGCGCATGTGGCCGTCATCGGAGTCGGCGGGGTCGGCGGCTATGCGGCAGAGATGATAGTCAGGGCCGGAGTCGGACATATTCTGATCATGGACAGCGACGAGGTGTCGGTGACAAACAGGAACAGGCAGATTCTCGCCCTGAATTCCACGGTCGGCCGGATGAAGTGTGACGTGCTCAGGGAGAGGCTGCTGGACATCAATCCGAGCCTCGACGTCGTGACGGTCAAGTCGTATCTTGAGGCCGACGCGGTGGCCGACGTGCTCGGAAACTTCCGCATTGACTATCTCGTGGACGCCATTGACACGCTTTCCCCTAAGATGGCGCTGATCAGATACTGCATGGAGAACGGCATCCCGCACGTCTCGTCGATGGGCGCCGGCGCGAAGCTCGACGCGACGAAGGTGAGACTCGCCGACATATCCAAGTCGTACAACTGTCCCCTTGCGTTTGTCGTGCGTAAAAGGCTGCGCCGTATGGGGATCAGAAAGGGCTTCAAGGTGGTCTTTTCGGAAGAGCTGCCTATACGCTCCGCCATAGAGGAGTGCGACGAGCGCAACAAGAAGTCTCTGGTCGGCAGCATTTCCTATATGCCCGCCGTCTTCGGGTGCGTATGTGCACAGGCGGCGCTGACTCACCTTCTCGCAGGAAAAGCGGATGCGGCGTCCGGCGCTCCGGATGCTGCCTGCGGCGGAGACGTTTTGTGATGCGGAGATGTTTCGGGCGTGACATTTCATTGATTGAAACGTTTTTCTTATTTTTGCACGTCATGTCCCGGCCTTTATGTCAGGACGCATTTTGACATATCTGGAAAATTTTAGAGAAATGGCTGATTATAAAATAGTTGAAGTCAAGACAAAGCGCGATCTCAAGAAGTTCATAACTTTTCCTGACAAGCTTTACAAAGGCTGTCCGCAGTATGTGCCGGCCCTGCATTCGGATCAGGTGAAGTCGCTGACGAAGGCGGCTCCTCTCAAGTATTGCACGAGGGTGATGTGGCTCGCGATGGACGGAAAGAAGGTCGTCGGACGCATCTGCGGGATGATAAATCCGAGGTATAATGAGCGCTACGGCAAGAAGAGGGCACGCTTCGGCTGGTTTGACCTCATCAACGACATCGAGGTGGCGAGACTGCTGCTCGGCACGGCAGAGAACTGGGCGCGAGAGCAGGGAATGAACGAGATACACGGCCCTCTCTATTATAATACTCTCGGCAAGCAGGGCATGCTTGTCGAAGGCTTCGAAAATCTGGCGCCTTTCAACTGCATCTACAACTATCCGTATTATAATGATCTGGTCACCGCCCTCGGTTATGAGAAGGAGTGCGACTGGCTTCAGTACAAGATGAAGGCCGACCAGGGCGTTCCTGACAAGATGGCGGCCATAGCCGACAGGCTCAAGGACAGATACAGGCTTACAGTAGGCGACATTGACGTGCTGAAGCATGACAAGGCTCTTGTGCGCGAGTTCTTCCGGATATACAACGACAGTTTCGCTGACCATGTCTACAACTTCATCCCGTTCACTGATGAGGAGATAGAGGAGGAGGCGGCCCAGACGATCGGATTCCTTGACAAGAGACTGTGCTGCTTCCTTCTGGATGAGAACAGGGAGATAGCCGCGTTCGGCATCTCATTCCCGAGCATTTCCCGCGCTCTGCAGAAGGCGAAGGGCTCGCTCTTCCCGTTCGGCTGGATACATTTTCTCCGTGCGATGAAGAAGTTTGACACCATCGACCTCATGCTGAACGGTGCGGCCCCGAAATGGCAGAACACCGGCGTGTCATCGGTATATCACACCATCATGGCCCGCAAATATCAGGAGGCAGAGGTAAAGTGGGCGATTGCCAATCCGCAGCTTGAGACAAACCTCGCGGTCAACGTGTGGGACCGCTATGAGCATGAGCTCTACATGAGACGCAGATGCTACGTGAAGTCCATCTGACGCTTTTAACAGAATGATACTTATATTATAATGGCAGACAACAATACGTTACTTGACAAGGTTCTCGGACTGAGAGATAAATATGAGACGCTTCAGAGTCAGCTTTCTGACCCGGAAGTGATCTCGGACATGAAGAAATACGTGCAGCTCAACAAGGAATATAAGGAGCTGTCTCCGATCATAAGGGCGGGGGAGGAGTACAAGAAGATGATGGAGGACTACGCCTCGGCCAAGGATATCCTCGCCAATGAGAAGGATGAGGAGCTGAAGGAGATGGCGCGGGAGGAAATTTCCATGATCGAGCCGAAGATTCCCGAGATGGAACAGGAGATCAAGCTCCTCCTTATCCCGGCAGATCCGCAGGACGCCAAGAATGCCATTGTTGAGATCCGTGGCGGCACCGGGGGGGATGAAGCGGCGATATTTGCGGGAGACCTTTTCCGTATGTATTCCAAGTATGTTGAGCGCCGAGGATGGAAGCTTGAGGTGACCAGCCAGTCCGAGGGGGCTGCCGGCGGCTTCAAGGAGATCGTTTTCAAGGTATCCGGAGACGGCGTCTACGGCGTGCTGAAATACGAGTCGGGAGTGCACCGCGTGCAGCGTGTTCCACAGACGGAGACGCAGGGTAGGGTGCACACCTCAGCCGCATCGGTGGCCGTTCTGCCTGAGGCGGACGAGTTTGACGTGGAGCTGAACATGAATGACATACGCAAGGACACCTTCTGTTCTTCAGGCCCTGGAGGACAGTCGGTCAACACGACATATTCGGCCATACGCCTGACTCACATCCCGTCCGGAATCGTGGTGCAGTGTCAGGACGAGAAGTCGCAGCTGAAGAATTTTGACAAGGCTCTTGCCGAGCTCCGCACGAGACTGTACAATATGGAGTACGAGAAGTATCTCAACGAGATTTCGGCCAAGAGAAAGACGATGGTGTCCACGGGAGACCGTTCGGCAAAGATCCGTACGTACAACTACCCGCAGTCCCGCGTCACGGATCACAGGATAAATTATACCATGTATAACCTTCCGGTCTTCATGGACGGAGACATACAGGAGGTGCTTGACCAGCTTCAGATCGCGGAAAACGCGGAACGCCTGAAGGCTGCGGAATAGTCTCCGGCGGGCATCTTTTGCGCCCGTACGGCATCAGTGTGCTTGGTAACCACTTAAAAAACAAGAAAATGCAGAATCATTCCAATGACCGTTCCGATGGACTTCAGACCTGTCGGAACGGGAATGCCGGAGGCCTCGGGCAGAGGACCATGCTCTCCGTGCCATTCGTGCTCATGGCCATCGTGTTCAACGTGTGCCTGATCACTTCCAATCTTTTTGAGACAAAGGTATTCGAGGCCGGTCCGCTGGCTCTCACCGGCGGCGTCCTCATCTTCCCTGTCTCATACGTCCTCAATGACTGTATAGTGGAGGTCTGGGGCTACAGGAAGGCGAGACTCGTCATCTGGACCGGCTTCGCCATGAATTTCTTTGTCGTGGCCATGGCTCAGATCGTCCGGCTGCTTCCGGCCGCCCCATTCTGGGACGGTGGCGAGCATTTCGACTATATATTTGCCCTCGCTCCCCGTGTGACTCTGGCATCTCTCCTCGCCTTCATCTCGGGCTCGACCGTCAATGCCTATGTGATGAGCCGCATGAAGGTGGCTTCGGGAGGCAGGCGCTTTTCTCTGCGTGCAGTGGTCTCGTCCGTATGCGGCGAGACGGTGGACTCCCTGATATTCTTTCCGATAGCCTTCTGGGGCATAGGCTTTGAGAACATGCTCAGACTCATGATTCTGCAGATAGTTCTCAAGACGGCATACGAGGTGGTCATACTTCCGGTCACCAACATTGTCGTCAGAGCGGTGAAAAAATACGAGGGCTGTGACGCCTTTGATTCGGGAATTTCGTACAATCCGTTCAGAATTAAGGATATATGACATCTCTGTCATTGAAGTGCAATGGCTGTCTCATCAAATGAACATAAATAATAAGAATCTGATATGAATGCGACAAAAGGAGGGAAGGCGCTTGTCGTCTTCAGCGGCGGGCAGGATTCGTCCACCTGCCTGTTTTGGGCTCTCAGAAATTTTGACGAAGTACATACCGTCACTTTTTCCTATGGACAGAGACACCATAAAGAGGTGTCCGTCGCCAGAGCTCTTGCAGAGAAGGCAGGAGTTGATTTCCATCTCGTCGATCTCTCGTTCATAAGCGGCATCGGCACGAGTTCGCTGACCGACACGGCTGTGGAGATGGACAGCGTGAAGCCGGCCGACACTTTTCCAAACACTTTCGTTCCAGGCAGAAATATGTTTTTTCTCGGGGCTGCGGCGGTCTATGCTCGGGAGCTCGGCATCAGACATATCATCACCGGGGTCTCTCAGACGGACTACAGCGGTTATCCGGACTGTCGTGACACCTTCATAAAGTCGATGAACGTGACTCTCAATCTCGCAATGGAGGAACAGTTCGTAATACACGCTCCTCTGATGTGGCTGGACAAGGCTGGGACGTGGGCGCTGGCAGATGAGCTCGGCGTTCTGGATATCATCAGGAACGAGACTCTCACCTGCTACAACGGCATTCCCGGCGACGGCTGCGGCCATTGTCCGGCATGTACTCTCAGACGCGCGGGCCTTGAAAAATATCAGGAGAGTGTTAAAGGGTCAAAAAGGGAGGAACAATGAAAGAAAGAGAGACGGAGGGACTGAAGTCCCTCGGAAAAAAGACGGAATACAGGGCCGACTATGCGCCAGAGGTGCTTGAGACTTTCGAGAACAGACATCGTGACAACGACTACTGGGTTAGATTCAACTGTCCAGAGTTTACGAGTCTCTGTCCGATCACCGGTCAGCCTGATTTCGCTGAAATAAGGATAAGCTATATTCCGGATGTCAGGATGGTGGAGAGCAAGAGTCTCAAGCTCTATCTCTTCAGCTTCCGTAACCACGGGGATTTCCACGAGGACTGCGTCAACACCATAATGAAGGACCTTATCCGGCTGATGGATCCGAAGTATATCGAAGTCACAGGAATATTCACCCCGAGGGGAGGCATTTCCATCTGGCCGTATGCAAATTATGGTCGTCCGGGCACGAAATATGAGGCACTTGCCGAGAGGCGCATGGCCGATCATGAATGACTGATGCCGTCCTGCAGCATGGCGTCAGCTTGGCAGTGCGCATCCTGATTGACGATAATTATTTTATTATGAAGAAGGTAATCAATCCGTGGCTTGATCTTGTCAAAGACGGCTACAACTGTTTCGGGTGTGCTCCGACAAACAGGTTGGGACTCAAGATGGAGTTTTATGAGGACGGGGATGAATTAGTGTCATTCTGGAATTCCTCTGATGACTATCAGGGATGGCTTCATACCCTGCACGGCGGCATTCAGGCCACTCTGATGGATGAGATCGCCGCCTGGATAATGGCGAGAAAACTACAGTGCGCCGGCATGACTATCAGGCTTGACATGAAATACCGTAAGCCGGTTCCGACTGGCGAGGGGATAACTCTCGAGGTAAGGGGAAGCATTAAGGAGATGAAGCGCAACTTCGCCGTGATAGAGGCAAGGATAATCTATGGCGGGGAAATATGTTCTGAAGCCGAGATGACATATTACTGCTTCAGCAAGGAAAAATCAGCCTCCGACTTCTACTTCAGGGGATGTGAGGTGGAAGATGTTGAGCAGCAGTAGTTTCCTGATCTGACAAATGCAAAAAAACCTGCAGAAATTTCTGCAGGTTTTCCATTTTTGGGTTGGCAGTAGATCTTATTCGTCTCCGTTCCTGCCGTCGACAAGAGCGAAAGACAGATTTCCTTTGCAGCAGAGTTTCCCGTCCACTTTAAGTGACGCCTCTGTGAAGAATATCATTCCTCTCTTGCCGGTGAGCTTTGCCGTTATCTCACATACGTCTCCCGGACGGACGATATTCTTGAAACGGACATTGTCAATGCCGCTGTATAGCGTCGTGCGTCCCTTGAGCTCGTCTTTGACAAGAAGGGCACAGCTCTGAGCCATGATCTCGCATTGGATGACTCCAGGAACGATAGGGTTGCCAGGGAAGTGTCCTCTGCAGAAGAATTCATCTTCTCTGATCCTGTACTTGGCATGAGCGACACCATCGGAGTCGATATCAATCTCGTCGACAAGGAGCATCGGTTCACGGTGCGGCAGGTATTCTTTAAGTTCTTCTCTATTCATCTTCTGTTGTTTTTAGGATCAGGTTTCAGTTCATGTTCTCCGTCTTACTCCACCTTTCTGAAAGCCACGCAGCCATTGTGCCCTCCGAATCCGAGTGAGTCGGAGATGGCGATGGTGATGTCGACCTTCTCAGCCTTGTTCGGAGTGTAGTTGAGGTCGCATTCAGGGTCAGGCGTGTCGAGATGGATTGTCGGCGGCACGATGCCGTTGGTGAGGGCGAGAACTGCGGCGATTGCCTCGACCGCTCCAGTCGCTCCGAGCATGTGGCCTGTCATTGACTTGGTCGAACAGATGTGCGCCTTGTAGGCGTCATCTCCGAGAGCCATCTTGAACGTCTTGGTCTCAAGAGAGTCGTTGAGAGCAGTCCCGGTGCCGTGCGCATTGATGTGGAGCACGTCCGAAGAATTGTATCCGGCCTCTTCGAGAGCCATCTTCACTGCGGCTGTCTGGGTCAGACAGTCCGTCCTCGGAGCAGTCATGTGGTATGCGTCGCAAGTGTTTCCGTAGCCGCATACTTCAGCTATTATCTTCGCTCCGCGTGCCTTCGCGTGCTCATATTCCTCAAGCACGAGCATTGCCGCTCCTTCTCCCATCACGAAGCCGCCTCTGTTGGCGTTGAACGGAAGGGAGGCATACTGCGGATCTTCTGATCTTGAGAGAGCCTTGGCATTGGCGAATCCGGCGATTCCGAGCGGAATCGTGGCGGCTTCAGAGCCTCCGGCGATTATGGCGTCAGCATAGCCGTGCTTGATGGCCCTGTAGGCTTCTCCGATTGTGTGAGTGGAAGTGGCACAGGCGGTGACCACTGGCACGCACGGTCCGCAGAGGTTGTGGCGGATTGCGATGTTGCCGGCAGCCATATTGGCTATCATGGTAGGGATGAAGAGCGGCGAGATCCATTTTGCCCCGTCCTTTATCATCTTCTCGCTCTCCTTGTACTGAGTGCTGAATCCTCCGATTCCGGAGCCTACATATACTCCGAATCTCATCGGATCGATGTTGCCGTCCTCTCCGTCGGAGGCCTTAAGACCTGACTGGCTGATGGCTTCGTTGGCGGCAGCCACGGCGAACACGGAGAATTTGTCCTGTTTCCTTGCGAATGCAGGTTCAATGCCGTAGTCGGCAGGCTTGAAGTTCTTTACTTCTCCGGCCACTTTTGCCGGAAGGTCGTCAGTCGGAAACTCGGTGATGAAGCCGATGCCGCAAACTCCGCTGATGAGATTTTGCCATAGCTCGTTCACACTGTTTCCGACAGGCGTTATTGCGCCCATTCCTGTTATTACAACTCTTCTGTTCATATTCGTCTTTATTGATGATTTGTGGGTGTGTCGATTCATGCGAGAAGACCCGGAGCACCGGCAAGCAGTTTCTCTGCTCCCTTGACGAGGTCTTCAACAATGGCTTTCGCAGGCTCTATCTTCTTGACCATTCCTGCACATTCTCCTGCCATGTAGCTTCCGTTCGGGTCGCCTTCCTTGACGGCCTTGCGCAGAGCTCCCGTGCCGAACGACAGGATCTCCTCCGGCTTCACGTTCGGATCTGCCTCCATCTTGGCGAAAGTCTTGGAGAACGGCGTCTTGAGCGAACGGACCGGATGTCCGAGGGTCTTGCCTGTAACTATTGTGGAGATGTCCGTTGCCTTCAGGATCTTGTCCTTGTAGTTCTGGTGAGCGGTGCACTCCTCTGCAGAGAGGAAGCGCGTACCTACCTGCACTGCATCTGCACCGAGCATGAAGGCTGCGGCGACACCTCTTCCGTCGCAGATTCCGCCTGCGGCCACAACCGGAATGTCGAGGGCATCGACAACCTGAGGTATGAGAGCCATAGTGTGGAGCTCACCGACATGTCCGCCCGATTCCGCTCCCTCTGCTACTACGGCAGTGGCCCCTATTGCCTGCATCTTCAGGGCGAGAGCCACCGAAGCCACCACCGGAATGACCTTGATGCCGGCCTCTTTCCACATATCCATGTACTGGGCGGGAGAGCCGGCTCCGGTGGTGAGGATCTTTACTCCTTCTTCAACCACCATCGACGCTATCTCCCCTGCATTCGGAGCCTGAAGCATTATGTTGACTCCGAACGGTTTATTCGTGAGTTCTCTGCATTTCCTGATCTCGTTCCTGACTGCCTCCGTTCCGGCGTTGATCGAGGAGATGAGACCAAGTCCGCCTGCCTCTGATACGGCGGCGGCAAGAGAGGCATCGGCAACCCATGCCATGCCGCCCTGAAATACAGGATATTCTATACCAAGTATTTCGCAGATTCTACTTTTTATCATGTTCTTTTGCTTTAAGTTTGTCGTGCTGCTTTGATTTGTCTTGCATTTTTCCGTGTGTGGCCGGCGTGCGGGCCGTGATGGGCCGCGCGTCAGCGCGTCACCACTCCATTATGGCCGCCCCCGAGATGAATCCGGCACCGAATGCGCTGAATGCAATGGTCTCGCCCCGCTTGAGCAGGCCGTTCCTGTTGCATTCGTCGAGCAGGATCGGGCAGCTTGCTGAAGACGAGTTCCCGTGAGTCTCCACATTGGTCGGGAACTTGGACTCCGGCTGATCGAGGAAGTCCATGATCGAACGGAGGATACGTATGTTCGCCTGATGGAGAAGATAGTGATCCACGTCGTCCGGCTTCATTCCGAGCTTGTCGAGCAGGTATTTGATGTCGCCGCTCGAAGCCTTGACTGCAAATTTGAACACGTCCTGTCCCTTCATCTGGAGCGACACGTCATGCTCCTCCTTGGTTATGTACGGAGTCGGCTCGAGAGTCCTTATCTGGTAGAGCTTGTCGGTGGCGCTTGCGGCCGAAAGCTTGATTCCCTTGATGTTGTCGCCTTCAGAGAGCACTGCGGCTCCGGCTCCGTCTCCGAAGAGGACGCAGACGTTCCTGTCCTTCCAGCTCGTCATCCTTGTCGGCTCTTCAGCGCAGACTATCAGCACGTTCTTCACTCTTCCGGCCTTGTAGAAGGATTCCGCTATGTCAAGAGCGTACATGAATCCGGCGCAGGCGCAGTTTATGTCCAGACACGGGCATGTCGCTCCGATCGCTCCCTGGATGATGCAGCTCAGGGACGGGGTCACATATTCGTTCACCACATTGGAGCAGATTATGAAATCCAGCTCCTCTGCCTTCATCCCGGCATTGTCCAGAGCCTTGCGGGCGGCTTCCTCCGCCAGATCCTCTAGTTTCTCATCAGATATGACGTGTCTGTGCTTGATGCCTGTCCTCGGATATATCCATGCGTCGCTCGTGTCAAGAAATTCAGACAACATGTCATTCGTCACAATCTTTTTGGGAATTGCGCTTCCCGTTCCTATAATCTTCATTCCAGTCCGTTAATTATTGTTGTGATTTTTTCTGACGGTTTTCTGAAAACCGGACAAAAGTACTCTCTCTCTCCTGATAATTAAAATTATTGTGGCGATTTTTTTCGAGGTGTGGCCAGATTGGGGTGACTTGTGCTGTAATTGTGGCGAAATTTTGATATTTGTGGCGAAATTGGTATCTTTGCATCGAAATTTAGAGAGAGATGTCCCGTAGACTCCCGAAATATCTTCTTGAAAAGCACCAGCTCACAGGCACGCTGACTTTTGCGGTGCTGTTCGCGATGATATTTCTCAATCTCTACATCCCTTTTTCTGATACGGCCTGGTTCCGCCTCGGAAATTCCGTTTTCTTTCTCTTCACCACCGGCTTCATATCCATCTCGATTCTCTTCCTGATAATAAGCCGCGTCGTGATGTACAAGACTCGCCGTCTCTTTGACATGACGTGGCTGCAGTATGTCCTGTGGTGTGTCTGTGAGGTGCTCGTCATCTGCCTGTTCTATACCTTCGTCACTGTTGACGTCGTCCGGCCGTCGGAGCTGCCTCCTCTGAGAGTCTTCCTCAAGTCTCTTCTCTATACTTCCATGGCTCTTCTGATTCCGTACAGCATGTCGGCCATGTATTTCATGATCAGTGAAAAGGAGAGGACAATCAGGCTCATGAACTGCGCCGTGGCCGCGAGGGAGGCTGCTCAGGAAACTCCGGATCAGGATGGCGCAGTCGCGGCAAAGCCGGCCGCCGACTCTCTCATCTCACTCTTTGACAACAGCGGCTCCCTGAAGCTTTCCGTGCGTTCCTCCGACCTCTACTACATCGAATCGGATGACAATTATATAAAGGTGTGGTATGACGACATGGACGGCGCTCTCAAGACATATATGCTGCGGTGCAGGCTAAAGACTGTTGAGGAAAGCTTCCGCGGCACGTCTCTCGTCAGATGCAACCGGAAGTATATAGTCAATGCCGACAGGGTCAAGACTCTCAGAAAGGAGCCGGAGGGATATTTCCTTTATCTTGACAAGAACGGGATACCTCCGATTTCGGTCACAAGGACTTATTCCGATGCGGTCGTTGAGCGTTTTTCCGGCGTTCGTCAGGTGCGTGAAGAGAGTCAGCCAGAGAATGCCGTCAGAACGGAAGATCGCGAAGCCGAGGGAAGGCAGTGAATCCCGATGGCTGATTGCGAATCCTGAATGGGCCTGTCTTTCAGCGCTTCCTGCCTTTGGAGTCGCGAAGTCTGTAGGCGGACTGGACCATTGCCTCGTCAAAGGCTATCCTGCGGGCTGCCATGACATTGAGGATGGCGGCGATCAGCGGAAATATGGCCGTGAATGAGAAGATGAACGCGGGGTCATGTCTCATCCTGAAGAAGTCCACACCTATCCATATCTGGAAGGCGGTCATGATGATGGCTTCAAGGATGCTCAGCCTCATCTGCATGATTCTTGACTTGTAGGAGAATAGGGTGAATCCGTTGCCGGATATTATCGTGATTATGAATATGAGATATACGATGTTCTCATAGTATTTCACATGCTCGCGCACTTCTCCCGGTTCTATCACGGTAGCGACGTTGCACATCAGAAGCGATGCGATCAGCAGCGTCGATATCGCGAGGTACAGTGTCTGTATTCTCTGCCACATGGTGCTCAGTTCGGTCTTAATTTCGTTTCACTTTTGAATTCAGCCCGGCAAAAATAGGAAAATCTGACATAAAAAACTATATTTGAAGAATAATTAATATTATGCTTATGGCCGCTCTGACTGACACAGACAAAAGAATCCCCGAATCCGAGCTGATAATCAACGGGGACGGATCCGCTTTCCACATACATCTCAGACCTGAGGAACTTGCAGACAACGTCATCCTTGTGGGTGATCCCGGCAGGGTGGACATGGTTGCCGAGCATCTTCAGGACATCGAGTTCAGACATCAGTCCCGGGAATTCGTCTCGGTCACCGGAAAGTTCCGTGGAGTGAGGATGACGGTGCTTTCCACCGGAATCGGAACTGACAATATAGATATCGTCATGAATGAGCTCGACGCTCTGGCAAACGTGGATTTTGCAGAGAGACGGGTGAAGAGCGTGCGCAAGTCTCTCAACATTCTCAGGATAGGCACTTCAGGCGCGATACAGCCGGATGTGCCTCTCGGCTCTTTCGTGTTTTCGCGCATATCGGTCGGATGCGACGGCCTTCTGAACTGGTATGCCGGGCGCGACGAGATCGCCCTTGCTGATTATGAGGAGGCGTTCAAGGCGCATGTCGGCTGGGACAGGCATCTTCCTGACCCGTATTTCGTGCGTGCCGGAGCCAGGATGACCGAGCTCTTCAGCGGTGTCACGATACCCGGAATGACAATATCGGCGTCGGGCTTCTATGGTCCTCAGGGAAGGGTGCTCAGGATGCCGCTTGCCATGCCGGACATGCTTGAGAAGTTCGAGTCGTTCTCTTATGACGGGCAGAGGATAACCAATTTCGAGATGGAGGGATCGGCCATAGCCGGCATAGCAGCCCATCTCGGCCATAATGCGGGAACAGTGTGTGCGATAATAGCCCACAGGTATCTTCACAGCAGCAATACTGACTATAAGCCGGTAGTCCGCAGTCTGATTGAGCTGGCCCTCGACCGTCTTTCGGTCATCGGCTGAATCCGTATGGATGCGGCCGCCGGCTGAACACGTCATTCGCTGCCTCCATACAGCTCTTTCCGGCTTCTGCTGGCGTTTTCTCCTGAAGGAAGCGTCGGATCTGATATTGTCGCGTCCACTGTCCTGCATGAGCGCGTCATGACCTCATTCTCAAGAAAATAGATCTGACTGTCAATGGTCTCGTACATGAAGCCGGCGATTTCATGACCGCGACCGGCAAAGCGGAGAATCCAATATTCGAAGCCGAGCCGGGAAAATCTGTCCGCTATTCTGCTCGAGCCGAAGAATCCCAGATTGAAGAAACGGATCTGCGTGTAGTTGACCACCTTGTCTGCGGTACCGTGGAGGAGCAGGACCGGAGACGGCTTTTCGGCATAGTCCAGTGCCCCCTCTCTGGAGAGAATCGCGCCCGAAAAGGACATCACTCCCGCATAGCGGAAGTCTTCAGGAAGCACCTGGGCGCACGGATTTCGGTTGCATAGCTCGTATTCTGCCTGAAGAACGCTGATAGCTCCGGCTGAAGAGCCGCTTATCACCAGATTGTCGGGGTCTATTCCGAGAGATTCCGCGTTGTCAATCAGAAAGACGGTTGCGCTGAACAGGTCATCGACAGCCATGTGTATGGCGTTGTCAATAAGGTTGACCTGTGCGACTCCGACTTTGGCGGCGCCCTTGAGGCCGAGCCTGTAATCGATGCTTACAACTCTGTATCCCCTGTCGGCCATTGCGTTAAACCACTTCCTGTCGTGCGGGGTGTCTCTCTCTCCTCCGATAAATCCTCCTCCGAACATGAATATTATCGTAGGCTTCGCATCTGCGCCTGAACCTGCAAGCCTTTCATCCGGCTCGTAGATGTCCAGAAACAGCTCGCAGGAGTCTCTCTGTGCGTATTTGTATGTGGCGTCAGGCCCTGCCGGCACCTGTGCCAGTGAGGGCAGCCCTGTGCAGAGAACTGCTGCAGCCGCCATGATGATCATTATCCGTTTCATTTATCTGCTGTTTTATCCGGTTTCGCTTCATCTGCTCCTTCATCTGCTCCTTCATCTGCTCTTCCGTCGGCTCTTCCGTCTGTTTTTCCGTCTGTTTCGCCGATCAGCTTCCGCACGAACTTGACGTGACCGAAGAATCTGCCCGCGATAACCCTGAGCACCGTGTAGCACGGGATGGCTACGAGCATGCCGAGGATGCCTCCGATATGGCCGGCCATCATCAGGACTATGAAGATCTCAAGCACGTTGGCCTTGATGCTGCTCGAGTAGACGATAGGCTGGAATATATAGTTGTCTATCAGCTGAGCGGCGCAGAATATGCCCACAAGTATGAGTACGAACACCCAGAAGCCGACGTCAAGCCCTGTGCCTCCCATGCAGAAGTATCTTATCGTTATGGCGAGCACTGAACCTATGGCACCTCCGAGCCACGGACCTAAATATGGGATTATGTTCATCACTCCGCAGATTACGGCGATTCCTATCGAGGCGTTGAATCCGAGCCTGGCGATGAACATAAGTCCGAGGAAATCAATGAGGGCTACGCCGGCCATCTCAACGATCAGTCCGATGAAGTATCTTGATAGCAGATGCATTATGTCGTTGTATGCTGCCCGCACGTTCAGCTCATGCCTGTCCGGGACAAGAGCGGCGAGAATGTTCTCGAAGAGGTTGCCGTCCTTGAGAAAGAAGAAGGAGATGAATACCACCGCAAAGAGGCCTACTCCGAAATTGGCTATGAAGGACGCGGCCGAGCCGATCAGCGCTGAGAATTCCGACACGTTGATGATCTCTTTCAGATTCTTTACCACCTCCCGTTCTATCCTGAAGTCACTGCCGAGATTCGGAAATGTGTTCATCAGAAATTCGTTCAGGCTCTTGAGTGATGCCGCCACGGACATCGCCGCGCTTTCCACATTTGCCATAGAGACATCTTTCGCTATGCCGGTGATTATCGGGACGAGCATCGTGACTATGAGAACGAATGACCCCAGTATGATGATTATGGTCAGCGCCGCGTATAGCCACGCCGGAAGTCCTTTCCCTTTTATCCTGAGCGACAGGAAGAAGTTCATGAGCGGTTTCCCGATTAGCGCCACGATGCTTGCGGCGAGGATATAGATGATGACGTCTCGGAAAAACCAGCAGATCGCCAGTATGACGGCTGCGCCTGCCGTCATCATCACGTACCTTGCAAGTCTGTCAATGCTTCTTTCTTTCTCCATGATTATGTGTTATGTTCCGAATACGATTATGTTCCGAATCTTGCCCGGAGTCTCATGCGGACCTCAGGCTCACTTTCCCTCAATGAGTATGCGTCCGAGCTCTTCGGCGGAGTCGACGAGCTTCCACGGCGAGCAGGACAGAAGCTCCTCACGTGTTCTGAAGCCCCATGTCACTCCAATCGTTCTCACTCCCGCGTTTCTTCCGGTCATCATGTCCACGTCCGAATCTCCGACGTATGCCACGGAGTTCCTGTCAGTTATCCCGGCGGCATCCATGATCTCCGTTACTATCTCGGGGTCCGGCTTGATGGGCTGGCCCTCCCTCTGGCCGAGGATTCTGACGAAATCGTGCCTGCCGAAGAAATGCCGGACGAGCTTTTCCGTCCCGTCCTGATATTTGTTGGACGCCACCCCCATCTTCACTCCACAGGCAGACAGTTTGTCCAGGAGCGCGTCGATCCCTTCGTACGGTCTCGTCTTGTCGCACTTGTGCAGCTCATAATAGGAAAGGAAGTGCCCCTGCATCCTGTCTATCATCTCCTCCGTCCTCTTGTCTTCGGGGAGCGCCCCGATGAAAAGATTGCGTATTCCTCTGCCGACAAGCATGTTGTATTCCTCTGCCCGTCTTTCTGGACAGCCGCATTCCTTCAGAGCGTGGTTGCATGCCGTGCCGAGGTCTTCGATGGTGTTGATCAGCGTCCCGTCAAGGTCAAAAATCACGAGTCTCATCATATTTTTTCAATCTTTTTTTCGTTAAAAAATCACTTGTGCCGTAGTTTGGTACATCGAGAGGCTACTTTTGCATCATAAACAGAAAACAACAATTTAAAGTCATACAGTCATGAAAAAGATGAATTACGACATTGATTACCTCGGACGTCTGATCTCATCGGAAATCTCATTTCATTCACTTGTCGACATGATCAGGGACATGGATCTCGAGCTTCTCGACGTTTCCGTCGCCTGAGCGTGATTCCGGGCTTGAGACGGACGCTGTCGTGCTCTTGCGGTCGGAGGACACGCCTATGCGGATGATCCTTATTCCGTCTGCGAGAATTCCTGCCGCTCTCTCTGAGATGATCAGTTCAGACACGGGGTCCTCTATGAGCTTCTGGACGGCTCTCTTGAGCGGTCTGGCTCCGAAGCCCGGATCATAGCCGGCTTCTGCGACGAGCTTCTTGGCCGCAGGAGACACGTTGAGCCTGTACCCTTCGTCTGCCATTCGGCGCCGGAGGTTCTTCAGCTCGATCTCTATGATGCTTTCGATGTCTTCCCTGTCAAGAGGCCTGAAGTGGACCTGCGCATCTATGCGGTTGAGGAATTCCGGCGGGAAGGTTCTTCGGACGGCCTTTTCGAAGACAGTTCTGCGGCTTTTCCCGGTATCGCGTCCGGAAGTGCTGAACCCGAGGCCGTTCCCGTACTCGCTCATTTCACGGCTTCCTGCGTTGGAAGTCATGATGAGAATCGTGTTTCTGAAGCTGACAGTCCGTCCTGTGCTGTCCGTGAGCCTGCCTTCGTCGAGTATCTGCAGCAGTATGTTGAAGACGTCCGGATGGGCCTTCTCTATCTCGTCGAGCAGCACGACAGAATACGGTTTCCGCCGCACCATCTCGCTGAGCTGTCCGCCTTCTTCATAGCCTACATAGCCTGGAGGCGCTCCTATCAGCCGCGATACGGTGAACTTCTCCATGTATTCGCTCATGTCTATGCGGATGAGGTTGTCTGGAGTGTCGAAGAGGTTTTCTGCGAGAGACTTGGCCAGCTGAGTCTTGCCGACTCCTGTCGGACCGATGAAAAGGAAGGTGCCTACCGGCCTGTCGGGATCTTTCAGCCCTGCACGGTTGCGTCTTATGGCGTTTACCACGGTGTCGATGGCCTCGTCCTGTCCGATTATCCTCTCCTTCAGCCTGTCCCGCATCCTGAGAAGCCGGTTGCCCTCGCTTTCGGCCACTTTGGTCACCGGAATCCCGGTCATGACTGACACCACGGACGCCACGTCGTCGGCGGTCACATACGGGCAGGACTTGTCTTCATGGCTTGCTGCGTATCCTGCCGCCGTCCCGTCCGCTGCGTGTCCTGCATCCGCCATGCGGGCTGCGGACTCGGCCCTGAGCCTGACCATCGAACCTGCTTCGTCAAGGGCGTCGATGGCCTTGTCCGGAAGGCAGCGGTCCGTAACATATCTTTCCGTCAGTTTGACGCAGGCGGTGACCGCTTCAGCGCCGTATCTCACCCTGTGGTGCTTTTCGTAGCTGTTTTTCAGCCTCATCAGGATGCTGATCGTCTGCCTGACGCCTGTAGGCTCCACGATGACCTTCTGGAATCTGCGATCGAGGGCTCCGTCCTTTTCGACCGTCTTTCTGAACTCATCTAGAGTCGTGGCTCCGATGCACCTGATTTCTCCGCGTGCCAGAGCCGGTTTGAGCATATTGGCGGCGTCGAGGCTTCCTGACGTGCCTCCGGCACCTATGATGGTGTGGACCTCGTCTATGAACAGGATGACGTCAGGGTTCTTTACAAGCTCACGTATGATTGACTTCAGCCTTTTCTCAAAATCTCCACGGTACTTGGTGCCGGCGACTACGGATGCTATGTCAAGGGATATTATGCGTTTGCCTTTCAATGATTCCGGCACGTCCCCGGAGGCTATTTTCGCGGCTATGCCTTCCACTATGGCGGATTTCCCGACACCGGGATCGCCTACGAGCAGCGGATTGTTCTTCTTTCTGCGTCCGAGAATCTGCATTACTCTCGTCGTCTCCTTTTCCCGGCCCTCCACTGGGTCGAGCCTGCCTTCCGCAGCGGCTTTCGTCAGATCTGTGCCGAATGTCTCGAGCTGGCTCCTCTGCTCCTCCCGGTCACCTCCTCGGGCGGTCTCCTCTGAAGTCTGCTCCTCTTCAGCAGTCTTTCCCAGAAGAGAATTCTTCTCCATATATGAGATGATTCTTCCATAGTCGATGCCTATGTCTCTGAGATACCCCTGCCCGTAGCTTCCCGTATTTCTGCACAGCGCGAGGAGAAGGTGCTGGGACGACGCCTCCCTGCAGTTCAGCCTCGTGGCTTCCAGTACGGTGATGCTCAGGATGTTCTGTGCTCCTCTCGAAAAGGTCACATGCTCCGCCTCCGAGTAGGGGATGTGCTCGTTGGTGAACACGTGCCTGTCTATATACAGCTTGAAGTCCTCCATGTCGGCGTCCAGATTTCTGAGGATGGAGTGTGCCGTGCTGGAGGAATGTCTCGCTATTCCCAGAAACAGGTGGTCGGGAGATATCCCGTAACTCCCTGTCCTCATTGCCTCTTCTCTGGCGAAGCTGATGATTGCGCTAAGTTCGTCTGAAATCTTTATTTCCATACTTCGTCTTAAAATCTCGCTAATTTAATATTTTTTTTTAACTTTGCAGACTATGCTGAAAGTAATAACGGGAAAAATATCATAGAATGGACAATGAGGCAAATGAGGTGAAGACGGGAAGAGTCGAGACGGTGAACATTGACCAGCAGATGCGCAGCGCGTATATTGATTATTCAATGTCCGTGATAGTCTCGAGAGCCCTTCCTGACGTGAGGGACGGCATGAAGCCTGTCCACAGGAGAGTCCTCTTCGGAATGGCCGGACTGGGGCTCTCATATTCCGGACAGACGAAGAAGTCAGCCAGAATAGTGGGCGAGGTGCTCGGAAAGTTCCACCCGCACGGGGACTTGAGCGTATATGAGGCGATGGCGAGAATGGCCCAGGACTGGAACATGAGATATCCTCTCGTCTACGGGCAGGGAAACTTCGGATCGATGGACGGTGACCCCGTGGCAGCCATGCGATACACAGAGGCCAAGCTCGAGAAGCTGACCGAGGAGGTGCTGGCGGACATCGACAAGGATACCGTTGACTTCCAGAACAATTTTGACGATACTCTGCAGGAGCCGGTAGTGCTCCCGACGAAGGCCCCGCTGCTGCTTCTGAACGGGTCTTCGGGAATCGCAGTGGGAATGGCCACCAACATGGCCCCCCACAATCTTTCCGAATGCTGCGACGCGATCTGCGCCTACATCGACAATCCGGACATCACGATTGACGAGCTGATGCATTATATAAAGGGGCCGGACTTCCCGACAGGAGGCATCATCCAGGGACGCCAGGGCATAAGAGACGCTTTCGAGACTGGCAGGGGCCGTATAGTCATCAGATCCAAGACGGAGATTGAGGTGAGCGACTCGGGCCGCGAGACGATAGTCGTGACCGAGATCCCTTATATGGTCAACAAGAGGGAGATGATCGAGAAGATCGCCGAACTTGTCGAGTCCAAGAAGATAGAGGGCATATCATACGTCAACGACGAGACTTCCAGACAGGGACTTCGCATCGTCATCAAGCTCAAGAAGGACGCAAACTCCAGCGTGGTCCTCAACACCCTCTTCAAGTACACTCCGCTCCAGTCGAGCTTCTCTGTCAACAACGTCGCTCTTGTCAACGGGCGTCCGCGCACTCTCAACGTCAAGGAGCTCATAAAGTATTTTGTGGAGCACCGTCATGACGTGATCATCCGCAGGACGAAGTTCGACCTCGAGAGGGCGAAGAAACGTGCACACATACTTGAGGGCCTTCTCAAGGCGCTCGACATCATAGACCAGATCATCGCGCTGATAAGGGCGTCGAAGACCTCCGACGAGGCAAGGTCACGGCTCATGGAGAACTTCGGCTTTACGGAGCCGCAGGCGACGGCCATCGTCGAGATGAGGCTCCGCCAGCTCACCGGACTTGAGCGCGAGAAGCTTCAGAACGAGTTTGATGAACTCATGAAGTTCATCGCATATTGCGAGGAGGTGCTTTCAAGTCATGACAGGCAGATGGAGGTCATCAAGGAGGAGACGATGGATCTCAAGGAGAGATTCGGAGACGCGCGGCGCACCGAGATCGCGATGTCGGCGGAAGAGTTCAATCCTGAGGACTTCTATCCGGATGATGATGAGGTCATAACGATATCTCATCTCGGCTATATCAAGCGCACTCCGCTTTCCGAATACAGGACGCAGAACCGCGGCGGCGTGGGCATAAAGGGCAGCACGACGAGGGATGAGGACTTCATAGAGCACATATATGTGGCCAATATGCACAGTACGATGCTTCTCTTCACGAAAAACGGAAGGTGCTACTGGCTGAAGGTGTATGAGATTCCGGAGGGCTCAAGGGCCTCCAAGGGACGTGCTCTCCAGAACGTCATCAACATCGAGCCTGGGGACTCCGTCAAGGCATATATCAACGTGAAGAATCTCAAGGACGAGGCTTATGTCAACAGCAACTACATCGTGCTCGCGACAAAGCGCGGAATCATCAAGAAGACGATGCTTGAAGCCTATTCGAGGCCGAGGACGAACGGCGTCAACGCCATCACGGTGAGAGACGGGGACGAGCTTCTTGAGGCCGCTATGACCAACGGGCGCTGCCAGATACTGCTCGCCGGAAGGAACGGCAGGTGCGTGCGCTTTGACGAGACTGACGCGCGTCCTCTCGGAAGGACCGCATCGGGAGTGCGCGGCATAAACATCGATGATTCTGACGAGGTGGTAGGAATGGTATGCTTCGACCCGCAGGCGGAGGACGTTTCCGAGCATACGATTCTCGTGGTCAGTGAGAACGGCTATGGAAAGCGCTCGGATCTGGAGTCCTACCGCATCACCAGCAGGGGAGGAAAGGGCGTGAAGACCATCAGCATAACGGAGAAGACAGGCAATCTCGTGGCTCTCAAGAGCGTGACGGAGGATGATGACCTTATGATCATCAACCGTTCTGGCATCACGATCAGGATGGCCGTGTCGGACATACGTGTCGCGGGAAGGGCGACGCAGGGCGTAAGGCTCATCAATATCCGTGAGGGGGACGCCATAGCCGCAGTGTCCGCAGTGTCAGGCAACGAGGACAAGTCCGTAGGGGGAGAGGCGGCCGCCACCTCAGATGGACAGCAGGAAGGCGCGGAGACAGGGTCCGTTTCTTCCGCGGATGAAAAACAGGAAAATAACATTAACTGATAAATTTTTTGAAACGATGAAACGGATTTTTTTGGCATTGGCTGTTCTTTTCTCAATTCAGATCGCCGATGCGCAGGTGAAGTCGCCTGCTGAAGCAAAGAAGGCTGTGGAGGCTGCCGAGGCTGCCACGCAGAATCCTAAGAAAGCTGTCAAGCCGGCAACCTGGATGAAGCTCGCCAACGCTTATGTGGCAGCATATGACGCTCCGGTCGGAAACGTGTGGATTGGCGCCGGAAAACAGGAGCTTATGTTCATGATGGGCGGAGAGAAGCCGGTTTCAGTCGAGCAGGTGACCCTTTCTGGCCAGCCTTTCTCCAAGGAGGTGTATGCGGGCAGGAATCTCTATTTCGATGCCGAGGGCAAGCTCCAGATCGTCGAGGTGACGGAGCCGGTCTATCCTGACGCCCTCGACAGAGCCTATGGCGCATATCAGGAGGCATATAAGGTGGATGTGAAGCAGAGCAAGCTCAAGGACATCGTAGCCGGAATCAAGAACCTGTCGTCGAAATACCTGACGGAGGGAATGAACGCCTATATGTTCGGTGATCTCAAGAAGGCGAGCGAGATGTTTGCCGAGGCCGCCGCAGTGTCTGCAGCCGTGCCGGTGAATGAAGTCGACACTATAGCTCTCTACAATGCCGGATTCACGGCATCCATGTCTAAGGACTATGCAAGGGCCAAGGGCTTCTTCGAGGCCTGCATCGAGGCCGGCTACATGGAGGACGGCGAAGTGTTCGCCAAGCTTGCCGAGTGTGATATGAATCTTGCCGACACTACTGCGGCAAAGGCCGTTCTCGAAAAGGGATTCGAGGCATATCCTCAGAATCAGAGCATCCTCATAGGCCTGATCAACTATTATCTGGAGAGCGGCGACGAGCCTGACCGCCTCTTCTCTCTTCTGGACAAGGCAAAGGCAAACGAGCCGAACAACGCTTCCCTGTATTATGTTGAGGGCAACATCTATAAGGAGCTCGGCCGCATTGATGAGGCTGTCGCCTCCTACAGGAAGTCCAACGAGATCGACCCTAACTATGCCTATGGTCTCATCGGCATCGGAGTGATGTATTATGATCAGGCTCTGGATCTCCAGTCAAAGGCTCAGAACGAGTTTGACGACGCCAAGTACACTGCGCTTGTCGAGCAGTTCGAGACGGCTCTGAAGAATGCCATCGAGCCGTTCGAGAAGGCATTTGAGATAAGCCAGGACGAGAACATCAAGGTCAGCATCGCCGAGTATCTCAAAAACATATTCTACAGATTCCGTGACCAGGGACAGGAATATGCAGACGGGTACAAGAAATATGACGCCATCGTGGCAGCCGGCAGGGCAAAATAGTCTTTCCGTGCTGAAATAATATCTTTCCGCGTTGAAAAATGAAAGGGGAGCCGCCTCAGAAAGGACCGGCTCCCCTTGTTTATGCCTTGCGGACGCTTATTCGTGTCCCTCGAACGCCTTGACGATTTTGGCGACGAGAGGATGTCGGACAATGTCTCCCTCTTTGAAGAATATTGTGGCTATGCCCTTTATCTTTTCAGTGAGTCTTATGCCTTTGAGCAGACCGGAGTCCTCTTTGCGCGGCAGGTCGATCTGGGTCGCGTCGCCGGTCACGATGAATTTGGCGTCACGCCCCATTCTGGTAAGAAACATCTTGAGCTGGCCGAGATTTGTGTTCTGCGCCTCGTCGAGTATCACGCAGGCCCTTTCGAGGGTTCTGCCTCTCATGTAAGCCAGAGGCGCAATCTGGATTGTGCCGTCTGCCATGAAATCCTGAAGTCTCTTCGGCGGAATCATGTCTTCAAGCGCGTCATAGAGCGGCTGGAGATAGGGGTCGAGCTTGTCCTTCAGGTCTCCAGGCAGAAAGCCGAGGCGTTCTCCCGCCTCTACTGCGGGACGAGTGAGGATTATCCTCTTCACCTCCCTGTTTTTGAGCGCCCTTACCGCGAGAGCGATGGCAATGTAGGTCTTTCCTGTCCCCGCAGGTCCAACGGCGAAAGTCAGGTCGTTGTCAAAATATGCCTCCACCATTTTCTGCTGGGCCCTGTTGCGGGCCTTTATGGGCTTCCCGTCGTTGCCGTACACGATGACCGAGTCTCCGGCCGGGCGGAATGCTTCCGCCCCTCCTTCCGATTCGAAAATCTCCTCTACGTCATAAGGCGTGAGGCTGGTCTTGTGCAGCCGTCGCTCAATCAGCATGTTGATCTTCTCCGAAAATTCTTCCGCGTCGCTTTCGGACCCCTCCAGAATTATCTCCGTGCCTCTGGCTGCCACCTTCAGACGTGGAAAGTATCCGCACAGCGCCTCAAGCACTCTGTTTCCTGCTCCGTAAATCTCAAGTGGGTCAATGGCTTCCAGTGTGATGGTCTTTTTCATCCTCTATCCTGTCTTTCATCAGTTATTCCAGTTTCCCTTTTCACTCTTTCATAGGTGCCTTTCATGTTCAGCCAGTCCGACGGCAGCTCCCATTCGTCCTTCCGGCCGAGAAAATCCTTCACCGGAACAGTCTGGTGCGAATCTGAAAGCCTGCCGGGAAGAGCGCACCATGTGAAGTCGAATTCAGGAGCGAGCAGCTCGGCGCGTCCGTCGGGACTCCGTCTCACCTTGAGCGTAAGGATGAGCCCGATTCTTGTGTTTACGGCGCTCATGTTGGAAATCAGGTTGCCGAGTGAATATATCACAGGCACCTTTTTGTCCGTTCCGTTACGGCTCACGGAGAGCGAGTCGCAATCCTGAACCACATGCGGGTGCGTCCCTATGATGATGTCCGCCCCATTCTCGGCAAGCCACATGGCATCCGCCTCCTGCGAGACTGAATGCCTGAGGCTGTATTCCGTGCCCCAGTGCGGCAGTGCGATGACGAGATCCGCCTCTCTCACGGCGGCTTCAAGGCATGGCTTCATCTCTTCTCTCCTCAGTCTGGCCGTCTTTATCTTTCTTCCCTCCGGGGCGTTTGTCCCGTAGGTGAAGTTCAGAATGGCTATCCTCAGTCCTTTTGCCCTCACATAAAGTGGGGCGGCCGTCTCTCCTTTCCCGACGTCGATGATTCCGGTGAACCGTATGCCCCGTTCTCTTTCCATTTCTCTGTATCTGTCCCTTGTCCTCGCCATCCCTTCCGGACCTTTGTCGCAGATGTGGTTGTTGGCAGCCAGAAATATGTCAATACCGCATTCTGCGGCATATTCCGGATAGGAGTCCGGAGCGGAGAACGCCGGATAGCCTGTGAATGGGGCTCCTCCGAGGGTGAACTCCATGTTGGCAACTGCAATGTCGGCGCTTTCGAGAGTGCCTCGGATCTCCTTGAGGAAGAGGCTGAAGTCGTAGGCCCGGTGAGAGTCCGCAGTCTCTTTGCCGCCGAGCGAGCGGTATCTTGCATGAGCAGCCTTAATCTGGGCGGCATGAAGCATCATGTCTCCGGTGAATACCAGCGTCGCGGTATCGGCGCGATTCAGGACGTCGGGATCCTTCGCAAGCATGCGTCTCAGCGTCCGGTCGTCATTTATGGCTGTCTTCGCCGTCAGAATCCGTGCGGATGAGCCGTTCCGGGGTATGTCATCCGTCTCGGCTGTTACGGATTTTCCCGCGGCGTGTGATGGCCAGGAGGTGAGGGCGGCACACGCAAGAAGCCCCGCGATGAATGCGGATACGCCTCGCGGCCGCGGTCCGGAACAGGTATTCTCTCGTTTAGTCGTCATGTTGCTTCCGCAAATTTATAATTTTTTTTGTCACGGATTATTTAATGGTTAAATTTGCACAGATACGCTTAATGAAACGGGAATGAAGGACAAGTCAATAATCGCGATACTGCTTGCCTCTTCCCTGCTGTTCTCCGGCTGCGACATGTTCCGCCGCATGGCGGGAAGGCCTACGGCCGAGGAGCTCGACAGGATGAGGATTGAGATGATGGCCCGTAAGGAGGCCGAACATCAGGCCCGCATAGATTCACTGCGTCAGGTGGAGCGGCGGCTTTCGGATTCGCTTGCAATTCTCGACTCCCTCAGGCAGATGCACGGGACGATTCTCAATCCCTCGGAAATGGGCGGACTTTTCACCACGCGCCTGAATGCGAGGTACTATGTGGTGGTCGGCTCGTTCAGGAGCCGGGGCAATGCGGAATCGCTCTTCAGGACAGTGTCTGAAGACGGCTTCTCTCCGGTTCTCATAAACTTCAGAAACGGCTTCAACGCGGTGGCGATTGCTCCCGCGGACAATCTGAGGGATGTTCTCGATTCCATGAGGGACATCAGGAGCAGGGATTTCTGCCCGGAGGACGTGTGGATACTCGTAAACGAATGATCATGACTGGACACTGCAGAATCGCCTCAGTGATCGTCCTGCTTGCCTCGGCTCTCATTTCGGCTCAGGCTCAGTACAGGACCGGGGGCGGCTATGATGAATTGTATGACAGCGAGACGGTGACGGCATTCAAGGAGCATGTCTCGACAATCGCTTCTGCCGACAATGAGGGACGGCGTGCCGGCTCGGAAGGGGAGAAGGCTGCGGCGGAATATGTGCGTTCTGTGCTTCTGTCCTGCGGTGTTGACGTGCTCTCTCCGGCTCAGGGCGATGAGTTCGGCATAGCTAAGGAAGGCGCCGACACCCTCACTTCAAGAAATGTGGTCGGGTTCGTTCAGGGCTATGACCCGGACCTGCGGGACCGCTACATAGTGGTGGGAGCACGGCTTGACAACCTCGGCACCAATATGATGACGGTGGACGGGCAGCCGGTGGAGCAGATATATTTCGGGGCCAACGGCAATGCCTCCGGACTGGCTATGATGCTTGAACTTGCGCGGAAGGTGGCGACCAATTCCATGCTTTTCAGACGTTCGGTGCTTTTCGTGGCTTTCGGCGCCTCGTCGGAGACCTATGCCGGAGCCTGGTATTTCCTCAACCGCTCATTCTCGGACGTGGACAACATAGACGCGATGGTCAATCTCGACATGGTCGGCACCGGAGACAACGGCTTTTATGCCTATACGGCCTCAAATGCCGATCTGAACGCCGTGATTTCCGAACTGTCGGACGGGCTTCAGCCGGTGCGGCCCGAGCTTGTCACTTATGAGATATATCCTTCGGATCACAGGGCATTCTATGCCAAAGAGATTCCTTCCGTGATGTTTTCGACGGGACAGTATCCTGAGCATAACACGCCGCGCGACAGCTGGTCCATCATAGACTTTGACATGATGGAGAGGGAGCTCGAATATGTGTACAACTATGTGCAGGCTCTTTCCAACAGGAGCGGCAGCCTCGCATTCAGAGATTCCGGTCCTGCCCCGAAGCGCGGGCCTTCATACGATGACGTGGTCGCATACTACGACTGCGACCAGAGGCCGATGTTCCTCAACAGCACCGATCCTCGCCAGTTTTTGGAGAAATGGGTGTATCAGTATCTGAAATATCCGGCGCAGGCCGTAAGGGACGGCATTCAGGGCAAGGTAATGGTGGACTTCATCATTGACAAGGACGGCAACGTGACCGACGTGCGTGTGGTCAGGGGGGCGGATCCTCTGCTCGATGAGGAGGCGGTGCGCGTAATCAGCGCCTCGCCGAAATGGCGGCCGGGCAGGGTGAACGGCAACAAGGTGCGCACGTCCATGACGATTCCGGTGGAGTTCAGGCTTGAGCGCAAGGGTACCTTCGGGATCAACGGAAAGGCAATCAGAAGGGACAGATGACGATTACTCCGCCAGCCGTGTCCGGAGATGATGTCTTCTGCCGGACCGGGCTGCGGAGAAAACAACGATAAGGGAAAATGGAATACGATTTCAGAGAAATTGAGAAAAAGTGGCAGGCATACTGGGCCGCCAATCGGACCTTCAGGGCAGAGGAGGATCCGTCAAGACCTAAATATTATGTCCTCGACATGTTCCCGTATCCTTCCGGAGCCGGACTTCACGTGGGGCATCCTCTCGGATACATTGCGAGCGACATATACAGCCGCTACAAGAGGCTATGCGGCTTCAATGTGCTGCATCCGATGGGGTATGACGCATTCGGGCTTCCGGCTGAGCAATATGCGATCCAG
This sequence comes from uncultured Bacteroidales bacterium, assembly GCA_944326355.1. Taxonomy (GTDB): domain Bacteria; phylum Bacteroidota; class Bacteroidia; order Bacteroidales; family UBA932; genus Cryptobacteroides. The sequence continues at coordinate 8,784 of CALVDO010000020.1, read as the reverse complement.
ACAGGCCAGCATCCTGCCGTGACTACGGCAAGGAATATCGCACGCTATAGAGAGCAGCTCGACAGGATAGGCTTCTCGTTCGACTGGTCGCGAGAGATAAGGACATGTGATCCTGAGTATTACAAGTGGACGCAATGGGCCTTCCTCAAGATGTTCGGCAGCTATTATGACAATGACCTTCAGAAGGCGAGACCGATAGAGGAGCTTACTGCTGCCTTTGAGACACGGGGGACTGAAGGCGTGAATGCGGCCTGCTCCAGAGAGCTCCCGTTTACGGCCGACCGGTGGAAGTCCATGTCGGACAGGGAGAAGTCGGACGTACTTATGAACTACCGCATCGCATATCAGGGAGAGACGGCAGTCAACTGGTGTCCGAAGCTCGGCACTGTGCTCGCGAATGACGAGGTGAAGGACGGATATTCAGTCAGAGGCGGGTATCCTGTGGAGCAGAAGAAGATGACTCAGTGGCAGCTGCGTGTGTCGGCCTATGCGGGGAGGCTTCTTGACGATCTCGAGGCCCTTGACTGGTCTGATTCGCTCAAGGACATGCAGCGCAACTGGATAGGACGTTCGGAAGGCGCCGAGATGGTCTTCAGGGCGATCAACGGTGATGCGGAGTATGACATGACGATATTCACCACCAGGGCGGACACGGTGTTCGGCGTCACATTCATGGTGCTTGCCCCGGAGAGCGAGTGGGTTGAGAAGCTGACCTCTCCGGAGCAGAAGGCTGCGGTGGAGGAATATCTTGCGGCCGCAAAGAAAAAGACTGAGAGAGAGAGGCTTTCAGAGACGAGGAAGGTCACCGGAGTCTTTTCGGGTTCATACGCCGTCAATCCGCTGACCGGCGACAGAGTCCCGATCTGGATTTCCGAATATGTGCTCGCAGGATATGGTACGGGTGCCATCATGGCCGTGCCGGCCCATGACAGCAGGGACTATGCCTTCGCGAGAAGGTTCAATCTTCCGATAATACCTCTCATCGAGGGCTGCGACGTGAGCGAGGCCGCATTTGACGCGAAAGAGGGAGTCATGTGCAATTCGGGCTTCCTCAACGGCTTGACCGTGAAGGAGGCCATTCCTGCCGCCATAGAATATGTAGAGAGCCATGGCATCGGCCGCAGGAAGGTGAACTACCGTCTGCGTGACGCGATATTCTCGAGACAGAGATACTGGGGAGAGCCTTTTCCGATATATTTCAAGGACGGGATAGCCACCCCGATGCCGTTCGAGAGCCTTCCGCTCGAGCTTCCTGAAGTAGACAAGTATCTTCCCACCGAAAGCGGCGAGCCGCCTCTCGGCAGGGCGGAGCATTGGGATGTCGACGGCTGGCCGATAGAGAAGAGCACCATGCCGGGCTTTGCGGGAAGCAGCGCATACTATCTCAGATATATGGATCCGCACAACGGCAAGGCGCTCGTGGGCAGAGAGGCCAACGAATATTGGCGCAGTGTCGATCTCTATGTCGGAGGCACGGAGCACGCCACGGGACACCTCATCTACTCGAGATTCTGGAACAAGTTTCTGTATGACCTCGGCTGCGTATGCGAGAAGGAGCCTTTCAGAAAGCTGATCAATCAGGGCATGATCCAGGGACGCTCAAACTTCGTGTACAGGATAGTCAACACCAATACTTTCGTGTCGGCCGGCCTCAAGGCTGACTATGAGACGACGGAGATACATGTCGACGTGAACATCGTGCATAACGACAGGCTTGACCTCGAGGCGTTCCGCAACTGGATGCCGGAGTACAGAAACGCCGAGTTCATACTTGAGAACGGTGAATATGTATGCGGTCATGCGATTGAGAAGATGAGCAAGTCGATGTACAATGTCGTCAATCCCGACAAGGTATGCGACACCTATGGGGCAGACACGCTCAGACTGTACGAGATGTTCCTCGGTCCGGTCGAGCAGTCCAAGCCGTGGGACACAAAGGGGATCGACGGAGTGCACAGGTTCCTCAGGAGAGTGTGGAGGCTCTTCCATGAGCGGGACGTTTTCACCGTCTCGGACGAGGCGCCGACTCCTCAGGAGCTGAAGACTCTGCACAAGCTCATATTCAAGGTGAAGACGGATATTGAGAACTTCTCTTTCAATACGGCCGTCAGCGCCTTCATGATAGCGGTCAATGAACTCTATGAGCACAAGTGCAGCAAGAGGGCCGTGCTTGAGCCTCTGGTTGTTCTCCTGTCTCCGTTCGCTCCGCACATTGCGGAAGAGCTTTGGGAGAAGCTTGGACATTCAGGCAGCGTGTCCGGTGCGGAATTTCCTGAGTATGTGGAGTCTTATACGGAGGAGGACAGCTGCACCTACGCCGTGTCGTTCAACGGAAAGACCAGGTTTACCGTCGACCTGCCCAAGTCGATGACCCGGGAAGAGGTCGACTCTCATGTGAGGGGGCTCGACCAGACGGAGAAATATGTGGCCGGAGGCAAGATCGTCAAAGTGATTGTTGTCCCGGGCAAGATCGTCAACATTGTCGTAAAATAGCAAGCCATGAAAAACTTTTTCTCCGTTCTGAAGGAGTACGCGATACTGACGTTCGGAACGGTGATCTATGTCCTCGCATGGACAACATTCCTGATTCCTAACGGCATAGCCAGCGGAGGCGGAACCGGTCTCTGCACCATCGTCTATTTCGCCTCGAACGAGACGATCCCCGTATCGACCTCGTTCTTCGTGCTCAACGCGATACTGCTCATTATCGGCTTTCTCGTGCTCGGGAGAGCCTTCGGGCTGAAGACGATATATGTGATACTCCTGTCCACGGTGCTCTTCGATGTCTTTCCGCGTCTGAACTGGGTCATCAGTTTCGACGAGAAGTTTCTCGAGGCAGTCGTGGGAGGAATCCTGGAGGCCATCGGCATCGGCATCGTGCTGCTGAAGGGTGGAAGCACAGGCGGGACGGACATCGCGGCGATGATAGTCAACAAGTATTGGCCCGTGTCTCCGGGTAAGGTGTACCTGTATTCTGACATATTCATTATCGCTTCCATCCTGCTGATACCGGGCAAGACGGTAGAGGACATGATATACGGCTACATAGTGATGATCACCTTCTCCTTCATGGTCGATTTCGTCCTTCTGGGTCAGAAATCTTCGGTGCAGGTGCTGATATTTTCCTCTAAATACAAGGAGATAGCGGATAAGATCCTGAAAGACATGAACCGCGGCGTGACCGCACTCAAGTCAGTAGGTTGGTATTCCAAGGCCGACAGCAATGTGCTGCTTGTGGTCGTGCGTCGCAACCAGCTCCATGACGTGGTGTCGATAATCAAGAGCATAGACCATTCAGCCTTCGTGTCCGTATCGTCGGCAAGCGGGGTCTACGGCGAGGGTTTTGATGAGATGAAGACCGGTCCGGCTCTTAAGAAGAAGTCTCTGAAGCCGGCTGAAGAAAAGCGAGGTGAGTGATGGAGACGCTGAAGCAGAACCTCGGAACGGCGGTCAAGGAGTATCTGCTTATAACGCTGGGAATTCTGTCCTATGTGCTCGGCTGGGCGATATTTCTGATCCCGAACAATCTCGTGGGGGGCGGAGTGTCAGGTCTGAGTGCCATAATATATTATGCCACAGGTATTCAGATGGGATATTCCTATCTGGTGATTAATGTTATCCTGCTGCTTGTCGGGGTCAAGATCCTCGGTTCCGGATTCGGCGGAAAGACGATATACGCCATCATTCTGGCGTCCGTCCTTCTCAACGTGCTTCCTCCGCTGATACCGGAGACGATTTCGATGGAGCTCGCAGTCTCGAACGGAAAGTTGCTCTGCACCATAATAGGAGGCATACTTTCCGGCGTCGGCATCGGCATGTCCATATCCTATGGCGGCAGCACCGGGGGTACGGATATCATAGCTCTGATAATTTGCCGCTACAGGAACATGTCTCCGGGACGGCTGATTCTGGCCATGGACGTGGTGATTATCCTGTCATCCATGATGTTCCCGTCCTATACCGCCGCCGGAGAGCTCGTGCCGTTCCCGGAAAAGTTCGCGACTGCCGTCTACGGCCTGATTCTCATTACGGTCTCCGGCTATTCGGTGGATCTGTATCTCTCCGGCTCCAAGCAGTCAGTCCAGGTGCTGATAATATCGAAAAAGTATGAGAAGCTCGCCGATGCGATAGCTCATGAGATGAAGAGAGGAGTCACTCTGATTCATGCGGAGGGATGGTATACAAAGGAGGAGAGTCAGGTGCTCATGGTCATGATTCGCAAGTCGGACCTGAATCTGCTTCTGCGATATGTCAAGACTATAGATCCTGATGCCTTTATGTCGGTGTCCACGGTGATGGGAGTCTTCGGCAAGGGCTTTGATCAGATCAAAGTGAAGAATTCCGGATCCAAAGGGGAGAAAAAGCTGTCAGAGCATTGACTGAAGCGGTATTTTTCCGTTTTTATATTCAGACTTGCATTTTTCTTCACGCGGCATAGATTTTTCTTCATGGAACAAAAAGAGAAATAATCGCAAAAAACAGAAAAAAGTGCATGGGATGCCCTTCCTGCTGAGTCTCGGGATGGGCATTTTGCTTATTTTTGCATCAGGAACATTGAACAATGACTGACTTATGAAATTCGAAATCTGTGAAGGGGTGGCGGCGTATGTTGTGGGGACGATCATCTCGGTGTTGTATCTGATGATGGCGTGTGATTCTTTCATACAGGCTCGTAAAATCAAGAATAAAGACAAGACGGTCGTGATATTCCGTATTCTCGCCTCGGTGAGCGCTATGCTGATTGTGCCCTCCGAGATGCTGGTGTACGGTTCTCTTCAGGGGAATCTTCTGCCTGAGCTGTCTCTGTCGGCGGCTGTGGCCCTCTTTTTTCAGGACGAAAGGTGCGCCGGACAGATGAGGACTCCTTCTGTGGCTCTGTCCGTCATGCTCATTCTCATATCAGCCGGACTTTCTCTACTGCGCTTTGCTTTCGGTCCCGACGCGCAGTGGCTCGTGGAGTTTTCCGACTGGACTCCGGCCGCGCTCGCACTTTCAACGATAGTGCATTGCGCCTTTAAGGTGAAGTATCTGGTTATGGATTTCCGGCCGCTGTTCAGGAACATCTCGGTGACGGCCTGCGTGTCGGACCATCTCGCATACCTCTATACTCTCGGCTTCATGTCGCTTATGCTGCTTTCGATGGTGTCTTTCCTTTTGAACGGCATCTGGAGCAGCCTTCTCGCCCTGATATGCCTTTCCGTGATCATCATGGTACATGCCCTTGCGTGCATGAGGTCGGCAAGAAGGCGGCTATCAGTCTTTTTCCCTGATTTCGAGGACAGATTCAGGGAGAAAACGAGGATGACTCTTTCCGCCGATGAGGACAGACAGAAGGCCGACGAGGGCTATCGTACTACTTATGAGCGTCTGAATGCGCTCTTTGAGGAAGAGAAACCATTTCTGAATGGAAACCTCACTATCGGAGATATCGCGAAGAGCCTGTACACGAACAAGCTCTACATTTCGAAGTCGATCAGCCTTTGCTCCGGCAGAAACTTCTGCCAGTATGTGAACTATCATAGAGTGAGATATTCCATTGAGCTCTTCAGGGCCGATCCGCATCTGAAGGTGAGTGAATTGGCCGAGAGGTCCGGCTTCCATTCCGCAGCCTCTTATAATATGGCGTTCAGACTTTTCATGAATGAGTCTCCGAGTGAATGGTGCCGCAGAAACCGTTTCATGAGCGATGAGTAGCCGCAGCGGGATTTGCCGTTTCGGAAACTAAGGCTATCTTTGCGCAAAACATTGATTTATGGCAGACGAGAAGATAATTTTTTCAATGAATGGGGTCGGCAAGGTCCTTCCTCATAACAATAAGGTGATATTAAAGGACATATACCTCTCCTTCTTCTATGGGGCAAAGATCGGCATCATAGGTCTCAATGGTTCGGGAAAGTCCACCCTGATGAAGATCATAGCGGGGGTTGAGAAGTCCTATCAGGGCGAAGTGGTGTGGGCTCCGGGATATTCGGTGGGCTATCTTGAGCAGGAGCCGCAGATGGATCCGTCCAAGACGGTGCTTGAAGTCGTGCAGGAGGGAGTTCAGGAAGTGGTAGATCTGCTTAAGGAATATGAGGAGGTCAACATGAAGTTCGCCGAGCCGATGTCCGACGAGGAGATGGCGGCCCTGATTGAGAGGCAGGGCGAGCTCACTGAGAAGATAGAGCATTGCGGCGGATGGGAGATCGACTCGAAGCTTGAGAGGGCGATGGATGCTCTCCAGTGTCCTCCGTCCGATGCCTCCGTGGCCACATTGAGCGGAGGAGAACGCAGAAGGGTAGCTCTTTGCCGGCTCCTGCTCAAGCAGCCGGACGTCCTTCTTCTTGACGAGCCTACGAACCATCTCGACACAGAGAGCATACAGTGGCTGGAGGAGCATCTGCGCCAGTACAAGGGAACTGTCATCGCAGTCACGCACGACCGCTATTTTCTTGACAATGTGGCCGGATGGATTCTTGAGCTTGACAGAGGCGAGGGGATTCCGTGGAAGGGCAACTATTCGTCTTGGCTTGAGCAGAAGAGCAACCGCCTTGCAATGGAGGAAAAGCAGGAGAGCAAGCGGAGAAAGACTCTTGAGAGGGAGCTTGAGTGGGTAAGGATGGCGCCGAAGGCTCGGCACGCCAAGTCAAAGGCCCGTCTTGGCGCATACGAGAAGCTGGCCGGCGCGGACGGCAGGGAGAAGGAGGCCAATCTGGAGATCTTCATCCCGAATGGTCCGAGGCTTGGAAATAAGGTCATCGAGTTCAGCGAAGTATCCAAGGCCTATGGCGACAAGCTGCTTTTCGAACATCTCAATTTCGTGCTGCCGCCGGCCGGAATAGTCGGAGTAATAGGCCCTAACGGAGCGGGAAAGACCACTCTTTTCAGGCTGATGATGGGGCTGGAGAAGCCGGATTCAGGTACAATCACGATAGGGGAGACCGTGAAGCTCGCCTATGTGGACCAGCAGCATAAGAGCATCGACCCGGACAAGACCGTATATGAGACCATTTCGGACGGTCTCGACTTCATAAAACTCGGCAACAGGGAGGTCAATGCAAGGGCATATGTGTCCAGATTCAACTTCTCGGGAGCGGATCAGGAGAAGCTCTGCGGGGTGCTCTCAGGCGGCGAGAGAAACAGGCTGCATCTCGCGCTTACTCTGAAGGACGAGGGAAATGTGCTTTTGCTTGACGAGCCGACGAATGATGTGGACGTGAACACGATAAGAGCTCTTGAGGAGGGACTTGAGAATTTCGCCGGCTGTGCCGTCGTCATCTCTCACGACAGATGGTTCCTCGACAGGATCGCGACGCATATCCTCGCCTTTGAGGGGGATTCTCAGGTGTATTTCTTTGAGGGTTCCTACTCGGAATATGAGGAGAATAAGAAGAGGCGTCTCGGCAATGAGGAGCCAAAGCGGTTCAAGTACCGCAAGCTCGTGGAGTAGAAGTATCAATCTCGTGGAGTAGAAGTATGAAGAAGATCCGTCGGGATGAGAGTCAGGCCTGCATGGCAATTGAGTCGTCATCATTTGCCGTGCAGCCTGTTCTGTCGTTCTTTCTGCCATTCTTCATGCCGTTGTTCCTGTCGTTCTTCCTTACAGGCTGCGGAACAGGCGGGCCGACAGCGGACAAGATGCTGGTAACGGCATCCGAGCAGAGGAACGGATACGAATGCCGTCTTGTGGAATTTACTGCCGCAGACGGTGATGTCGTGCCGGCTTATCTGCTAGTTCCTGATGCGGCTGAAGAGACGGAATGCCCGGCTGTCCTGATGCTGCATGACCACGGGGCGAGGTTCGACATCGGGAAAGAGAAGCTTGTCTCTCCGCTGAGGATGGCTCCTGTCCATGTGACGGCTTCTTCCCGCCAATGGGCTGACAAGTATTTTGACGGTGCGTATATGGCTGATTCTCTTGCCTCGAAGGGCTATGTGGTACTTGTGTCTGATGCACTGTATTGGGGCGGAAGGTCTGCCGCTGATGCTCAGAAGTGGAGTCGGCTTGAGTTCGGACAGGCGGAGTCCGAGGCGCAGACCACGGCGGATGTTGATAGGAGGGATTCTCTGAAGACATTGAAAAAGAGGGTGTTTGACGGGCAGAAAGTTATGGCGGACAGCCTGCTGCGCAATGGAGTGGTATGGGCTGAGAAGATCCTGTCAGACGATGCCGATGCCCTTTCTCTTTTGGCATCTCTTCCTTATGTAGACGAGAGCAGGATCGGTGCATTCGGCTTTTCCATGGGGGCTCACAGATGCTGGCTTCTATCCGCTTCAAGTGATGTAGTCAAGTGCGGGGCGGCGGTGTGCTGGATGATGATGAAGGAGGATTATGACGATTCGAGCGTTTCGGATCTGTCGATGCGGATTCCGTCTCTTCGGGACAGATACGATTTCCCGGACGTGGCCCGCTTTACTTTTCCGAAGCCCATGCTTTTCATAAGCGGACGAGAGGATCATCTGTTTCCGTCAGCTTCCGTTGAAAAGGCGTTTGACAGGATGCGGCGCATATATTCTGAAAAAGGTGCTGCGGGCGCAGGAGAATGTCTGGTGACGGAGTTTTCGGATGAGGGACATCATTGCGGGCTTGCCGTCCAGAGGGAGGTTTACGGCTTTTTTGACAGGCATCTTGCTTTCGGAGGCTGAGCAGTCCACGGCGGATTTCGGGAGCGGGAGACATAAAAAATGCCCCGATTCGCATCGAGGCATTTCCCGCAATAACTTTTAACATATATAACATGACTTGGTATTGTCTGTCGGTGACGCTTCTGAGGTTTCTCTCTCTCGGTCGTCATGAGATGCGTC
>CALVDO010000019.1 GCA_944326355.1 uncultured Bacteroidales bacterium | reverse complement strand
TCGTCTATCAACAGTTCTATGAAGTCGGACAGCAACACCTTGGACTTATCCTTCTCCGCTTCCTCCTGCGCCTTGCCTTCAACCATATTCTCGGTTTTCGCAAGAATAATCTCTTCCGATTGACGGAGTGTCCTTACATTTTTACAAAACTTCCGTTGATTTGGACTATCTTTGCAGCGGCATAAGAAGCCGTTCAGATTTATCACATGGAAACTCCTCAGATCATCATGCTCGGCACCGGGAACGCCGTAGTGACCCGATGCTACAACACCTGCTTCATCATCAGAGACCGCGGCTCAATGCTCCTGGTCGATGCCGGCGGAGGAAACGGCATACTGCAACAGCTGGAGAAAGCCGACATCCGCCTTGGAGACATCCACGACATGTTCATAACGCACGCGCATACAGACCATATACTCGGCGCGGTATGGGTGGTCAGGGTGATTATGCAGGAAATCCTCAAAGGGAAATACACGGGAGTCTTCAACATCTACGGCCACGACAAGAGCATCAGAGTCCTCACCGACATCTGCCGGATGACCCTGCAAAGGAAATATTCAGACTGCATCGGGAAGACCGTACTGATGCACGAAGTGCATGACGGTGAGAAATTCGAAGCCGGAGCCTTCCCCATGGAGTGCTTCGACGTAAGGTCCACCAAGGAAAAGCAGTTCGGGTTCAGGACTGTCCTGTCCGACGGACAGACACTTGTCTGCCTCGGGGATGAACCTTTCAACGGACAGAACATCAGTTATGTTGAAAATGCCGACTGGCTCATGTGCGAGGCCTTCTGCCTGTATGACGACAGGGACATCTTCAAGCCATACGAGAAGAACCACAGCACGGCCCTCGACACCGGCATCATTGCCGAACGTCTCCATGTCAGAAACCTTGTCCTCTACCACACCGAAGACACATGCCTGCAGGAGCGCAAGAAACGGTACGGGGACGAGGCGCGGCGCAACTTCAGCGGCAATGTCTATGTCCCCGACGACCTGGACACAATAAGCCTCATATAGCAGGCAGGAGAGCAAAGGAATTTTCTCTTCGAGCAAATTAAACATCCGTCCTGATATACGACGAACTCCCGGCCTTCGTCCCCGCAATATCCCTTATCCGACAATGTCTATTTCCAGGAAATACCAGTTGTCGTCAGAGCTGTCGCCCTTATGCTGTTCCCAGACAAGCTCATATTCATTTTTCAGTTCAACTTTTCTGTCTTCCTCTGAACCCTTCTCCGGATGATAGACAACTTCCCTGCGGGTCTTCTCTCCATTCAGGCCGAAGGCCTTATACCTGTTCTCGCCATCAGTCTCCTGCTTTGACTTGTTGACATAGGCTGCCTTATTGCAGTAGTCATCATTGTTGGTCAAGAAATAGAACCGGCCTTCAAAATACTTCTGTTCCCCGACATTTCCATCAGTCATGACTTCGCGCTCAAGCGACTCGATGTCTCTGTAGATCGCGAACAGATTGTGCGGCAGTGCGCCATAATCCTTTCTCTTGAACTTGAGCTCTATGGCACAGGCATATTTCGGAACTCGGCTGCCCAATTCATAAAAGCCGCAGGTGATGTCGATGTATTTCTTTTTCCCGTCCGGTCCGTCCCATTTGGTCTCCAGGTCGACATAGAATGTCTCCCCGGCAATGTGTACATGCTCCCGACAGACCGTATGACTGCCGACAAGACCGCGTCTCTCCCGTCCGACGTCCCAGTAGTCTTCCGCATCGGAAAGGCTTTTGATCATCTTCCTGTCTTCAAGCCTCACCCTCAGCGTCTTGCCGCCCATCTCCACCGTATTGATCACGAGGAAGTCATGAAGCACGTCGAATATCACCGCAGAAGCCGATCTGGCTATCTTTATGTATGAAGCATAAAGGATTTTGCCCTTATTGAGAGACCACGGCTGCCGGTCCGCATTTTCGAACGGAGCCTCTGAAAGCCGGAACGCAGCCTCGAGACTTCTGTCGGAACGGCCTCGCATAAAGTCTTCATACTCCTGTTCCTTCAGGACATGATGTTCATACGCCAGATTCCCGTCCTCATCCTCAACATGATAAACCCCTACAATGCAGTCCTCGGTCTTTGCATTGACGTCGACTTCAAGAAAATGCCAGTTTGAGGAGCCGGACTGAGGCCACCAGCTGATGTCATACTCATTCCTGAAGATGAGCTCCTGCTTCTCGCCGCTTTCCCGCGCATCATGATACCGCACATATTTCGCCGTGGAATGACGGTTCAGCCCGAACTCCGGAAAATCCTCCGACTTCGTCCTGTATGCCGCCGTGGTCCGGAATGCCTCCGAACCGGTCACCATATAGAAGCGGCACTCCGAGTAGCCGTCTGCGTCTGCGCCATACAGAATGTCCTCAAGGAAATTATGATAGCACAGGAATAAGTGGCTTCTGCAGTTCTGAATCCGCACTCGACGTCTATCTTCTTCCGCTGCGAAGAGCCTTCGGGAATGAGGCCTGTCCTGATGAAAAAGTCTTTTTCTTCAGCAGCTCTTTCCCTTATCAGCTCCGAAAATGTCCGACAAAGCGAATCCCTGTCTGTCACCGCCCCGTCTGTAGACCCTTCCCTAAACTCTCTCCAAGCCCCGTTAAGGATTTCAGCCACCCTTCCCGGCATAAGTTCCGGCGATATGGTGTACGCCTCTTGACCATATTGCGGCACTGTGGTCATCCATCTTTGCCGAAAAGAAAGGCGTGGGCAATTCCGTCGGCTGTTGAGGTCCTGACAGGCGTCTCAGTATAAATGGCCGGCAGACCAAATAAGGCTGAACCAGTCCAAAATATTTGTAGATAAGGAATTATTGTCTAACTTTATGACAAATCAGAGACAACGAGCCTATGCCCCCCGTCTACCTTCTTCCGTCACGGCCCTCAGGAAAGCTTCCGAAAGGATCTTCGAAATTCTGGGGAAACCCGGATCTGCCGTCAGGCTGCAGTTTTCCATCATATATCGACTGCGAGGGCGTCAGCCGTCCGTATTTTTTCATCTGCCAGATAAATCTGGAAGACATCAGCCGCTATGACACAGACTGTCTCCTTCCGCATTTGGGCCTCCTTTCTTTTTTCGCAAAAATCGGCTGCCATCTCGGCCATTATGACGATGAGGAGTGTATCGGAGGCACCATAAGCGAGGCAGATGCGGTCAAGGTAATGTATCTGCCCGATTCCGAGACATTGAAGGAGACTGCCGTACCGGAAATATATATGTACCATCCCGTTCCGGACGAACTCAGCATCAGCTTCAGACTTGACCCTGCGGAATCCCAGGATGAACACTCGCTTTTTGCACCGCCGACACATAGGCCGTGGGAAACATGGGACCATCCGTTTGAAGACAGGCTGATCCTTCTTCAGGTGGACTCCTTTGAGGGAGATGACTTTATCCTGAACTTTATGGATGTCGGAGTCCTGGATTTTCTGATCTCCCCTTCCGACCTGAAGAACCGCAACTTCTCTGACGTCAGGGCCATCGTGCTCTCTTCATGACCATCATTACCCGAAAAACATTAAGCCATGAAACGGATACTGCCAATTCTAATCGCCCTGCTCGCATTTTCCCCGGTGTCGCACTCGCAGACAAGATATCTCGTGAACACGCTTTCGCCGGTAGACAGCTACGAATACAGAGCCTATAAGTCCACATCAGGCGGGCCGAAGATGAAATTGACTGGAGGACTCGACTGGACGTCCGGATTCACTGTCGGAAGCAGCCTTGCGCCGTACAGGCCGGGACATGTGACATTCAGGACCGGCGGAGAATATGCCGTTCTGACATTTGTCCTCGGGCGCATCTATGACCCGGAGTCTTTTGACAATGAACCGGCAGTCGTCACCATATACGCCGACGGAAGGAAGATAGCCGACGAGATAGTGCGCAAATACGACGTGCCCCGCAGGATGAAGCTGGACATAACCGGAGCGGAGGAGCTGAAATTCATGATCGTCAAGGGAGAAGACGACATAGGTTTCGCGGAAGTCGCCCTATGGAAGGCCGGAGAGACGCCGAAGGAGACAGGGAATCTAATCACCGCTCCTCCAAAGAAGACACAGCTGGTAAAAGACCTGAAGCCATACGCCCAGTACAACCATTTCTGCATTTCTCCCGACATGGAGCATAAGACCGTTTTCGTAAACGGGAACAAATATCACTACGGAATCGTCTGCAATATGCAGATGGCTTTCATCGGGGTGCAGCCCGGCGCATCGTACTTCAACCTGCGGGGGCAATACGAGACCCTGAGTCTGCTTGCCGGACCTGTGGACAATGACAAGAGCAGCGGAGGGAAAGGATGGATAACCATCAAGGCCGACGGGAAGATAATCCATGAGTACGAAATCTCACAGACAGACATAGCGAGACGGATCGTCCTTGACGTCAGCGGATGCCGCCAGCTCTCCATACATACGGAGCAGTCAGACCAGAGCATGTATGCGGCCATAGTCGACGCCACGCTCTATCCGGAGGGAACCTATACTTCGGCAGAAGAAGGCTCCGCGTCAGAAAGCGGGATAAATCCGAAGCTGAAGACGCTGCCGGACGTGTGCAGACTCGTCTCCAATATCCCGCCGTATGCAGTTGGCGGCCAAATCGAGCATCAGGTATATGACGGCGCGTCGGACCACATAACGTTTTCGATGGGAGGGACAAGATTCAGCGAAGGATTCGTGCTCTTTGAGAAAGCGGACTTCTGGAATGACAACACGGTTTCTTACGCAGTATTCGACCTCGGTAACGAGTTTGACTACGTCAGCTTCACCGCAGGCTATGTCGGCAAGAGCTGGGCCATGACCAACGACGTGATAAGGGTCTACGCCGACGACAGGCTCATCCTTGAGGCTCCGATGAAAGCCACATATCCCAATCAGCATTTCACCCTTCCGATAAACAGATGCAGAAAGCTACGCTTCGAGAACGGGGGATCTGGAAATCTCAATGTCGGAGCATACGGAATCGCCGACATAGTGGTCTACAGAGGCGAGCCTGTGGAAAACGACCTTTTCACTCATCCCGTCCCGGAATGTCCGGACGAAACGGACCTGATAGACCTCGGGGCGCCATACATTCATTATGTGAGCACGAAAGAGGATGAGAGGGACAAGATATTCTACGACGGAAGCACTCAGAGGCGGTATTTTGAGATGCCGGACGGCAGCCGCATCAACAAAGGCTTCATACTGCAGACGAGCGTACATTTTTCTCTTGACCACGGCGTGCTCTCCGAAGGAACTGACAACGCGGCAGCCGCTGCGATAGGCGGAGCAGCTGTCGGTTCTGCATTCGTTGCCGCAGGCGCGGTGGGCGGAGCGGTAGTAGGAAGCACGCTGACAGGCGCAGCGGCCTTCCTCATGCTTGCGGCAGGCGGGACAGCCATCGAAAACTCATGCGCGGCCTTCAACACTTATGGACAATACAACAGCCTCACCTTTACCGTCGCTTGCTACAGGCCGTTTTCCGAACAGAAATCGGACTACAAGGAGACGCTGCTCATAGGTGCCGACCAGAAAGTCGTGGCCGAACTTACCGTCTATGAGACTATGGAGCCGCAGACCGTCACGGTTCCGATAGACGGATGTGAACAGCTGATGTTCTGGCTTGCGAACACAAACAACACTTCCGGACAATATGTGTTCTATGACCTCAGGCTTTCAAAGGAAAAGAAGGAACTGACGATCCCGAAAGAAGCCCGGCTGTCGCAAAGTGTCGTGACTGAACCGCCGTACACCGAAAAGAGCATGAGCATCGAATGGAAGCGGCCCGACTACTCCGGCGTACAAAGCGTCGACGAATACATAGCCGGCTGCATGAAGATTCATTCTGAAACGCTGAAACTTCTGGAGGACACCGCTCCGGTATATAAAATCCATACGACTTATCTCGAAACCGCATCTGGAGCTCCATGCAAGGCCATTTCCATCAAAGTTGATGATGAAGACAGGCTTGACAACGGATTTTTGGTCAGCATCCCGGAGGAATATCAGGCCTGCGCGGAGGAAATGAAGAGACTGTCGAAACTTGACGCCGACATAGCGAAACTGGGACTCGATTTCGTAAACGCTAATATCGGACTTGCAGAACTGGGGCTGAGAGCCATAACTTACGGGAAGGTTCTCAAGTCATGCAGGCAGATGGTGAAAGAATGCGATGCCCTCGTTAAGGCAATGACTGAAGAAAAACGGGCTGAACTTGCGACATTTGAGACATGGCTTGCAAACGCCTCCGTAATAGACGGAATCTCCGGCACCCGATACACTGTCCTGAATCCGCTGATGCCGACAGAGACGCCTCCGACCGATCAGCTGCAGCTCCTGTCGAACTTCACGATAAAGTGACCGCAAGCCGTCTCAACGACATGAGGGACCGGCAGCCGACGGCACCGGTCCCTCAAATTTATGAGAGTCCCATACAGGGATTCAGCCGTGCCGCGACTTTCCGCCAGTCGGTCAGTTCGAGGCAGGCCTCAACGAAGGCGGCGCGGCGGTTGCGGTAGTCGATATAGTAGGCGTGTTCCCAGACGTCGACGACGAGCAGAGGCTTCAGACCGTCGGTCAGAGGATTGCCGGCGTTCTGCTTCCGGACGATGGAGAGCTTTCCGTCCGCGTCCTCCACAAGCCAGGTCCAGCCGGAGCCGAAGAGGCCGACAGCAGCCTTTGAAAATTCTTCCCTGAACGCCTCTACAGAGCCGAACGAGGCTGCAAGCCTGTACGCAAGATTCTCAGGCATCTCCACCGGCTCGGGAGTGAGAGTGTCAAAAAAGAAGGTGTGGTTCCATGTCTGGGCGGCATTATTGAACAAGACGCCGTCTGCCTTCAGGACGATTTCGTCGAGGGACATTTCTTCGAAAGGAGTGCCTGCGGCAAGACTGTTGAGATTGTCGACATAGGTCTGGAGATGTTTTCCGTAATGGAATTCAAGGGTCTCCCTGCTCATCTTGGGCTCAAGAGAGTCGAGAGCATAGGGAAGTTCCGGCAAATTGTGTTTCATGTCTTTGATGTTTTGAATGTTCAGCATTCATCAGCAGCTTTAAAGTTAGGCATAATTTCCGGAATACGGGCACATTTCCCCGACTTTCTGAGCCTCGGCATAATAATTCCGGGACGGCGGGCATGACAAGGACAGAGCGGCGGGCAAGACGAGGTTAGCGGCGCTCCAAATGAGCCACCGATACCGATCTTATGCTATCGGGTCGGGACAATACTGACGCCTGCCGCAATCTTTGCAGAGGGCGCCGCGCCACACGGAGTCGAAATGCTCCGCTGCGGAGTCGACAAGAGCAAGATCAGAAGAGAGGATGCCGGCCTCGAAATTTCTCATTCTCGGGCTCTTCATCCCGATGCCTGCGCCGGTAAGGTTTGCAGACCCGATGTAGACCTCCGTAAAGTCGAAGATCATGAGTTTGAAGTGTATGCGAGGACACAGGACATGCTCAAGCGAGTGAGCCAAGATAGGATACCTGTCGAAATCCTCACGGAAGAGCGGCCCGGGTTCTTTGGCATGCATCAGCCTGACTCCCACTCCTCTTTCAATGAGAGAAGCCACAATGCCAAGAAATGGCACCGTGCCCGACGAGGTCTTTACATGAAGATCCTTGATGTCCGCAGTCGCTATCCAGAGATTCTTTCTGACAAGCGGCACCTTCGCAAGCACCTTCTCATAATGCTCCCGGTCCGCTATGTATGAAGTAGCGGAAAGAGCAGATCCAGACGCAGAAGCCACCTCAGAGGGTGTCGTCTTGCGAACCGTCTTTTCCGGAGCTGCCGCCTCTGCTTTCTTTGAAGTTTTCTTTGCCATCGTACAAATATGTGTCAGATAGCCCTGCCCGACGCCTCGTCATCCCGAAGGCCGAAAATCTCCAGAGCCTTCCGATGCTTGGCACCGATTGCGACAAGTCGGGCGGCCTTTGCTGCGTCGCCTGCGCGTTCAGCAAGCTCAAGCGACAGCCTGCCGCGGCGGAGATTGTTCCTAAGATCGTTTATCTTCACCTGAATGGCGGTGCGGTTGCCGGACGCGGCGATCCTGCGCACATATTCAAAATAATCCGCGCCCTTCTCGTGGGTCAGAAGCTGCAGCGCGGCAAGGACATCTTCATCAACGCCCCTGTCGCGCATATCATCCAGCGATACGGAAGTGTCCTCCGCCACATCGTGAAGAAAGCCGGTCTTTATCTGAATCTCGTCCTGCCCCATGAGGCCGACGGCAAGAGGATGCAGGATTACAGGTTTTCCGTCAAGATCCTTCTGTCCGGCGTGGGCCTCAACGGCAATAAGCAATGTCTCTTCAACAGTCATATCTCAATAGCATTGATTTCAGCGATTGCATCTGCGCCTCTCTCAATGGCGGCAAGGACGTCAAACACCTTGTCACTCCATCCGGAGATCAGTGCCACATCATGGCACGGAAACGCCACAGGACTCGTCCCGTATCCGGCAAGATCGAACAGATACAGCCTCGCTCCCGGGAATCTGCTCTTATACTTTGCCCAGGACTTCTGAATACTGGAGGCTTTGGCCTTACCGGAAGCTCCGGATGAACCGGAGCCGAAGCGCCATGTGCCGGGATCAGAGTTCCACATCTGACAGTCGGTGAATATCATCACCTTATCCATCCGCACGCCATTGTCCAGCAGCCAGTCGATCACCTTGTAGCCATTGGTGGAATAGCCCACCTCACCGACCCGTCTGCGCATCGCCATGACATTGGCGAGCACAGGATTCTGCGGCATGGCGACTACTTTCCATCTGTCGGCGAAGACTCCGCTGACGACAGATGCGCACCTGCTCTTCAGCAGCATCGCCAGCATGATGCCGATGTCATAGTACATGACGGAACCTGCCGATGAAACCGGGCACATCATAGATCCTGAAGTGTCGGCTGCCACAAGGACATTTACATCCGGGCCGAAACCCTGAATATTGGCAGCTGAAGCCTCCGCAGCGGCCTCAAGAGCGGAGAGCACCATCGGAGCGCGGAGGGAACCGTTCTCGGAGATCATCCTGTAGGCCGACAGGAAGCGGAACGGAAGCTGCCTTGACTTAGCCACGGCGTCCGCATCGGAAAGGCATGAGCAGACCTTCCGGATGTGCTCATCCGACACTCCTGCTTGGAGGATGTTCCTCAGATTGCGAAGAAGAGCCATATAGCCCAGCCGGTCCGAGTCGATGAGCTCCTGCCAGAGAGCGCGCACGGCAGCCGCATGAGCCTCTTCCGAGCTGAATTTCATCTGCCCGAGAGCGGACAGACGGGTCTCCCATGTGTAGGGAACCTCTAGAGTCCCGGCGACGATTTTGTCAAAGACCGCCTGCTGAGCTGCGTCCTTAGCCTTCGGATGAACGAGGAACAATGCGTCCCGCAGTGTGACCTCCAGACGGGACCTGTCATATTTGGCGAACTGGTATTCGTCAAACCTGTTGAATGCCGTCTTGAGCCCGTTCTGCACCTGACGGGAAAGCCGCCCGAGCTTCTTCCTCGCGCCAGCCGGAGCATTTCTCCACTGATAGCATGAGAGCAGCTCCATGATCTCATCCGCGCGAAGGATAGTCCTGCCGATGGCATCTCCGACAAGGGAATCCCCGTTATGAATGCCTGCAAGCTCGACAAGCAGAAAGAGAGGGATGCTGCGCAGATTCATCCTGGTCCTCGCATAGATCGCGAGCCGGGCGACAAAAGCCGGATCGACTTTCCGGATCAGAGCCGCGATGCGCTCCACCCTGCCGTCTGTCGACTCGTAGAAACTGTCGCTCATGGCACAGGTGACGACAGCCGTGTAAAGCTCCATCTCCGGAGTCATCACATAAGCCGTCTCTCCCTCATGATTAAGGACAGTCTTCCTCTTCTTCCCGATGTCATCGTATCTCATGTCTCAACGATTTTTCTCTTAAAAAAAAAGCAGGGCGACAAGTCGGTCAGGCATCTTTAAACGTACCATGATCGAAGAACTCCTGACCTACGGCACCTGCTGTTTTTCATGCTGCAAAGATAGCGGGCGACAGTGCCAAACTGCGGCACTGCAAGAAAACTCTCAAAAAAAATTCTCATGACAGCAGAAATCAGCCCATGACAGCAGAAATCAGCCCATGCGCTTGGCCGCCTTCCTGCAGATGTCGCGGATCTGCTTGCGGAGATGCTTCGGAGCGATGACCTCAAGATCCTCGCTCTGAGAAAGCAGCTCCTGAACGAAGTCCATCGTGATCTTCAGCCTGAGCCGTATGCGGAATTCCTTGCCGTCATCCACAAGCGTCTCCTGAGACTCGTGGAGAGGAAACGCCTCGTTGTAGCGCCCGGATTTCGGGGAGAACGAGAGAATGACCTCCTCTACAGGCAGTTCCCTGCCGAAACTCACTCCGAACGAATCCCGGAACTCCGACTGGGGATCCAGCGACTTGTCCCGCACAAACCTCCGCGCCGTGACTGTCAGCTCTCGGATGCGGTCGAGCCCCCAGCTCTTTATCTCTCCGGGACGGCGCACGTTCTCTCCGTCCTCAATCGCGAGAAGATACCATCGTCCGTGACTCTCCTTCAGCGCATAAGGCATGACGCGACGGACTCGCGAAGCCGAATTGTCAAACTTCACATAGAGAAATTCTACCATGAGGCTGCGCCTGACCGCATGAATGAGCGGATTCAGATGCTCCGTCCCCCGCGCCTTCCTCCTCTCGGGAAACACGAATGAAGAGAGTTCCTCCCTGGCCCGCATGGTGGTCATCAGGTCGTACTGAGCCAGAATGCGCTCAATGTCCGCGGTCTGGTCCTCATCCTCCGGGATGAAATACCCCTTATGCCGCCGAGAATAGTCGATGCTTATTCCCATCCCCGAGCGTATCTCCCCGATGTCGCGGAGGATGGTTCTCCGTGATACGCCGACACTGTCCGTGTCGTCATAGTATGACAGTCCCTCCTCGACTTTGCGGATGAGGTCTTCGAGACTAATGTATCTGTTGCTGCGCACTATGCGGATAATCTGCAGATACCTCTGGATGTAGCCTGATTTTGACATGTAGCTCCGTTTTTTGTCCGATGCCGCCTGCCGGCGAAGGCGACTGGGACGGATTCTTCAAAGTTAGCAATTTCCTCCGAACATGGAATTGTCCGTTCGCAGGAAGCGACTATCTTTGCAGCCCTTAATCCGGATTCTTATGTTCTATATTCTGATGACAATGTTCGTCGGCATCGGCTCAGGCTTCCTTCTGAGGAACATCAAGGCCACACGGCACGCCGGCAAAGCCGTCACCCTCGCAATATGGGCCATGCTTTTTCTGATGGGCATGAAAATAGGCGCGGACAGAGAGCTCGTGAGCAATATCTCATCCATCGGCCTGCAGTCGGCGCTCCTTGCCATAGCCGGAGTGACGGGAAGCGTCACCGCCGCAACACTTCTATACAAGTTCATGTTCAGGAAAAAGTCACGGACTAAATCTGATATACAATGAAAGGGACATTCATAGTACTCGGCGTATTCGCCGCAGGATGCGTGACGGGCTGGCTCGGACTGCTTCCCGTCGACCCGGCCGAAGAGAAGCTGACCACTTACGTCCTGTACGCCATGATGTTTCTCGTGGGCATCACGATAGGCTCGAACCCTGACCTGAAGAAGATACTCAAGAGCATAAGTCCCAAACTGCTTCTTCTGCCGCTGGTCTCGATTCTCGGGACACTCGCCTTCTCGGCGGCCGCAAGCCTGCTGCTGGGGAAATGGGGCGCTGCCGACTGTCTTGCCGTCGGGAGCGGGATGGCCTATTATTCCCTCTCGTCGATACTCATCTCCGGCTACAAGGAAATGTCCCTCGGAGCGCAGCTCGCCGCCGAGCTCGGCACAATATCCCTGCTCACAAACATCTTCAGAGAGATGTTCACTCTCGCCGCCGCGCCCTTCCTCTCAAAGAGGCTCTGCCCTTTCGCGACGATCGCCTCCGCCGGAGCCACAGCGATGGACGTGTCCCTGCCCGTGATACTCAGATACGGCGGGGGCGAAATGCTGCCGGCCGCCGTCATCAGCGGCATCGTCTCGGACTTCAGCGTTCCGATCCTCGTCACGTTCTTCTGCTCCCTGTGACCTTTCCGACGGGACGACAACAGTATTAAAGAAGTTATACCTGTCTAACTTTCGGGGTCTCGTCAAACCGGCCGGCAAAAAGAGCAGGATAAAAAAAGAGCCCGGACCGGAGCCGGACTCTTCAGAGTCTTGATCCGCAGCTGCGGATCTTGAGGGGATATCAGAACGCCAGAACGAGGCGTACCTTATAAGAATAGTCCTTGTACTGCCAATGAGAATGGATAAAGCCCAGATCGTTAAACGACACCGTCCTCGAAGATCCTGTGCCTGCGGTCGATGAGGTCCACCATGCCTGCCCCTCTTCAAAAAGGTCCTTCTGTGAAGCCGCAACCTTGGTCATGACTCCGTTCAGGCTGGACACCACGGCTCCCTGATCCTTCCATGAGACCATGCTGCGTGTCTCCGGATCCCATTTTTCATTGATGGCGAGATCTGCTCCGGCGAGACTCCTCAGTATGTCAAACCACTCTCCGTTGGACGGAAGATACCATCCGGAATTGACGGGAGCACTCTGCAGCGGACCGCCGGCTCTCTCCGCAAAGTCGAGAGCTGAAGCAAAGGCTGGATACATTCCTGCAGCAAGATCGTCCGCACGCCTCGTCCTTATGAGATCATTATAACGATATCCGCAGATGTCGGCGTCAGCCATATTGAAGGTCGCCTCATAGCTGTACCCTTCTATATTCTTGAATCCGATGGCCGCCTCGTCGCGGGAAGAGACGGAAGAGCCGCCTGAATTGAACCACGAGAAGAGATCTGTCTCACGTCCCTCCTGAGCCGCCGGCTGACGGGGAGACCTGGTGGCGAGCACAAGCGCATGCACATCCCCGAGCACGTCAGAAAGCATTGGGTCGAAACGCTCCGGATTGATCTGGCAGACAACGCCTATCACATCTGCGGCAGAAACCTCCGAAGACGGCGTGTCCTTTGAGAGCAGACTTCCGTCGGCAAGGTAAAAGTCTCCTGGCTGAAGAAGGTGCTCTGTCACATTCTCTCCTCCGTCAATCTTTTCGGCCGCATATACGCCCGCTTCAGCAGAGGTCACGGTGCCGCTCCAGCTGTCAGATTCTCCCTCATCCGTCTTGTATGAGACGGAGAAATCCGTGCTTGCCGAAGCGCCGGTCACATAGAGGAAACGGCTGTTGTCATCGCAGAACGGAAGAGCATCCCCGTCAAATGTCGCGTCACTCCACGTGCTCATGACATAGTCAGGCACCTCTATGTCCGTATTGGTAAAGGCGTAATAAGTCTTCGGAAGTTCAACCACGGCAAGCGCAGTAGCGGCGTTCATGCTGAAGTCGACTCTGTTGCCGGAAGTTCCGTCAACCATTCCCACCATCAGCCTGGATGAGCGGAAAGCGGACTCTTCGCTCTGATCTGCAGCCGGCGTCCATCCGGAGATGAGTTCGGAGAAAAAGCCCTCCGCAGATGCGCCGTCAGCCGGTGCGACATTCCAGTCATGCTCCTCAGCATAAGGATAATACGCATAATATGCAGCATCTGCGTAAAAGCCTCCGGTCACTTCGGAGAGGCAGGTCCAGGCGTTTCCGTCGAACTCATAGCAGAGGTCCGAAGCGAGGAGAAGCCCGTCCCTGACGGCAAACATTCCGATGCGGTCTCCCGAACGGAACTCCATCGCATAGCGGCCGGACTCAGCTCCGTCTGCCGATGCGAATCCGGCATCGGTCACAGAGACCTTGATCGAACTCAGCTGCTCTGAAGAACCCTGGGATGTACCGTTGTCTCCAGTCTCTTTTTCACATGCGCACGCCAGCAGGAAAAGAGCCGCTGCCGGCACAGTCTTTATAACAGATAAAAATCTCATCTTTAAAAATATCAGTCTTATCTTTTTAATCATTATAGGGGATTGCAGTCATGCAATTGGGGATCGCAGTCATGCCGGGCACACCGCTCAGTCCATCCAGGTGAATTCGCCTGATGATGACATAGAGCATTTCCTGTAGGCTATGTCCGTCGCGATTCCGGTCTCAAGATCCACCGTGTGGGCGAACACTATGTATTCGCCTTCACCATACAGCCAGGCCTGCTGAGTCCCGGTGCTGCAGGTTCTCTCCACGGTCTCCTCGATAGTGTAGTTATACGGCTCCCCCGTATATGCGGCAAGCGTGCTTGCCCAATAATTCAGAACCCATGTCTCCGGATCGAGGTCATTCAGGGCAGATGTGAAAGTCGCCTCAGTACAGTACCGGACTGTCTCATCGGAAGGGGTCACAGTCAACGAGAAGCCGTCATTGTTGTAGGCGAATTCGAAGGTCACTCCCTGCTGCGGCGCCTCTGTCGTCGTGAACTGCGCAAACTCAAGAGGAGTAAGCATGTGCATGTCGAAAGTCGTTCCTATGGCAAACACACGATATGCAGTCTCGGCAGCGAGTCCGGTTATCTCCACCTTGCTTGTGCCCTTATAGAGGACATCCTCATTCTCGAAGTAGTCCGTCATGCTTGTATAGCCAAGTTCGGTGGCCTCAGCCGCAAATGTCTCCATTGCCATCTTATACATCTGCTCGTCTGAGGCATAGCCCATCTCCCACTCAGTCTCCGAGATGGCCATGACAAGATAATCTATAGTCTGGTCAACCGGAGTGACCGTCACGTTGAGCGTATTGTGCGTGACATTGTCAATCGTGAAAGAGAACGGATCCGGTGCAGGAGCAGCCTCCTGAACGACAGAAGCAGACTTCTGTGCAGTCTGGTCACCGCCATAGGAATAAGTGATGGTGATGACGGCGGTACGGGTCTCCTCTGCTTCATTCGCGGCCACGGTGAACGACACCCTGCCGTTGGTCTCATCAACGCTGAGACCAGTCACCCATTCCGAATTGTCGGCATCGACGGTAGCTGCGACTGATCCGTCATTTGCCGGATTGGATACATAAAACTCAATATAGCCTTCACCGCCCTCATACGGGATCTGAAGCTGCGATGACTCCTCATCAATGTTCACGACCGGAGCCGGTTCCTGATTCTGACCGCCTGTCACTTCCTTATCACAGCCGGTAAGGAATGCCGCAGCGACTAAGACTGCTGCTGCGCTTCTGAAAAATGTAAAAGTTTTCATGGGGAATAAAGATTAAGTTGTCAATAACTCATTTCTGACCAAAAATAATTTTTTTCAAAGCAAAAGCACGAGCAAAGCATATATACAATATTTATACAGCGTCTTCTTTCAGTGTTTATGCCGCAGGATCAGGCATCCGGAGAGAGCTCTGACGGACATTTCGCCTGCTGTGCAAGACCCTCGGCACGGCCCGGTCAATTGAACTTGGAGAGGAATTCCTGGATGGACACGTTGTCTCCGGTGATTCCGAGCTTGCTTCTCAGCCTGCCGCGGGCGATGTTGATGCTGTGGACGCTCTGCCTGGTTATGGCCGAAATCTCCTTCGTCGTGAGATTCTTGTTGAGAAAGACGCAGAGCCGCCTCTCATTCACAGTGAGATTCGGGAACGCCGAAATCAGATTATTGTAGAAAGTCGTGTCCTGATCCGGAACAAACTGCCGCACCTCGCGCCATTCGTCCTCGTCCTTCAGGCTTCGGAACTGAGTACAGATCGACGACAGCTCCGCCCTCATCTCCGGATCCGCAATCTCCTCCCGGAAGCCGCTCAAACGGCCTATCATCTCTTCCACCAGCCTGTCCGTCTTGAAACGCTGGAGCTTCTTCAGCTTCGCGATCTCATTCTCGGCCGCCAGCTCCTGAGCCCTCTTGGCATTAAGCAGCTCCTGATTTGCGAGCTCGGCCTCTCTCATCCTTATCCTGTAGGTCTTCTTCTTCAGAAGGACGAGAGCCACTGCTCCGGCTATGGCAATGGCCGAAAAGAAGAGCACCAGAATCAGCGTCTGCCTGTGTCTCCGTGTGGACATCTCCTCTTTACGGATATTATCAAGTATCTCATTCTGAGCCAAAAAGAGCTCTCTGACGACATCGCGTTCACGGCTGTAGGCCAGATTGTCATGATAACGGCGCAGAGTCTCATAGGCGCGGACATAGTCGCCATCACTCGCATATATAGCCTGCAGCATCTCCAGACACGACTGTTCCTGACGGAAGAACTCACCCTGTCCATAATAGACGAGGGCCGAGTCAAGATGCTCCACCGCCACGGACGAATTTCCGTCTGCAAAAAAGCGCAGCACTCCGAGATAATGGTGATACTGCCCCTTCTGCTCTATAGTGCCGAGCAGAGGCTTCGCGAGACTGAGGTACTCCTCCGCCTCCTCGAATCTGGTCTCGTTGATGTAGGTCGCCGAGAGATTCTCATACATCCGGCACAGGAACGAAGAGTCTCCAACCTGCCGGCAGAGGCTTATGCTTTCGGACATGAAAGACTGGGAACGCCGGAAGTCCCCCATGCTGTTGGCATAGACGGCGAGGTTCTGAAGAGCGTATATCATCAGCGTCGTGTCCCCAGACTGCTCGGCTCCCCTTGCAAACTTGCGGAAATAGTCACTTGCCTTCTCATAATCGCGCACGGCATAGAAGACCGAGCCGAGAATGTTCTCACATTTCAGCAGAGCCTTGTCATCACCGAGATCGGCATATACCGGCATCACGTCCATCACCTGCCTGAACGCCAGATCATATTTTCCTGTCCTGTAATAAAGCCCGGACAGGCAGAGCCTGTTGTCCGCATACAGGCTGTCCGGAGACAGCAGGGAATACAGACTGTCCGCGACAAGCCGCAATCTTATCGCCTCAGAGAAGATGAAGTCCCGCTCATGGGCTTCGGCAAGAGAAACGGCCTCAGCCGCGTCCTTAAGAATCTCGGAATCGGAGGCCGGGCCATAGCCGGAATCGGCATGACGCCCTTCTCCCATCGCCTGGAGCCGGAACACGGAGATGAACACAAGAAGCATGACAGCAGTCGCGCGAAACGGCAAAAACCGCAGGCCCCGCGCGGAAGAATGACTCCCGTCGTCACAAGAAGACCTCATATTTAACCCGCATCCTCGCATCTTCCTACCATCATCCTCGCAAAGTTAGAAAATTTAGAAAAACGAAAGCGACGGGACATATTTATTTATACCACGATACATACGGAAACGGCATAAACGAAAAGAGGCCCGGCCTTTCGGCCGGACCTCCATCGGTGCGGATGGCGAGAGTCGAACTCGCACAGGCTTACGCCCACCACCCCCTCAAAGTGGCGTGTCTACCATTTCACCACATCCGCTTTTCGGTTTTGGGATTGCAAAGATACGGCATTTTTATACAAATGCAAATTTTTATTCCAATTTTTTCCAAAAAACAGTCTGGGATATGCCGAGAAGGGAGCCTCGAACCGCCAGAGTGTCCGCCGACTTGAAGTCGCATACCACATTGGCCCTCAGACCTCTCGTAGGATCATAGATCTTTCCTCCGGCCCAGCGGCTCTTTACCGTGTCATATTTCAGGCCCGACATTATCATGAGCCTGTTGCAGGGCACGCTGCGGAGAGACTTGTCCGGATTCTTCTCGTCAAGACGGATATTTCCGTCTCTGTCCAGACTGTCCCTGACCCAGACCACCTGTGCGGAGTAGGAGTCGTCCTCAAGACGGAACACGCGCACGCGGCTCTCCTCTCCTCCATGCGACACATGGTAGACTCCGACTATATCATCAGGCTTTTCATCCCCGGCGCCGCACATGCCGGGACCTGCGGCAACATACGGCAGCATGGCGGCTGCCACGGAAAGAATCGGCAAAAGAAATCTATTCATCTTCAATCTTTTTGCAAAGATAAGGAATTCTTCGTATATTTGCCGCGCTTTTCTCGCGAAGGAGAGCAATGGTATATTAAAAACAACTTAAAGACAGATTTACAATGGCTGTTAAAATCCGTTTACAGCGCCACGGAAAAAAGAATTTCGCATTCTATCACATTGTCGTGGCCGACACTCGCGCACCTCGCGACGGACGTTTCATCGAGCAGATCGGCTCTTACAATCCGAACACTGACCCTGCCACCATCATCCTCGATTCAGACAGGGCACTTGCATGGCTCAATGTGGGAGCACAGACTTCCCTCGTTAC
Source organism: uncultured Bacteroidales bacterium (assembly GCA_944326355.1). GTDB lineage: Bacteria > Bacteroidota > Bacteroidia > Bacteroidales > UBA932 > Cryptobacteroides. The sequence continues at coordinate 28,446 of CALVDO010000019.1, read as the reverse complement.
ACGCCGCATCCTTTCCTATGAAGGAGTCCTCCTCAGAAAGCACCTCCAGACAGGTGTGGCAAAGGGAGCTCTCACGCAGGAAGAGGCTGACAGGAAGTTCGCCGACTGGAAGGCTCAGAGAGACGCAAAGATAAACGCAAAGAAAGAAGGCATAGCCAAAGACAAGGCGGCTGCAGCAAAGGCGGCTGCTGACGCAGAGGCTAAGGTCAACCAGGAAAGAGCCGAGGCTCTCGCCAAGAAGAAGGCTGAAGCCGAGGAGGCTGCAAGAGCGGCAGCTGAGGCAGCGGCAGCCGAGAAGGCAGCACAGGAAGCCGCAGCGGCAGCTGAGGCAGCTGGCGCCGAGACAGCTGAGAACACCGAAGCGTAATGTCTGAAGCAGGCGACAGCAATCTGCGAAGGATAGCCCAGGTATTGAAATCGAACGGTACTGACGGGGAGATTGTCATGGGATTCCGTGACATGTCCCCCGAAGACCTTGATGTTAGGGAACCGGTTTTCATTCATTTTGATGGACTTCCGGTTCCTTTTTTCATTGAGTCGTTCGAAAGGAGGGGCAACGGGAGGGCTCTCGTTCACCTTACCGGCATCCGTTCGCTTGATGACGCGGAAGAAATCGCGGGAAGGGCCGTGTATATCAGACAGACAGAGGAAGACGAAGATCCTGACAGCCTGTCCGCCCTCATAGGATGGACGCTTTACGATGAAAGTCTCAATGAAGTCGGGGTCATATCAGATGTCTTTGACATACCGGGCAACCCTTGTATAGAGGCCGGCACGCTTGTCGGCACCGTGATGATACCGCTTCATGAGGATCTCATCATCTCCGTTGACGAAGACAACAGGATCCTCACGATGACGATACCGGAAGGTCTGATCTGACTACTGAGAGATATAGATGGACGCAAAGAGATTGTCCATGCAGAAATAGTTAAGGTCCTCTCCCTCAGTATTGTTCGAGAACTGGGCGTCAATATCGAAGTCTATGTACTGAACATTGCCGAGCCTCATGAGGTTCAGCGTCTTCCATTCCGTGGTCAGCGAGTCGGGACTGTCCGCGCTCCCTCTGTGGTCGGCAAGGCAGTATTCAACCGAAGAGGTCTCGTTTCCGTCACGGTATCCTGTGATCGTCACCTTGAAATAGTCCCCCTGCTGAGCTGAAGTCCTGAAATATCTGGCCACAGCCGCCGTAGTGTTGAGAGAAATCTGGGTAGGGTTGCAGGTGCCGAAGGAAGCCTGGAGGAACTCCACATGATGTTCCGGCATTCCGGCATTCAGATCCTCGTGGAAGACGAGAAAAGCGTCGCGGCCCTGATTCGGTCTGGCATCAGTGGTGTCGCTCACGCAGAAAGGAGTGACTCTGGTCTGTGCCGACGGGATGAGGTTGCCCTCATCATCTACAAGGCTGGCTATCGGACAATGGCTTTTCGAAAGCGTCCAGCCGGCATTCACATCGGGAGTCTCCTCCGAATAGCTGTTATAGAAGCCGAGAGGCCCGAATGCAAAGGCTCTGTTGACGATAATCGAGTCTGATTCAGGCCATGACGTATCATTGACGTCGAAAGTGGCGAAAATAGTGTAGCTTGCCTCGTATCCAGTATCGGAAAGACAGGAAGCAGCCAGCAGAGCCGTAACGGCGATAAATGCAAATCTCTTCATAAACAATTAGTTAGATAAATTTTCCGTGAGCTGTACTCGGAATCGACATACAACATATCTTTAATCCCGGAAAAGTCAAAACCTTGCATGGAAATTTCAGATGATGACCTTTGCCACATAGGCGGCCGGACCGGTCAGCCACACTTCGGTAAAGCGGCAGTTCTCCTCATTTCCCGAAAGGGCCGGGCGAAAATCCACCTTCAGCACATCCCGCTTCGCACGGACTTCATAGCTGACTGTTTCAGGTGTACCGTGTCCGCCGTAGCTATGGCAGAACGAGGCTATGGCAGAAGCCACTATTCCGGTGCCGCAGGCGAAAGTCTCGTCCTCGACGCCCTTTTCATAAGTTCTGACCCTTATTGTCCGTGAGACGTCGGTCAGATCCTCATGTCTGAGAGGTGAAACGAAATTGACGTTTGTGCCCAGCGGAGCGAACTCCGGAAGATTTCGGATTCTCCGTCCCTCCCCGACCACATCGCACTCGTCGACATCGCCTACGAAACGGACGTAGTGTCTTGTGCCGGTATCAAGAAAATATGAGTCTCCGTCAATCATCCTGATGCCGGACACGTCTTTCATCTTGAGCCTCACTGTCCTGCATCGCCCGTCGGAGGCCTCAATGGCAGCGGTGTGAATGCCGTCGGCCGCCTCGAAGTCAAACGAGCCGATGCCCATGTCTGCGGCAAAAGCCACTATGCAGCGGCCACCGTTACCGCACATCATGCCGCCGCTTCCGTCGGCATTGAAATAAGTCATTCTGAAGTCATGCTCCGGACTTGACTCAAGCAGCATGAGCCCGTCAGCGCCTATGCCGTACCGTCTGTCGCACAGGCTCCGTATCTCCTCCTGAGAGATGCGGATGCTCCCGTCTCTGTTGTCGGCTATCAGAAAATCATTCCCCGCGCCCTGATATTTGTAAAGTTCCATATTGCATTTCCTTTATTAGCGGACTTCCTATGACGCCCATTCCGGGCATTATCTTCCACCGAGCAGCTTCGCGAGAAGCTTTATGCCCTCGGTGATGCGCTCCGGGGTCATGAATGAGAAATTAAGCCTCATTGTATTGCGACCGCCTCCGTCAGTCCTGAAGAAAGATCCGGCCACATAGGCTACGCCGGCATCGAGTGCAGTGTCATAGAAAGCCACCGAATCAAAGTCCTCAGGCATCGTCAGAAATAGGAAGAGTCCTCCGTCCGGATGTGTCCATGTGACCCCGTCAGGCATATTCTCCTCAAGAAGGGAGAGCATCAGATCCCGTTTTTCGCGGTAGAGGCTTATGCTCTTGACGAGATTTCTGTCAAGTCTGCCGGAGCCCATGAATTCCGCCGCGACATACTGGTCGAACACGGGAGGGCACAGATCGAGAGACTGCTTGCACACATATATCTTGTCCAGCACCTCTGGATTGCCGAAAATCCACCCGAGCCTGAAGCCCGGAGCAAATATCTTTGAGAATGAGCCCAGATGCAGCACAGTGTCCGGAGCGAGAGAATACATCGTCGGCACCGGCTCGCCGCTGTAGCGGAGCTCCCTGTACGGGCTGTCCTCAACTACAAGGAAACCATATTCCTCCGCCAGAGACACGAGAATTTCCCTTTCCCTGAGAGTGAGGGTCTCCCCGGACGGATTCTGAAAGTCCGGAATCATGTAGAGAAACTTCACCTTCCTGCCGGACTCGAGCACCCGGGATATGGCGGCACGCCATGCCTGCCGGAAACGCTCGGGCGCGTCTTCATGCGGAACGCCCACTACATCTGCCCGATAGGAGCGGAAAGACTGAAGTGCCCCGAGATAAGACGGATCGGAAGTGAGGATGACGTCTCCGGGATCGGCGAGAATCCTCGTACACACGTCAATCCCCTGCTGGGACGACGTCGTAATCTGTATGCGCTCCATCGGCACTCCGTACCTTGCGGAAAGCACCTCGCGAAGCTCGGTCACACCCTGTGTTGCGCCATACTGGAACGCCTTTCCGCCGTATCTGTCCACTGCCTCGCGCATAGTCTCCTTGAACTCTTCCAGAGGGAAGGTCTCAGCGGAAGGGTAGCCGCCGGCGAAAGAATATATGGAATTGAGGTCTACCCGCCTGAAGATGTCCCTTACGGGAGACCTGAAGAATGAACGGGTATCCTCGGAAAACAAGCCGCCGTATTCCATGATCAGCTCCTGAGAAGATCCTCGAGCACGACGGAGGCGTCCGTCTTGCCGTCGCGATATTTCACTATGACCGGAGTATAGAGATGGATTCCCATGTCCGCCCCGGGTCCCTTGGTCATCGGACGGCTTCCCGCCACGACAACCGCACCGGCAGGCACGATCATCCTCCCGTCCGCATCGGCCCTCACATATTCTCCTCTGACGGCATCGAATATCGCCGTGGAAGAATTGATGACGACGCCTGTACCTATCACGGCATTCTCTCTGACGAGAGTACCCTCGTAGATGCCGCAGTTGCCGCCGATGAACACATTGTCCTCGATAATCACCGGCAGTGCGCCGACAGGCTCAAGGACTCCGCCGAGCTGCGACGCCGCTGAAAGATGCACATGTTTCCCGACCTGGGCGCAAGAGCCTACGAGCGCGTGGGAATCTATCATCGTGTCCGAATCCACATACGCGCCTATGTTGACATAGGCCGGAGGCATCATTATCACTGACGGCGCCAGATATGCCCCCCGGCGCACGGCCGAACCTCCCGGAACGATTCTCACCCCGTCTGCCGGAGTGAACTCGCGCACCGGAAGCGTGTCCTTGTCAAGGAAAGAAAAGCCGCCTCTGTCCATCTGAGTGAGTTTTCCGCAGCGGAAGCCGGACAGAATCACCTCCTTTACCCACGCATTCACCTTCCATTCCCCGCCGACTTTTTCAGCCACTCTCACTTTTCCGCTTTCAAGGTCACGGCAGACCTCAAGAAATCTCTCAAGTTCATTTTCCATAGCTCACATTTTTAATCAGATCAGACCGAGATCAGAGACCGTCCCGAGCATCAGCTCCTTCGTCTTGGACGAGCCGGGAACGAGAGGAAGACGGTATTCTTCCTCTATGAGTCCCATAGCCGCGAGGGCGGCCTTGACCGGGATCGGATTGCTCTCGACAAAACAGTTGCGGAACAGAGGGAAAAGCCTGTGATGCAGCTCCCTCGCCTGGATCAGATCCCCCGAGAGCATGGCCTCCGCAAGTCTTGCCATCATGGCAGGCGCGACGTTGGACGCAACGCTGATCACCCCGTCGGCACCCGTAGCCATAAGGGAAAGAGTCTCATCGTCGTTGCCGCTCAATACGGAGAACCCATCTGGAGCATTTCTGATTATCTCCGATATCTGCGCATTGTTGCCCGAGGCCTCCTTTACAGCCACGATGTTGTCCAGCTCAGCCAGTCTCAGAGTGGTCTCGGCGGTCATGTTCACTCCTGTCCTTGACGGAACATTGTACATGACCAGCGGCCGGTCCGATTCTTCGGCTACGGCCTTGAAATATTCATATATGCCGTTCTGAGTCGGCTTGTTGTAGTAAGGCACGACTATGAGAAAGGCGTCAGGCCCGTATGGCGAAAGCGTCCTGATGCCGGAGAGCGTCTGTCTCAGGGAGTTGGTTCCGCCTCCGACCACAATCGGCTTACCTTTACACCGTTCCTTTGCCAGCTGAAGTATCCTTATGCGCTCACTCTCGTCAAGACACGGAGTCTCTCCCGTCGTCCCGAGCGGCACGAGAAAATGTATTCCTGCCTCGGTCTGCCTGTCAAGCAGCCTTGAAAACGCGGCATAGTCAACCTCCCCGCCTCGGAAAGGCGTGACCAGAGCGGTGCCGCAGCCCGATAATTTCAGAGTTTTCATATCCCGATCCTGCTGAAAAGCAGCTCCTTGAACTCATGGACTCCGGAGAGGCCCTCTGTCATGAGCGCAGCTTCGACTGCACCCTCAGCAAAGCCCTCGCGAGAGAACGCCTCATGCCTGAGCGTGATCCTGTCCACATTGCCCTCAAATCCGACCGTGTGTATGCCGGGAATCTCCCCGCAGCGCACTGCCTGCACGTCCGGCTTCTGCGACATGTTGCCCTCTACTATCGAGGCAAGTGTCTTCGCGGTGCCGCTCGGTGCGTCGAGCTTGTGGCAATGGTGCATCTCAAGCACATACGGACTGTAGCCGCCGGCCTTCCCGAGCAAGGACGACACATAGTCGGCTGCAGCGAAAAAGACATTTACCCCTATGGAGAAGTTGGAGGCATATATCATCGGCGTGCCGCACTCTTCGAAGTACGCGACCACCTCATCCCTGATGTCATTCCAGCCCGTGGTACCCACCACGACAGCCTTGAAATTTTCCGCAAGGAAGCGGTAGTTCTCCCTGAATGCCGAGGGGACGGTGAAATCTATGCAGACGCACTCCCTTGCGAGGGTCCTGTCAAAGTCTCTGATGCTCTCGCTCTTCCCGGCGCACTCAATGCCCCTTCTGGCGAGGACGCCCTCTACCATCCTCCCCATTTTCCCGTATCCGCTTATGACAGCCTTCATTTCACTTCCTCCCTTCGTTTTCTCCGTCAGTCTCAAACAGATACTTGTGTATCTGACGGACTACCCCGTCGAGCAGGGTCCTGTCCACCACGAAGCTTATGTTCACATATGACGCCCCCTGGGAAATCATGTATATCCTGCAGTCCCTGAGCGGAGCGAACGTCTGCTCAAGCAGGCCCTTGAGGCTGATGATGTTCTTTCCTATGACGGACACCTGCGACTTGTCCGAGTCCACATACACCTCGGCAAAGTCGGAAAGGCGCTCGACCACCCTGTCGATATTCTGAGAAGAGTCGACCGTGACCGAGATATTGGCCTCCGAAGTGCTTATGAGATCGACCGAGACCTTGTTCTCGCTGAATATCTCAAATACTTTCTTGAGGAATCCGGAAGTGTTGATCATCTTGGTGGAGAAGATGTTGATGACATAGATGTTCTCCTTGCAGGACACGGACTTGACCCCGTCCTCTATGAAAGAGCTCTGAAGGATCGCCGTCCCCTGTCCGGCCGGATTCATGGAGTTGAGCACATAGATCGGGATATTCTTCCTGACCGCCGGCTCGATCGTGAGCGGATGGAGGACCTTCGCTCCGAAATGCGCCATCTCGGCGGCTTCCTCGAAAGAGATTCTGTCAAGACATCTGGTGTTGTCCACCCTTCTCGGATCAGCAGTGCGCACCCCGTCGACATCCGTCCAGATCTCTATCCTCTCAGCATCCACAGACATACCTATGAGCGAGGCCGAATAGTCCGACCCGCCGCGTCCGAGCACCGTAGGCTCGCCATCGGCGGTGGCCGACACGAACCCCTGAGTGATGACGGCGTCAGCATTGACATAGGCGGCGGCAACAGCCTCAGGAACACGGGCCGCTATGGCATCCATGTCCGGCTCGCCCTTGAGGTAATCCGCGTCGGTGATGATGAAGCCTCTGGCGTCCATATAGTTAGTGCGTATGCCGGAGGCGTTCATCGCACAGCAGATTATGTTTGACGAAAGGTATTCCCCGTTTGATATGATTATCGCCTTGCTCCTCTGCGAAAGTTCGCCGACCGAGCACACGGCGGCGACGAAGGCATCGAGATCGTCACACAGCGAATTGACTCTGGCGCACGCCTCACGCAATATCGACGGATGCGAGGAGAGCAGCTCTTCAGCGAGCTTGAGATGCCTGTCTCTGAGCTGCGCCAGAAGCAGGTCCGCCTCACTCTTCTCTCTTTCCGCTGCCTTGTCCGCTATCCTGTACAGCAGATCGGTCACCTTTGAAAGAGCCGACACCACCACCACAGGCCTGTCCTCCAGTTTCCCCCGCACGATTCCGATCATGCGGGTGATGGCTTCACAATTGGCGACAGACGTGCCGCCGAACTTCATTACTATCATTCTGCATTATCCATTTACGCAGGAATCCGCTCCAGAGAGGATCCTGTACATCTTCACATAATTATCCACAGCCTTCAGGACATCGTCCATGAGCACATGTTCGGAAGGAGTATGCGCTACAAGTATCGAGCCCGGACCGCACAAAATCCTGTCACTGAAGTTGGTCAGCTGCGGAGCGTCGCTTCCGAACGCCGCGACTCCTGTTTCAAAGCCTCTGAGCGTGAGATACTTTGACGGGGAATCACCTCCGAACGCCACCACCTCGGTAAACCCGTTGCGACAGCCGTCCATCAGCTCCGAGACAAAACCGTCGGAAGCGAACGTGGTCCGGAAATAGATCCGGAAAGTCAGACGGTCGCTCAGGACATTCTGCGGATTGTCGCTTGACAGACGCCCTATGTTCCATGTCGTCTCCCCGAGCACCGGATCTGTCGGGAATGCCGTACGCCTCAGCATGTTGACGAAGTCCACAAACAGGTCCACCGCACTGATTCCGTACTCCGGATAGCCTGAATGCGAGCTCCTCCCCCTGAGAGTCACCGCAAAGGACTTCGTGCCCTTGCTCGCGGAGATCATCTTGTTGTCCGTAGGCTCTCCCACTATCACGCATCTTCCTCCGGGATGGATCTTCCTGAAGCTCTTTGCCCCGGCAGATCCCGTCTCCTCCCCCGAGAGGAGCAGGAGGCCGAAGCCTTCACATCCTGCATCCGCCAGCTCCAGACAGGCGCTGTACATGGCAAAGATCTGGCCTTTAGCGTCGCAGCTTCCTCTCCCCCGCATCACGCCGTCCTCAAGGGCGGGTGGCAGATACGGAGGCACAGTGTCCAGATGCGTGCAGAACACTATTTCCGGAACACCCCATGAGAACAGCAGGTTCTCCGTCCCGTCCCCCACATCGAAAGATTCCACGGAACATCTGCCGTCAGGAAGCCTGACTTTGAGGAAATCAGACAGAGCCTTCTCGCGGGACGATGTAGAATCTATCCTCAGCATCTCCAGAAACAAATCCACATTTTTCTCCATATCAACGACTTACCGATACATATCCTGCCATCCGAGACTGCCTTCCGGGCCGAACCTGCAAAAATACTGATAATTATTGAACAGACAAGGGAGTGAACATAAAGTATTATTGCTAATTTTGGGGAGGAGTGCCGCAAGACAGACGGCGCCGGCAAAACACACCAAACTTCTTACTCTGATTCCGACATGAAACGCTTTTTTCTTCAAATCGCCAAAGCGGTGGCCATCAGCCTGATTCTCTCATCATGCGCCGGGGCATCGGAAGAGCCGTCTTCCGAATCCGCAGAATGGATCAAGGCCTATTCAGGAGGCATTCTCGAAGAAGGGGAGACAGTCAAAGTGATAATGACCGCCCCGCCGGCTTCCGGCCTTGCGGAACAGCTTGACGATAAAGACCTCAACCGGCTGTTCACCTTCTCTCCACGGATGAGGGGCGAGGTCAGAATCTCCGGAAACGACATGGTGGAATTCATACCGGACGAGGGCGAGATGAAGCCGGGGACTCATTACAAGGCATCGTTCAGGCTCGGAGATGTGATTCCGGCCGGGAAAGGGCCTGAAACATTCAGATTCTCTTTCATGAGCGCCGTCAGAGCCCTGACTCTCGACATTGACGGAGTGACAATAACGGAATCGTCCCCGGAAAAGGCCGCTATCACAGGCAGAATCACGTTCAGCTGCCCGACGGACGCGGAAACGGCAAGAGGACTGATCTCCTGTGAATGTCCCGGGCAGAGGCCGGAGATGACCGTCACGGACGGAAAGGACGGAAAGACGGCGACATTCAGAATTGAAGGTTTGGAGAGAAAGGCCGATGACTTTCAGGTCAGAATCTCCGCAGGAGGGAAAGGCTCAGGCTACGGACGAGAAGAAACCGTCAAAGTGACGGTTCCCGGCACGGAAGGATTCCGAGTGATGAGCGCAAATCTCGTGAGAGACGCTTCTCCCCATGTGAACGTCATCTTTTCACAACCCCTCGCAGGCGGAGATGACCCGGAGGGAATGTTCGTTCTGGAAAATGCCGGAAGGTCATACACGACTATACGGAACAACCAGGCGACAATTTATTTCGAAAACGAAAATGCGGACAGGGAGATGAGCCTGAGAATCGCGGGAGGAGTCAGAAGCGCCTCGGGAGAAAGGCTCGGCGAAGACTTCATCATGACGCTCACGGACGACCGCCCGAAGCCTGCCGTGGAGATTCTTCTCAAGGGAAATATACTGCCGGACGGCTCGGAGCTCATTCTGCCGTTCCGCGCCGTATGCCTGAGAGCGGTAGACGTGTCGGTCATCAGAATCTTCGGCAACAATGTGCTCACTTTCCTTCAGGACAATGACCTTGACGGAGAGAGCGGGCTAAGGCGCTCGGGCAGGCTCGTCTGCCGGAAGACGGTCAGACTCGACGCCGATCCTACGGTAGACCTCAACAGATGGAATGAATTTGCGGTCGACCTTTCCGGACTCTTCAGACAGGAGCCGGGAGCGATATACAGGGTGCGGCTGTCTTTCCGCAGCGACTATTCCCTGTTCGGGACGCCGGACGGCGGGACGGCGGGCAACGGCGGTCTCGTGACCATGCCTGATGCGGAGCAGGCCGCTAAGGATGAACTCGTATGGGACACGCCTTCTCCCTATTATTATGAGGATTTCACCGACTGGGAAAAATACGACTGGAAGGAGAGAGACAACCCGCTCGACCCGACATATTATATGATGGAGGAAAGATTCCCCGTATGCAATCTGATGGCATCCGGTCTCGGAGTCAGCGTAAAGGCTTCTGACGGGAACAGGCTGTGGGTAGCCGTGACCGACGTCATGGAGGCAAGACCAGTGAAGGATGCCGAGATCACCGTATGGAACTATCAGCTGCAGGAAATCGGAAAGGGCAGAACCGGCAGAGACGGATTGGCGGAAGTGGAGACCGACGGAAAGGCCTTCGCAGTGACAGTGTCCAAAGGGAAGTCGGTCAGCCACCTGAAGGTAACCGACGGGACAGAGAAGCCGATGAGCAGGTTCGATGTGGGCGGCAAAAAGACGGAGAAGGGAATCAAGGCCTTCATCTATGGAGAACGCGGAGTATGGAGACCCGGAGACACGCTCAATCTCACTTTGATTGCGGAGGACCGGCAGAAGAGCCTGCCTGACGGCCACCCTGTGACTCTGGAGCTTTACACCCCTCAGGGACAGTTCCACACCAGACTCATGGACACGGAGGGCAGAGACGGATTCCATGTGTTCAGAGTACCGACTTCGGAGACCGACCCAACCGGGACATGGAACGCCTGCTTCAAGATAGGAGGCGCCACCTTCCACAAAGCGCTGATAATCGAGACCATCAAGCCAAACAGGCTCAAGATCAGCTTCTCCACGTCAGACGAGATTCTGAGGGGAGGCAAAAAGACAGGAATATCCATGAAGTCTTCGTGGCTCACGGGACCGGCCGCCGCAGGGCTCAACGGAAAGATGGAAATGACACTCAGCCCTGCGGGAGCATCTTTCGACGGATATGAAGGCTATGTGTTCCGTGACCCCACATCGACATTCTCCAGCTCCGCCATCCCATTGTTCGAAGCCAGGCTCGACTCCCGTGGCACGGCCTCGGCGCAGGTCGCCATGCCAGACCCTGACGGAGCCCCGGGAATGCTTCAGGCGAGAATCGTGGCCAGAGTTGAAGAGGGAGGAGGAGACGAGAGCATCGTGTCTGCAACCCGGCTTTTCTCTCCTTATGATGCGTATGTCGGGATAAAGATGCCTGCGGGAGAAAACGGATACCTCGAGACCGACACTGACCACAGCTTTGCCGCAGTCGTTGCTGACGCCGAAGGAACGCCGGTCAAGGGACACAGGATTGAATACCGCATATACAGGCTCGACTGGAGCTGGTGGTGGGAAAGCGGGGCGGAAAAGCTCGACTCCTATGTCAACGGCACTGCAACTGAGCCTTTCATCTCCGGCAGCTTCACGTCAGACGGCAAGCCCCACATGATACCGTTCAGGCTCGACTATCCTGACTGGGGGCGTTTTCTCATCTATGTCAAAGATATGGACAGCGGTCACGCATCTGGAGGCATATTCACTGCAGACTGGCCCGCATACAGGGGAAGATCGGACAAGAGGGACCCGAGCGCCGTCACCATGCTCACCTTCTCGACCGACAAGAAGGAGTACGCCGTCGGAGAGACAGCCACGGTATTCATCCCGGCTGCGAAGGACGGGCTGGCTCTCGTGTCGCTCGAGAACGGCAGCAGAGTGCTGTCCCGCGCCTGGGTGAAGACTTCCGGAGAGGGAGACACTCCTTTCCGCTTCACGGTCACTGAGGAGATGAGCCCTAACCTCTATGTCTACATTGCCCTGCTGCAGAAGCACGGGAACACAGACAACGACCTGCCTCTCAGGATGTACGGAGTGCAGCCGGTGTCGGTGTCGGACGGCGGGTCCCATCTGAATCCCGAAATCATCATGCCTGATTCCGTCCGGCCTCTGGAGGAATTCAGCATCAGGGTAAGGGAAAAGGACGGGAAAAAGATGACATACACTCTGGCAATCGTGGACGAGGGACTGCTTGACCTTACCGCGTTCAAGACGCCGGACCCGTGGTCTGAAATGTATGCGAAGGAGGCTCTCGGAATAAAGACTTGGGATCTCTATGATGATTTCGTCGGAGCCTTTGGAGGCCGCTTCTCTCCGCTCGCGGCGATCGGCGGCGACCAGACCGTCAGCCGGGACGCAAAGCAGGACAACAGGTTCAATCCTGTGGTGAAGTTTCTCGGACCGTTCACTCTGAGCGGAAGAGAGAATGTCCACAAAGTGACGCTTCCGATGTATGTCGGTTCTGTGAGAGTGATGCTTGTGGCAGGCAGGGACGGGGCCTACGGAAACGCGGAAAAGACCGTTCCGGTGAAGACTCCGCTCATGGTTCTCCCTACTCTTCCGAGGACTTTGTCTCAGGGAGACGTGACGGTACTCCCCGTCAACGTGTTTGCGATGGAGGAAGGCGTGAGGGACGTCACTGTGTCAGTAAGCGCGGAAGGTGCGGCTAAAATCGACGGTGCAAAGACGCAATCCATAAAATTCACCGCCCCGGGAGATTCTCTCGTGAGATTCAGGCTTATCGCCTCTCATGATTCTGAGGGTACGGCGAAAGTGACGGTAAAGGCCGAGGGAGCGGGATATGTGGCCGAGGAAACGGTGTCCGTGCCTGTGCGCAATCCCAACCCGGTCGTGACCGACCTGCAGAGGTCCATGATAGGCGCAGGAGACAGCCGCACGTTCTCCTGGGCTCCGTTCAAGGCGGACGGAGAAAATTCCGCAGCCCTGGAAATCGCCGGATTCCCGGCCCTGGATTTCAACTCCTGCTTCGACTTCGCCGCAAGATACGCGCACAGCTGCACCGAACAGATCTCCGCGAGAGGGATGACAGTTCTCGCCATCCTCGACCAGCTCTCCGAAGAGAATGGACGCAACGCGGAAAAACTTGTGCCGCAGCTCCTTGACGAGCTTTACGGCAGGCAGCTTCCCGACGGGGGCTTCACCTGCTGGCCGGGCGGCGCGTCCGCAGACGAATGGGTAAGCTCGATGGCAGGACACTTCATGACTCTGGCAAGGAACAGAGGCTATGAAGTGAACGACGGCGTGTTCGCAGCATGGAGAAACTTCCAGCGCAGATGCGTCAGGAACTGGCGTGAGACCACAGACAGAGGACTGAGCGATCTTGTGCAGGCCTACAGGCTCTATACGCTGGCTCTCGCGTCCTCTCCGGAGACCGGCGCGATGAACAGACTCAAGGAATCCGGGATGACTTCGGTTCAGGCGAGGTGGAGACTCGCCGCCGCATACGCACTCTCCGGCAAAAAGGAGACGGCAAAGGAAATGGTCGCCGGACTCAAGACCGAAGTGGCGCCATACGGCTTCTCTACCGCAACCTACGGATCACCGATGAGAGACAAGGCCATGATCCTCGAGACTCTGGCTCTCATCGGAGACATGGGAGGAGCGCTGCCGCTGGCCGAAGAACTATCTGAAGCGGCGGCCTCATCAGGCTGGTTCACCACCCAGACCGCGGCATTCACTGCCGTCGCCATGGGAAGGCTCGCCGGAATGATCGGCACGGGAGTGATCGAGGCGGAGATAACCGAGGCCGGGGCCTCCGGGCCTGTGCAAGTCAGAGAGGCTGCGGCAGTCTGCCGTGTTGAGCCTGACGCCACGGCGGGAGGAGTCACAGTGAAGAATCTCTCGGAAGGCGCCCTGTATGCCGTCCTGTCCACGCGCATAAGACATGAAGCCGGTGTCCGCACAGAAGCCTCGTCCTCCGGACTGGATGTCGCGGTGTCATGGAGCGACCTTGAAGGCAGTCCGATATCTCCGGTCAATCTTCGTCAGGGAACGGACTTTCTGGCCGCCGTGTCGGTATCCAACATATCCGGCACCTCAGACTGCAGAAGCCTCGCGCTCACGTTCATTCTGCCTTCCGGATGGGAAATATTCAACGAGCGCCTCATCTCGGCAGCGAGCATGGCGCCTGGGGCGCATGTGCCGGCCGCATCTGATCCATATATATCAATGGACATCCGTGACGACCGGGTGATGATATATTTCGACCTCGACAAGGGTACAAAAAAGACATTCACCCTGAGGCTGAGGGCGGCATACGAAGGCACCTATCTCCTGCCGTCAATATCGTGTGAGCAGATGTACGACCCGTCAGTAAACGCGAGAACCGCATCAGGAAGCGTGAAAGTGACCAGATGAGAGGAAAGGGAGAAAGCGGAAGAGGGAAGAATGCGCGTCGGGACAGACGGATAGCAGCGGTCTGCGGCAGCCTCGCCTCGGCAGCCCTCATCTTCTATCTGTTCTGCCTGCCCCGAGACCTGTTCGAGGGGACATGCTATTCGACCGTCGTTACCGACAGGAACGGAGATCTGCTGGGGGCACGTATAGCCGAAGACGGGCAATGGAGATTCCCTCCGTCCGACTCTGTCCCCGAGAAATTCGCCGTGGCCATAACTGAATTTGAGGACAGGTGGTTCCGGTTCCATCCTGGGGTCAATCCCGTGTCGCTCGTCAAGGCAGCCGCAAGAAATGTCTCGGCAGGACACGTGGTGAGCGGAGGCAGCACCATCACCATGCAGGTCATACGGATTTCCAGACAGAGGGAAAGGACAATCCGCCAGAAACTCACCGAATGCGTCCTCGCCACAAGGCTTGAGGCGAGGTGCAGCAAGGACGAGATTCTGGCCATGTATGCGGCTCACGCACCCTTCGGAGGCAATGTCGTAGGGCTTGAGGCTGCCGCATGGAGATATTTCGGAAAGCCCGCTTCCGACCTCTCATGGGGAGAGGCAGCCACTCTTGCCGTCCTGCCAAACTCTCCTTCAATGATCCATCCCGGAAAGAACAGAGAGCTTCTCCTCAAAAAGAGGAACAGGCTGCTGCACAAACTTGAAGCGCGAGGGAAAATAGACTCCGCCACAATGGAGCTCGCCTGTGACGAGCCTCTCCCGGACCGGCCGCTGCCTCTGCCCCGACATGCCCCCCATCTCTTGGACAGGCTTCACTCAGAGGACGGGAGGACGATAGTCACTGATATAGACCTTTCTCTTCAGAAAAGAGCGGAAGACATACTCGACAGATGGAACAGAGAATTCGCCGCAAGAGGGATCAGCGATCTCGCTGCGGCTGTGATTGATGTCCGCACGGGAAAATACCTCGTCTACTGCGGCAACACGGGATACGGCTCAGGCCGCGAAGGATCGCAGGTGGACATTCTGCAGTCGCCGAGAAGCACCGGCAGCATCCTCAAGCCCATTCTCTACTGCGCAATGCTTCAGGAAGGCAAAATCCTTCCGAATACGCTCATGCCCGACATTCCCGTGAACATCAACGGATTCTCTCCGCAGAACTTCGATCTTCAGTTCTATGGAGCGGTCCCCGCTTCCCAGGCACTGGCAAGATCTCTCAACGTGCCTGCCGTCCACGGCCTGAGAGAATACGGGACAGCAAAGTTTCTGGAACTGCTGCGGGATGCCGGCATGACCACGCTTGACAGAGGTGCAGACGAATACGGACTCTCACTTATACTCGGAGGAGCAGAGGGGAAGCCGGCGGAGATTACGGCAGTCTACGCGAAGATGGCCGCAGCCCTTCAGAAAGCCGAAGTCGTGGAGGGATTCCCGCTCAGAGACAGGGAGGCGCTGTGGTGGACTATGGATGCGCTGAAAGAAGTCAACCGCCCGGATGAAATAGACTGGAGAATGCTGTCTTCAGTCCGCAGAGTCGCGTGGAAGACCGGGACAAGCTACGGATTCAGAGACGCGTGGGCGGTGGGAGTGACTCCAGAATATGCCGTCGGGGTATGGGCGGGGAACGCCGACGGAGAGGGAATGCCCGGACTTGTCGGAGCTAAGACTGCAGGCCCGGTGATGTTCGACCTGTTCAACATACTGCCGCCGACAGGCTGGTTTGAAGAACCGGTCTTCGGCGAATATGTTGAGGCGGAGGTCTGCACTGCCTCCGGACATCTGAGAGGTCCATATTGCGATGACGCCGACACCCTCTTTCTGCCACAGGCCGCCCTGCGCAGCTCTCCATGCCCCTACCACCGGCCGGTGACTCTCACGGCCGACCGCCGCCACCGCACGGCCGCCGGAGCCACGGGGGCAGTGACAGTCAACATGTTTCTGCTGCCGCCAGCAATGGAATGGTACTATCGGCAGCATCACCCTGAATACAGGCCTCTGCCTCCAGTCATGCCGGGATCAGTCTCTGCCGGAGGCGGAAGCGTCCCGATGGAATTCATTTATCCGGAAAACGGAAGCCGCATAAGCGTCCCCGTCCAGCTCGACGGAAAGCGCAGAGGAGTGACATGCCGCCTCGCCCACAGCAATCCGCAGACGAAAGTGTACTGGCATCTTGACGGCAGCTATCTGGGAGAGACCGAGTTCATCCACAGGATGACAGTCGACCCGCCCCCCGGAGAGCACATCCTTACCGTCGTCGATGCCGAAGGCAGCTCGCTTTCAATACGGATCGTGATCGAATAAGGCTGAAACTACGGCAGGGACAGAGGAGATGAGGCATAAAAATGAGGAAGATGCACCGGGAACGGGATTATTGCGTATCTTTGAGCCGCTGCTTCGCAGAGCCGGAACAGGCCAAGCGGACAAAAAAGTCGTGACACTCAATATGAACCGGACGAAAAGATCTTACCTTCTCACAGCCATCTGCTGCGTTCTCTCAGCGGGCTTCCTCTCCTGCATCCAGGGGGCGGACGCCTATGCACAGCCGTCCGCAAGGCGCGGCGATGAGGTCATGCGGTATGTCACCGAAGGAAAGGACACGATATATCTCGGCACACTTCCTGCGGCAAGAGTGTACGAAAAGATGCCGAAGCAGAAAGGCAGGGAATGGAGAAGATACTACCGCCTCGTCCACAATTTCGCCAAGACCTATCCTTACGCCCTCGTCGCGAGGAAGCTCGTCGAGGAAGTCGACAGCACCATAGCCGCAGACAATCTTGTCAGAGGCAAGAGGGACAGATACATCAGCCGGATGCAGAAAGAGCTCTTCGATATGTTCGAAAAGCCGATGCGCAACCTGACTGTATCACAGGGCGCGATGCTCATGAAGCTCATAGACAGAGAAGTGGGCAAATCTTCCTATAACATTATACGCGACTATAAGAACGGAATGGCCGCCGGATTCTGGCAGGGGATAGCCAGGATGTTCGGGACAGACCTCAAGAAGCCCTACGACCCGGAAGGAGAAGACGAGCCGCTGGAAGAGCTCGTCCGGAAATGGGAGAACGGCGAATTCGAGGGGCTGTACTATTCGCTCTTCTGGAAATATCCTCCTGTGACAGAGATCCCGTCGAAATACAGATAGGGCGACGACTCTATCCAGTCCTTGAGGACAAAAAGCTCGGCGCCGGTACTCAGCCTCATGCTGATTCCGGAATGATAATGTCCGAATATGAAATAGTCCACATGATGCTCCTGCGAATATTTCTCAGCAAATATCGTCAGCGGCTCCTCAGCTCCCCGATAGACATATTCCTCCCTTCTCGCGAGCCTGTTGTGTCTTGACCACGAGTTCCCCAGCCTGAAGGCGAGAGACGGATGGAGCATGCTGAAGAGGACCTGAAGCGCCCTGCAATGGAAAACCGCACGCAGGAATCTGTAGCCGGCCGGCACCGGACCGAGACCGTCACCGTGGCCGAGACAGAACACCTTGTCCCCGATGCTGACGAGGGCAGGCTGCACAAGACGCTTCATCCCCAGCTCTTCAAAATAGGAGTAGGTCCATACGTCGTGATTCCCCTGAAAGAAATACACCTTGACGCCCCCGTCCATCAGATCCGCCAGCGCGGAGAAGACGCGGACATAGCCCTTCGGCACCACATCGCGGTATTCATACCAGAAGTCCCACACGTCCCCGAGAAGATACAGAGCCTCGGTCCTGTCCGCCGGTATCGATCGCAGAAAGCCGACAAATCTGGCTTCCCTGTCGGCAGGATCGCAGACCTGAAGCCCCAGATGGACATCAGCGACAAACCAGTTCAGAGTACGGCGGTTTTCCATAGCCCTGCAACGGAGCGGCTAACCGAAGATGAAGATGAGCAGCGCAACCACAGCGCAGTAGAGCGCAAACCATGAGAGCTTCGCCTTCTTCACGAGAGCGATCATCACCTTACATGCGAAAAGACCGGAAAGGAAGGCCGAAAGAAAGCCGAGAGCAAGCGGCAGCACCCCGACCGAAGACTCAACCATCTCGCCGCCGACAATCTGAAGGAAAGTCTCCCCGAGAATCGGAACGAGCACCATGAGAAACGAGAACTGCGCCATGACGTTCCTCTTCACTCCGCAGATGAGCCCGACGGAAATGGTGGTCCCGGAACGGGAGAGTCCGGGAACGACGGCGAAGGCCTGTCCGAGGCCGACGGCGAAGGCCTGCCAATACGAGATGCCGTTGCGCGCTTCCGAAGCCGGCGCAAGAGACGGTCTTCCCGGACGAGAGGCCATGTCTGAGAAGAAAAGCAGAACGGCTGTCATGACGAGGGCAACGCCGACCACGAAAATGGACTCGAACAGCCCTTCGACCTGAGTCTTGAAGAAGACCCCGACGATGAACACCGGTATCATCGACACACATATCTTCAATATGTAGTCAGTCTCGTCATTGTAACGGAACTTGAACAGACCTTTCAGCAGACTCCATATCTGATGTCGGAACACCACGATCGTGCTGAGCACGGTGGCGGCATGAACCGTCACTTCAAACACGAGATCCCCCGACTCCTCTATGCCGAGGAGCTCACGACCTATGACAAGATGTCCGCTGCTGCTCACGGGCAGAAATTCAGTCAGGCCCTGCACCAGACCGAGAATTATGGCTTCAAACCATTCCATATCACTTCTTTGTGTCAAAATTTCCCATTATTCCCACTATCACCGTAAGTATACCGGCTATGATCACCACCGGGGCCGCCACAAGCCGTCTGAAGTCGAACATGGCGTAATTGAACACCTGCGGATCGTCGCTGCCTCCGCCCGTCATCAGGATGTAGCCTGCGGCCATGACGATGATTCCGGCGAGAAGAAGTCTCAGCCCTTTCGCGGTCATCGCCATCTTTCCGGCATCAGCGTCATTCTCAGACGCGTTTCTTCCGGATTTGAGTTTATCGTATTCTGTCATCATATCAATTCATTTTCAGCGGCGGGCCGCCTGTTCAGAAATAAAGTTCATCCTTGTCCAGAGAGATCAGCCTGTTCACCACGAACCATGTGCTTCCCACGCAGATCAGCACTCCGGCAGCCGTCACCACCCCCATTACGACGAGCAGAAGCTCCAGGCTGAATATCTCGAAAAGCTGCACGAACTCGCTGCGTATCACGAAAAGAATCGCCAGAAGCATGATGATGGCCAAAATGGCCGAGAAAATTCCCTGAAACAGGGAACTCACGAGGAACGGAGCCCTTATGAACGATCTCGTCGCTCCTACCATCTTCATCGTATGGATCGAGAATCTGCGGTCGAAGACACTGAGTCTCACTGTATTGTTGATCAAGACAAAAGAAATGAACAGGAGCAGGGCCATGAATACCACCAGAACCGAGGAGATCTTGCTCAGATTGGCGTTGAGCGTCTCCACGAGCGAACGCTGGCAGATGACCTCGTCCACGACCGGAAAGGAGGCGACCGACGCCCGAACCATGTCCAGACTGTCCACCGACACATACTCCGCCTGAAGCGTAAGGTCTATCGACACAGGTATCGGAGCGACGTCGAAGACCTGAAGGAAGTCCTCCCCGAGAAGGGCGGACATCTCCTCCATGCCGCGCTCCCTTGAGATGTACTCAGTGCTGCGGATGAAAGGAAGTTCCTCAAGCTCGGACTGGAACACCGCCGCCTCCCGGTCCGAGACGTCCGTCTTCAGCATCACGGAGACACGCATGTTCTCCCTGAAGTAGTCGGAGACCGATCTGGCGTTGACAAGCATGAGCGCCGCCACACCCACGAGCAGCAGAACGAGACTGATGCTTATGACGGATGAGACGTACGCATTGGCTATCCTTCTTCTCACTGTTCCTTTTTCCCCTTTTGCCATATCATTTCCAATCGGGCTCAAAGATAGTGAAATATCAAAAATAATTATTATCTTTGTTGAGATTTTGTCTTTAAAAATTGAAATATGGGAGAGCCTGCCACCGTCAAAAGAGTACTGTTCGTCAATTCCGAAATTTTCCCTTATCTTCCTGAGTCCGAAATCTCTCACATCGGAAGATACCTCCCGCAGGGAATACAGGAGAGGAAGAAGGAGATCCGGTCGTTCATGCCGCGCTACGGCTGCATCAACGAGAGGAAAAACCAGCTTCACGAAGTCATCAGGCTGTCCGGAATGAACATCATAATCAGCGACGTGGACAGACCGCTCGTCATAAAGGTGGCTTCTATCTCGGCCGCGAGGATGCAGGTCTACTTCATCGACAACGAAGACTATTTCCACAGGAGGCAGATATACAGGGACGAGAACGGGATCTTCTTCGCCGACAACGGGGAAAGGGCCATCTTCTTCGCCCGGGGAGTGCTGGAGACGGTCAAGAAGCTCCGCTGGGCCCCGGACATAATCCACTGCCACGGATGGATATCACATGTGCTCCCGCTCTATCTCAAGAAGGCCTACAGAGAAGATCCGATCTTCTCCGACAGCAGGATAGTCCTCTCTCTCTACAATGACATATCGGACGAGAAGTTCGCTCCGGACTTCAGAGAGAGAATCCTGATGAGCGGCGTCAGGGAGGAAGACGTGCCGCTTCCGGATGACTCTGACGGCATGGATCTTGCTGAACTCGCCGTCCGGTATTCCGACGGCATTATAATAGGCTCGGAAGGCATATCCCCTCGTCTCGCGGAGTTCTGCGGCAGCTGCGGCAAACCGGTGCTGAAATATGACGCCGACTCCCTGAAAGACGGCTCATACATTGACGAATACGACAGATTCTACAGCCTCGTCTGAAGGCTGGGTAACGGACTGAGCATATACGAAGAAATGAGAAACATCCTGAAAGAGATCCGGGCAGGACGGACCCTGACGGCATGCTGCCTCGCAGCCTGCATCTCCTCCTGCGTTTACATAGACGACAATGTGGGACAGAATTTCATCCCGACGGACCAGCTTTATGACGTTCACACCATATCTTTTCCGCTGACCGACATAAAGATGGAATATTCTGACAGCCTCTCCGGATTCAGCTCGAGCAGGATCACGGTCGGCGCAGTCAGAGATCCGGAGACAGGGCTATCGAAGCGAGCAAGCGCCTTCACCCTCGTCCCTCTCGAGGAAGAGATGGACTTCGGAGAGAATCCGGAGATCATCCGCTTCCACTTCACGGCAGTGAGAGACACCCTCTCCTATCCGGACGAGAGCCAGGAGAAGATCTTGCAGAACATCTACGCATACGAAATCACTAAAGACCTCGGGTCAAAATACATCTACACGAGCTCCGGCTACAGGATGCGTGAAGACGGAGTCATCGGCAGCAGCCCGATAAGCCCGCTTATAGTATACAGCGGTCAGGACTCGCTCTCATTCGACTTCAGCAAGTCATTCGGACAGGACTACATAGACAGGCTCGCCGAGAAATACGCGGACATCGACTCGATAGGAAAATACAACGAGGAGTTCCCCGGCATCTGCCTCATGGCGGAGGATCCGGTCGGCAACGGCGGAAGAATCAACATGTTCGAGCTCGTAATGCAGGTGAGCGACTCATACATCGTGTCGGGAAACTACGCGGAGCTGCAGTTCATGTCGACCTACGAAGGGGAAAGGAAAGACACCTCATTCCTGTTCTATTTCGGAGCACAGAGCCTGACCTACAGCTCGAGCGGACAGCAGTATGCGCTGAACCTCTGCTATCATGACTCATACGACCCGTCCAACCCGGACAACAATGTCATCATCAGCGGAGAGTCCATCCGAGTCGAGGGCGGGGGCGGACTGAAGCCTGTGATTTCCGCGAAAGAGATACGCGACAGCGTGGTGGCGTCCTTCACAGCCAACGGGGTGGACATGAACAGCGTCGTCATCAACAAGGCCTCCCTTATATTCCCGTTCGATGATCCCGACTACAATCTGAAGGACATCTATCCTACCATGCTCAGCCCGACGTGCAGGCTCAATTCCGAAGTCTCGTCGGACGATGCGGAAGGAGGGACAACCCATTCGGTATATTACGCCGGGCTCACCGATGCCAGCGTGTCGAGCGAGAATCAGGGCGACGTCAACTGGTCGCTGAGCCAATATGCCCCGGACATCACTCACCATGTGCAGGAAGTGATCAAGCTGGACGACGAAGCCGACTTCAGGACAAGGGACATCTGGCTTCTTATCCTCGCCACAGAGACCGTCACTGAGACATCGGACAACTCAGACCTCAACGAATATTATCAGAACCTCCTGTACAACAGCTACTACAACAATCTGTACGGATACGGCAACTACGGATACGGCTACGGGTACGGCTATGGGGGATACTACGACTACAGCAACTACTACAACTACTACATGATGGCTGCGATGATGAGCAATTCGTCAAACCAGACCACAAGCAGTTCGCCTCAGCTTGACAAGGACAGATACTACACCTGCATCCTCAGAGGACCTGATGCGCCTGCCCCTGCCGGAGCCGACGCCAACGACCTCAAGGCGAGAAGGGTGCCGATGGTTGAAGTCACCTACTCCGTACCGCGTTCGCTGTAGCAGCAGCGGCGCCCCAGTGTCCGGAGAATAGCCGCACAAGGCTTCCGCCATCAAGAGAGAAGCGGCGAATACCAGAGAGGAGCGGCGAATACCGGCGAATACGAAAAAGTGAATACGAAAAAGTGAATACAAAAAAGGAGCTGCCCGAACGGACAGCTCCTGATATTTCCGAGAAATCAGTGGAGACAACTATTTCAGCTTGTTCTCGATGTATGCGATAGCGTCACCTACTGTAGCGATCTTCTCACCTGCATCCTCATCAGGAATCGTGATGCCGAAAGCCTTTTCAAATTCCATGATAAGCTCTACAGTATCAAGAGAATCGGCACCAAGATCGTTCTGAAAGTTCGCTGTCTCGGTAACCTCTGACTCGTCAACGCCCAATTTATCAACGATAATCGCCTTTACTTTTTCTGCAACTTCTGACATAATAGTAAATTTTAGATAATTAATAGTTTATGTTTAAATACACTTTTGTTGCAATTGATGAGACAATCGTCTCAGGCATCCAAACCGGGGTGCAAAATAAGTAAAAAAATACGAAAAATGAAAGATTTTTTTGCAAAAACGGCTCTGCAAGCCAGTTAGAGTTTTTCTTCATTCCCGTTGCGAGCCGCACTGAGCTTCATCCACACTCGCAGTCCGTTTATAGAATTGAGGAGATAGAACGACCACATTATGACCATGAGACCGGCATGAGCCTCGTCATGAGCCATGAGGACGCCCCACATGATGATGCTTATCAGATTGGTAAGTATCCAGAGCACCCACTGCTCCATATAGGCGAAAGCCATTAGATACTGGGCAATGATGCTGAGAACCGTGGTCGCGGAATCCTTGAATGGCTGAGGATCTCCCAGGGAACGCAGGATGAAGCCTCCGGCAACGACGAGGGCTGCACTCCCAAACGCAAGAATGAGCCTGCGGATGGCTGTGAGCCGTCTCGCACGCACTCTGACGTCCTGCTCCGGATTGTCCGCCTCGGCCCTCGTGGCGGCAGCTCCGCGTCTGCGCCACTGCCACCATCCGATGAACTGCATCGGAAGATAATACAGGGCATTGAGAGCGGCGTCGCCATAAAGAGACGCCTTCCATGATATGACAGCGTAGGCCGCCACATTGACAAGCCCGAATACATAGTTCCAGATGCTTCCCTTTGCCACAAGCACCACGCATATTACGCCGCTTATTCCGGCCGCCGCCCCGAGAATGTCGAAGTCTCCGGAGGTCAGGGAATAAGCCATGCTCGTGAGTATGACTCCCAGTATGAGAAAAATGTCATAAAAACCGAGTATGCGACCGTCACTTTTCATGATTTCCGTTCAGATGAATATGTATCCTTTCAGCGAGATCCCTGCCGACGAGACCGGCAATGTCATCTACCGATGCCGCCGCTATCCTCGCTACGCTTCCATAATGCAGGATGAGCCTCTGCTCCGTCTTCTCTCCCACGCCTTTAATCTCCCTCAGGGCAGAATCAATCTGCGCCTTGCTGCGGCGATTGCGGTGGTGCGTGATTCCGAAGCGGTGAGCCTCGTCCCTGATGCGCTGAAGCACCTTGAGAGCCTGAGAATTGCGGTCGATGAAGAGCGGATAGGGATCCCCCACCCTTATGACCTCTTCAAGCCTCTTCGCGAGACCTACCACCGTAAGGCGTTCAGTGAGACCGAGCTCCGCAAGCGCCTCGTATGCAAAGGCAAGCTGGCCTTTTCCTCCGTCTATCACCACAAGCTGCGGAAGATCGTCAGGAGCCTCCGCAAGCATCCGCGAATAGCGCCGGTTGACGACCTCCTTCATCGAGGCGTAGTCGTTGGCTCCGACCACCGTCTTTATGTTGAAGTGGCGATAGTCCTTCTTGGAAGGCACTCCGTCCCTGAAGACCACACATGACGCCACCGGGCTTGTGCCCTGGATGTTGGAGTTGTCGAAACATTCGATATGTACAGGCAGTTCCTTCATACCTATCGCGTCGCGCAGCTCTTCGAGCACCTTTCTCCTGAACTCGTCAGGATCAGTATGTTCCTTCTGCTTGAGCGCATTGAAGCGCATCTCCGCAGCATTCTTCGCACTGAGCTCGAGAAGCGCCAGCTTGTCGCCCCTGACCGGAATGCGGAATTCCACTCCGTCAATCTCCACGTCAGGATAGAACGGCACTATGACCTCCTTAGACAGCCGGCCGAACTTCGAACTTATTTCGGCGATGAACATCCCGAGCACTTCCGACCTGTCCTCCTCGATATTCATCCTGAAGCCGAGATTGAGAGACTGGACGACGGCCCCCTGCCTGAGCCTCATGAAGTTGCCGTAGGCATCGCTTGAATCGAAGACGAGGGAGAACACGTCCGCATCCACAGATCCGGAGCTCGTGATGATGGACTTGCTGTAATGTTTCTCGATAGAGAGCATCTTCTCCTTGTACACATTGGCCGTCTCGAAGTCAAGAGACTCAGCCGCCTCATTCATCAGATTCCGATAATGCTGGATCATCTCCCTGCCCCCGCCTTTGAGAAGACGGACGATCTCGTCGATGTACCCGGCATACTCCTGCTGAGAGACCGCACCCACGCAGCATCCCTTGCATCTGCCGATGTGGAAATTGAGACACGGGCGGAATTTCTTTCTCAGAATCGCGTCAGAAGTTATCTTGTTGGCGCAGGTCCGGAGAGGATAGAGCGAGGAGAAAAGCTCCAGAAGGCTGCGCGCGTGCATGACAGAACTGTACGGTCCGAAATATCTCGACCCGTCCTTAGTGATGCGCCGCGTAAGAAAGACCTTGGGAAATTCGTCCGCGCTCACACAGATCCATGGGTAGGTCTTCGAATCCTTGAGCAGGATGTTGTACTTAGGCTTGTACTGCTTGATGAGGTTGTTCTCCAGAAGGAGGGCGTCTGCCTCGGTATCCACCACAGAATACTGCGCGTCGGCTATCTTGGACACCATGACGGCAGTCTTTCTGGTGAGCCGCTCAGGCGGGACGAAATATTGAGCCACCCTCTTATGAAGATCCTTGGCCTTGCCGACATATATGACGTTTCCCTCGGCGTCATAATACCTGTAGACGCCGGGGGAATGCGGAAAAAGCGCTATCTTTTCTCTTAAAGTCACTTCAGGCTGATGTGTCTGGCTATCTCTTCTCCGATGGCTTCTCCTCTCAGGTCTCTGGCGAGAATGGTGCCGTCCGGACCGAAGAGGATGATGTGCGGAATACTCTCAATGCCATAGAGATCCGTCGGAATCCTCTGGGCGTTTATTATCTGCTTCCATGTGACGCCATAGACGCGGGCCGTGTCTTTTGTCGCCTGCGGATCATCCCACACGGCCACACTCAGCACGTCAAGACCCTTGCCGGAATACTTCTTGTGTATGGCCTTCAGATTTGGAATCTCAGCCTTGCACGGGCCGCACCATGAAGCCCAGAAATCCACAAGGACATAACGCCCTTTGCCGACATAGTCCGACAGGCTCACTGTCCTGCCGTCCGAGTCCTCGACGGTGAAATCCTTGAACATCTTTCCCTCGGCCGTCTCCGACCTCACCTGAATGCTCTTCTTCAGCGACTGCACAAACTCATTCTCACGAAGCCTGTCCGAGAGGGTGTTGAGAACAGAGTCCAAAGCCTGATCATCCATCGACATCGCTATCGTCTGAATGGCGAAAAGCGCTATCACGTTGTCCTTATTCTCCGCAAGGACCGTCCTGTTGTACTCCTCATACCTGTTCAGGGCCTTGTCATAGCTTTCCTGAAGTTTGGCTGACTTCTCTTCATCAGAGAGAGACATATCGGCGGAAATCTGCTCGGCCTCTGCCCCAAAGTCATTCTGAATGGCCATAGACTCGGTCTTGAAAACGTTGAATCTTTCCTGGACCGACTTGGAGGCGGCCTTGGAAACAACAGTCGGCTCCTGAGAGAGGGTCACGACGAGCGGAGTACCGTCAGGAATGAACTCCACGCCATAAGCGGCAGCCGAGATGCTGCCCATCACAGTCGGATCAGCAGGAATCTCGACACTGAACTTTCCATCGGACACCGGAACGAGGGTATCTATCTGCATATCAGGAACGATCACATTCACTTCGGTAATACCGTCAGACATGATTGTCCCCGTTATTTTCGTCACGTCAGACACTCTGGCACATCCCGCCAGAGCAGCGGCGGCAAAAGCCGCGATCACAATTCTTTTCATTGCAAATAATTATAAAACCATATTCGGAAAAACCCTTAAAATTACGTCTTTGCCACGGATTTTCAAAATCCGCAGGCGCTTCGGAGCTGAATCTTCACCTTCGGAGCTGAATCTTCACCTTCAGAGCTGAATCTTCACCTTCAGACGCAAAAAGCCGCCCCGCAAACGGGACGGCTCTTCATCTTATCTGGAAAGACTACCTGCTCTCCTTGCGGTCACGGTCTCCGCGACGGCCGCCACGACGACGGTCTCCGCGACCACCTCTGTTCTGTCCGCCGTGTGAAGCCTGCGCATTGGCGGCGATTCCGGCGTTAGGAGAAAGATCTCTCTTGCCATATACCTCGCCGTTGCAGATCCACACCTTGATTCCGAGGACTCCGACCTTGGTATGAGCCTCAGCGAGAGCGTAGTCGATGTCCGCACGGAAAGTGTGGAGAGGCGTACGGCCTTCCTTGAACATCTCGCTTCTCGCCATCTCGGCACCGCCAAGACGACCGCTGATCTGAACCTTGATTCCCTCTGCTCCTACTCTCATGGTAGTTGCAACGGCCATCTTGATGGCTCTTCTGTAGGAAACACGGCCCTCGATCTGGCGGGCGATGCTGTCGGCCACGATGTGAGCGTCAACCTCAGGCTTCTTCACCTCGAAGATGTTGATCTGAACATCCTTCTTGGTCACCTTCTTGAGCTCTTCCTTGAGCTTGTCGACCTCTGTGCCGCCCTTTCCGATGATCACACCCGGTCTTGCCGCGTGAATCGTGACGGTAATGAGCTTGAGAGTCCTCTCGATGACTATCTTGGAAAGGCTTGCCTTGGCCAGTCTGTTCACGAGATACTTGCGGATCTTGTAGTCTTCAGCTATCTTCTCCGCATAGCTACCACCACACCAGTTAGAGTCCCAACCACGGGTGATACCGATTCTGTTGCTGATAGGATTTGTCTTCTGTCCCATAATTTATTCCTCCACTGCTGCAGTTGGTTTCTTGACGTCGAGAATGACGGTAATATGGTTGGAACGCTTGCGGATTCTTCCGGCCCTTCCCTGCGGACAAGGACGGATTCTCTTGAGCGTGCGACCCTCATTCACCATGATTGTCTTGACGATCACGTTGCCGTTGTCAAGCTCCTGAGTCTTGTCCTGATTCTTGGCTTCCCAGTTTGCAATCGCGCTGCGGAGAAGCTTTGCGAGGTCGACCGAAGCCGACTTCTTCGAATATCTCAGGATGTCAAGGGCACGGTTCACCTCAACGCCTCTCACCAGATCCGCAACAAGGCGCATCTTGCGGGGTGACGTAGGAACGTCATTCAGCTTTGCTATGGCTGTCTGCTTCTTTATCTCTTTAAGCCTCTCGGCCATCTGTCTTTTACGAGCTCCCATAATTACAATTTCATTTTAAAATTATTTACGATTGCCCGAATGGCCTCTGAATGTTCT
>CALVDO010000018.1 GCA_944326355.1 uncultured Bacteroidales bacterium | reverse complement strand
CGGAAGGCACACCCATCGTCTTCACCGCCACGGGGCTGAACCCCGACGCGACCGCCACCGCCGGCACCCGTGCCCCCGTGGACGGGAACTGGGAGGGCGTGCAGAGCGTGGCAGTCCTGATGGACGGCACGGTGAAGGCATACAATGTGACGCCCTCCACCTCCGACCACACCGGCGCCACGCTGACCTCCACCGACCCGCACTACTGGACCAACCACGATAACATCACCGTCACGGCGTGGTGGCCCTACACCGCTGGCGAGACAACCCCGCCTGCCGTGAAGGTAGCTGCCGACCAAAGTGCCCGGAAGGACTTCGAGGGCAGCGACCTCATCGTAGCCAAGGAACAGACGGTGAGCTACGGCAACCCCACACTCCGCTTCACCCACCGCACGGCGCGGGTCACCGTCATCCTGACGGACTACACCGAGGGGATGGCGTCCGTCAAGTTGACCGGCCTCTCCACCGAGAACGGCAACCCCGCCCAAATCATCCCGTATGACAAGGGTAACGACACCTACACCGCCCTCGTAGCCCCGCAAAGTGTGGCAACGGGCACGGCCTTCATCACCTGCGCCTTCACCAACGGCAAGGTCTTCGTCTATAAGATGCAGAGCGATACCCACTGGCAGGCGGGCGAGGAATATACCTACACTGTCTCCCTCGCTGCGGCAAAAGACCCGGGATACACCGTATCTGAGGACGGCAAGACCTACGAGGTCTACAACGCCGAGGGCCTGAAGAACATCGCCGAACTGGTGAACGAAGAATGGAAGTTAGACATCAATATCACCCTGACCAACAACATCGACCTGACAGGCATCGACTGGACACCGATAGGCAAAGATGATAACAAAGCATACACCGGCACCTTCGACGGCAATGGCAAGACCATCACGGGGCTGACCGTTACGAGAAGTAACCGATATACGGGTCTGTTCGGCTTCATCAAAGGCACGGTGAAGAACGTAGTGCTGACAGAAGTAAACATAACAAGTGGCACGTTCGTCGGCGGCGTGGCGGGATGGAGCTTTGGCGGCAACATTGAAAACTGCTCGGTGTCGGGCAGCGTCAGCGGTAGTAGCGGTAGCGACGTAGGCGGTGTGGTGGGCTATCAACAGGTCGGTTCCATCACCGGATGCAGTTCCTCGGCCACAGTGAAAGGAACGGAGCGTGCCGGCGGCGTGGTAGGTGTAACGAATGGTGGTACTACTCCCCTGACCGCCTGCTATGCCACAGGCAACGTGACCGTTGAAAATGACGGTACAAGCAACGCCTGGGCCGGCGGTATAGTGGGAATGAACGGAACTGGCACTCTCATTGCCTGTTATGCCGCGGGCAACGTCAGCGGTAACATTGTAGGCGGCGCAGTGGGAGTAAACTATGCCACCGTGACCGCCTGCTACTGGAGCGGCCTCCCCGACAATGACAACGGCGGAGCCACGAAGGTAGACGGCACAACCGTTACCTGGCAGACGGCCGTTGATGCCATGAACGCCGCCTTGCAGAGCGCAGGTTCGGAGTGGCGTTACGCACTCTCCGGAGAATTGCCTACCTTGAAAAAATAGTGAACCGTCGGGTGGGAAAAGTTCCGCTTGAAACGGAATATAACCGAAGTATAACAGTTGTATCTGCGGTTATTGAAAAGTGAAAAAAGAAGCCTTCGGCAGTGCCGGGGGCTTCTTTTTTTTGAGAAAATGGAGATGAATATAAAAAATATATTTTACCATTTTCAGAAATCAAGTTCGTTTTGCCCGTATTTTCTACACTCTTCACGAAGCAAAATGTACTTTTGTTCAATATCATTCAGTCTGTGATTCTCACGTAAAATAAAGAATGAGGTTACTATGCTGACCTGTCAATCCAAGACCAAAGTCTCTTGAAGACCCAAAGAATCCAGCCTTTAATGGTAGTAGGGTTTACCGGTGCTTTTGACATGTTATGCCGTTCTGCTACAACATCAAGGATACGGTTCATCCTTATGACAGTCCCTACTTTATTCCCATCTTATATATATTCTTAAAGTAAAGTCAAACAAAGGGAAAAAGATGGCTGCGCCAAAACTTATTGGTTACAGCCATTTTTCTTTTGGCAGCATTGTTGAACAAACTGAAAAAATTCAGTTTACTTTAGTCTATTAGCTCTATATATAAGCTAAACCAAAGTAAACTATATTTAGATAGGCATATTTGCTTGTCAGTATGCCTATGGCTATTACGGTAAAAGCGGTTTGTGTTGCCAATAAAAGGGAGGCACAGGCTGAAGAGAGATCGGGAGTTTTTCTTTTTTGGCTGTAAGGATGTTTATCAATAAATATCCCTTGGAGCAGAGAGAATAACTGCTCACAGTAAAGCTCGGACTCCTTGTGCAAACAAGTGAACCCTAAGCCAGCACGTACCCCTCGCCGGACTTTGCGAGAGTTCCCTGGCTCACGAGCTGGGACACAGCCCTTGAAAGAGACGGACGTGCGACGCCGAGGATGAATGCCGCCCTCTGGAGATTGTTCAGAGGACCGTTCTGCTCTATGTAGCTTACAATCCTTGACGAGAGCGTCTGCAGGGCAAATTCGTTCAGCCGGCGGCTCAGGAACATGCTGTGGTCAGACAATATGGTGAGATAGTTGTGCAGGACGGCCGTGTCGGCCTCGATGATTCTGCGGACAGTCTCCTTGCCTACGACCCAGATGTCGCAGTCGGTGGCTGCTATAATGGTGACGGGGAATATGCCCTGAGTGCTGAATATGAATGGAGTGGCAAGCACTTCCGGGGCGGAGAGAGTGTCGAGGGTGAATTCCTTGCCCTCTTCGCTGACCATCTTTGCATACGCGCCTCCGCTGCACAGCAGGTATATCGAGCGGCAGGCATATCCCTGCATGGCTATGATGTCGTCTTTTCCGTAAGAGGCATATCTTCCGGGGGACTCGTCGAGAATCTTCCCTATGACTTTTCTGTCGCCGTCCCTGAACAGGGGCATTTCATGGATGTCGCAATACATGAACAGAAATCTTTAAATTTTCCGTGCGGCGTAAATTTTCCGTGCGGCGTAACTGACGTTACGGATTGTTGTGCCGCCGTGCGCTACCTTTGCACCCGTAAGATCCGGCGACAGGCCGAAAATCCGGGCCCGGAAGGCCGCAGAAGACAAAGGTACATATAAACTGAAAGCTATGCAAGCGGCCGTAAGGAGCCGTGGACTTACAGGATAAAGAGGAACTGATGATGAGATACAGAAACATAATCTTGGCAATGGCGACCTCAGCGGTCCTGCTCTCATGCGCTAAGGAGCATGCCGGAGGGCCGGCGGGAGTGGCGGACACTTCGGGAATATCGTTTTCCCTGATGCCGGGCGGATACGACGATGCCATGCCGGGCGGATACGGCGATGTGTCGGAAGACGGGGCCGGCAGCGGCAGTCGTCCGGAAAGAGCGGGAACTGCGGGCGGATATGACAGAGTGGAGTTCGCCGTGGCGGATGCTGAAGGGGCAGTCGTGAGGAATCTGAAAGGATTTTATGACGGCAGCACGTCGACCATACACATTGAGGGGCTGCATGAGGGGGAATACAGCCTTCTCGTCCTCGGGGTGAAGGGTGAATACGAAAAGGATGGCGTGACCTTCCGCAGGATTTCCAATGTCTCGGACGTCTGGATGACTTTTCCGGAGAATCCCGACAGGTCTCTTGCCGCCGAATATTTCCATTCTTCCACTCCTTTCAGGGTGAGAAGAGTGTCTACGGAAGAGGGGGACAGCTTTGAGGCGGACGTCAAGAAAGGGATTGTCCAGAAAAGGATAGTGGGGAGGCTGGACTTTTCCTATGTTTTCGGCAATCCGTACACTGAGTCGGCGCTGGAGTCGGCTGCGGTGCTGCTTGAGTCTCCCGAGTTCTATACCGGACTTTCTGCAGGAGGGGAATTCTCGGGAAAGAGCAGTGGAGCCGACATTGTGCTGGACGCGACCGATGCGAGGGAGTTCCTTTTCTTCCCTGCGGCCGGGGACGGAACGGTGTCGGGCCAGACTCGCCTCAAGACTCGGGACTACCGGGGAATATATGCGGAGCGAAGCTATGCTTTCAGCCCTCTTGGGATTTCCGCCAACAGGATAAGTCGTGTTGAGGTGGATGCCGTGCATCCGGATGACGAGGCAGGCACCATGTTCATAACTGAAAGACATTATCTTAATGGAGGACACGGGACCATCCTCAGCGACAGTGAGCATCATTCCGTATATACGGATGCGGCACAGAGACGGTTCAATACGGCTGAGCCGCTGCAGATCTCTGTCTCGGACGGCATGCTTCACGTGCGGTTCTATTCGCCGAAGCCTCTGCATGACGTGCTTGTGAAGGCGGTCTTCCCGGGCACTGACGGAGAATATGTGGATCTGGCATGGTTTGACAGGATTCCTGCGTTTGCGGACTTCTATGAGATTTTGCCCATGGCACGGCGCACGGCTTTTTACAGGGCGGAGTCGGGCAGGATAGTGGAGATACCGGCAGCTGACGCTTCGGAGATTTCTATAACCGGCTTCAAGGTGGAGTCTGAAGACCCCTACTGGTCGAAACTGCGGGAGATAAGGCACGGATGGAACATCACTTTCTCTCTTTATGGCGGAGATCCCGATCGTGAGGACGGCGGCCCGGCCGGAAACTGGATGGGAATACGCCCTGTGCACTGTCGTGAGGCGGTGGCCCTCTTCCTGAATTTCACCTATATGATAGACATGCCTGAGCACGAGGAGATTCTGCATGAGAATCAGGACCGTCTGTACGGAAACGGAGGCCCTGACGACAAGGTCACTCCCGAGACGGTCCTTGCGCAGATGAGGCAGGAAAGGAGCATAAATGTGGGGCTTGTCTATACC
The DNA here is from genome assembly GCA_944326355.1 of uncultured Bacteroidales bacterium. Lineage (GTDB taxonomy): Bacteria > Bacteroidota > Bacteroidia > Bacteroidales > UBA932 > Cryptobacteroides. The sequence goes on along the minus strand of CALVDO010000018.1, from coordinate 42,444 downwards.
GGCAACGGAGTTCTGGGCCTCGGAGGAGGAAACGTGTTCGGGGCATATCAGGGCGGATGGCTCAACCATTATACTTCGGAATATGCCTGTGAGGTGATGTTCCACGAACTCGGACATGTGATGGGGTACAGCCACAGCAGCGCGTTTACTTACGGACCGTGGGCGCAGGAGCTTATGAACAGGTTTTATGTCTCGCACATCTCCTCCATGCCTGTGGAATCTCCTGATTATCTGGACAGCCGCAACAGTCCGTACCTGTATGCGTCGCAGCCCAAGGTCGAGCGCGGAGGGCCGGTCAGGACAGAGCTGGCGGGAATATGCGGAACAGAATGAAAAATGATTGGACGGAGTTTATGGGAAATATGATTTTGAAAAATATGCTTGCGGGGCTTGTGTTGCCTGCCATGGCGGTCTTTGCCGGGTGTTCGGAAAATCATCTCGCTACCGGGGAAAAGGCTGTCCCTTACGCAAAGTTCAGGCTCAGGCCTTCCGCAATGGACGGCGGCGCGGCTGAGGACAGCAGGATAAAAGACGTGACGGCATACAGATTTGAGGACGGCCTGCTCATGGAGACCATGATGCTGCAGGCTCCGGATGCCGCCGGAATCTGCTCCTTCGAAACGGACAGGATGACCGGGATTCTCCATCTGATTGCAAATGCCTCTTCACTTGAGGCCGCCGACGCCCTTGTGCCGGGGGAAAGCAGTATTGATGATTTTCTCCGGATGGAAGCCTCCGTCGCCGAGATGACGGCAGACGGACTGATGATGACAGGGAGTGCCGTTCTCGGAGCGGATGCGGGGGCTGTCACGGACATGCTGATGACAAGGAGTGTGGCGAGGCTTGACATATCTTCGGCGGAGAAGGGGGTGATTGTCCACAGGGCGGTTGTCCGAGGGCTTCGCGACAGGGGGCCGGTCAATCCGCAGGAGTCGGCTTCACACATTGGCGGAGTGCCGCTTTCCGATCCTGACGGGACGGAAGGGCATGTGGTGACGACGGGAGAAGCGGAACAAGTGGCAGACTTTTCCGACAGTCCGCTGCAGAACGGACGAAGGACTCTGGCGTATGTCGCGGAACAGGAAGGCGGAACCGTCTCGGCGGAGGTGACTGCAACATTCGGAGGGGCGCTTCACCGGCTGACGGCAGAGCTCCCGGCGAAAATCCGCAGGAATACGGTCTACACGCTTGCCGTACATGGCAACGGAACGGGCATTGCGGTCTCTGTTCTGGACGGAGATTGGGAGACGGGAGAATCCTCGGATTCGTCGCCGACCCTGAAAGGGCTCGTAGATGAGGAAAATTCAGTCCTTGGAGACGGAGTCAGGGTGAATGCGACGGGGGATACGGTCTATGTCAGTCATCTGGAGAATGACTTTGTGTTGTCCCTGCTTGCCGAGCCTTCAGCGGAGGTGACTATGGACGGATGGGTTAAAGGAGTGGAAATCAGTCGCTTGCCTTCAGGCGCAAGGACGCTTGTCCCTGCCGCCGCCGTGTCGGTGCGCTCATCGTTGAGGATGCCGGGAAGAGTCGCCGAGAGGATTCATCTTGACGTGCATGATGGAAATGTCCATTCCGGGAGGGTAGTGCTTGTGTTCGGCGCCAATCCTGTGAAGATAGACGGCATCCTGAGATTCGATGATGACGGAAGCTGTGATTTCGGCAGATATGTGGAAGGGGAGCTGGCCGTCATAAGCCTTCCGGAGGGCAGGGAGCTCAGCCTTGAGTTCGGCGTCGGCGAGGCACGCTGGATGAAGGCGGAAGAGGTCATGGCGGACTCTCTGATGCGGAATACTGGCGGGGGAAAGTCATACAGGCTTCTCGGAGGATGGAAACCGAATGACCCGGAAGCAGACGGGAGAGTGCAGGAAGGCATACTGGTGATTTCGGATCCCGACGGGTCGGACAGGGAGGAATATGCTGTCAGAAGACTCAACTGGGGGCTTCCTGTGGTGAAGATGGGGGAGACATGGTGGTGCAGGTACAACCTCCGGGGCAATGTCAGGAATTTTGAGGATCAGATTACCAACGGTATGGATCCGGCCCCTGACGGAGGACTTTATGAGCTTCTCCCGGCTCTTCCCGAAGACGAGCTTCTGGAGCTGATGGGAGACCAGTATCAGGGCGGGAATCACGAAGGGCTGCCGCTCAGCCATGACGGTACGGCATTTTTCCATGCCGGCATGAAGCCGCAGGCAATGAACTTCGGCCTTCTGGACCCCTCTGAAATGGCGCCTGACGGCTATATGATACCTGATTATGACGATTATGCGTTCTTTTCCGCAAGCGACAATTTCAATGTCGGAGGCATAGGCGAGAGCTCTTTCAACAATATGTCCGGACGGAGGATCAATGTGAGGATAGCGGAAAGGGAGGTCAATTTCCTCGGACATGAATACGGCACGGTGTCCTTCTACGACTTCGAGCATGAAGGGAACCATTGGACACTGTTCGGGCTTGGCCATCAGTGGAATACTGAGCCGGGAAAAATAGCGTCGAAGAACCTGCTGCTCGCGACATACGGACATTCAGGCAGGACATGGGCAATGGAAGGCTATGCCTCTTGGGACCGTCCGGGACAGAACTGGATCAAGTTTGCGGAGAACAATTCGGTGAAGACGAGAATGATAAGGTGCGTTAAGACGCCTGTGGAATATATTTATGAATGATTTTTATGAATGAGTCACTTATGAAGACAATTTTTAAAAAAGGAGAAGATATGAAGACAAATGTTACAAGAACCGCGGCTAAGGCCGCATCGGCAGGACTTGCGGCAATGGCGCTGCTTGCGGTATCATGCTCAAAGGATGGAGTCGGTGCCCCGGATACGGGCGCAGGAGAGGACCGGGGAGTGACGGTGAGGGCCAGCGTCGCCGGATATTATGGCGAGGATCATTCCGCAGGGGCGGACAATGTTGTCAGGGATCTGCAGGCCTGCATATTCGAGGGCGGAAGGATGACGGAAATCTTTGACAACCTTTCTCTTTCAGAAGGCAGCTGCGACCTTTCCATCGACGGACATTCGGGCACTCTGTATATGCTTGCCAATACTGACGGCCTCATTGACCTCGCCGCACTTCAGACAGAGGATATATCGGAAGCCGAATGGCTCAAGACGGCCGTCTCAATGAAAGACGGAGCTCCGGCCGACTTCTTCAGCGGAAGTGTCTCTCTCGACGGGATGGACAAGTCACAGACGCGGATTCCTCTTTCGCTCAGGAGGGGTATAGCCAGATTTGACCTCAAGTTCAATACGGCTGGCGCGGCTGAAGTTTACAGGGTGACACTTCGAAATGCCGCAGGGTCGGCATTCCTTTTCCCGGTGTCCGGCCAGTATTCACCGGAAGACGTGTCCAGAAAGGACTATTCCGCAGAATTCAGGGATCAGCCGCTCACGGCCGACACTGAAGGTGTGCTCCACGTATATGAGCAGAGCACCGGAGACCGTGTCGTGATCAGTGTGGACGCAGTGATAGACGGAAAGACCGAGGTGCTGACGAAGGAACTTACGGAGCCGCTCAAACGCAACACCGTGTACACGCTTACAGTGCGCAAGGATACCATCGACGTGAGTCTTGAAGTGACTTTTGACGAGTGGGAGCCGGGCGGCGACACGGAGCTTGTGCCCTGAACGAAATGAAAGATGAAACGTCTCATGAAGAATTATCTTGACAATATTTTTGTATCGGCCGCATTTCTGCTCTCGGCGGTTTCCTGTGACGGCATCCGGAACGGACCGGATGCCGTTCCTGTCGGAGGAGGGATTCTGACGGCTGAGTTCGCAGGATACTCCGGAGGGGTTCAGGCGCTTCCGTCCGAAGAGTCTGTTTCGGAAATTGCAGTGTTCCATTTTGACGACGGTCGCCTTGTCGGCACATATCTTCCTGAGCCGGGACAGCCGCTGTCTCTTGCTCTCGAGAAGTTTTCGGGCACGGTGTATGTCGTCGCCGTCACTCCGGAGGCTCCCGCCTATGAGAGGCCCGGCAGCGGGACTTCGGAATCAGACTGGCTCATGTCGGTCATGTCTGCAGGAGATGACGGGACCGGAATGTTCTATACAGGCCGGGCGGAGCTTGATGGAGCCGCGAGGTCGGCCGTTCCCGTCAGGCTTGAGCGCGGAGTGGCAAGATTCGATATGAATGTCGAAGTGAAGGGGCGTGCTGAAGTGAAGGAGGTCGTATTCCGGAACGCGAGACTGGACGCCTATCTTTTCGGCCCTTCTCTCACTGGAGGAAAGCTTAATCCGGACGGCGCGTCGGAAGGCAGCATAATGATAGGCTTTGACGAGCCGCTGACCTCGTCACGCGAAGGCATCGCCTACATCCCGCCTCAGGACAACGCTTCGCTTGAAGTGTCTGTTACGGCTGTCGTTGACGGCACTGAACATGTGCTGGAGTCGCCGCTTCCGGAGAAAATCTCCAGAAACACCGTATATTCCCTGACCCTTAGGAAGGACAGCGTCGGAGGGAGCCTTTCGCTTTCCGTGGCGGAGTGGGGTGACGGTGGCCAGACCGGCCTGTTTCCCGACAGGGACAGCCAGATCTCTGTGGACCCGGTTTCCGGGACCCTGCCTGCCGGGGCCGGGCTTTCGGACGACGGCAGGACATTGACTCTGCCATATGTCATCTCCGAATTCATTTTGGCGATAGACTGTGACGACGAACTGGAAATCCTGCCGCATGAAGGGCATCTCCTCAGCATTGCTCCTGCCGGTGACGGCGGTACGGATGTTTCCGGTGGAGCCTCGCTGCAGACAGTCCGTCCGCGAGTCGGAACTTCATTCGGCAGTGTCAACAGATTTCTGGTGAGGAAGGGCCTTTACGCCCCGAATGTGCCGGCTCAGGATGTTGAGATACGGTTCCACAGGAAAGGTCTGTCTCACTCCTATCCTGATGACGCCATCACTCTCAGGCTTGAGGCCAATCCTACGTCGTTTGAAGGAGACATGTCTTTCGACAATAAGGACTATACTCATGATTTCGGCAGGTATGCGGACAATGAGTTCGGAGTGTTCACCGTGCCTGAGGGCAAGGAGATTTTTGCCGAATTTCCGGACGGCGAGGATCCGTGGCTGAAGGTTTCGGCCGTGGAGGGCGGAGCGCTTTCCTCGGAAGGAAGGACCTTCAGAGTGCTCGGCGGATGGAGGCCCAATGACCCTAAGGCAGACGGAAGGGAGCAGAGGGCGTCAGTCGTCATCCGCAATGCCGCAGACGGGTCGGACAGGGAAGAATATGTCATCGTCCGGCGCAATTACGGACTTCCCGTGACATGGCTGCACGGCGTATGGTGGTGCAAGTACAATGCGATGGGGGATTCGAGGTCTTTCGCTGACCAGATACTTTCTTCCGCCGACCCTGCGGCCGAGGCGGGCATGACTCTATTCGACTATATGTCCTCATGCGGTCCGGAAGAGTACCGCCGTCTGTGGGGTTGGTCATACATAGGCGATACCGGCATCGGGATGCAGGTGATCGACGACAATGGAATCCCGGCCCTTGAAGGCTACAGGGGCGGACAGACAGTGCATATAAACAAGCTCCCGGCCGATGCATTGTCGCCTGACGGCTATGAACTGCCTTCGATGGAAGATTTCAACAGGGTATTTGATGCCACGGACTATGTGTGGGTCATGTGGAACGGCACCCATCACCTGAAGAATCCATGGAACGGCCATTATGAAATAAAGAGGGTGCAGAAGCGCAAGAACGGCATACAGGTGGGTCCGCTGGAACTGTCGAACCTCATATACATAGCCATGTCTTCCCCTGACTTTCCTGAGCATGAGCCGGTGGTTTGGTACGGTCCAGGAGCGCAATGGAACACCGCTGACGGCATACGCCATAACGGGCATCACAACAACATGCTATTCGGCGTGCATTCTCCGCAGGGACAGGGATGGTTCATAGCCGGAGGCATGGAAAATCTTTACCTGCACAAGAACGGTGCGGGCAACAACGACACCAGGATTCTGCGTTTCAAGAAGTCGGATGTGGAATATGTCTATTGAGGCATTTCCTTCAGAAATTCATGCATCCGCTCCAGTGGAGGCTGCCGTCGGCGGCCTCCACTTTTTCTTCCGTCCTGTCGGGAAGATTGTGGAAGAGGTCGAAGCCGGTCAATGCCTCTATCTCGTCTATCGTCATCATTTCCATCCTGCCCGTCTGGTCGAAGACATAGCCGATGGCGGTCCACCCTGTCTCCGGGTCATTCCTCAGCAGGGCCTTGAACACCTTGAACGGCACGGCGATGTCGTCATTCACTCCGACGTGGGTCGGCACGCCCTTGGGGCATTTCCCCGCAGCGCCAGGCACGATTCCTCCCACTATGTATATTGTTGTCCCGGCGTATGTCTCCTGCGCCCATCTGCGGCTTTTCTCTTCCACATCATTCCATGCGTCATGGTTGAGTTTCACGCTCATGGGGCAGATATTGCTCATATAGAAGCAGTCCCGCATGGCCTCCTCGCTCCAGCGGTTGTCTGCGGCAGGACAGATGTGTCCCCTTTCATAGCGGTATTTCTGATAGTTGTACTGCCTGTCCGGACAGCCCTTGATCTTCGGGTCGGGCACGAACGCCTCAGTTCCGGGTCTTTCCGTCACCCTGTTGTCCAGCCTGTCTTTAGTGAGTATCCATGCTACCCAGTTAGGTATGCGCAGCTTCGGGTTGAACGACACCGTGTATCCGAGCCGCCGCACCACGGTTTCCTGCCCTTTTGCCTGAGCGAAGGCCGGAAGCTCGTACATGTCCGCCCATCTGCGCCCGTCAGTGCTTTCCACAGTCTGGGCAGCCGCCCTGGTCTGTCCTGTCGCTGCAGCGAATGTCGTGACGGCAATCAGGGCCGCCATCATTTTTTTCTTTGCGTTCATCGTTTTGTCTGTTCGCCTGTCTTGCGGCAAATTTAGTCATTTCTGCAGAAATGAATTGAAAAATGATGATAATGCACCTTTGCCGTCAAATCCTCATAAATCATTAGGAAATAATCATGAAAATGATTAAATTTGAAAATCTATCTGAGTTGTATCATGGAAATCTGGCATATCTGGATAATCGCCGCCCTCGTTCTGGTGGCGGCTGAAATCTTCACACAGGGGTTCGCGGTGCTTTGTCTCGCTTTCGGAGCCGTGGCTGCGGCAATCGCAGCGGCATGTTCCGCCGGACTCGCGTGGCAGATCGTATGCTTCTCCCTTGTGACTCTGCTCTCATTCATTCTGGTCCGTCCCATGCTTCTCAAGTCTTTCAGATGGGGCCGCTCGGGGAGGGAGAGCGGAGTGGACGCCCTGGTGGGGCGTGAGGCTGTGGTGTCTGAGCGCATATCATCCGCGGCCGGCACCGGCAGAGTGGCCGTGGACGGAGATGACTGGAAGGCTGTCTCTGAAGACGGGACAGATATCGAAAGGGGAGAGCATGTCGTCATCCTCAAGGTTGACAGCGTGATTCTCACGGTAACGAGAAAATAAGTCAAATCATAAAAGAAATGGGAACACTAATCATTGTGGGGCTCATTGCCCTGATCGTCATTATTTTTGCCCTTATGGGTCTGAAGATCATCCAGCAGGGCGAGACAAAAGTGATTGAGAGGCTCGGCCGCTACCACAGCACGCTCTCTTCCGGCATCAACATCATCTGGCCTATCCTTGACAAGCCGCGCAAGATATATGTGCGCTTCGTCCGCGAGGGCTACGACGGGGAGAACCGTGTCATGGTGAGGCTTTCGGACAAGATAGACCTCAGGGAACAGGTGTACGACTTCCCTGAGCAGAGCGTCATCACCAAGGACAATGTGACCACGCGCATCAATGCCCTCCTGTATTTCCAGATTACCGATCCGTTCAAGGCGGTGTATGAGATCGACAATCTTCCGAATGCGATTGAGAAGCTGACCCAGACCACCTTGCGAAATGTCATCGGCGAACTCGAACTTGACGAGACCCTCACTTCCCGCGACACCATCAACTCGAAGCTGCGCGCCGTCCTCGACGATGCCTCCAACAAATGGGGAGTGAAGGTCAACCGGGTAGAGCTCCAGGATATCACGCCGCCTGCGAGCGTCCGCAACGCGATGGAACAGCAGATGCAGGCCGAGCGTGAGAGAAGGGCGAAGATCCTTAAGGCGGAAGGTGAGAAGACGTCGGCCATCCTCCAGTCCGAGGGCGACAAGGAGTCGCAGATCAACAAGGCGATGGCGGACAAGCAGTCTCAGATACTCATTGCCGAGGGAGAGGCTCAGGCCAAGATTCTGCAGGCGGAGGCAGAGGCTGAAGCCATCTCCAAGATAGCTGAGGCCATCAGGGGAACACAGTCCGATCCGGCTGCCTACATGCTTGCGGTGAAGTACATCGAGACCATGAAGGAGATGGTGAGTGGCAAGGACAACAAGACCGTCTATATGCCGTATGAGGCCTCTTCCATGCTCAGCTCGCTCGGAGGCATAAAGGATCTCTTTGATAAGAAATGACATGTCGCGTGAGACCATAGGAAAGGTGTCGGCGGCCGAGCTCTACAGGAGATATGTCTGGCTCGCCGACACCATAAACTCATACGGCCCCATCACACTGAGAGATATCAGAGAGAAGTGGGCGGGCTCCTGTCTGAGCGACGGGAGAGACAATCTCCCGGCCAGGACATTCCAGCGCTATCTCGAGGCCATCGAGACCATGTTCGGCATCGATGTGGAGTGCAACCGCTACAATGAGTACTATATAGTCAATCAGGACGACTTCTTCGGCGGGGGAATGAAGAAGTGGATTCTCGAGTCCATGTCTCTCAGCAACACTCTCAGGGAAAGCGTTTCGCTGAAGGACAGGATAATGTTTGAGGAAGTGCCTTCAGGACAGAAGCACCTCGCCACCATCATCGGTGCGATGCGCGAAGGCGTGAGAATCATCATACGGCATCATAGCTACTGGAGAAATGACGTTGCCGACGTGGAGGTTGACCCGTATGCGCTCAGAATCTTCAGCCGGAGGTGGTATCTGATAGGCTATAGCCACAGGAGGAATGCGATGAGGACATTCGCCCTCGACAGGATAGAGTCCGTTGAAAAGACGTTCCGGGAATTTGAGATGCCTGAGGACTTCTCCGTGAAGGAATACTTCAGGGGCTACTACGGCATCATCACTGACGCAGGCAAAGTGGAGACGGTGGACATCAGGGTGACTGGCAATCAGCAGCAGTATCTCAGGTCGCTTCCGCTTCATCCGTCACAGACGGAGATCAGGAAAGAGAAGGACTGGTCCGTCTTCAGATTCCGTCTCCGTCCGACTTTCGACTTCAGGCAGGAGCTCCTGTCACGGGGGGCTAACTTAGAAGTGCTCAGTCCGGAATGGTTCAGGCAGCAGATGGCCGATGAGATCAGGGCGATGGCCCGGCTTTATGAGAGCCCTGCCGCTGGAGCGGATGAGGCGGACGAGTGCGGAGATTAAGGCTTGCTCCGGATCAATCAGATTTGTCTATGCCATAATTTGGCACAATGAGATTCTACCTTTGCAGAAGCAACGGGACGGTCCCGCTGCGGAAAAGCAAGGGAGACATGGGAGAATACAATGCTATCGAGGTCATTAGAAAAGTTGCCGGAAAACTCAAGGACAAGAAGCTGGCAAACCTCAAGACTGTTGAGACCGAAATCAGGGAGCTTGGCGAGTATCTTGGGCTGAATGCGATGCAGACAGTCCTGTTCATTGCGATTTTCGACAGACAGTGCGGAGACAGCCGGACGGACATCAGCGACATCTCATACTATTTCGGCATCTCCACGATTGACGTGCTTGAGCACAAGGCCGACATCGACCGCCTGCTTGAGATGGGGATCATACGCCGTGCCGACGATTATGCCCGTGAGTTCACCAAGACCAATTTCAAGGTCGACAGACTGGCATTTGATAGCATCCTCGACAGGAAGCCTGTCAAAATCTCGGCGGCCCCGGAGTTTGCGATGGACAGATTTGATTTCGTGAAGGCTGTCGGCAATCTGGTGGAGAACAGGAGAAGCAACGACATGGATACGGACATGCTTCTGGAGACTGTTTCCGGTCTTGAGCATGCCTGCAGTGCACCGGCGTTTATCGAGGACATGAAGTCGCAGATTCCCGACCTCGCCTCGCGGGTGTTCTTCTACGACTGCTGTCATGACTTCATTAATGATCGCAACGACAACTCTCCGACTGACCTGAACGTCACTCTTGAAGACATCTATGACCGGACGGGCAAGATAATGAGTGTCAAGCGCAAGTTCGCCGCGGGTACGCATCCCCTTCTCAGCGCCGGGCTTCTCGAGTGCTGGGCGGACGGCACTGATTACAAGCTGGCTCTTTCTGACGCAGGTCGGCAGATCTTCCTTCGCGAGGACATTCATCTGTTCTCGTCCGAGAGGAATCTTGACAGATATACCTTTGTCAGGGAGGTGGAAAGTCTTATAGATGAGCGAGAATCGAGGCATTATCCGACGGCTCGGCTTCATCGTAAGATTCTTGCTCTTGAGAAGAGGGCTCATGATCTCCCTCTGGTTAAGGCCGTGCAGGAGAAGCTGCCGGACAGCATGGACAGGGCGATATTCTATGCAGTCTGCAGAGGACTGACCGGCCGGAAGCCGACGGCGGACTCTCTGGTGGAGTCCATGTTCGATGACGAGAGGACCAGGATAGTCGAGAAGCAGAAGTTCATCGGCGGCAGCCATGTCCTGCTGAAGCAGGAGCTTGTGGAGCTCGGGTCGGCCGGATTCTTCGGCGGCGTGCCGCTGGAGCTGACGGAAACTGGCAAGGAGCTGTTTCTCGGGGAGGATTTTGACCTGTTCACGTCGGGCGTCACTGACAACGGTTTCCTGCAGCCGGATATGATCAAGGAGAAGCGGCTGTTCTTCACTCCGGAGCTTGAGTCGCAGCTCTCTTTCCTGCGGGACAGCCTCAGAGAGGGCAATTATGACGTGCTGAAGACCCGTCTTGCGGGGAAGGCGCTTCCGTCCGGCGTGGCTGCTCTCTTCTACGGTGACCCGGGCACGGGAAAGACGGAGTCGGTCTACCAGATTGCAAAGGCTCTCGGCAAAAGTGTCATGCAGGTGGACATCTCCGAGATGAAGACCTGCTGGTACGGGGAGAGCCAGAAACTTGTGCGCGGCGTGTTCAAGAGGTATGCCCGCGCCTGCCGTCACAGTTCGAATGTGCCGATTCTCTTCTTTAATGAGGCGGACGCCATATTCGGACGGAGGACTGAGAATCCGGGACAGTCGGTCGACCAGACGGAAAACGCCATCCAGAACATCATTCTCGAGGAGATGGAGAAGCTTGACGGCATAATGGTGGCCACAACCAACCTCGAAGGCAATCTGGATCCTGCCTTCGAGCGAAGATTCCTCTTCAAGGTGAGGTTTGAAAGGCCGGGAGCAGATGCCGTGGCGAAAATCTGGAGAGACAAGCTGCCGGATCTCGCCGAGTCGCAGGCAAAGGCTCTGGCCGAGGACTACGACTTCTCCGGAGGCGAGATTGACAACATCGTCCGCAAGGCCGTGATGAATGAGGTCCTGTACGGAGAAAAGCCGGATTTCGAACGACTTAGGACACTTTGCTCGCAGGAGCGTATCTCCGGAGGAGCAAAGGGCAGGCGCATCGGCTTTTAATCTGCGTCTGTGTGACTGGTCCTGCTTTTGTCCCGCTGTCTTTTCGGGGCGTACTGTCTTTTCTGTCATACTGTCTTTGTCGGATTGTGCTATCTTTGCGGCGACAAAAGAGATGATACGGCATGAAAAGGGATAATATCGAAATACGCGGGGCCAGAGTGCACAATCTGAAGAATCTTGACGTAGACATACCTCTCAACAGGATTGTGGGAGTGGCCGGTGTGTCAGGCTCAGGAAAATCGTCTCTGGCCCTCGGCGTCGTATATGCCGAGGGCTCCAGGCGCTATCTGGAGGCGCTTTCCACCTACACACGACGCCGCATATCACAGGCCCCGAAGGCCGATGTGGACGAGATTCTGCATGTGCCGGCGGCGATCGCCCTCCGCCAGCGTCCCGGCGTTCCCGGCATCCGCAGCACTTTCGGCACGGGGACGGAGCTGCTCAACAGCCTGAGGCTCATGTTTTCAAGGCTGGCGAGCCATCGCTGTCCGAATGGTCACTACTGTCCCCCTACGCTTGATGTGGCGGCCGGTAAGGAGATTGTATGCCCCGAATGCGGGGCACACTTTTTCGCTCCTTCTGCAGAGGAACTGTCTTTCAACGGAGGCGGGGCCTGCCGGAGATGCGGAGGAATAGGAACGGTGATGACCGTCGACCGCTCGACTCTGATCCCTGACGAGAGCCTGACCATCGACCAGGGGGCCGTCGCTCCGTGGAACTCACTGATGTGGGCTCTCATGACGGATGTATGCCGGGCTATGGGCGTGCGCACCGACGTGCCCTTCAGAGACCTGACTCCGGAGGAGAAGGCCATAGTCTATGACGGTCCGGCGGTCAAGAAGCATATCCTTTACAAGAGCAAGACTTCCGAGGTGTCCGGGGAGATGGACTTCACCTATTACAGCGCCGTCTACACGGTAGAGAACGCCTTGGCCAAAGTCAAGGACGACAAGGGGATGAAGCGGGTAGAGAAATTCCTTCGGCAGGACGTCTGTCCGGACTGCCACGGCACAAGGCTGAGCGAGGCCGCACTTGCGCCGCGAATCATGGGCATCAGTCTCGCCCAGGCCTGCGAGATGACCCTCGTTCAGCTTGACGAGTGGGTCAGAGGCATTCCTGCATGGCTTCCGGAGGAGATGCGGCCGATGTGTGAAAGCATAAGCCAGTCGTATTTCGACACTTCGCGGCGTCTTCTGGAGCTCGGCCTTTCATATCTCAGCCTAGACAGGGCGGGATCTACTCTTTCTACCGGCGAGAGGCAGAGGATGCAGCTCGCCCGCTGTGTGCGCAACAGGACTACGGGCGTGATATATGTTCTCGACGAGCCGTCTATCGGTCTGCATCCGGTCAACATGGACGGGCTCGTAAGAGTGATGAAGGATCTGACTGACGACGGCAATTCAGTGCTGCTCGTCGATCATGAGCCGAGGATTCTCCGCAATGCCGACTGGATGATAGAGCTGGGCCCGAAGGCCGGCTCAGGAGGCGGCGGGATCATAGCGCAGGGGACTGTGGCGGAAATCGAGGCGGATCCGAAGTCGAAGATAGGCCCATTCCTATCGGCTGCAAAGCCGGAGTCCGTGCGCACGAGAGCTGCTGAGGACGGGATGTTCTCAAAAGGCGTGATAGAGATGGAAACCGGGAGCATACATACCGTCCGGCCGCTTCATGTACGCATCCCGAAGGGGCGAATGGTCGCAATTACCGGTGTCTCCGGCTCGGGCAAGACGACGATGATTCTCGAAAGCCTTGTGCCGGCTCTGCAGGCTCTGACGCGAGGGGAGCGGCTGCCGGACCATGTCAAGAGCATTTCTGCCGACGGCATAAGAAACGTCAAGCTGGTGGACTCTACTCCGATCGGGGCGAATGTGCGGTCTACCGTGGCGACATACGCCGATGTGCATGATGACCTGCGCCGCCTGTTCGCCAGAACTCCTGCGGCACAGTCAGCCTCAGTCAAGGCGGGCGACTTCTCCTACAACACCGGGGCTCTGCGCTGTCCCACCTGTGACGGCACCGGCACCGTGAGCCTCGATGTGCAGTTCCTGCCCGATGTGGATATCCCGTGTCCTGAGTGCCGGGGTTCGCGTTACGCCAGAAGGGCGGAGGAGTTCCGCATCGAATCCTCCGATGGCGCGAGTCTTTCCCTTCCGGATCTGATGAAGATGGATGTGGACGAGGCCGCAGAGGCTCTTTCCCGCCACAAGGTGCTGAAGTCCCGTCTCGATTCCCTTTCCCGCATAGGTCTGGGCTATGTCACACTCGGCGAGGCGACCACGAGCCTGTCCGGCGGCGAGGCCCAGCGTCTGAAGCTTTCATCGGAGATGGGCGCAAGGCAGGATGACAGCGTCTTTGTTTTCGACGAGCCTACGATAGGCCTGCATCTGCTCGACACCCGCACTCTTCTCGGCGTCTTCCAGAGCCTGCTCGATCTCGGCGCCACCGTCATCGTCATCGAGCATGACCTCGACGTCATCGCAAGCAGCGACTATGTCATCGACCTCGGCCCGGGCGGAGGCGACCAAGGCGGCCGAATCGTCTCCCAGGGCACTCCGGATCAGATCGCCGCCGACCCCGCAAGCGTCACGGGAAGGTTTTTGCATTAACTAAGGTGTCATTTAATGACGATCTGAAGTATTAGGCAGATAATTACAATGATTAGAATTGCGACATTTAAACGTCTGCTGTTCTTGATTTCCTTATCGATTTCCAGTTGTATCGACTTTATTTCTTGTTTTATATTGTCAGTAGATGTTTGGTGAATTTTATGGTATGAATCAAGCTGAGTTTGGATCTTTGTGCACAGGAGTTTAAGGTTTGCAATGTCATTTATAATGTCATTGGCATTGGATGATACATTCGCTGATAGCGTTTTCACTTGCTCTGACAAGGAACTTTGGGTATGGCCGATGTCGCTGATCGAATTATTCTGTTCCGGCCAGTACATATTCTGTTTTGGCAGTGTCTGTATCTTTAAATCGGAGTAAAGATTTTGCGGCTATGATGAATCCCACAGCTTCGTATTGTCCTGTCATGACAAATGTCAATGTATAAGGATTCTTTCCTAATTACCAATGAGAGCTCCTGCATTTTTATCCCAGACTGTTTGACGCCTAATATATCTGCTATTTCTTGCTCGCTTTTTGATAAAAGTTTATAATATATGACTTCACTCTGCCGTTTTGTAGTATTATTGAGTAAAGCATCGGTCAGCATACCGACAGTCTGCAAAGCCGGTTTGAGTTGCTTATCAGCAGGTTCAATAAGGAATGTACCGTTTTTGTTCGGATTACCCATTCCGCTTAACGACCGGCCTGACAAATAAATCGCCTCTCCATCCATTATGCCGTGTTCCTTTTCTACAATCCGCATATCACCTATTCCAATAGCTATGCGGATTCCGTATGTTTGGAACAGTTTTTTCTTTTTTGATTCTGCAACAGGAAAAGATTTAATGCAACTCTTAATAATGAGAGCGGCTCTGAAACTGTCCTTAGCTGAAGGCAACAGGCATTCTATGTAATCTCCCTTTATTTGCCTGCCCCAAATCCGGGAAATCTATTTTCAAGGACAGAAAACTATTCTTTTATCCTTTGTTTTAAAGCGATGGTTTCTTCAATACATAAAGATGTAGAAGAAACTATATCGGCAGAAATGGCCGCATACATAGATGAATACGTTTGAGTTACTGTTCAATGCAAAGGTATGAATAATATCTCTGCCGATCAAAATATTATAAGTTAATAGGCTTATAAAATTAAAAAATAAGTGATTTAACTTATTATAATGCGTTATAAGCCCTAATTCTTATTCTCCTCTGACTAAAAGGGTAGCTGTGGCGTTCTTTTCAAAGCGGCAGAGAATGGAGAGCGGTCACAGGATTTTCCATTCCTCGATTCTGCGGGATGCCTTGTCGAAATTCACGCCTATTTTAAAGATCCTGCGGCTGTCGTCGGCAAACGCTTTGGCGTAGCCTTTCTCCTCAATCTGTGCCAGGGCCTCGTCGGCGCTGCCGTCGGTCTTGATCTCGATGGTGTAGATGTAGCCTTCGGTCTGCAGTAGGATGTCGATGCGTCCGTTGCTGGTCTGGTATTCAGTCCGGACATATTCTCCGAGGAGTTCGAATATGAGGTACATGGCATACTGGAAGTCGCGCTCGGCATCTCCCTGAATCTGGTAGTTAGCCCTTGCGAACAGGCCTTCTAGGAGGCGCATCATCTCTTCTGGCTTGCCTGTACGCGCTGCACGTGCCAGTTTTGAGATGAGGGTGATTCCGGATGTAGGCTCACCCGGAATGTAATACTGGAAAATAAAGTTCAGAAAACCAGTCTTGACTTCGGAATTCGGGAATCCGAGCCGGTAAAGACCGAATTCCCTGTCATAGCCGGTAATGGTAAGGTATCCGCTCTGATACAGCAGAGGAATCGGGTTTTCGAATACCGTGTTTATGCTGCTCAAGAGCGTCGAATCCACTTCCTCGTCGGAAAGCGTAGTGATGTCGAATGATGTCCGCTGCATGACCTTTACAAGGAATGACGGCGTGCCGGTCTCGAACCAGTACTCGCTGAACCTCTTTTTTTGGAGCGTGTTCAGGAGGCTGAACGGGTTGTACATCCCTTCAGAGTCTTCGCTGAAATGGTAGCCGTCATACATTTCCTTGAGTTTGGAATAGCATTCATCCTCGGTCTGGCTGTTCCTTTCTGCGAGTTCCTTGACCGGCTCAGAGAAATACTTGTGCAGGTCGGAGCTGCTGATGCCGCAGATGTCCGAGTATTCGGGGTCCATTGAAATATCGTTAAGGTTGTTGAGCCCGCTGAATACGCTCATTTTTCCAATTTTGGTCACTCCGGTAAGAAACCCGAGGCGGATGCTGCCGTCCTTTGCCTTCATCACTCCGTAGAATCCCTGCAGCAGGCTGCGGTAATGATCCTGAAGTGCCGGATTGTCAAGGTTGTCTATTATCGGCTTGTCGTATTCGTCAATGAGAATCACGACCTGATGGCCTGTGGCGGCATATGCTGCGTCTATGACATCCTTGAACCGTGCATCCGGCTGCTGATAACGGGGACTCACTCCGTATGATGCTTCCCATCTGCAGAGATGCTGATCAAGTGTGACATCGAGGTCTTCAGCCGTATTGTAAACCTTCCCGCTCAAGTCAAGATGCAGCACCGGATATGCA
The DNA here is from genome assembly GCA_944326355.1 of uncultured Bacteroidales bacterium. GTDB lineage: Bacteria > Bacteroidota > Bacteroidia > Bacteroidales > UBA932 > Cryptobacteroides. The sequence goes on along the minus strand of CALVDO010000018.1, from coordinate 25,654 downwards.
GCCCATTCAGTCTCCAGCTTTTCCAATGCCAACCCGTTGAAAAGGTCTTTCCTGCCGCTCATGTACGACTCTATCGTGGACACTAGCAAGCTCTTCCCGAAGCGCCGAGGGCGGCTCAAGAAATAATATCCTCCGGCAGATACGAGTTTATGTATCTTTGCAGTTTTGTCAATATAGACATATCCTCCTTCGCGGAGTTTCTCAAAATTCTGGATTCCGATAGGGTACAGCATAAAATCTTGTTTTGTAGTCATTGATGCCGTTCGTCCGTTATATACGGACACCACCGGTCGGCACATTTCATACAAAAATAACAAATAGTTCTGAATACTGCCCAATTTTCACTGATATTGCAACCGAGGCAGAGTCAACGAACAAGTGCAACACGAAGTGCCTTTTAAAGAGACCGGCCAAAATAATATAACTTTTGGTTCGGTCTTTTGTTTTTGTAATATTTTTATAGACTTACCTTACGGAGCTTGCCGTTCTTTCCCTTGATATCCAGGTCAATAACTGATGCTGTATCCAACAAAGGCATTAGGGTTCTATAACTGTTATTGTCCACTGGATAGCCATTGACAGCCATGATTGTGTCCCCTAAGACAAGACCGGCCCTGGATGCCGGACTGTTGTCCTCCATGTAATTTACTATCCATCCGGCACCGATATCCGTTCTGTCCACAGTCCTGAATCCTCTGTCCACACCCTCCGCTTTCTTCTCTGCTTGGAACGGGGAAAGATACAGCACTTTGCCATCAAAATCCAGAATAATATTGTAACGGCTTGAAAATATCTCAATACCTGCCAGTCCGGCATATTCTTTCTGCATTCCCAAGGCTCCTTTCTTATCTAAAGAATAACTGACTTCCACACCTTTCAGCGTATCCTGTCCGATAATTACCGCTTCTGAGGTGATGTATACTCTCGAGGAGCCGCCTCCAATCCCTCCATTCAGGAAATGCCCTGTCTTTCTGTCCACATCAATCTCATCCAAGGCGTTTTCCTCTGCGCAGCCACAAGCAATGGATATACCGCTTCTACTGCCAAGATCCAATATGAAACTGCCGGCTACCTGCTTCCCCGGAAACTGCACCTCCAGATCCAGATACACTCTCCCGGCCTTATCTATACGCACAGGCAACTCGGTATATCCCTGCAGCATCTCATGCCGGACAGTGTCCAGATTCCTCAAATATGAATGCTCAAAATTGATCTCCAGTGGCTTGTCCATGAAATAGTCCATTCCGACTATACCGTCCGCCCTGCAGCCTACGATATCCCTGAGTCCCAATATGACCGTCCTGCCGAAGCGCTCCTCAAGGTTTACAGCAGATACCGTAACTGTATCCATTACCAGATCCACAAACTGTGTTCCTTCTCCGACTCCGCTCAGACTCGCTTTGATTTTCATCCTGTCAGCGAGATCCACACTGTCCAGTCGGCAGAAATCCTTGTCGAGATACAGCATGTCAGCCCCGGTATCGAACAGCAGACGGCAGTTGTCTTTACCGTTCAGAAGCGCATTCAGGTAAATGTGTCCGTCCACCTCGAACGAAATCGCATCCTCAGGGATGTAATAAGATGAAGACGACTCTGCATTCTTTTCCGCAGTCTTGCTTCCGCAGCAGGCGAAAGCGGGTATCATCAGGATGATTAACAGAATCTTTCTCATAGCTGACTGATTTAAGTGTAATCACATAAGATGATTTTCGGAGGGTGGATACGGCATTCTTTTTTAAAGCGGCAGAGAATGGAGAGTAGTTACACGACTTTCCATTCCTCGATTCTGCGAGATGCCTTGTCGAAGTTCACGCCGATTTTAAAGATCCTGCGGCTGTCGTCGGCGAACGCTTTGGCGTAGCCTTTCTCCTCATTCTGTGCCAAGGCCTCGTCGGCGCTGCCGTCGGTCTTGATCTCGATGGTGTAGATGTAGCCTTCGGTCTGCAGTAGGATGTCGATGCGTCCGTTGCTGGTCTGGTATTCAGTCCGGACATATTCTCCGAGGAGTTCGAATATGAGGTACATGGCATACTGGAAGTCGCGCTCGGCATCTCTCTGGATCTGGTAGTTAGCCCTTGCGAACAGACCCTCCAGCAGACGCATCATCTCTTCGGGCTTTCCTGAGGTGACGGCCCTGTACAGCCTTGCGGTCAGGACATTGCCCTCCTTTTCCGGAACTGGAGCGTAGGCCGTCAGGAGCATCTTGGTGAAGCCCTTTTTTACCTCCATGTTTGGGAATCCGAGCCTGTATATGCCGAACATCCGGTCAAACTCCCGGATTGTGAGATATCCGCTCTGATACAGGAGCGGAATCGGATTGTTGATGTAGTCATTGACTCCGGACAGCATGTCGGAGTCGATCTCGACATCATTCTCGGACAGTCTTGTTATGTCGTACCCTGTCTGCTTCAGGATCTTGACGAGGAATGACGGCGTGCCGGTCTCGAACCAGTATTCGCTGAATCTCTTTTTTTGGAGCGTGTTCAGGAGGCTGAACGGGTTGTACATCCCTTCGGAGTCTTCGCTGAAATGGTAACCGTCATACATTTCCTTGAGTTTGGAATAGCATTCATCCTCGGTCAGACTGTTCCTTTCTGCGAGTTCCTTGACCGGCTCGGAGAAATACTTGTGCAGGTCTGAGCCGCTGATGCCGCAGATGTCCGAGTATTCGGGGTCCATTGAAATGTCGTTAAGGTTGTTGAGCCCGCTGAAGACGCTCAGTTTTCCGATTTTGGTCACTCCTGTCAGAAAACCGAGGCGGATGCTGCCGTCCTTTGCCTTCATCACTCCGTAGAATCCCTGCAGCAGGCTGCGGTAATGATCCTGAAGTGCCGGATTGTCAAGGTTGTCTATTATCGGCTTGTCGTATTCGTCAATGAGAATCACGACCTGATGGCCTGTGGCGGCATATGCTGCGTCTATGACATCCTTGAACCGTGCATCCGGCTGCTGATAACGGGGACTCACTCCGTATGATGCTTCCCATCTGCAGAGATGCTGATCAAGTGTGACATCGAGGTCTTCAGCCGTATTGTAAACCTTCCCGCTCAAGTCAAGATGCAGCACCGGATATGCAGCCCATTCAGTCTCCAGTTTTTCCAATGCCAACCCATTGAAAAGCTCTTTCCGTCCGCTCATATATGCTTCGATGGTGGACACTAGCAAGCTCTTCCCGAAGCGCCGAGGGCGGCTCAGGAAATAATATTTGCCCGTAGACACAAGCCTGTGCATCTGTTCGGTCTTGTCCACATAGATATATCCTCCTTTTCTGAGGTCCTCAAAATTCTGGATTCCGATAGGGTACAGCATAAAATCTTGTTTTGTAGTCATTGATGCCGTTCTTCCATGCGCCCCGGACACCATGAGCCGACACATTTAATACAAAAATAGAAATTAGTTCCGACTAATGAAATCAAAATTTTCTGACTGTGCCGCAGTCTGGTATAATCGGGATTTGTCAAACATATCGTTTTTGAAGATGACGCGCTAATGGACGAGAGAGACAAATCTGCGGCTGAAGCGTTGGCAAAAACCTATTTTTCAGGGAAAGGCAATGCAAGTAAAACATTTCCGCATGACGCGTTCTCAGAACACTCCTCAAGACCAGACAGTTCCCTTTTTCGGCAGCGGCAGGCCTGAAGGAGTTTCTGGACAAAGTCAAGGACAAGTTCGACATATCCGAGAATCTGGATTCCCTGATAAACAGACGACATGCGGATGCGGACGGGCGGGTCACTATGGTTGCGTCAGTGTATTCCGTGCAGGCATATTGTATATGATGGTCTGATATTCATGACGGACGGCTACGCTCCGAAACCGAAGCTGCCGGAATGACGCCTGTGTCACGATTTGGCACACCTTTATGCTATCTTTGCACAAGTAAAACATAAAAGCCATGAAGACGATAGAAAACCACGACATAAAGATATTCACTGACAATATCGAGGATGCGGCTTTGGACCAGATAAAGAGGCTGCTGTCGATAGACGTGTTCAGCGGCTGCAGAATCAGAATAATGCCTGATGTGCATGCCGGAGCCGGATGCGTGATTGGCTTTACCGGAGATCTCGGCGAGAGAGTCATCCCCAACATTGTCGGCGTGGACATAGGCTGCGGCATCCTTGTCCAGCCGTTCAGGGCAAAGAAGGAACTGAAGTTCCATTGGCTTAACGAATTCATTACGGGAAACATACCGGCGGGGCGAAATGTGCGCGACAAGAATTTCCCTCAGCTGAAGCATGAATATATGGAGGACTATTCCCGCTCTAAATCACTTGTGAAGGAGCTGGTATGCTATCGTGAACTGAAAGATTCGAAGCGAGTCATAAGCGGGATCGGCTCTCTCGGCGGAGGCAACCATTTCATTGAGGTGGACACGGATTCGGACGGGATGTACTATCTTGTGGTGCACACCGGCAGCCGTAATCTCGGAAAGCAGGTCGCCGACATCTACCAGAAGCTCGCGGTCAAGAACATGTCCGGCTGGGACAGGCTTCTTGAAGAGCAGAACAGGATGATCGCTGAGTATAAGGCCGCAGGTCGGCGGGCAGAGCTGCAGGACGCCATAAGGGAGCTGCACAATTCGTTCAGACTGCAGAAGCCGCCGATTCCGCAGGATCTGTGCTATCTTGAGGGCGCCCATCGGGACAATTATCTCCACGATATGCGCCTTTGTCAGGAGTGGGCTGTCATCAGCCGCCGGATGATTGTTGACATGATAATGGAGCATTTCCGGAGTTACGATGCTGTCGAAGAGGCGGGGGAGGCGTTTGAAAGCGTCCATAATTATATCAGCGGGGACAATCTTATCCGCAAAGGGGCCATATCTGCAAAGAAGGGGCAGAAGTGCATCATTCCGCTCAATATGCGCGACGGCTCGCTGATATGCGTGGGAAAAGGCAATCCGGACTGGAATTGTTCGGCTCCGCATGGCGCGGGCCGCATCATGAGCCGGGGACAGGCCATGAGAGAGCTGTCTATGGAGGATTTCCGCGCTTCAATGTCAGGAATCTACAGCGAGACAGTGACGGAGTCCACCATAGACGAGGCGCCGATGGTGTACAAGCCGAAGGAGGAGATTCTGGCCAACATAGCCGACACTGTCGATGTCGTCAACGCCATCAGGCCCGTCTTCAATTTCAAGGCGGCTGAATGACTGAGGCCTCCGGAACGGCAATGATTTACAGTGAAATACGGATTATTGAAGATGAGTACAGTACAGATACATACACTTTCAGTGGCTGACTTCAAGCACACGATGCGCAACAATGATCTTTATGACGGCACGGTAGAGTCTGTGCCCGAGCTTGCCGTCATCTCGATAGGCAACTCATTCGACGACTTTGATCCTGACGACATATTTTCAAACGGCCCGTCGTCAAGATGGTTCCGGAGGCCTCATCCCAATGTGCTCAACCTCACCTTCGATGACATCACTTCGCCGGAGAGGTGGAAGCTGCTTTCCTCTTTCGGCAAGGGAGCTGCTTCCTGTTCAAGAGGTCTGTACGGCAAAGGAGACGCCCCTTACTATGGAGATGTGTCCGGCAGGGAAGATGATGGTAAGGATGGCTCTGCCGTTGAGAGAGATTATGTCCTGTTTGATGACGATATGGCCCGGGAGCTCGCCGCTTTTGTAGATGCCAATGCTCATGCCCGAACATGGATCGTCCATTGCAGTGCGGGCGTGAGCCGCAGCGGCGCGGTCTCGCGCTGGCTCAAGGACTGGCTCTGGCTGAAGCATGGCATAGAGGCTGTGAATGTGGACGGTAAATATGCCGTCCCCAATGCCCATGTGCTGGCCGTGCTCGACAGGATGATGCATTGAGACAGCCGCGTGGCATTGACGCAGCCGCGGGGTATGGGGACAGTGTGATTTCGACGAAAGACGGCTGCCGCTCTCCGATGAGTGATATTGGTAAAAATTTCAGTAATGCGAGTAGTTGCGGTGTCAGAGAATGCCTGTAATTTCGCAATATGGATAAATATGTTTCATCATGAAGAAAATTGCTTTGTCTGTTATGGCTCTCGGGCTTGTTGTAGCATGTTCCGGGCAGCCGAAGGAAGAGAAGGCGGAGTCGGTTGTCTACATGACGGCCGAAATCTCGCCGGAAGCGCTTGTGAGAATCTATGAGGCTCTTGGCCGGCCCGCTGAGGGGCGAGTCGCCGTGAAGATCAGCACCGGAGAGCCCGGGGGTCACAATTTTCTGCAGCCGTCGCTCATCAAGGATCTGGTTCAGAAGGTAGACGGCACGATCGTCGAGTGCAATACGGCTTACGGGGGGCGCAGGTCAAATACTGAAGACCATATTCAGGCGGCCCGTGAGCACGGGTTTTTCGATATCGCGGACGTGGACATAATGGATGCCGAGGGCGAGTTCCGCATTCCTGTGCGGGACACGACTCATATCAGGTACGACATCGTCGGCACGCACTTGAAGAATTATGACTTCATGATCAATCTCGCCCATTTCAAGGGCCATGCGATGGCCGGCTTCGGCGGCGTCATCAAGAATCAGTCGATAGGCGTGGCCTCCGCGAGCGGAAAGGCCTACATCCATACCGCAGGCGTCACAGACCAGGTAGGCGAGCTCTGGGGGCATGTCGACAATCAGGACGGATTTCTTGAGTCGATGGCTGCCGCGGCTCAGGGGGTGGCGGACTACTTCGGGGACGACATCATCTATATCAACGTGATGAACAATCTTTCTGTGGACTGCGACTGTGATTCGCATCCGAGCGACCCGGAAATGCTTGACGTGGGCATATTTGCCTCGACCGATCCCGTCGCTCTCGACAACGCCTGCCTTGACGTCGTCTACAATATGGAGCCGGCGGAAGGCAATGATCCGCGGCCACTGATTGAGCGCGTGGAGAGCCGCAACGGCCGGCATACCGTGGACTATGCCGAGCAGATCGGTCTTGGCACTAAAAATTACCGTCTCGTCAGCATCGACTGATGCCGGCAGACGCCTCCTTTGCATATTTCAGGAATCTGCCGAGCCCGTCGGCTACGCGGGCCCTCGGGCAGGCAAGATTCCATCTCAGGAAACCTTCGCCGTCCTCTCCATACATCGAGCCGGCGTTAAGCCATAGGCCCGTCTTCCTGATCAGGTCTTCCTCGAGCTGCATGGACGGCATCCCGAGCTTTCTGCAGTCCATCCACGCAAGGTAGGTGCCTTCGAGATCCGCAAGGGGGAACTCCGGAAGGTTCTTCTCGCAAAAGTCTTTCATGTACAGCCAGTTGCCCTCGACATATTCGAGCATCTGCCCAAGCCATTCCTCGCCTTCGTTGTAGGCTGCGATGAGGGCGAGGACACCGAACGGATTGACGTCGCACACCTCATTTATATTTATGGCCCTGTCTATCGCAGTTCTCTTTTCCGGATCTGCGGTGATTATGTTGGCTATCTGGAGTCCTGCGATGTTGAAGGCCTTGCTCGGGGACACACAGGTGACGCAGTTGCGGCTGAACTCCTCCGATATGGATGCGAACGGAGTGTATTCATGTCTGCCGAAGACTATTTCGCAATGAATCTCGTCGGCTACGGTGATGACTCCGTGGCGCAGGCAGATTTCTCCTATGCGGGTCAGCTCTTCACGGCTCCAGACCCTTCCGGCCGGATTGTGAGGATTGCACAGGAGCATGAGCTTCACGGCAGGATCAGCGGCCTTCTTCTCAAGGTCGTCAAAGTCGATGACATATTTCCCTCCCTTCAGCTCCAGAGTATTTGCTGAGAGAACGCAGCCATTGTTGCGGATTGAGGAGAAGAAACAGTTGTAGACAGGGGTCTGTACAAGCACTTTATCTCCGGGTGCCGTGAAAGCCTTTATGATTGCGGAAATGGCGGGAACGACACCGGATGTGTAGATTATCTGGTCTCTGCCGATTGTCCATCCGTGCCTTCTTGAGAACCAGCTTATTACGGCTTCATAATAGGCCTCGGGCACTCTTGTGTAGCCGAAAACCCCGTGTTCGACTCTTTTCCTGAGCGCATTCATTATCGGCTCTGCCGCACGGAAGTCCATGTCCGCTACCCACATTGGGAGAATGTCATTTCTGTCTATGCCGTCCCATTTGTATGAACCGCTGCCACGGCGGTCAATCATTTCGTCAAAATTATATCTCATTGTATTTCAAAGTTTTTTAAGCCATTTCTTACGATACAGCCTGACAAGGAAGATGACGCCTCTGAAGCATAGCTCTATGCACATGGCAATCCATACGCCCTCGAGTCCGTGGGTCGGGGCCAGAACCGCAGCCAGAGAGAGTCTTACCGCCCAGATGCTCGCCAGATTCATTATGCTCGGCACAAGAGTGTCACCGACGCCGACAAACACACCATAGGCGACGATGGATGCGGCGTACATGGGCTCGGCAAAAGCCTCGATCCTCAGAATCCTCGCTCCGAGATCCATCACCCTGGCGTCCGGCGTCATTATCCCCATTATCCACGTAGCCGTCGCATACATTACGACGCCCATTATAGCCATCACCGCTATCCCCATTATTGTGGAGATGTTGGCGAATCTCCAGGTCAGTTCTTTTCTCCCTGCTCCGACACTCTGTCCCACGAGGGTTGTCGCAGCGTTGGAGATGCCGTATCCGGGCATATAGCAGAGGCTTTCAGCCGTGATGGCAAATGAGTTGGCGGCAATAGCGACGGTCCCGAGCGGAGCGACGATTATCGTGGACATGATCTGTGCGCCGCACATCACGACTCTCTCGCAGCCCATCGGCAGAGCTATTCCCAGGGCATTTTTAAAACAGGCTCGTGTCGGCCTGAAGCTGCCTTTCTCCTGATCGAGCCTTAGCTCCGGCGATCTGAAACAGAGTTTCCAGAGAAGGAGAGCTGCCGTCACAAGGGCGGCAAGGGCCGTTCCGAGAGCTGCACCGCACACTCCGAGCCCTGCACCCGGAATATAAAAGTCGACCCCTCCGAGCGAAACAGTCCTGTCCGGAAAGATGAGAAACCAGTTGAACACCACGTCCAGAAGGCACATCAGTATGTTCAGTGCGCTCGGCGTGTACATGTTGCCGCTGCTCCTGAGCATTCCGCTTGCGAGCACGTTCATCTGCATCGCAGGAAGCGACAGACTGAAGATGAGGAAGTACAGGCTGGAGTCCGCGTGTATCGCCTCTTCTCCTCCGAGCCATTCCGGCAGCGGTCCGCTTATGGCAAGGCCTATGACGGAAAGGATGAGGCTGAAGGCCAGCGACAGGACGATCGACTGTCTGAGCACGTCTCTCGCCTTTGCGTTGTCTCTGGCTCCGAGCAGGTGGGCTGACTGGACGAAGAATCCGGTCGCACATGCGGAAGTGAGTCCCATGAACAGCCATGTCGTCGTGGACACCAGTCCGATTGAGGCAGAGGCTTCAGCTCCGAGACTTCCCACCATGGATGCGTCGATAAACTGCATCAGAATGGAGGAAAGCTGTGAGATTATGGACGGTATGCTGAGCTGCACGGTCAGCCTGAGCTGCTGTCCGAGAGTCATCGGATGTCCGTCCTGCACAAGTTTGAGAAGTCTGTTGCCGCTGTTTTTTCCTCCTGTATTCATCTTCACGTTCTGCTGAGCGGCTGCAAAGATAAAAAATTCATTTCATCCGTCATCCTCTGCCATCATCCTGCATCCTATGCCATCATCCGTCATTCTCTGCGCATATTTCCGGCGGGCGGTGCGGGCCTATTCGCTCAGGGTGTAGTCTCCAGCCTCTTCCGACACCTGCTTCTGCAGCTCCTCAAGGGTGTAGGACTTTTCTCCGGTAAACTCCACCGTGGCGACGGGAGGTTCAAGAGTCACGGTCGCGCTGACGCCTTCCAGTCTGTTCAGTGCCTTCTCCACATGCATCCTGCAGTGGTTGCACATCATTCCTTCTACTTTAAATTCCTTTTTCATAATGTTAGCCGTATTTTCATTTATGCCCTCTTGGGCATTCATTCCATTTGTCTCGCTTGTGGCATTCCTTTCATTTATGCCCTCTGCTCCGGCACGGCCGTCTTTCATCTTCCGTCTGAGGCGCAGGCTGTTGCCCACCACGGTGACGCTGCTCAGAGCCATTGCCGCTCCGGCGATCATCGGGTTGAGCAGGAAGCCGTTGACAGGGTAGAGGACTCCTGCGGCTATCGGCACGGCTATCAGGTTGTAGAAAAACGCCCAGAAGAGATTTTGCCGTATCGTCCGCACTGTCATGGCCGAGAGCCTGAGAGCCTCCGGAATCCTGGTCAGGTCGGAAGAGATGATCGTCATCTGGGCGACGTCCATCGCTATGTCGCTTCCGCTTCCCATTGCAATGCTCAGATCAGCCTGGGCAAGAGCGGCGCTGTCATTTATTCCGTCCCCGGCCATCGCCACCTTTCTGCCCTTGCCCTGAAGCGTCTTCACGAAGTCCGCCTTGTCCTGCGGCAGCATTCCTGCTCTGAAGTGCCGGATTCCTGCGAGAGAGGCTACGGCTGCGGCCGTCTCATGATTGTCTCCGGTGAGCATGTGAACTTCTATCCCCTCGTCCTGAAGCGCCTTGACCGCCATTATCGAGCTTTCCTTCACCTTGTCGGCCACGGCGGCCACTGCAAGGGCCTTCTGCCCCTCGGCGAAGATGATCACTGTCCTGGCTTCGGCAGCGTGTCTTTCCGCAAGGGCCGACAGTTCCTGTCCGAGGCTTATGCCGTTTCTCTCCATCAGCCTCATGTTCCCCGCGAAATACCTTTTTCCGCCGCAGACTCCCGTGACTCCTTCTCCCGCCACATTCTCAAAATCCTCGATTGCCGCTTCCGCAGAGCCTTTCAGATGTCTCACCACAGCATCCGCGAGAGGATGTCCGGAGCGTTTTTCCAGTCCGCAGAATATGTCCCGCTTCCCGTCGTCCCCCGCAGCCCATGTGAGATGCGTCACCTCCGGCCGTCCTTCCGTGACTGTACCGGTCTTGTCCAGAATCACCGTGTCTATTTTTCTCGCCGTCTCGATGCTCTCGGCGTCTCTGATCAGGATTCCGTTTTCAGCTCCTTTGCCTATGCCTACCATGATGGCGGTCGGAGTGGCGAGCCCGAGGGCGCATGGACAGGCGATGATCAGTACCGTCACCATCGCCAGAAGCCCGTGAGTGAAGCCGTTGTCGGCGTCCAGAGTTACCCAGAGCACGAACGACGTCAGTGCAATGGCCATTATGACCGGTACGAATACTGCCGCTACCCGGTCTACGAGCTTCTGTACCGGAGCCTTGCTTCCCTGAGCGTCCTGGACCATCGCGATTATTTTAGACAGGAGGGTGTCGCTTCCTACCTTTTCGGCTCTGAACAGGAAGCTGCCCTTCTGATTGATCGTGCCGGCGAACACTTTTGAGTCTCTGCGCTTTTCGACCGGTATCGGCTCTCCGCTCAGGGAGCTCTCGTCCACGTTCGAACTGCCTTCCGTCACCATCCCGTCTACGGCGATTCTGTCACCGGGCCGAACGGCTATCATGTCTCCCGGCATGATGCTTTCGACAGGCACTTCACGGCTGACCCTCTTGCCGTCGCTTTCCGAGATCACGGTGACGGTCTTGGGCCTAAGCCCCATCAGTTTCCGTATGGCGTCTCCTGTGTTGTCCTTTGCCCTCTCCTCCAGCAGCCTTCCGAGCAGGATGAAGGCGATGATGACGCTCGAGGCCTCGAAATACACATGAGGCTCAATCCCTCTCGACAGCCAGAAGTCAGGGAACAGCATATTGAACACGCTGAAGAGATATGCGATCCCGGTGCTGCACGCCACAAGGGTGTCCATATTGGCAGTGCGGTGCTTCAGCTGCTTCCAGGCGTTGACATGAAAGTCCCGACCGAGCCAGAACACGACCGGGGTGGCGAGCGCCCACATGATGATGTCGGCGTAAGGCATATCCATGAAGAACATTCCGATGACGGCCGTAGGCAGAGAGAGCGCGATTGCCCCTGTCGTCTTGCGTCTGAGCCTGCAGTACCGTTCGCCGTGCGCCTTGCCGGCCTCGGCTGCCGCGTTCTCGCCTGTCAGCGTCAGCAGGTCATAGCCTGCGTCCTGCACTGCCGCCTTAAGAGCCTCCGGAGAGCATTCCGCGGCATCATATTCCACTTTTGCCGTCGCCGCAGCATAGTTGACGGCAGCCTTCACTACGCCCTTCTGTCCGTTCAGCGTCTTCTCCACCCGCGTCGCGCAGGCGGCGCAGCTCATCCCGAGCACCGGGAAGGTCTCATTCGTTATCTTTGCACCCATGACACAAAGATATGACGCCGCTGCGGAAGCGGCGTTACGGAATTATGTCGGAAACTTATGAGATTACACCTTGTCGAGAGGCTTGCGGCGGTTCTCTCCCATTCGGCGGAAGTGACTCGGAGTCAGCCCGGTGGCGCTTTTGAACCTGGCGCTGAGATAGGCTGCGCTGGAATAGCCGAGCCTGTCCGCTATCTCGCTGAGGCTCAGCTCTCCGTAGGCGAGAAGTTCCTTGGCGAGCTCCATCTTCTGGGCGATGAGATATTTTTCTATGGTCGTCCCTGTCACTTCCGAGAAAAGCCGGCTCAGATGTCCGTAGTCCCTGTTGAATCTGGCGGAGAGGTGGTCGGACAGATTCACTTTCACTCCGTCCTCATCGTGGCGGACGAGCCTGATGACTTCCGCCTTGATCTGCTCGATAAGAAGCGACTTCCTGTCGTCAATCAGTTCAAAGCCAAGATCTTCAAGGCCCTTCCTCAGCTTTTCGACCTGCTCTGTGCCCAGCTGCTCTTTGACGGCGGCTGTCCCGAGCTCGATATGCTCCGGGTGCAGCCCCTCTCTCTCGAGCAGGGCCTCAACAGCCATTATGCACCTGTCGCATACCATGTTCTTGATGTGCAGGACGGAGGCCCCGTCTTTTCCCGGGGCTCCGTCACTCTGTGAATGTTCTGCAATCTTTCCCTCCATGTCCCTGTCGTTTCTGTCGCAGACAAATGTATGCAAAATTTCTGATTGACGGACACGGTCTCTAAGATCGTCTGCCTTTCCGGTAATGGATATATGTCGTGATAGTTTCCTCCCATTTTCCGTCTTTGCTTATATCGTGTGTCCATACCTCGCTGCGTTTGCCTGCAAAGGCGGAATATTTATGCTCAAAGACCTCGTCATCTGAGATTTCTTTTATAAGATAGCCGTTCCTGTAGACGCACCTGTATGTCACCCGGCCGTCTTCTCCGAATTGCTCAAGAAAATTTCCTGTCTTGGAGTCGGTCAACCAGCGGCTTTCTTCTCCGCAGAAGCTTCTCTGCGTCACAAGGCAAGTCCCGTCAGGCCTGTAGCTGTATGTCCGGATGAGAGTGTCGCCGGAGCAGCAGAACTCCATTCTGTCCGTTCTCCATAGAGAGTCGTAGTAGTATCTGCTGATCTTGGCGGCTGTGGCTGTATCCGGATAATCGAATGTCCTGATCTCGGAAATTCTGCCGCAGATGTCGAAGGCATATTCGATCCTGCGCACAGGATATTTAGTCCGTCCGGGATAGTTGCGCCTGTAGGCGAAGCAGGTAATGCGGCTGAGTCTCGAATTGTCATAAGAATACAGCCTTGCCGACAGTTTTCTCCCGTCTTGGACTTCACCGTCATAGCGGATTGACTTGACGGGCTGTCCGTCTTCGTTGTAGAAGAATTGATATGATTCGTCAATATGTTGAAAGAAGCGCAGATCCAGCTTGCCCAGTCTCATTGGCCGGCTTATTTCCACTTCTTTATATCTGATGCGTTTCCGGATGTCGCGCATGTCGACGAGTCCGCATTCAGGATTCGGATATATGATTGTGCCGTCCGAAGGGTCCGGATATTTGTCCACGCATGAGCATGAGATCAGCAGCGCAGCTGATGCCGCGGCAGCAAGACGGCTTATGCAGTTGCTTCTCATCTTGCCTCCGGTCTCCAGTATTTGACTGTGCTTCTGACTGTCTGAACCCATTTCCCGTTCTCCGTCTTTATCCGGAGATGTGACTTGCCGCTTTTGCTGGGGAAATATGTATATTCACTCACTTCATCCTGCTTTATCTCCTTGATGAGGAAGTTCTTGTCGTAGAAGCATCTGTGTGTCACCGCGCCGTCTTCTCCATAGCTTTCGAGCAGATTTCCGGACATGGCGTCTATCAGCCGGCGGCTTTCCTTTCCGCTGCCGTCTCTTCTGGTCACGAGGCAAGTCCCGTCCCCACGATAGTCATATATGTCAGTGATTGTGACGCCGTTCCGGAAGAAGATGCGGCTCTGTGTCATCCTGCCCGACTGATCATAGGCGTATTCCAGAGTCCGGGTGACTGTCGCCGTGTCCGGCCAGCTGACCGTGCGGATTCCTGAGAGCCTGTCGCTGCTGTCGTAGACAAATTCGTCTCTGCGGTATGGTCTGGCGTCGCCGTCAGCGTAAGTTATGCGGCTCAGTCTCGAGTGTTCGTAGGTATACAGCTTCATTGACACTCTGTTCTTTTTCCGGGCACGGCCGTCGTATCGGACAGATTTGCCGAGCCGTCCGTCTGTTCCGTAGAAGTATTCGTCAGTCTGTATTATGTTTCCAATGAAGTGCAGTCTGGAGGACAACACGCCCATCGGACGGGCAGTTTCTTCCGTTATGCTCCGGATGTGTCTTATTTTGCAGAATCTGTCGATGAGGCCGCTGTCAACTGCCGGGAACATGGATCTGTCGTCCGCAGCCGGAAACATGGACAGCTCGTCAGTCTCGTGAATGGCTGCATCTTCGCGGCATGAGCATGAGATCAGCAGCAAGGCGCAAGTCGCGCGGGCAAGTAGTGCCGACACGGATGGGATAGCCGTGAAAAGCGCTGATAAAGATGCAGATGGCAAATTGAATCTTCCGTTCATGTCAGTGTCATTTTATTTATTCAACAGTCATTTTCCAAGCTCCGCGGTTTCTTCAATTATCGCAAGAGCCAGTCGATATGAGTCATACATTTCCTCGAGGACGGCATATTCATACACGCTGTGGACTGCATGCTGCCCGCTGAAAAGACACATTCCTCCGGTCATGCCTTTGGCGGTGAACATGGCGGCAGTCGTTCCTCCGCGTTCTGATGTGAAATGCACCGGAATGCCGGTCTTTTCCGAGGCGCCGGTGACAATGGCCGAGGATGCCGGATGCATTGAATACGCCACGTTTTCATACTGGATGCCGCTTGACAGGATGACTGGGCGCACATGCGGAAATGCCTGCATGACAGATTTAAATGCGCTGGCAAGGAGGGTTGATAAGTACGCCCCTTCGCCTTTGCCGAAATATCTGACGCGCACGGACACCGTCCACTGGCCGTTTCCTTCGTCCTTGAGAGACCACGGATGAATGTAGCCCTGTAGACCTTCGCTCCGTTCCGGTCTGGTTTCCAGAGGAAATGAGGATATGAAGCTGCACGCGGCGGCAAGGGCGTCTCCGTATTTGAGAGCCTTCGCATTGCCGGGATGCACGTCATGGCCATAGAAGCGCACGATCAGCTGGCTTGCCGTGAAGTTCGAGCTTGTGATTGCTCCTGTCCCGAGTCCGTCGATGTCGAAGAGAATGTCCGGATTGAAGATGGCGGTGTCAATCCGTTCGGCGCTGAGTCCCACGTCCTCGTTCGGGCAGATGACGAACTGCAGGTCTCCGTGCCTGATGTCATTGTCTCTGATGATGCTCTCAATCAGCGATACGGCTATCGAGCAGCCGCATTTGTCGTCGGCCCCGAGCAGGGTAGTGCCGTCGGTGTGGATTATTGTCTTGCCTATACAGTTCTTGAGGTCCTGTCCCTCGGGAGATTCGGTCCTGAGCCAGCGCCCTTCGCCGAGGAAGATGTCGCTTCCGTCATATCTGCGTATTACCGACGGCTTTACCGGCGAACTCTCGCACTCGGGCGTGACGTCGAGATGGCAGCTGAAGCCGAGGGAGGGGAGGCTGTCCTTCACATTGGACGGAATGGTGACATATACATAATTGTCCGCTGATACTGTGCACTCCACCCCGTCCGAGAATGACCTTATCTCTTCGGCGATGAATGCGGCGAGCCTCGCCTGACCTTCCGTCATCGGAAACTCGTCCGGCATTGCGGCGGGTACGGACTGGCTGTCGATGTTCACATAAGAGAGGAATCTTTCGAGCATCCGCTCCTGAGATACCGGAAGATCTGGTGTTCCGGCCATCGCCCGGACCGAGATGAGGACCGCGGCTGCAAGGGTAATGAAGATCTGTTTCATGTCATTTTCACATTCTGATGATGACGTGAAAATAGACTGAAAAGTCCGGATAAAATCGTGTCATGGCCTTACGCTCAGCCCTTGGGGCTTCCCCGTGAATCTTACGTCGTCGGGATGTAAGGTCTATGTCAAAGTATTGTTTTATAAGAGGTTGTGCATGGTGCGGGCTATTGAGGCCTCTTGGGCTGACCTAATCTTTCGGAAATAATGTCCAGCAGGACCGGAACTATCAGAGCCGACCCTGACTGCCTCCTTTCCCGGCTGTCCTGATCCGGGTATCCCTCGGCCGGCTTGCGGTAGTCGGCGAGCTTTTTCCTCAGACGGCTTTTTGCCGTGTCGAAATTGGTCTGGCTTGAACGCTTCTTGCACAGCCATCTTGCCCGCCTGATGTCCATCCTCCCGGAAGCGGCAGTCAGGATCATCATCCATGTCTCCGAATAGTCGTCATTTGAGTTGAATGCGCCGCTGATTCTGGCCGCCTTCAGCTCTGCCTGCTCGTCATCACCGAGCGCATTGTATACCTCTTCCGCGAGTTCGTTGAATCTGTTGTAGAATCTGAGCCGCTCATCCTCGGCTCTGCCGTCCTCCTGGCCCTTCAGTTTTGCCTCTTCCATGACGCCGGGCCCATCGAGCGCTTTCATGAATTCCTCCATCAGGTCGTCGGCCTCCAGAATGAGCCCGAGGCATTTTGTCTTTGCAGTGAGAGCCAGGCTCTTTTTCAGCATAATACCCGTATCTTCCGGGGCTCTCAGCCGCTCCAGGACAACTGCGGTGAAATGTCTCCCGGGGCTGATCCCTTTCTTCTGCAGAAGTTCAGCAGTGAAATCCGCCGTCGCGTTCCGAAGTGTCTCCGACATGCTGAACGCGTCGTATTCTGCGCAGAATCTTGCCGCCGCAGTTCCTATCTCCTCTGCTCCGGCTCTGCTCATGCCGGCCATCGCTCCCGCGAGCTTTTCTGCGCTTCGGGCGACGATCCGTGGCAATGAGTCTCCTCTCATCCGCACGGTCTCAATCGCTTCTTCTGCCGCTTCCGCCTCCTTAAGAGCCTTCTGTACCGTATCGCGTCCCTGTTCAAGCGCCTCTGCGGCCCGGCTTATCTGCCCGGCATTTCCTTTCTCCGCCGTCATACGGCAGTCCTCGTGCAGATGCCGGAGCATGTCATGAGCATCCATTTCCCTGTATTCTTCCATTGCCGCCTCAAATGCGAGCAGCCGTTCTCTCCGGCTGGCATCCTCCTTTAGCCGCGAAATCTCCTGCTCGCGGAGCGCGATGATGCCGAGAGCGGTTCTCCACCGCTTCAGCCCGACGAGCATGATTCGGGCGTGCTTCGCTGTTCCGAACGCGGCCGCGGCAAGACCGGCAAGCGATAGCACGAGCCAGAGTCCTCCCTTGTTCTTTGCGAGCATTTCAAATGCTCCCGGCGATCTGAGCTCTGCATGCGTCACTGACCCGTCTTCAGGATTGAAGATGCAGCCGTTTTCCGAGATAAGCCTTAGTTCTCTGCCGTAGTCTGTCGCGTCACGTCCGAGATCAAGTTCGGAGGAAAGAAACCTCAAGTCTCTGTTGCTCAAGATGTCCGATCCGTCGTCCACTACAAATGTCCCTCCCGTCGACATTACCGCATGAAGCCTGCCTCCGAAGCTGAACAGGCCGGAAGTCTCGTGCGGGACAGCTGTCTCTTCCGTGATTGTCCAGCCATTGTCTCCCGGCTTGAGAACGGCCGTTTTCCCCGGAGTCAGTACTGCCGTCTCATTTCCGATGCATACAATATCCTTTATGCCGCCGGGCTCACTCCCGGGGGCTTCAATCTTCTCAATCGTGCCGTCCGGCCCTGTCTTGTAAAGCCCCTTGTTGAGGGTCCCGAGCATCATCCCCGTCGGCTTCCCGGCTCTGTCCCTGGTGGGCGCCATGGCGCATATATACGAGTCTCCGCCGAGCCTCAGGGTATCGGCTGTCCCTTTCTGCGTCCGCATTATGAAGGTCTCATCCGCGTAGGAAACCATCACTCCGACATCCGGGCCGGCAGCGGCTGAGATAATTTTCGGCTCGCGTCTCGGGAATCCTGCCCTGCGGATGCCGGAGAAAAGCCTGAGGCCTGTGCAATAGACGTCTCTGTCGGTGTGGAAATAGATTCTGTCTCCTATGCAGCCCGCAAGGTCGCGTACGGTCTCATCCCTGCCCGGCATTATGTTGCGAACGAATCTGACTTTAGCGTCTGAAGTGCGTATTCTGTAGAGATCACCTACTTCGGAAAGCGCGAAAAATTCGTCAGGAGTGCGTCCGGCACAGGCCGAAGTGATCATTATGTCCGATCCTGGATTGACATTGACCGGGATGCGGCATATCCCCGACGATGTGGCGACATAATAGAAATCGCCCTTCTTCACGAAGCACTCGCGTCCTCTGTCGCTCTGCCCGGAGCATATCGCCGCCTTGCCGTTGAGCCTGAATGTGCCGCTGTTTCCGTCCGGGTCTCTCATCTCCACCTCATATTCCGACAGGGCGAAGTCCATCCTCCCGTCGCTGAAGAAAAGCAGAGGCCTGGTGCCGAATCGTCTCCCGACCTTGTGCATCGCCTCTGTCATGTATAGCCCGCCATCACTGTCGAGAATCTGAAGCACATCCCCCCGCACCGACACATGGCTTATCCCGACGTCTGATATCTTCACATACCTGTCCGCCTCCTCTTCCGCCTCCGGGTTCAGCACTCTCAGTAGCCCTGCAGGGCCTCCCGCATAAATGTCCCCGCTTTTCTCCGCCAGAGAGACCATCCTCAGCGTCCCGCCCTCGCCCGCACCGCATATCTTTCTGAGTCTGACCGTGTCTCCGAGTTCCGTGTTTTCATCCAGCGGAAGCCAGTACAGTCCGTTGGACGTACCGCAGAAGATGGTGTCGCATCGGAATCCGGACTCTCTGGCGTAATGCTCTTTCTGTCTTTTGATCAGAAATGAGTAAGGCGAATAGTTCGTGCCCTTCTCTCCGCTGAGGACAAACTGAGTCAGAAGCTCCGCGCCGGCTGAGGACTCATCGGCTTTAACCAGCTTGAGTCCGGAGTCTCTGACGCCCACAAGCAGCGTGTCTCCGGAAAGCTCCCTGATGCAGTACACCTGTCCGCTGCCCACGCCGACCGGGTCGGAATAGCGGCAGCTGATAGGGTCAAAACTTGCCATAGAGCCGCTTTCAGTGCCTATCCATAGCTTTTCCCTCCCTTCAGAGAGGCAGGTCACCTTCTGGTTCAGGGAAAAGTCCGTCTGTCCCAGATACCGGTCTTCGTGATTCGCCGCGCAGGAGACCGCGGCAAGCAGCATTATCGGCAGACAATATTTCATGGTCATGAGTCTTATGCACAAGATTGTGAATATAATGATTTCACCCGGAATATGCAAGCCCGACGCTCCGCCGCCACCGCCTGACGGCTTGTTAATCTGATTATAATCCGTAAATTTGTGTTTGCGGCTATGATTTCAGAAGATATGGGCAACGCTAAGTTTAATGAAAATACGAGAGTACAGGTTCCTGCTGCACTTCATTTGTGTAAGCTGGGCTATACTTACTTGGACAACATATGGGGCTATGATACGAAGACTAATATCTTGACAGACACTTTTCTGAATGCTGTAAAGAGGCTCAATCCGGAATTGTCAGACACCGAGGCCTCGCAGCTGTTTGCCAAAATAGTCAATATAGCGGACAATGATGATCTCGGCCGTGAGTTTTACGGGCTCTTGTCGTCAAACAGCGGTATCAAGCTCATAGATTTTGAGAATCCAGACAACAATGATTGGCATCTGACTACGGAATTGACTTATGAAAATGAGGATACCGAAGATGAGTTCCGCCCCGATATTACATGTTTTGTGAACGGACTCCCACTCGCTTTCATTGAAGTCAAGAAACCCAATAACCATGAGGGCATCTTAGCGGAAAGAGAGCGCATCGACAAGCGGATGAGCAGACCATGTTTTCGCCGCTTCTTCAATTTGACGCAGCTGATGATTTTCTCCAACAATCAGGAGTATGATACTGACAGCCGTGTCCCGATACAGGGAGCTTTCTATTGTTGCACGGCAAAGGAAAAGGCTTTTTTCAATGTATTTCGAGAGGAAGATGCGCAGTATGTGGA
This sequence comes from uncultured Bacteroidales bacterium, assembly GCA_944326355.1. Lineage (GTDB taxonomy): Bacteria > Bacteroidota > Bacteroidia > Bacteroidales > UBA932 > Cryptobacteroides. The sequence continues at coordinate 5,349 of CALVDO010000018.1, read as the reverse complement.
GAAGTATCAGTACCGTCAAATTGATGATGACACGGAATACAAGGTGCTGAAGCATCGCAACTGTGTGGTAATCAAAAATCTACAGGAATATCAGACCAATAAGTCAGTTCATACGCCCACGAACAGGATCATCACTTCCATGTTGAGCAAGGAGCGTTTTCTTTTCTTGTTGCGCTACGGATTCGCGTATGTTGAGCGCAAGACGGAACTTGCAGACGGTACGCAGGGGACTCAGCTGCAGAAGCATATCATGCGCTATCAGCAGATGTTCGCATCGTTTGCCATCCGCAACACTTTGTCCAAAGGCGTGAAGAGCGGCATCATCTGGCATACGCAGGGCAGCGGAAAGACAGCTCTTGCTTATTATAGCGTCAAGAGCCTGACCGATTATTTTGCCAGTCGCAATGTCGTAGCAAAGTTTTATTTTATCGTTGACAGGATCGATCTCATGGAGCAGGCGACTGATGAATTTGCTGCCCGCGGGCTTGTCGTTCATAACGCCAAAAGCCGCCGTGAACTGATGGATGACATCTCAAGTCGGGAGGTTATCAGTAACGATGAGGGCAAGCCGGAAATAATGGTCGTCAACATACAGAAATTCAAAGAAGACAAAACAAAGGTCACCGTTGACGACAGCTATAGCATCAAGCTGCAGCGAATATTCTTCATTGATGAAGCACACAGAGGCTACAATCCGCAGGGAAGCTTCTTGGCAAACCTTCTGGAGGCGGATAAGAATGCAGTCAAGATTGCCTTGACGGGTACGCCTCTTTTGAAAGAAGAGCGTGAGTCTTGGAGGGTGTTCGGAGACTATATCCATACATATTATTACGACAAGTCCATTGCAGACGGATACACCTGCAAGCTTATGCGTGAGCCCGTTGAGACGATCTATAAGGAAAAGATTGAAAACATCCTTGACAAGCTGGCAGGAGAGGTTCAGGTCAAGAAATCCGACATTGACCGCAATCAGATAATGGAGCATGACAGTTACCTTAATGCTCTGCTTGATTATATCATTTCGGATTTTCGCCGTTTCCGTCGTGAGCAGAACGATGCAACGGTCGGTGCGATGATAGTATGCCGGACAAATCCTCAGGCAAGGGAATTATATCGCCTTTGGCAGGAGCGCTTCAAATTTGCGAACGAGGTCAGCCGGCAAGAGGAACGGATGATGAGTATGGTTGCTGAACCGATGATGCATTATGGCTGCTATAAGCCGCTTACCGCTTCCCTCATTTTGCATGATGAAGGAGACAAGGCAGAACGGAAAGAGTACATTGAAGGCTTTAAAAAGTTACAGGAAGTCGATGTCCTCATTGTCAATAAGATGCTTCTCACTGGTTTTGATGCTCCACGCCTGAAGAAGCTGTATCTGGGGCGCTCTCTTGACGGACATGACCTGCTGCAGGCACTTACTCGCGTGAATCGTCCATACCGGGATTTCAAGTATGGTTATGTTGTGGACTTTGTCAATATCAAGGAAAACTTTGAGGCTACCAATGATCGTTACTTGCGCGAACTTAACCGTACTGCAGATGAATCCGGTAATCCGCACACCGATAACATAGCGGCGGACATACTTGTCAGCAGGGAGGAGGTCGAAGCCAAGATAAAGCAGGTAAAGAGCTTGCTTTTCAACTTCACTACCGACAATATTGAAGAGTTCCGCAAGGAAATTGATGATATTGAGAACAAGGACAGTCTGTATGAATTGCGCAATACGCTATCCGATGCCAAAGCGATGATCAATCAGGTGCGCTCATTTGGCGATGAAGAGACCAAAAAGAAACTAGCTTCTTTACCAACGGGTACAATACCGGCGCTGATCACTGAAGTGACTCATCGCATTGAACGTATCAATCTTGTTCAAAATACTGAGCATAAGGCAGATGTGTCCGGCATAATCAATGTCGCGTTGTCCGAACTGGATTTTGAGTTCAAGAAAGGCGTCCCGGAAGAATTGCGCATCATTGTCAATGACATCCGAGAACGGTGTGAACGTGTTCAGGCCGAGTTTGAGGCCAATTTCGATACAAAGGAAGACAGGTATGTCATCCTTGCCGATGAGTTCAGAGAGTATTTCCGCAAGAAGGGCTTTGTGCCCCAAAGCACAGAAGAGGCCAAGGAGAGCATCCGATATATGGACGAAGTGATGAAGAAGATACGCGAAATCAACCGCCGCAATAACATTCTGAAGCGCAAATACAAGGGAGACGAGCGTTTTGTCCGCATTCACAAGCGCATAGAGGAGCAGAACCGTAAGCGTGAGCATCCGATCATTTCCGCGCAGGAATATGAGATTGCCGAAAATCTTTCCAAGATGAAAGAAGAGATAGACAGACGGCTGTTTCTGGACATCAACATTCTCAACAATGTTCCTGCTTTCCAGCAGGATGTGCTGGCCATCATCGGCAAGGAACTCCTTTCCATGAAGATAAGGGCGGACCTCAAGGACCGCAAATATATCAATAGCTTGATTACCACTGAATATCTGCAGCAACACAATTACGCATATTAGAAAGATGAGCGCTATAAACATATCAGAGGCTACCATAGCCTTGATCGATTCATTGAAAAGCACAACCAGTGCCTTCGGCCTGGCCGGAACGGGAAGCGAGTATAAGATTGTGACCGAAATGTTCCTTTACAAGTTCTTCAATGACAAGTTCGGCTATGAGGCCAAGCGCGATCCGATGTACGGGGAGCGGCTGTCGAAGGCGGAGAAATGGGATGCCGAGTATGACACATTTACGGAAGAAGAGGTAGAAGACTTGTTCAGCTACCTGCCGCATTCCGTGCCTAGATTGAAGCCTGAGCACACATTGTCGCATTTGTTTAACTCTGCCAATAAAGGCGATTTTTCCACTCTGCTTGATGCCACTTTGGTTGACATTGCCTCTCTCAATGCCGAGACATTCTCAGTCACCACTTCTGGTAAGAGCAGGGTCAACATTTTCTTTCCTCTCACCACTTATGTCACCGATCCTCAGAAAAGGGATGAGTTCGCCAAATCGTTGATGCGAAATGTCGCTTCGTTCAATTTTGAGGATGTGTTTGATGAGAAATACGATTTCTTCTCACACATATTCGAGCATCTGCTTAAAGGCTTCAACAATGCCGGAGGCGGCAAATATGCGGAGTACTATACGCCTCGCGCGATAGCTCAGGTGATGGCACGGCTCCTTGTGGGAGACAAGACGGATTTGCGTGGTATCACTTGTTACGATCCATCGGCCGGAACCGGTACTTTGCTTATGGCTCTCGCTCATCAGATCGGAGAGGATCGCTGCTCAATCTTTTCGCAGGATATTTCGGAGAAATCTACGGAAATGCTGCGACTCAACCTTATTCTCAACAACTTTGCGGCCTCATTGCCGAATGTAGTGCAAGGCAATACACTTACCGAACCGTCTCATAAGGAAAGCAACGGCGTCTTGCGAAAGTTCGATTTCATCGTCTCCAATCCGCCTTTCAAACTCGATTTTCCTGAATATCGTGACACTTTGGCCGCCGACACCATCCGCTTCTGGGCAGGAGTTCCAAATGCAGTAAAGAAGGTTGATCCGACGAAGCCTAAGATGGCCATATATACATGCTTCATCCAACATGTTCTCAATTCGTTGAAGCCGACAGGCAAGGCGGCTATAGTCATTCCGACCGGATTCATCACATCTAAGAGCGGTGTCGAGAGACGCATTCTTCTGCGTATTGTCGATGAAAAATGGGTATATGGTGTAGTTTCCATGCCGAGCAATGTCTTTGCGACCACCGGAACCAATGTATCAGTCATCTTTTTCGACAAATCTGCTGAGAATGATAAGGTGATTTTGATAGATGCCAGCAAGCTGGGCGAGGAGTATAAGGAGGGCAATAATCAGAAACGCCGCCTCCGGGACTATGAAATAGATCAGATAGTCAACACTTTCCAGAATAAGGAAGCCGTTGAAGACTTCTCCGTGGCCGTCACTTATGATGAAATCAAAGAGAAGGGATACAGTCTCTCCGCAGGACAATATTTTGACATCAAGATTGACTATGTGGATATTACCGAGGAAGAGTTCAATGCCAGGATGGCGGAATATAAAAGAACACTTACGGAACAATTTGCCGAGAGTCGCCGTCTGGAGACCGAGATATTGAAACGGCTTGACAGCCTTAGGTTTAACGATATTAAAGAATAATCTCCATGGCAAAAGAACTGCAAGCCGATTCAGCTATTTCCAGAATGGAAACAACTGCCGCTGCAATTCTATATGGGAGCGATATATTTGTTAATAGGATTAATGAACAATTGTTACATAGACAAGTCGAGCAGAATTGGAGTCAGTGACAGTTGTAATTTTTGCAATTGTCATATGTAGAATAAACATATTATGGAAATTATCTCTCAATGGGCAACAATAATGGGTCCAATAATCAGTGTGTTTGCCATTGTAGTTGCCTTATATGTGGCAAGGAATTCTTCAAAGGATGCGAAACGGCAGATTGAGGCTGTTTATAATTTGTTGGATGTATTCGTGGCTGCTCATAATTTAGATATTATCGAAGCTCAACGAAAATATCAACAGGCATTGGAAGAGATAAATTGTAACATAGAAAAGGTACAGAATGAAATGAGCATGATACCCAGTGCATTTTATTGCGGCAATAAGATAGATAAATTAGATGCTGTACAAAAGTACGAGAAGCAGGAAAAACAATTGAATGACTTGATAATTAAGCGTAAAGAAATAGAAGCTAATTTATCGTTGATTAAAAATTATATTGAAAAATCAGCAAAGAAATATGAAGTTTAGGAAATATAAATTAGGAGAGATTGCTAACATTGAAATCAGTAGCGTTGACAAGAAAATTGTTAAAGGCGAAGCGTATGTGAAATTGTGTAATTTTGTTGATGTATATAGGAATTGGGCAATAACGAAGAATTTAACAGAAGATTTTATGCTCGCTACTGCCAAAGAAACAGAAATAACTAGATATTCTATTCACAAAGGACAAGTTGCTATAACGAAGGATAGTGAGACACGGGATGATATAGGAATTTCAACCTATATAGCGGATAATTTTGAAAATGTGCTGCTTGGCTATCATTGTGCTTTAATTACCCCTAATGAAGATTTGGTGAATGGAAAATATCTGAATGCTTTTATGCACACTAAATTTATTCAAAAATATTTTGAAAACAATGCTTCAGGCAGCGGACAACGCTATACGCTTTCTAATGATACAATAAATCAAATTCCTGTTTTGCTTCCGTCTATTGAAGTTCAAAAGTCAATCGGAGAGTTGTTGTCCAATATAGACAGAAAAATAGAACTCAACCATGCGATAAATGATAATTTAGAG
>CALVDO010000017.1 GCA_944326355.1 uncultured Bacteroidales bacterium | reverse complement strand
ACATCGTATGCGATAGTCGGAGTGACTACGATGGATCTTATGCGTGACGTATGGCGGAACGCCTTTCCGGAAGTGCGTACGGACGACTGAAGCTGAAAAATGATGCCGGGCAGTGCACGGCAGGATTGCAGACATTTTATTTGACATGGATATTATGATGATTATGAAGAGTTATAAATTTTTTCTATATGCTGCGGCGATTCTGCCGGCAGCCATCTCATGCGACAGATCCGTCCTTCCCGGCGGGGACGGCGGCAGCGATGAAGTGGAAGTTACAGGGAAAATCGACATAACGACTGCCGTATGCCCTATTGTTAAAGCACCACAGCTTGGAGAGGACGGCTCCGGAAATTTCATTGACGGCGACGTCTTTTCACTGACGGTTTCCGGCGACGGATTTGAAGTCATCCGTGACTATACTGTGGGCGGAACGGAACTGTTCTGGTCGGATCTGGGTCTTCCCGAAAATCCCGGGACAGTGCGTTTTGCAGGATGCTATCCGGCACAGGAAGCGGCTTCCGGAGACGGCTGCCGTTTAGAAGTGCTCGCGAACGGCGAGACAGATCTCCTGCTTGCCAAGGCAGTCGATGTTGAGTATCCGGCTGCGACGGTAGATCTGAAATTCGGTCATGCTTTCCACAAGCTTGCCGTAAAATATGTGTCTGACGGCACCTTTTCGGATTCAGACCTTTCTCAGGTGACGACTGTCGTCAATGCGATGTCATCATGCACGGTCGACCTGTCCAAGGGCGAAATTGAGGCGGGATCTGCTTCGGTTCAGTCCCGATATGCCGAAAAGTCCGGGGATTCAGTGGCATATATGCTTGTGCCGCAGCAGAAGGACAAAGTTACTGTCGAGGTCTCTTTTCAGGGAATGAAAAAGACGTTCACCCTTCCTGATACCACTGAGGACGGACATACGCTCAGCATGCTTGAAGGAGGAAAAATGCTGACGGTGCAGCTTGAGATTTCTTCGGACGGGATCAGAATGGACGGGGTCCAGATTGTCGGCTGGGAATCCCAGGGGACGGTCAACGGCGACATATCATTCTGAGCGGTCGGCGGGGACTGTTATCGGCTTGTCGTATTCATCGATGAGTATCACTTGCCTGGAGGTTTCCAATCTGCTGAGATGCTGGTGACATCGAGATCTTCTCTTTTCCGAGGTCCTCAAAGTTCTGGATTCCGATAGGGTACAGCATAAAATCTTTTTTTAGCCATCGATGCCGTTTGTCCTCGTGCCAAAGGCATCGATGGCTGACGCATTTCATACAAAATTAGCAAAGTTCTTAATACTGCCCGATTTTCATTGTTTTTACTGCAAAGAATTGCAGCGGCAATGATTGCGGCTGTTTGGCTGATCATGAACTGCCTTCCATGTCTTCATTCGTGTCCATCTTGAGAATCTGGGCTCTGTAGATGCTCATGTCCTTGTCGCGGTAGCACTTTTTTGTATTGCGCGTCCTCTTTCGTCGTCTCGTCTTCTGTCTCTTTGCGGCTTTCAGAGATCTCCTCGAGACGGTGTATGTAGCTTCTGTACTGCGTGACGAGAGTCCTGTACATCTTGTTCTGCCTGCGCACCCATACGAAAACGGAGACTGCGGCAGCCAGAACTATCAGGCACAGCATCACCACATATTCGACATTGCGCCGCGCCCTGAGGAGGTCGAGCTCCTTGACCCGCATTTCGCTGTTGTGTAATATCCTCTCGGCGAATATGTCCGGCGTGCCGCTTGGGCTGACTCCTGTCACCAGCTGTCGGTACGGAACGGAAAGGCCGGGAGGTTGCGGGCGCCGGTAAGGTTCCCGGGGCAGAAGTCCCGGAAGCAGTATCTTACGGCTACGGGGTGCGGCACTTCAGACGAGCGTACCGCCACACATTTCCGGCCGGGGAGAACCCTGGCTTCCGCCTTGTGGAAGACTTTGTCTGCACCGGCCATCTCGAAGCCTTCGATCCCGTTCCACGGGCTGAAGCCGTTTCTGTCGTTGTCGAAATACAGCAGGGCCTCATCGCCTTCAATCTTCATTTCCCTGAATGCCGGGCCTTCGCAGTCGATGCTCTGAATGCCGTACGTGCGGTTGAGCGCCGCATAGGCCAGCCGCTGACCGACCTCGGTTTTCCGGCACGGGTGTATCTGGGTGCTTTCGTAAGGGTAGACGAGGTCATTTGTGCAGACTATCCCGCATTGATGGATGGCGCGTGCCGCCTTGAACTGGGCTTCGCGCAGTCTCGCCGCCGACGTCCCGTCTCCGCCATATTCGTATGGGGCTATCTCCACGATGAGGAAGGGAAGTTCGCCCGCATTCCAGATGTCTCGCCAGAGCGAGACCATCGTCTCGAGACGGTCGGCATAGGTGTCGTGCCGTCCGACATTCGATTCTCCCTGATACCAGCAGAAGCCTCTCAGGGTGTAGTGGCGCAGTGGATGCAGCATACCGTTGTACATGATGAACGGCGTGTGCGCGTCCCAGTTCCAGCCATGATTGCCTTCGGCCGGTTCCGAGACGTCGGTGTCCAGGTCTCCGAAGGAGGCGATCGTCTCTTTGGGTAGCCAGCCCTCAAGCGTTGACCCGCCCCAGCTGCAGGATATGATTCCTACCGGAATGCCGAGCGCTGCCGAGAGCGTCTTGGCAAAATGATAGCCTGTCGCAGAGAATCCGGCCGTGTTTTCCGGGCTGCACTTCTTCCATTCTCCGCCGACGGATTCCTGCGGAGCAAGAGCCCCGGTCTTGGGAATGGTGATCATCCGCACACCGTCACAGCTTCCCGACAGGGCTATCTCCTCGGCGCTGCCTTCTACCGGGCAGTCCCAGAAGCCGTCCAGAGGCATCTCCATATTGGACTGTCCCGAGCACAGCCACACCTCTCCGATGAGTATGTCACTGAGAGTCACTGACGATATGACCTTGCCGCCCTTCTTCTCCGCAGATATTTCCGTTATGGTTATGCTTCTTGCCGTCATCCCGGCTGACGGAGTGGCTATGCCTGCTCTCCAGCTGCCGTCTGATGCGCATCTTACAATGCAGGTCTCTCCGTTCCAGTCCGTCGTGACCCTTATTTCCGATCCTGGCTCTGCAAATCCCCACACATTTGCCGTGGCGTTCTGCTGAAGCACCATTCCGTTTCCTATGACTCCGGGAAGCCGAATCTCGGCAGATGCCTGTCCCTGGCAGAATAAGGCGGCAGCTGCGGCCGCCGCGATGAAGGCGAATGTCTTTTTCATATATCATATTGTATTTCAAGGCACATGCGTCCGTTGTGATACGGGCATTTCCAGAATCCGGCCTTGTCGTCATCCGTGTTGACGCTGCCGTCAGCCCTCAGACTCCAGTGCCATTCTCCTCCTTTCCGGTCTATTATGTGTCTCTTTATGAATTCCCAGCATCCGAACGCCTTTTCCAGAGCATCTTCCCTGCCGCTCATCCGCCATATCTTAAGGTATCCTACGACTGTCTCCGCCTGCACCCACCAGTGCCTGTCCGCGTCTACCGCCGCCGTGTCCCCGTGGCATTCATATATCATGCCGGCTCCGGGAATGAAACCTTCGGAAGCCGCATCGGCCACAGCTTCTGCCGTCCGGGCAACCTCTTCGGCAAGTCTTGGGTCTGAAAGAGTCTCGGCGGCCTCCATGAGCAGCCATGCCGCCTCGATGTCGTGTCCGTATGAGATGATTTCGTGGCTGCTTCTCCAGTCTTCATCGAAGAAAAGGCGCAGGTGCATCGTTTCCCTGTCGAGAATCCTGTCCGTGAACAGCCATATCAGATTGCGAAGCTGCTTTTCGAGCTCTGGGGCTTTCCACACGCGGTAGAGATTGGCATAAGGCTCGAGGATGTGCAGATGCGTGTTCATGGTCTTGCACTCGTTGACGTCCTTTTCGCTCAGGCGCATGTCTCCAATCGGGCTCCAGTCCCGGGAGAAAGCCTCGAAATACCCGTTCTTCGCCTTGTCGAAACTGTGCCTCTCGATGTCGTGGAAAAGCCTGACGGCATAGTCCAGAGCCTCCGCGTCTCCGGTGGCCCTGCAATATTCGCTCAGTCCATAGATGGCGAATCCGAGGGCGTAAATCTGCTTCCTGGTGTCTTTCGGCCTTCCGTCCGGAGTCAGACTCCAGAACACTCCACCGTATTCCCCGTCATAGAATCGGTCGATTATTTCCCGTTTGGCCGCTGTGGCAGTCTCAAGATACTCGGGTCTGCCGAGCGTCCGGTATGCCGCAGAGAATGTCCACAGGATTCTGGCGTTGAGAATCGCTCCCTTGTCCGCTTCCGGATCCGGGATTCCTTTTCCTGATATTCTTCCGGCGAAGCCTCCGCGGTCTCTGTCCCGCATCCTCTCCATCCAGAAGGGGAGAATGTTCCCGGTGAGTTCCTCAAGCGCTTCGTCCTTAAGCTGCCGTACTCTGTCGGCGGCGTCCGCCCTGTCGATCTCTTCAGTCTGCATGTCTGTTCCTTTTTTTTATTTATCCCGCCGGTTTTATTTATCCCGCCGGCGGATGGTTCTGTGCCGAGCCGCTCTGTCTCCTGCCGTAGCCGCTCTATCCTCAATATTCAGCCTTGCCTGATAACATTGTGCCCTGCCTGCTGTGTCAGTTGTTGTCCACGGGCATGCCCGTAATTTTCTTCACATGGTTTTCCAGGATGTGATATGCCGGCTCGGCCATTGAGCCATGCCCATGCCCGTCTATTTCGTACAGGTAAGTGTCTGCGTGACCTGTCAGCTTCATCATCCTCCACATATAGGCATTTTCCTCATAGCGGCCGAAGAGTTCGATGTCGCGGTCACCGGTAATCAATATCAATGGAGGAGCGTCTTTGCGCACATGGAAAAGCGGGGCATACTCATCGATTGTCGGCTGCAGATTGCCGATGCCTTTCATCTCACGGTATGAGAAGTGGCTGATCATTTGCCCGCTGAACGGAATTAATCCGGCAATGTCATCCGCGTCCGTATGATAGCGGGCGAGCCATTGTTTGTCCAGTCCTATCATGGCGGTCAGATAACCTCCGGCCGAGTGCCCGGATACAAATATTTTCCGTTTGTCGCCTCCGTATTTTTCGATTTCCCGGAACACCCAGGCAACTGCAGCGGCGGCATCATCCAGACATTCGGATATTTCCACTTTGGGCAATAAACGATAGCCTACGGCTACGAGCACCATTCCCTTTTCTTTCAGTTTCCAGGGAAATGACTTGCTCCCTTGAGTCAGTCCTCCTCCGTGAAACCATACTACTACAGGGCATCCCGTCGTGTCTTCCGGATAATGGATGTCCAGTCTGCACCGTTCTGCCGTATAGGCATCATGTGACTCCTTATAAGGAATATCATATTGTTCAGCATATTTCAAATTGTCTGCATAAGCGTTGATGCAGAGCAGTAACGCCATTGTGGCCATCAGTTTTCTCATGTCGCATTTGATTTTGGCATGAACAAAAGTAATGAATTTCTGAAGCTGACCATAAAATAAGCGTACAATCATTATTTTATGTCAAAAATCTGATAAAAAAGTATCTGATCTGATTCGGATTTTGTATTTTTACACATCGAGACAACGGTCGTCTTCCGCTCCGGATGCCGGCCGTCCCGTCTATGCCGCATGAGACACTGAAACGCCGAAGCCATGAGTGAAGTACTGGAAGAAATCACACCTCTGTCTGAAAAAGACTGTTTTTACATCGTCGACCGTCACAAGACCGAATTTACATATCCGCTCCATCAGCACCGGGAATATGAGCTGAACTTCGTCGAGAATGCCGCCGGGGTGAAGCGCATAGTGGGAGACAGCGTGGAGGAGGTGGGAGACTATGACCTTGTGCTGATATGCTCCGAAAATCTTGAGCACGCATGGGATAACGGCAGATGCACTTCTCCCGACATCCGCGAGGTCACTATACAGTTTTCTCCCGACCTGCTTTCGGGCAGCCTGATGGCCAAGAATCAGTTTGCGTCCATCGGGAGGATGTTCCGGGCGGCCGATCACGGCGTCGCATTCCCGATGGGCACTATTATGAAAGTCTATTCCTGCCTTGATGGGCTTGCTTCTGAGACTGAGGGGTTTACGAGGTTTCTGAAACTGTTGGAAATCCTCTATGTCCTTTCGGTCAATGAATACAGGATTCTGGCCAGCAGCTCTTTCTCCCATGCGGAGCGCAATCCTGAGAGCCGCCGTGTGCAGAAAGTCAAGCAGTATATCAATGACCATTACACGGAGCAGCTGCGTCTTGACGATCTTTCCAGACTCGTGGGGATGACCTCTACGGCATTCAGCCGCTTCTTCAAGCTGCGCACCGGCAAGACTCTCTCGGACTATGTCCTCGACATCAGGCTCGGATTCGCCGCAAGGATGCTCGTCGACTCCACCAGGAACATATCCGAGATATGCTTCGAATGCGGCTTCAACAATCTCTCGAATTTCAACCGCATCTTCAAGTCGCGGCGGGGTGTCACTCCGAAAGAGTTTCGCGCAATGTACAAGAAGAACAAGGTTGTAGTGTGACCGTTCATGGCCGTGTCGTTCCGCTCTGCCTGACCGGCGGGACAAGGAGTATGCCGTTTTTGGAAAAAATGTCATAATTGGATAAATAAGTATTTGTTTGCCTGTCGTGCTCTCTCTACCTTTGCATCGTCTGACACATAATTGATGATGCACTGATGAAATTAGCGAAACTTAATCTTCTGCTTCTGTCTGCGGCATTGGCCATGACTCTCAGTTCCTGTTCCGCATCTTCCGGAGCGGAGGAATTCTTCAGGGTGGAGTCCGGACGCTTTCTTCCTGCCGAGGGCTTTTCTGAACCCGGTTCATCCTATTATTATATAGGCGCCAACTTCTGGTATGGCGCTATTCTCGGTTCCGAGACTGCTTTCGGCGACCGTCAGAGGCTCGGTGCGGAGCTGGATTCCCTCAAGGCGCTCGGGATTGACAATCTGCGTGTGCTTGTCGGGGGTGACGGCCCTTCCGGGATTCCTTCCCAGATAGAGCCGAGTCTCCAGACTGAGGCCGGACAGTATGATGAGGGCGTGTTCCGCGGTCTCGACTGGCTGCTCTCAGAAATGGGCAAGAGGCGGATGTCGGCCGTTCTGTATCTCAACAACGCATGGGAATGGTCCGGCGGCTATGCCCGCTATCTTGAGTGGGCCGGCGCGGGTGAGGCCGTGCTTCCGTCACAGGCCGGCTGGGAGGCATATATGGAATATGCGTCGCAATTCGTTACTGACGAGAGGGCGAAGGCCCTGTTTGCCGACCATGTCAGGACTGTCGTCGGCCGCGTGAACAGCGTTACCGGGCTTCCGTACAGGGATGATCCGGCGATTTTCTCGTGGCAGATAGCCAATGAGCCGAGATGCTTCTCTGGGGATGAGGCCGTGAAGGAGGCTTTCGCCGAATGGATCACCGGGACAGCCGCTCTGATAAAGTCTCTCGACCCCAATCACATGGTGTCTGTCGGCAGCGAAGGTTCGTGGGGCTGCGAAAACGACATCGCCCTTTATGAAAGGATACATTCATGTCCCGACGTGGACTATCTGACGATACATGTCTGGCCATACAACTGGGGCTGGGCGCGTGAGGACTCTCTCGATGAGGATCTTGCCCGGGCCATGGAAAATACTGACGATTATCTTGACGCTCATCTGGCCGTAGCCGAGAGGCTGGGCAAGCCTCTGGTCATAGAGGAGTTCGGCTTTCCGAGAGACGGATTCTCCTTCGCCAAGGGCACTCCGGTCTCTTTGCGCGACGCCTATTACGGCCACCTGTTCAGCCGGGTCACCGCATCCAAGAGGGATTGCGGAAGCCTTGCCGGAGTGAATTTCTGGGGCTGGGGCGGTCTTGCCGGGCAGTCTGGCGCGACGATGTGGAGGCCGGGAGACGACTATTGCGGAGATCCGGCACAGGAGGCCCAGGGACTCAATTCAGTATATGCGGACGACAGGACGACCGTAGAGCTGATCCGCAGCGCGGTGCAGGAACTTGTAGCCACTGGCGGCATCGCTGCTGAGCCGGTTCTTGAGAATGACTGGATGTATGCTTCGGACAGGCCGGGGCATCTTCGTGTGGCGATCAGATCTGCCGGAGGCGCCGAGGCGTCTTCAAGCCTTGTCCTCACCCTGCTGACTGACAGAGGAGATACCGTGTCGGTGACAGAAAAGTCTCTGGCGGGAACGGCTCCGGCAGATACGGTCACATTCCCGCTGAGACTTGCTCCGGGGTTCTATCAGGCGGTCATTTCGGTCGCAGGAGCATTCCCGGGCCATGTGTCCGGCGCATCCGATGCCGCCGGAGAGGTGCGGCGCTTCAATATCGGCTGCGATCCCGAGAAGATAGTCTCGCCTCGGGACAGACAGGAGGATTTTGACGAATTCTGGGCGCAGTCTCTTGAGGAACTGTCGCAGGTAAAGCCGGAATACAGGCTGACCCTGCTTCCGGAGCACTCCAACGGCGTGCGCCGCACATGGAGGGTGGACATGCGCTCCTTCGGCGGCGAATGGATCTCAGGAATATATATGGAGCCTGTCGCCCCGGGCAGGTATCCCGTATTCATCAACTACATGGGATATGGAGCAACACTCTGGTACAACGACCCTTCCGCGCGGCCGGAGGCGGCCGAGTTTACGCTCTGTGTCCGCAATCAGGGCCTGAACCGCAGGCCCGGTGAGGCAGATGACTGGGTGACACGGGGAATCGGAAGCCGGGACACCTACTATTATCGCGGCGCCTTTATGGATGTGGTGAGAGCAGTCGACTTCGTAGCATCCAGAGAGAAGGTGGACACCGCTATGATATTTGCGGAGGGCGGAAGCCAGGGCGGAGCCTTTACTCTTGTGGCGGCATCTCTCGACAGGAGGATCAAGGGGATAGCTCCGTTCGTCCCGTTCCTTTCGGATTTTCCGGACTATTTCGCCATCGCCCCGTGGCCGTCTCAGCCTGTTCTTCAGGCGGCGGACAGGCTTGGAGTCAGCAGAGAGGAGCTCTTCAGGACGCTTTCTTATTTCGACGTCAAGAATTTCACCGACAGGATCACCTGTCCGGTGCTGATGGGATTCGGTCTGCAGGACGACGTCTGCCCTCCGCACACCAATTTTGCGGGATATAACATGATAACATCTTCTAAAACCTATGTTACCTTCCCTCTGGCCGGACATCATGTCGAGACCGAAGCCGGATGGTGGGCGGCGAGGGATGCCTTTTTTGATTGTCTGCTGAACGGGAAGCCGGCCCGGGAAGCGGCGCATGATTGACTGTAACTTCTATTATTAACACAAAAACAATGACTATGAGAAGTAAATTGTGTACTTGCATGGCATTGCTCTTCTTCTGCCTGTCGCTCGCCGCGCAGAGCCAGAAGGTCACCGTGACCGGAAAGATTCTTGACCAGACCGGTCTGCCCGTGATAGGAGCGAGTGTCATCGAAGACGGCACTCAGAACGGTGCCATCACCGATCTGGACGGAAACTACATCCTGGAAGTGACTCAGGGTGCCACCATGACTGTCTCCTCCATAGGATACAAGGACATCCAGCTCACCGTCACGTCGGGACAGACCGTCTACAACGCGACTCTTCAGGAGGACAGCGAGCTTCTTGACGAAGTCGTCGTGGTGGGATACGGAACCATGAAGAGAAGCGACCTCTCGGGCGCATCCGTGTCAGTGAGCGAAGATGCCCTCAAGGGATCCGTGATCTCCTCTCTGGACCAGTCTCTTCAGGGAAGGGCGGCCGGAGTCACTGCGGTGACGACTTCCGGAGCTCCGGGTTCCTCTTCATCCATCCGCGTGCGCGGTCAGGCCACCATCAACGCCAATGCTGAGCCTCTTTATGTCATCGACGGCGTAATAGTTCAGGGCGGCGGAAACTCCGGTGCGGACTTCGGTCTGGCGGATGCCCTCGGCAACGGCCGTGTGTCCACCATCTCTCCGCTTTCCACCATCAATCCTGCCGACATCGTGAGCATGGAGATTCTCAAGGACGCCTCCGCCACTGCCATCTATGGAGCACAGGGCGCGAACGGAGTAGTCCTGATCACCACCAAGAGGGGCAAGGCCGGGGACGCCAAGATCTCCTACGACGGAATGTTCGCAGTCTCGAGGCAGACCAGACGTCTCGACATGATGAACCTGCGCCAGTTCGCGGAGTACTACAACGACCTCGCGACAGTCGGGGAGATGTCCGATCCGAGCGAGGTCTATTCCGACCCGTCCATCCTCGGCGTCGGAACCAACTGGCAGGACGCCATCTTCCGTACCGCATATCAGCATCAGCACCAGCTCTCCGTCTCCGGAGGTACTGAAAAGGTGCAGTATTATGTGTCCGGCTCCTATATGGATCAGCAGGGAACCATCATCGGCAGCAACTTCAGCCGTTTCAGCGTGCGTGCCAATCTCGATGCACAGCTCAAGAAATGGATAAAGCTCGGGCTCAACGTCACCTTCGCGGGCACGAATGACGACCTTAAACTCGCCGACTCGAATCAGGGTCTCATCTACTACTCTCTCACGACCCGTCCGGACATTCCGATATACGATCTCGACGGTAACTACGCTTCGATAGTGGACGAGCACAATACCAATCCGAACCCTATCGGTATCGCTATGGAGGATGACATTCTGCTCAACCGTCAGAAGCTCACGGGCAGCATTTTCGCCGACATCACCCCCGTCAAGCATCTCGTCTGGCACACAGAGCTCGGTTTCGACCTCGGCTGGAGCAAGGCGGAGCGATACAAGCCTATGCTCGACTTCGGCAACTGGACCCGCGACACGAACGAAAGCAGCATACAGAACAACAGAAATATGTTCTGGCAGCTTAAGAATTATCTGACCTATTCCAATACATGGGGCAAGCACAGCCTTACCGCGATGGTAGGACACGAGATGTGGGAGTCGCGCTACGAATATGCGAGCGTGTTCAACAACGGCCTTCCTTCGGACGCCGTCCATAATCCGGCCCTCGGAACAGGAGACCCGAGCATTTCTGCCGGTTTCGGCAGCTCTTCGATGGCTTCGGTCTTTACCCGTGAGACCTACAACTACGACGACCGCTACCTCCTGACCTACACTTTCAGATACGACGGATCGTCCAACTTCGGACCGGACAACCGCTGGGCGGGCTTCCATTCGGTGGCGGCGTCCTGGAGATTCTCCAACGAGAAGTTCTTTGAAGGCATCAGGAACGTGATAAGCAGCGGAAAGCTCCGCGCAGGATGGGGACAGACCGGAAACGCCAATATCGGAGCATACGCATGGGGCGCGACGATCAGCAGGATGCCGACCGGCCTCGGAATGGGCTACCGTCCGTCCAACATCCCTAACACCGGCATCCGCTGGGAGTCTCAGGAGCAGTGGAACATCGGTCTCGACCTCGGCTTCTTCAACGACAGGCTCAACCTCACTGTCGACGCCTATCTCAAGCGCTCCGCCGATATGCTCATGTCCATGCAGCTGCCGTCCTATATGGGTACTCAGGGCAATGTCTCATCCGTGCTCGCGGCTCCGCAGGGGAACTATGGCAGCATCGAGAACAAGGGTATAGAGATCACCATCGACGCTCATCCGATACAGGGCGCCTTCACGTGGGACAGCAACTTCCAGATTTCCTTCAACAGAAACAAGCTCCTCTCGCTCTCGGGCACTGAGAACGCCTCCCTCGTAGGCTACGGGCAGTGGAATGACGTGGTCTGCGTCTCAGCCATAGGGGAGTCTCTCTACAACTTCTTCGGCTATGAGGTCGAGGGTGTGTATGAGTCTCTTGAGGATCTTCAGAATTCTCCGAAGCCTGCGAGGTATCCTGCCGACGGAGTCTTCAACAAGTCCAACACGGTATGGGTAGGCGACCTCAAGTTCAAGGATCAGCCTACGGTGGACACCGACGGTGACGGGATTCCGGACTCGGGTGACGGAGTCATCGACGAGAACGACCGCATCAGCCTCGGCTCTCCGCTTCCACTGTTCACCTTCGGATGGACCAACACTTTCACCTACAAGAATTTTGACCTGAGCATCTTCCTCAACGGCTCTTACGGCAACAAGGTGATGAACTACAATTCCATCACTCTCACCCACATGAACAGCCCGTGGACGAATCAGCTCAACTCTGTGTCAGACAGGGCGCACCTTGTGCCTATCGATCCGGACAAGGTCTATTCCGACGGCTCGATGTGGTATGACGACATCACCAATGTGAAGGTGGCCAATCCGGATACGAAGACGCCTCGCGCATCCATAAACGACCCTAACGACAACGACAGGATAAGCTCGAGATATGTAGAGGACGGGTCATATCTGCGCATCAAGAACATAACTCTCGGCTACACCTTCCCTAAGAAGTGGCTGGACAAGGCGAGAATCGAGAATCTGCGCCTGTACTGCAATATCCAGAATCTCTACATGTTCACAAAGTATTCCGGATACGACCCTGAGATCGGCGCGAGCACACAGGACGCCACGGGACTCACCTACGGCGTGGACAACGGACGCTATCCGAGCCCTACCACATATTCGATAGGCTTGAACATAACTTTCTAATCACAAGGGGATAACATGAAAAACATCATAAAGCTTGCAACTGCCGGCGCCCTTATTCTGGGCGCAGCCTCCTGCAGTGATTTTCTCGACCGCCCTGCGGAGGACACATACAATGTCTCCAACTTCTATCAGAATGACGCCCAGTGCATACAGGGAGTCAACTATCTCTACAATTCGCCGTGGTATGACTTCCAGCGTGCGTTTCTGTGGGTAGGAGAGGTGATGTCGGGAAATCTCTATTTCGGCGACAGCCAGTATCTCGACCTGTCTGTCAACGGCACAGACACGGATCTTGTCAACATGTCATATTCCCTCTGGGCGGTCAACGGCCATGCCAACACGGTCATTGACAATATCCTCAACTCCGAGGGACCGTCTCAGGAGGTGAAGAACCAGTGCATCGGAGAGGCCCTGACATGGAAAGCCTTTGCCTATTTCTTCATGGTCAGGACATTCGGAGAGGTCCCGATCGTGCACAACAATACCGACATGATAGTCTCCGGCGAATACAACAATGTCTACAAGGCCACCAGAGCCAATGTGTATGAATACATAATCATGACTCTTGAGAAGGCTATGGAGCTGCTTCCGAAGTTGGGGGTGAATGCCAACGGGCGCATTGACTATTATGCGGCAGAGGCTCTTCTCGCCAAGGTCTACCTCACGCGGGCCGGACTTTCAGGCACTCTTAGCGCCGACGACCTCAACAAGGCGGCAAGCTATGCCGAAGATGTGATCCTCAATTCGGGCCGCGACCTGATGGACACATATTCGGACCTGTTCCGTCTGCAGAACAACATCAATGAGGAATGCCTCATATCATGGCACTGGTCTCCGAGCCGCGATCCGTGGACTCAGCAGAACAGCATCCAGCCGGATGTCGCGATGACCGGATTCTCTGACTTCGAGGACAACTGCTGGGGCGGATGGAGAGGCCCGTCTGTGGATCTTCAGGACGCTTTCGGAGTGAGCGCAATCGACAATCCTGACAACAGGGCGGCCGAGAGGGATACCCGCCGCAAGGCCACTATGATGATGGCGGGCGACACCTACGACTACTTCTGGACAGACAAAGGAGGATTCGACTATCTGCGCTTCATCTATGATGCAGATGACTACGGCAGGGGAGGCCCGAGCGGACAGTATCAGTCTTCCACCGGAGCCAACGTGGTGAAGCATCTCACGGGACGTCAGGCCGACCATGTCGCCGGACTCGGAGTGACTGCATCCAACATGGCTTCAGGACTTGCCACGCATCTTCTCAGATTTGCCGACGTGCTTCTCATCTATGCCGAAGCCAAGATGGGGCCGGAGATGCAGACGACCGATGCCGACGCGATAGAGGCATTCAACAGAGTGCGCCGCCGCGCGGGAGTCGATGAGGACACCGACGGAGTGCTCACATGGGAAGAGGTCTGGAAGGAGCGCCGCCTTGAGCTTGCCCTTGAAGGTGACCGCTGGTATGACTTCGTCCGCCGCTCATATTATGACATGCAGGGAGCGATCAACGAGATCAGAAACCAGAGGAGAAACGGATGGTACGGTCTTGACGCTCTTTATGAGACTTACTACGAGTCCGGCTATCAGACATGGAACGTGACGGATGACGTGCGCTACAATACGGACACGCCGGCCCCGAACGTGACGAGCTCAAGCTTCACGCTCCCGTTCCCTGCCGAGGACATCGTGTTCAATCCTCATCTCACGGAGCCTGCCGTTGAAGTGGACGTGAGGGCTATGTACAGTTATGACTTTTAACGGAGAAACACTATGAGACACATATACAGCAGCTATATGAGACTGATCGCTGCGGCAGCGGCCGCCGCAGCCGGACTCCTCCTCATCTCATGTGAGGACGAGCCGGACAGATTCCGCCAGGCGGACGGAGTCCCGACTGTGCACTATATCCGCCCTGTCGACGTCAACGCCGCAGACTCCCTCATGACGGGAGCATACATGGACAATCAGATATGTATCGTCGGAGAAAACCTGCGCAGCATATATGAACTGTGGTTCAATGACCAGCCGGCCATTCTCAACACAAGCTACATGACGGACAACACTCTGATTGTGACCGTCCCGGGCACAATACCGACTCTCGTGACCGACAAGATGTACATGATCACTGCCTCAAGGGACACGGTCACTTACGACTTCAGCGTGCTCGTGCCGGGACCGACGGTATCCTCGATGTCGTGTGAATATGCCGAGGCCGGATCTGAGGCCACCATCTATGGCGACTATCTCATAGATGACCCTAACGTGCCGATATCGATAGTCTTCTCCGGCGATGTCCCTGTGACGGAAATCACCTCGATAGAGCGTACTGCGGTCAGCTTCATCGTTCCAGAAGGAGCGGCTGAAGGCCCTGTGACCGTGGCGACCATATACGGCACGGAGGAAAGCGCCTTCCATTATCTCGACAGCAGGGGATTCATGTTCGACTTCGACGAGGGCGGTACCGGACTCTCCAACCATGGCTGGCATGACAGGCTCATTCAGGATGTGGACGGCATCAGAGGCAACTATGTGCAGCTCGGAGACGGCCAGACTGCCATGACCGAGGACGGAGGCTGGAACGACGGCCAGTTCTCATTCGAATACTGGTGCGGCTCATGGGACACTCCTCAGAACATGACCTCCGGCAACGGAATGGCGCTGAACAACCTCGTGAACTTCACGGACTTCGCCAACATGTCCTTGAAATTTGAGATGTGCGTGCCTTCAGACTATCCGTGGAGCGCCGGCGCTATGCAGATCGCCTTCGAGGGATATGACAGAGTTACCTATTCGGGATATGAGATCGAGGGCTACACCGGTACGGTTGCTTCCGCCAATATGTACGTGTTCAACGGCGAGTCCGGGGACAGCGGCTCGTTCGGCCGTGCGATCTATCGGCCGTGGACTTCTGCCGCCAACGGCAGCTTCCACACTTCGGACGAATGGATCACAGTCACGATTCCTTTGAGCAACTTCATCTATGACCGTCTCGGTGCAGTGACTTCTACTGTTCCGTCATCTCCTGCCGATTTCGCGAGTCTCTCTATATTTGTGGTAGGCGGAGGAATCAACGGCATCGAGTGTACGCCGATCATCAGGCTTGACAATATCAGAGCAGTTCCAAACAGATAAAAGAATAAGACAATGAAAAAGATATTAAGCATGGCTGTCGCTCTCGCCTCTCTTCTGGCGGTCCTGTCCGGATGTACGGAAGATGAGTTCAGCACAGACCAGTATGTCAGAGACGGAGTCGCCCTGAACGTGTACGGACCTCAGCCGGTGACCCGAGGCGGCCAGCTCCGCTTCTTGGGCAGCAACCTTGACAGGGTGGTGCAGGTGATAATCCCGGGCGTGGACCCGATTACGGACATCGAGGTCGTACAGGCCGGAGTGCCGAGCGAGATCAGGATAACCGTTCCGAAGGACGGCCCTGAGCCGGGTCTCGTGAGCCTCGTCACTTCAGACGGACAGACTCTGACCACCAGGACAGAGCTCACCTATTCGGAGCCTATAGAATTTGAGGGCTTCTCCCCGTCCTCGGCATGTCCGGGCGACGTGATCACCATTACCGGCGACTATCTCAATCTGATTCAGGAGGTGATCTTTTCCGACGAAGTGCTCGTATCGGAAACGGACTTCGAGTCGCACACGAGGTATGAGATCCGGGTGAAGGTGCCAGAGGCGGCACAGACCGGAGTGATAGGGCTCGGTGACATTGATATGACTCTTCCGGAGAATGAGGGGCTCTTCGCGAATGTCATCACTTCTGAGGAAGAACTGACTGTAGTCCTGCCGACCGTCACGGACGTGACGCCGCTTGACGTGCGTCCGGGTGACGAGGTCACGGTCACAGGCACTCTGCTCAACTGCATTTCCTCCGTGAGGTTCGCCGGAGCGGAAGAAGTCGCAGCCGAGGATTTCGTGAGCCGGAGCGCTACTGAGATCGTTGTGGCCGTACCGGACGATGCTCATGACGGAGAAGTGGTGTGCGTGGCCGCTTCCGGAATAGAGATTCCGACAGGAAAGTCGGTGACGATAGATCTTCCGACCGTCACCGGAGTCACTGCGACGAGCCGCTTCAAGGCCGGCCTCACGGTGATGATTACAGGTTCGGATCTCGACATGGTGACCGGAGTGACGTTCGCAGGGGATGCCTCCGCCGAGTTCACGTTCTCTGACCGGACAGGCAGCATCACGGCGACGATACCTGCCGAGGCTACCGACGGAGTCATCACTCTTACGACCGCTGCCGAGAAGAGCGTCGAGACTCAGGCAGTCACCCTCGTCAAGCCGGTGATAACAGGCTTCGGGGCAGCTGAAGTCATGGCGGGAGATGATTTCACGGTCATCGGCACCGACCTTGACCTTGTCACGGGAGTCACCCTGAACGGAGCGGAATGCGAATTTACTGCCGACAGCGATATGCGCCTCACAGTCAGCACCGTACTTACCAGCTCCACCGGCATCGTCACAGTGACGGCCGCCAACGGCGACAGCGCAGATTCTCCATCTGAGCTCATCGTCAACCACGACTCCATAACTATAGTGACCGACATTACTGCTTCAGCCGCTCCCGGCGGAACAGTGACCATGACCGGCTCATCCTTCAACATGATAGAATCCATCACTCTCGGAGACGTCAAGGTCACCGAATACCTCAGCCGCTCAGACGGGGAGATCGTGTTCGTTGTGCCTGACACTGCCGCCCCGGGCGTCTATTTCCCTCATTTCGTCCTGACGACAGGCGAAGAGGAGGACAGTGCGCTGTCGTTTGAAGTGCTCGGAGCCGAGCGCACGATATGGGAGGGGAACATCCTCATATCGTGGGGCGACGGAGGCCGTGTCAGCATCCCTGCCAGCGGATTTGAAGGCTGTACTGAAGGCATGACGATCAATTTCTATTTTGAGCAGACCACGGAGACCTGGAGTCAGATCCAGTTCAATTACGGAAACTGGTCGGCTCTCATATTCCCTGAGGTCGGAGCGCAGACTTTCGCCCCTACGGAAAATTCGGCAGGATGGGGATGGACCTTCGGCTCGAGGTGTCTCACCTGCACGCTGACGCAGGAGATTCTTGACGGCATCAGTGCAAATCACGGCGAGTTTGAAGGAGTAGACTGCGGAATCATCATTCAGGGAGACGGTGGCATCCTCTTTACAAAAGTGACAGTTAAGTGATTAAATTTGTGGTCATCTGTGAATTTAAACTGATTTGATTTATGGGACATGCTTCTTTCGCCGTTGCGGCTCTGCTGTCGGCAGTTCTCGCATTTTCATGTTCCGTTCCGGAGGATGATCCCGTCACCGGAACGGGAGAAGCCCCTCGCCTCGTCTCGTCCTCTCCTGAGGACGGGGCAGAGGATCTTGTGGGCACATCGCTTGACCTCGTGCTCACTTTCGACCGGAACGTCATGTGTCCGACGGCCGAGCGCAGCAGGATCACAATAAGCGGAGGCGCACGGATAGACGGGATTGATGCCTATATGCTGGAGGTGACTCTCTCTGTCTCCGGACTTGAACAGGGAGAGACCTACACGGTCACTTTCCCTGAAGGCACTGTCATCGGCTACAACGACGATGCGGCGGAGGAGATAAGCATAACCTTTTCGATGAAAGACTTTTCCGGAGGCTCAGGGCAGGAGGTGGCCGAGGCGCTGGTGACGGAAAATCCGATTCCGGAAGCCGTCAGGCTCTACGACTATCTCCGCTCGGTCTACGGAAGCGGCACTCTGTCCGGATCGATGGCCAGCGTGGACTGGAATACGGACGAGGCGCAGTGGGTGGGGCGTTCGACGGGGAAATATCCCGCCATCGCCTTCTTCGACTATATCCATCTCGCGTCCTCTCCCTCCGGCTGGATCGACTACGGCGACATCACTCCCGTCAGAGAATGGTGGAATGCCGGCGGCCTCGTGGGCGCGGGATGGCATTGGAACGTGCCTGTGTCGGCCGGCAGCGGGACATTGACTTTCAGCACCGAGACGAGGGACGACTCGGGAAATGTCGTAGCCAACACTTTCAGCGCTGCCGAGGCGGTGAAGGACGGCACATGGGAAAATGATGTGCTGAATGCTGATCTCGAAGAGATTGCGGACTATCTCATGCTTCTGCAGAACGAAGGCATACCGGTCATCTGGAGACCTCTCCACGAGGCCGCCGGAAACACCTACACCTACGGCACGGGAGCATGGTTCTGGTGGGGGGCCGACGGGGCTGAGGCCTATGTCGCTCTCTGGCGGTACATGTTCGACCGCTTCAAGGAGGCCGGCCTGCGCAATCTGATATGGGTATGGACGACGCAGACCTCGTCATTCTCGGATGTGGACTTTGATTTCTATCCGGGGGACGACTATGTGGATATCGTAGGAAGGGACATCTACGGGGATTCAGGACATCCTTTTGAAGCGGCTGCGGCGGCTTCGCAGTTCGAGACGATAGCCTCTCTGTCGGAGCACAAGATGGTCGCCCTCTCCGAGCTCGGAAGCGTAGCCGACATTGCCTCGCAGTGGGATGCGGGAGCACAGTGGCTCTTCTTCATGCCGTGGTACGACAATTCCGACCCTTCCTATCCTGCGGACTTCAGCCACAGCCACGCCGACATCTCCTGGTGGAACGCCACATTCGCTTCTGACGCCGTCATCGACCGTTCGGAACTGCCGGACTTAAAATAGTGTTCTTATGAAGTTTTACAGCATTTCAATATTGGCAGTCGCTATTATGATTACAGCCTCTTGCGCTTCGGACAATGCTCCTCTCTACAAGGACTCTTCCGCCCCTGTCGAGAAGAGGGTGGAAGACCTGCTCGGCAGGATGACCCTCGAGGAGAAGGTCGGCCAGATGAATCAGTTTGTCGGACTGGAGCATATCAGGAAAAACGAGGCTCTTCTCAGCGAAGAGGACCTCAAGAACAATACGGCGAACGCCTTTTATCCGGGATTCTCGGCAGATTCTGTTGCCGAGTGGACAAGAAAGGGGCTTGTAGGCTCATTTCTGCATGTCCTGACCCTCGAGGAGGCCAATTATCTGCAGTCTCTCGCCATGCAGAGCCGCCTCGCCATACCGGTGATATTCGGCATCGACGCCATTCACGGCAATGCCAACGCGCCTGACAACACGGTCTATCCCACCAACATAGGTCTCGCGTCTTCATTCGACCTCGATCTGGCGTATCGCATAGCCCGAGAGACAGCGGCAGAGATGAGGGCGATGAACATGCACTGGACTTTCAATCCGAATGTCGAGGTGGCCCGTGATCCGCGCTGGGGCAGGGTAGGCGAGACGTTCGGCGAAGATCCGTACCTTGTTTCCCTGATGGGAGCCGAGACGGTCAGAGGCTATCAGGGCGACCTGTCTTCAGACGACGTCCTCGCCTGCATCAAGCATTTTGTGGGTGGAAGTCAGCCTATAAATGGCACCAACGGCTCTCCGACTGACCTTTCGGAACGCACCATCCGCGAAGTCTTCTTCCCTCCGTTCGAAAAGGGCGTCGAGGCCGGGGCCATGTCCCTGATGACGGCACACAACGAACTGAACGGAATCCCATGCCACAGCAACGAGTGGCTGATGGAGGACGTGCTCAGGGGAGAATGGGGATTCAAGGGCTTCGTGGTGAGCGACTGGATGGACATCGAGCACATATATGACCTCCATGCCACGGCAGAGAATCTGAAAGAGGCTTTCTATCAGAGCATAATGGCGGGAATGGATATGCACATGCACGGGGTGTACTGGAATGAGTACGTGTGTGAGCTCGTGCGTGAGGGTCGCATACCGGAAAGCCGCATCGACATGTCCGTGCGCAGGATTCTCGAGATGAAGTTCCGCCTCGGTCTCTTTGAGCAGCCGTATGCGGACGAAGAGACCACTATGGATGTCAGACTGTGTGAAGAACACAGGCAGACGGCTCTGGAGGCGGCACGCAAGTCGATAGTTCTGCTCAAGAACGACGGTCTCCTTCCGCTGAATCCGCAGAAATACCGCAGAGTGCTTGTGACAGGCATAAATGCCGACGACCACAACATCCTCGGGGACTGGAGCGCCGATCAGAAGCCTGAAAATGTGACCACGGTTCTCGAGGGCCTGAGACAGGTGTCTCCGGAGACTGACTTCGTGTTTGTCGACCAGGGCTGGGATCCGCGCAATATGTCGGCCTCTGCAGTCAGCCGGGCGGCTGAAGCGGCCCGCAGCTGCGATCTCAACATCGTTGTGGCAGGAGAATACATGTACCGGGGCAGATGGACCGAGAGGACTTCCGGAGAGGACACCGACCGCTCGGACATCGACCTCGTCGGGCTGCAGAACGACCTGATACGCAAAGTGGCGGCCTCAGGCAAGCCTACTCTGCTCATCCTCATCTCCGGACGCCCTCTCGGCACTGAATGGGCGGCGGAGCATCTTCCTGCCATCCTGAACGCGTGGGAGCCGGGAATGTACGGAGGGCAGGCCATAGCCGAGATTCTCTATGGCAAGGTGAACCCTTCCGCCAAGCTCGCGGTCACCATCCCGCGGTCCGCAGGGCAGATACAGATGGTCTACAACCACAAGCCTTCGCAGTATTTCCATCCTTACGCTGTAACTCCGAGCACTCCGCTCTATCCTTTCGGCTTCGGACTTTCCTACACAAGGTACGAATATTCCGATCTGCGTACCGACAGGACCGAGATTCCTGCCGACGGGTCGGTGAAGGTGTCGGTGGACGTGAAGAATGTCGGGGACATGGCCGGAGAAGAGATTGTGCAGCTGTATATCCGCGACAGGTTCTCGCAGGTGACCCGGCCTGTGAAGGAGCTGAAGGACTTTGCGAGGATTTCCCTTGAGCCGGGAGAGACGAAGACCGTGGAGTTCACCGTCACTCCGGACAAGCTCAGATTTCTGGACAAGGATCTGAAGCCGGTGGTGGAGCCCGGCGAGTTCATCCTGATGGCCGGCCCGTCATCCGATGACAGGGATCTGCTCAAGACGGGCATTTATGTGAAATGAAAAGAAGAACGATATGAAACCCAGACTTATGTCCGCACTAATTCTGACTGCGGCAGTTTTCCAGTCATGCGAAGTCCGGACGCCTTCTCCTGCAGAGGAGCTTAAGACGAGGCTTGAGACGGCGGTGTCGGACGGCCATATTCTTTTCGGCCATCAGGACGCCCTGATGTACGGGCATGACTGGCGTGCCATGCCAGGCGAACAGCTTGACCGTTCCGACGTGAAGGACGTCTGCGGCAGCCACCCGGCCGTCCTCGGCCTCGACCTGGGCGGCATTGAGCTCGGGGAAGACAGCAATCTCGACGGCAACAGTTTCCGGATGATGAGGGAGGCAGCCGTGCTGCATCATGAGAGGGGAGGAATCGTAACCTTTTCATGGCATGTGCGCAACCCTCTTACGGGAGGAGACTCGTGGGACGTGTCCTCTTCTGCCGTCGTGTCCTCGGTCCTCGAAGGGGGAGAGAAGCATGAGATGTTCATGGAGTGGCTGTCCCGCTGCGCGGATTTTCTGGAGTCGCTGAAGGATTCCGAAGGCAGATCCGTGCCTGTCATCTTCCGTCCGTGGCATGAGCACACGGGCAGCTGGTTCTGGTGGGGGAGAGACCTTTGTTCCGTGGAGGAATATCTCGCGCTCTGGGAGATGACCTATTCCTACATGACTGTCGTCCGCGGTCTTGACAATCTTGTCTGGGCATATTCTCCGGGGGCGGGTACTGACGCCGACGGCTATATGGAGCGCTATCCGGGCGACGCCATGGTCGACATTCTCGGCCTCGACTGCTATCAGTATGGTGAGGCCCCGGCATCCAATCAGGTCTATGCCTCCCAGCTGAACGAGACTCTCGGGTGGATGACCGTCCTCGGAAAGGAGCATGGCAAGATCATAGCACTGACTGAGACCGGATTCGAAGGCATACCTTATGCGAAATGGTGGACGGAGGTGCTCTATCCTGCGGTCAGGGACTGGCCTCTGGCATATCTCCTCGTATGGCGCAACGCCTGTGACATGCCTGAACATTTCTACGGCCCGTGGAAAGGCGCTCTCTCTGAAGAGGATTTTCTGAATTTCGCCGCATCCGGCAGGATCAGGCTGGCTGAATGAGCAAGACAGAAACAAATGAATGTTAAATACATCCGAAATGAATTTTGAAGAAAGACTCGAGTGGCTGAAGGAAAGACATGAAGCCCTTATAACAAGAAAGAATGAGCCGATGGAAGGCAACGGCATTTACTGCCGATACAGATATCCGATAATAACCGGCGACCATGCCCCGCTCTTCTGGAGATACGACCTTGACAGGAACACGAATCCGTATCTGATGGAGAGATTCGGCATTCACGCCGCCTTCAACTCCGGAGCCATCAAGTGGAACGGCAGATACATCCTCGTGGTGAGAGTCGAGGGGGCTGACCGCAAATCATTTTTCGCCGTGGCTGAGAGCCCGAACGGAGTGGACAATTTCCGTTTCTGGGACCGTCCGGTCTCGATGCCCGACTATGGAACGCCTGCCACCAACATCTATGACATGAGGCTCACCGCCCACGAGGACGGCTGGATATACGGCATATTCTGCGTGGAGCGCAAGGATCCCTCTGCGGCTCCCGGAGACCTCTCCTCGGCCGTGGCATCCGCAGGTGTCGCGAGAACGAGGGATCTGGTGACATGGGAGCGCCTTCCTGACATGGAGTCGGCCTCCCAGCAGAGGAATGTCGTGCTGCATCCGGAGTTTGTCGACGGCAAGTATGCCCTGTACACTCGGCCTCAGGACGGATTCATAGACGCCGGACGCGGAGGAGGAATCGGCTGGGCTCTGGTCGATGACATGACTCATGTGCAGATAAGGGATGAGAAGATAATCAACGCCAGACACTACCACACCATCAAGGAGCAGAAGAATGGAGAGGGGCCTGCCCCGATCAAGACCCCGAGAGGCTGGCTGCATCTGGCTCACGGGGTGCGCGGCTGCGCTTCGGGAC
The DNA here is from genome assembly GCA_944326355.1 of uncultured Bacteroidales bacterium. Taxonomy (GTDB): domain Bacteria; phylum Bacteroidota; class Bacteroidia; order Bacteroidales; family UBA932; genus Cryptobacteroides. The sequence continues at coordinate 26,712 of CALVDO010000017.1, read as the reverse complement.
TTCGTTATGTGCTCTATCTCTATGTGACATCTCTCGAAGACCCTTCTAAGGTGATTGCCGAGCCGGGAGGATTTTTCCTCGTGCCGGAGGGAGACGAGTACATAGGAGACGTGATGAACGTGCTGTTCTCCAACGGCTGGATAGCAGATGAGGATGGGACCGTGTACATCTACTATGCGTCGTGCGACACGAGGATGCACGTGGCCGTATCGTCCGTGGACAGGCTGCTTGACTACTGTTTCAACACTGAGCCTGACGGCTATACGACATCGGATTCGGTGAAGAGGCTCAACAGGTTGATTGATAAGAATATGAACAACAGATAAAGACTCCGCCCCGCCGATGGCTTCACCGGCGGGGCGGAACGATGCTCATGAAAAACCACGTGAAAGACAACACTAAGGCGACTTTTGCTGAGAAGGTGGGCTATGGTTTCGGCGACATGGCCTCATCGATGTTCTGGAAGATATTTTCCTACTACCTTCCCTTCTTCTATTCCAACGTGTTCGGGCTGTCGCTTGCCCATGCCGGAACGCTTCTGCTGATAACCAAGCTTTATGACGCCGTATCCGACCCGGTGATGGGCATGATAGCCGACAGGACTCAGACGCGATGGGGCAAATACAGACCGTATCTCCTCTGGTGTGCGCTTCCGTTCGCGATATGCGGAGTGCTGACCTTTTCCACACCTGACGCCGGATACGGCTTCAAGCTCGCTTATGCGTATGTTACCTATATCCTGATGATGACGGCATATACGGCCATCAACGTGCCTTATGGCGCGATGCTCGGAGTGCTTACGCCCGACTCGCGTGAGAAGACCGTATTCTCGTCATACAGGATGTTCTTTGCATACGGGGGAAGCTTCATAGCCCTGGCGATTTTCGAACCTCTCCAGAAGTTCTTTCGGGAAATGGGTACAGGCGTCTCCGCCTCCGTGTCCTGGCAGTATTCGATGGCTGTAGTGGGAGTCATCTGCGCGGTGCTGTTCGTGCTCTGCTTTGCCATGACGCGTGAAAGGGTGAGGATAAATGCCCCGGTTTCTGGAGACTCGTCCATTCTAAGGGATTTCAGGTCGCTCGTCTCCAACGGCCCGTGGTGGATTCTGCTTGGAGCGGCAATAGGCATCCTGCTCTTCAATTCGATCAGGGGCGGTGCTGCCGCCTACTATTTTAAGGATGTCCTCGGAGACGGGGCTATCTTCACCTGCGGCATCTATCTCGCCGTCGGAGAAGTGGCCAACATGCTCGGAGTGGCCCTTGCCGTTCCGCTTTCAGACAGGTTCGGAAAGAAGACCTCCTACATGATGTCTCTGCTCGCGGCGGCCGTGCTCAGCCTGTTCATCCTGTTCATGCCTGCCACAGCGGCAGGAATGTGGACGCTGCTCGGTCTCCAGATTCTGATAAGCGTCGCCACAGGAGTGACCCTGCCTCTGCTATGGAGCATGTTCGCCGACATCGCGGACTACTCCGAATACAGAAACGGGACAGCCTCCACCGGCCTCATCTTCTCGTCGTCCTCAATGGCTCAGAAGTTCGGCGGAGCATTCGGCAGCGCGCTGATACTGTGGGCTCTCGCGGGCTTCGGATATGACACTTCCGAAGCGGCCGTCCAGACCTCCTCCGCAATAGGGGGGCTCAAGGCCATGATGAGCTGGATTCCTGCCGCCGGAGCTTTGCTCGCCGCCCTCGTGGTGGCCTTCTATCCGCTCACGTCTTCGAAGATGGCGGAGATTTCCGCTGCGCTTGCCGAAAGAAGAAGATCCTCTGAAGAACGAAAAAATGATTAGAGCAATGAATACAAGACATCTTTTCATCGCGGTGGCCCTCGTGGCCGCCGCCGTCCTGCCGTCTTCTGCGGCCGCCTCTGTGCCGTCTTCCCTGACGGAGACTGCCGCCTTCGTCCCTTCCGCTCTCTACATGGCGGAGGCTCCTGCCGCTAAGGCGGCGGATGCCGTTTCATCAGCAGCCGTTCCTGCCGCTGCGGCATCCTCTGTCCGGGCGGCCGCTGCGCCTGCCGCGTCGACTCCGGTTGGCAGAAACGGCTGGCTCTCTGTCAGCGGACAGCGCCTGGTCAATGAGGCAGGCAATCCCGTTGTCCTGACCGGCGCAAGCATAGGCTGGCACAATCTGTGGCCACGCTTCTACAATGCCGGCGTAGTCTCCACACTGGCCGACGACTGGGGCTGCGACGTGGTTCGCGCGGCGATAGGAGCCGAGCTTGAGGGCAACTACGCCTCCGATCCGGAGACCGCTTTGCAATGTCTTTACAATGTTGTTGACGCCGCCGTATCCGAAGGCATCTATGTGATAGTGGACTGGCATGCCCACAAACTGCGCCTCGACGAGGCCAAAAGCTTTTTCGGAGAAGTGGCCCGCCGCTATAAGGGAGTCCCCAACGTCATCTACGAGATTTTCAATGAGCCTGTCGACGATACATGGAGCGCTCTGAAGGCATATTCAGAGGAAGTGATAGCGGTCATTCGCTCAATCGAGCCGAGGGCTCTTGTGCTGGTCGGCACTCCACATTGGGATCAGGATGTGCACATCGCCGCCGACGACCCTCTGACCGGCATTGACAATGTCATGTACACCCTTCATTTCTATGCCGGCACTCATGGGGCGGAACTTCGCGTAAGGGGCGACTACGCCATTTCCCGGGGGCTGCCGCTCTTCGTCTCCGAATGCGCCGGAATGAATGCCGACGGAGACGGCCCGATTGACGCCGCAGAATGGCGGAAGTGGTGGGACTGGATGAATGCCAACGGATTGAGCCGCGTGATGTGGTCTGTCTCCGACAAGAATGAGACCTGCTCCATGCTGCTCCCGTCCGCCTCGTCTGAAGGTCCGTGGAAAGACGACGTGATCAAAGAGTGGGGCGACATCGTGAGAGAAAGCCTTGCCGAAGACTCGGGACGAGAAGAAGATCTGGTGCATGTGTCCACGCAGACCATGTCTCTTGTCCTGGATGCCCGCAAGGGCTCTGAACTCAAGATCCTGTATTTCGGCGAACGGCTCGGAGACAGAGATCTCACAACCCTTTTGAAGTCCGGAATGCAGTCCTGTCCGGCTTATCCTGCCTATGGAATGAACACTCCGGCCGAGGCCGCTCTTGCGGCTGTGCAGCCTGACGGCAACATGACTCTTGACATGGCCGTGGAAGATGTGGCTGTCGAGACTGACGGAGGAGCCACTGTGACGAGAATCAGACTGAAGGACAGGGTCTATCCCTTTGCTGTTGACGTATGCTACCGGGTGTGGGACGATTCTCAGATGGTGGAGACCTGGACGGAGATCGTCAATATGGAAAAAAAGCCTGTCGTCCTGGAGCGGTTCGCATCCGCAAGTCTTCCGGTCAGGAAAGGGGACGTGTGGCTGTCGCATCTTTACGGCTCGTGGGCGAATGAGGGCAGGGTGGCCTGCGAACCTCTCACTCCGGGTGTGAAGCTCATCAGAAACACTGACGGCGTGCGCAATTCGCATACCTCTCACGCCGAGGTCATGATATCCCTCGACGGCAGGCCGGAAGAGAATGTCGGCGACGTGATCGGCGCAGCCTTGTGCTATGGAGGCAATTATGAGCTCAGATTCGTAACGGGCGACTCCGATTTCCACACTTTCTTCGCGGGAATCTGTCCGGATGCTTCTGAGTACAGCCTTGCCCCTAAAGAGAGATTCGTGACTCCGGTTCTTGCGCTGACTTTCAGCCGCGAAGGTCTGAGCGGAGTGAGCCGCAACTTCCACGACTGGGCCAGAAGCCATCGTCTCGCTCATGGCGACAGAGAGCGCAAGATCCTGCTCAACAGCTGGGAAGGCGTGTATTTCGACATAACTGAAGAGGGAATGGACGCCATGATGGGAGACCTCGCCTCTATGGGAGGTGAACTTTTCGTCATGGATGACGGCTGGTTCGGAGACAAATATCAGCGCAACAGGGACAATTCCGCCCTCGGCGACTGGACGGTCGACACCCGCAAGCTGCCTCACGGCATAGACGGACTTCTTGAGGACGCTCAGAAGCATGGCGTCGGCTTCGGCATCTGGATAGAGCCGGAGATGACCAACACGGTGAGCGAACTCTATGAGAAGCATCCTGACTGGGTCATCAGGCCGGAGGGGAGAGAGCCTGTCACCGGACGCGGCGGCACTCAGCTTGTCCTCGATCTCGGCAATCCGGAAGTCCAGGACTTCATCGTGGACATGGTGGACAGGCTCATGACGGCTCATCCGGGCATAGAATACATAAAGTGGGACGCCAACATGTCGATAATGAATCACGGCTCGCAGTATCTCGACGCCGGGAAGCAGAGCCATCTGTACATCGAATATCACCGGGGTCTCGCCTCTGTCTGCGAGCGGATCAGGGCGAAATATCCCGACCTGACGATTCAGGCGTGCGCAAGCGGCGGAGGAAGAGCCAACTACGGCATCCTTCCGTGGTTCGACGAGTTCTGGGTGAGCGACAACACCGATGCGCTGCAGAGGATATACATGCAGTGGGGAACATCCTATTTCTTCCCTGCGATAGCGATGGGCTCTCATGTAAGCGCAGCTCCGAATCATCAGACGTTCAGGACTATACCTATGAAATACAGGATAGATGTGGCGATGAGCGGCCGCTTCGGCATGGAGATCCAGCCGAAGAACATGACTGACGAGGAGAAGGAGCTCTGCCGCAGAGCCATAGCCGACTACAAGGGCGTCAGACATGTGGTGCAGTTCGGAGACATCTACCGTCTTGTCTCGCCTTATGACGGCTTCAATATCGCCTCGATGATGTATTGCTCGAAAGACAAGTCGGAAGCCGTATTCTACTGGTGGAAGCTCGAGCATTTCCGTGACGAGCATCTGCCGAGGGTGAAGATGGCCGGGCTCGATCCGGACAGGATGTACACGGTCAGAGAGCTTGTGAGGATAGACAATGAGCCTCTTCCTTTCGAAGGAATGTCCTTCTCGGGGAAATATCTGATGTCCACAGGACTGGAGATTCCGTATACGCATACGGTCGACTATCACAGGCAGAACGACTGGTCAAGCCGCGTTCTCCATCTCATTGCGGAATGACGATGAGACGATTCATCATATTGTCTGTGGCTGTCCTTGCGAACTGTGCCCTATGCGGTGCGGGCGTCAGGGACAGCCTTTTCATTGACGGCGAATGGACGGCCTGTGCCGTTCCCTCTGATACCGAGAAGGCTGTCGGCTATGCTGTGAATGCTTCCGATGGTGCCGTGGACGGCAGGCGGGTGATTCTTCCGGGGTCGGCGGATGAAAACCGCCTCGGGGCGAGAAATCCCGACACCCTGAACACTTCAGGACTTACGCGTCTCTACCCTTTCGAGGGCAGGGCAGTGTATTCGCGCAAGGTGCGGATTCCCCGCTCTTTCGCGCACAGGAGGCTGAGGCTCGTCCTTGAGAGGACGAAACCTTCGACTCTTTATGTGGATGAAGACAGCGTCGGCACACTCGGGAGCATACTTTCTCCGCAGGTGTACGAACTTCCGGCTATCAGTCCCGGCAGCCATGTGATCTCATTGGCGGTCGACAATTCTCCGTCGGCGGTGCCTTCCGGAATACACAGCTCGCACGCATGGAGCGATGCCACCCAGACCAACTGGAACGGAGTCATCGGAAAAATGTTCATCGAGTCTGCAGATTCGGTGTTCATCTCATCGGTGAAGATCAGCCCGTCTGTGGCGGACGGGACTGCCGAGGTTGAGATGCGCATTGTGTCGCATCAGGACATCCCTGACGCCGTCATCAGTGTGACAGCCACGCCTGAGCCTGCCGAAGGCGTCGCTGCGGTGCGTCCGTCGGAAGGTTCTGCCGTTACAGATGCTGCTGAAGACAGGTTATGCCTGAAGGCTCTGGTGAGGCGGGATCTCGTGAAAGGACTCAATGTCGTGTCCGTCACGGTGGACATGGGCGAAAGTCCTCTGCTCTGGAGCGAATTTCATCCGCATCTCTATCGCTTTGATGTGTCAGTTGAGGCTGACGGCCATTCGGATTCCGTGACGGAGCGAGCCGGGATGAGGGATTTCTCCATCTCCGGCACTTCATTTACAATCAACGGGTTCAAGACTTTTCTGCGCGGTAAGCACGATGCCTGCGTGTTTCCTCTGACCGGCTATCCTCCCGCTTCGGTGGACGAGTGGAGGCAGGTTTTCGCGACTGCGCGTCAATACGGCATCAATCATTACCGCTTCCACTCCTGGACTCCTCCCGAGGCTGCGTTTGAGGCGGCTGATCTGGAGGGCATGTATCTTCAGGTGGAGCTTCCCCTCTGGGGCGAAGTCTCGCGGAACAATGTGGCTCTGAACGATTTTCTGCTGCGGGAGGCGAAACTGATATTGGAGGAATACGGCAATCACCCGTCTTTCGTCATGATGTCGCTCGGAAATGAACTGTACGGAGATGTGACCCTGATGCGGGAATGGGTTGAGACATTGCGAGAGGCGGACCCTCGGCCTCTCTACTGCTTCGGCTCCAACAACTTCCTCGGATGGAACGGGGCGCAGCCGGGAGAGGATTTCTTCGTCGCCTGCCGGGTCGGCTGGGGAGAAGGATTTTCTTCGCATGTGAGGACAACTTTCGCCTTTGCTGATGCAGACGGAGGCGGCATTCTCAATTCGGTCAGGCCTGGTACTGAGGCGGACTATTCCGCGGCCGTCTCGGCGAGTCCGGTGCCGGTCATAAGTCATGAGAACTGTCAGTTTCAGAGCTATCCGGACTTCTCTCAGATAGAGCGGTATACCGGTGTACTCTATCCGTACAATCTCGAGGTGTTCCGCCGCAGACTTGCGGATGCCGGCATGGAGGGCTATGACGGTGTCTTCAGCCGTGCTTCGGGCGAGTTTGCCGTCGAGTGCTTCAAGGCCGATCTCGAATACGCTCTGCGGACACCAGGATTCGGCGGTTTTCAGATGCTTGATCTTCAGGATTATCCCGGGCAGGGGACTGCTCTTGTCGGGGTGTTGGACGCCTTCATGGAGAGCGAGGGGGCGGTGACTCCGAAGCGGTTCCGGGAATTCTGTGCCCCTGTCGTGGCTCTCGCTGAATTTGAGTCGCACTGCCTCACCAGACGGGACACATTGGAAGTCGCTCTGCTTATCTCCAATTATTGCGAGCATGACTGGACTGCGCCGCTGAGGTGGAGTCTTTCCGCTCTGCCCCAGGCCGGATGTTCAGCTGCTGTACTCGGTGACGGATGCCGTGGTGCTGCGTTCGGAGGGCGGGACCTTGTGTCCGGAGAGGTACGCGCACAGGTGCCGCAGGGAGATGTTATGACTGTCGGACACATATCCGTCCCGCTTGAGAAGGTGACTGCCGGGCTGCCGCAAGACGCCGCCTTGAGTCTCCTGCTGCGTCTGGAGTCGGGAGACTGTTCAAACAGCTACAGGTTCTGGGCCTATCCGACAGCTGAGACCCTTGCCGCTTCCGGGAAGCCTGCCGAGTCGGTAGCCTTAGATGAGTTTTCGGCCTCTGTCGGGACTTCCGCCTCTGAGCCGGTCGACTCTGCTGAAGCGCCTTCGGGGCTGGAGGCGGATGTCGCAGTCGTCACTGCGGCCGACGATTCGCTGAAGTCGCTGCTTTCGGAGGGGAGGACAGTGCTTCTGATTCCGGAACATTCTGAGGTTGAGGGTTCTACATTGGGAGGAATGTTCATCCCCGACTTCTGGAACTGGTCCATGTTCAAGACCATATCCGAGAATGCAGGGAAAGAGATCTCGCCTGGAACTTTCTCAGTGATATGCGATCCCGGACATCCGGCGTTCGCGCTGTTCCCGAATGACGGGAGAAGCGACTGGCAGTGGTGGAGCGTGACGCGCAATTCAAGACCTCTCATTCTTGACGAACTTGACGGGTATTTTCCTGTTCTTCAGATGATTGACAATCCGGAGAGATGTCACAGGCTCGGCATTCTGGCGGAATTTGCCGTTGGAAACGGACGGCTGATGGTCTGCATGACCGACCTTGACGCCATTGCAGACACTCCGGAGGGAGCGGCGTTCAGGGCATCTGTGCTGCGCTATGTGGCTTCTGAAGACTTCCGTCCGTCATACAGGCTTGAATGGAGCGAGCTCCAGAAGCTCCTGTATGGCAGGAGGGAGTCCGTCGACATTGAGGGCGTCAGAAACCAGACGGACTATTCCCGCTTTGCGGAAAATTGACGGAACAGCCCAGACATCGTTATATCCGGCCCTTTGTGTCCGGTTCACCCGGCGGCGCTGTCACTGACGCACTGTCGGATTGTGTTATATCATGAAGGCGTCTCAGTATTGAAGCCGAAGCAGGTCCTTTTCTCCGGCTTCGAGATCCAGCAGGAATCGCTTGGCGTCGAGGCCTCCGGCATAGCCTGTGAGAGAACCGTCGCTTCCGATGACTCTGTGGCAGGGGATGAAAATCGAGATTGCGTTGGCCCCGTTGGCATTGGCGACAGCGCGGACGGTGCCCGGGCATCCGAGCATTTCCGAAAGCCCGGCGTATGATATGGTGGAACCGTATGGTATGGAGGTCAACAGCCTCCATACTTTTTTCTGAAAGTCCGTTCCGACTGTCAGCAGGGGAATGTCAAAGGACTTTCGCAGACCCCCGAAATATTCGTTCAGCTGCTCTGCGGCGGCATTGATGACGGATTCTTCGGCAGAGTCCGCGTCCGTTCCCATGTCATCGGAGAAGGCCCCGAGCTCTCTTTCGAGTCTCCTTCTGATGGCATCCCTGTTCCGTCCTTCCGCCCAGTCGCAGAGGCAGAGCCGGTCACCTGCTGCCCCGAGCACGAGATCTCCGCACGGGAAGCTGAAGCGGCGTGTCACGATGCGTGTCATTTTCATGTTATCCTGATCTGCCGCAAAGATAATCGCTTCTGTGTGACCAAAGGAAAATTTCATTATTTTTACGCGGCATTATGGATATTGTGACAGACTTGCCATGCTTATGGACATCATCATCAGAACAGAGCGGCCTGAGGACCGCAGTCGTGTATTCGAACTCGTAAAGGCTGCTTTTGCCGACGTCAGTGAGAGCGACCATACCTTTGATGCTCCGGATGAATGCTGTCTTGCAGTTGAGCCTGTTCTCGGTGGGCTGTCCGGAGTAGACGGTATGGTACGCTATCCAGAGGCGTTCGGACTCTGAGGCAGGTGGTTTTATAAGGAAACAAAATGATTGGCAATGATGGATATACTTTCTAACGGTAAGCTGACTGTAGGCATCAGCAGGCACGGCGCGGAGCTGTGTGGCATAGGCAGAAACGGTGTTGAATATCTTTGGCAGGCAGACCCTGTTTTCTGGAAGAGGCATTCGCCTGTGCTTTTCCCGATAGTCGGGAGCCTGTGGAACGGGAAATGCCGTTTTGACGGACGGGAATATGAAATGTCGCAGCATGGATTCGCCAGAGACATGGATTTCACTCCGGTTTCCGTCTCGGACATCGAGGCATGGTACAGGCTTGAGTCCGATGAGGACACGCTTTCCCGCTATCCGTTCCATTTCGTTCTGGAGATCGGCTACAGGCTTGTAGACAACCGTGTCGAGGTCCACTGGACGGTGACGAATCCCGGAGAGACCGAAATGCCGTTCCAGATCGGGGCACACCCTGCGTTCTTCTATCCGGACTTCGACCCTTCCGCTGCGGACAGAGGATTTTTCCTGCTGGAAGGCGTGGACGGAAGCCGTCTGCCGGCGCTCGAATACATCCTCATAAGTGAGAAGGGCTGTGCCGACACCTCTCGGAAATATCCTCTCTGCGGCCTTTCGGACGCTGATATTGACGCTCTTCCGGCTGAAACTGCAGCGAATCTCAGGCTTCTGTCCGGCAGGGGAGTGATTCTTCCTCTCGATGTCCACACCTTTGACAGGGACGCCCTCATCTTTGAAGACTCGGGTCTGCGCAAAGTCACTCTTCTGACGAAGTCCGGCCGCCCGCATCTGAGCCTTGCGTTCGACGCTCCAGTTCTCGGCCTGTGGTCGCCGGTGGCGAAGAACGCTCCGTTCGTGTGCATTGAGCCGTGGTACGGACGCTGCGACAGGGCGGGATATGAAGGCGAGTTCAGCGGTCGCGACCGGGTGACGCGCCTCGCTCAGGGACAGACATTCCGGGCGAAGTACACTATAGAGATATTATAGAAACATCCTGATCAGTCGAGGCACAGGTCCAGATCGCTGATGATCTGCTCCTTGTTCATATTCTGGCCGATGAACACTATCTTCAGCATCCTGTCGCCGTATTTTTCGTCCCAGTCCTTGAAGAAGTCGGGATCCTGCCGCATCAGCTCGAGCCTGTCTTCTTCCGGGGCGGTGGCGTACCATTGTCCTGCCTCGCGGAGAATCTTCTGCTTTCCGGCCTGCTCGAAGAGATATGACATGTCGGTGTTGTCGCTGAAGTAGCAGATTCCTTTGGCGCGGATGACGCTCTTTGGCCATTTCCTTGCCACGAAATGGTCGAATTTGTTGAGGTCGAACGGCTGACGCCTGTAATAGACGAAGGTGCCGATGCCATATTCCTCCACTTCTCCTCCCTCGTGGTGGTGATGGTGGTGATGATGCCCGTGGCCATCGTGGCTGTGTCCGTCCTCGTCGTGGTCGTCATCTTCCTCATCCCCGTGGATGTACTGGCATCCCATTCCGTAGTTTCTCGCCTCTATCTCCTCCTCGGCCGTGGCCTGACGCTCGATGCCCTGAATCCAGCCTGCTGATGTGGCCACTCTGTCGAAGTCGAAGAGTCCGGTGTTGATGAGCTTGTCCAGATCGACCTGAGTATAGTCGCATTCGATGATCTCCGCCTTCGGCTGGAGGGTGCGGATGATCTGCCTGATGCGTGCGAGCTCTTCCGGCTTCACCTCGGACGCCTTGTTGAGCAGGATGATGTTGCAGAATTCTATCTGCTGGATTATAAGGTTCTCGATGTCCTCCTCCCCGATGTCTTTGCGCGAGAGGTCGTCTCCGCAGGCAAATTCGCTTTCCATCCTGAGTGCGTCCACCACAGTCACGATGCAGTCGAGGCGGCAGATGCCGTATTTCCGGTAGGCCTCTCCGAGAGTGGGGATGGTGCAGATGGTCTGCGCGATAGGCTCCGGCTCGCAGATGCCGCTTGCCTCGATCACGATGTAGTCGAAGCGCTGCATCCTCATCAGCTCGTACACCTGCTCCACGAGGTCCGCCTTCAGAGTGCAGCAGATGCAGCCGTTCTGCAGGGCCACGAGGCTGTCGTCCCTGCTGCCCACGATTCCGCCTTTCTGTATGAGGTCGGCGTCGATGTTCACTTCGCCTATGTCATTGACGATCACCGCAAACTTGATTCCTTTCCTGTTTGAGAGAATGTTGTTGACGAGAGTCGTCTTTCCGCTTCCGAGATAGCCGGTCAGAAGCAGGACCGGTATGATTTTGCTTTCCATTGCGTCTCACTTAAATGGCCTGCAAAAATACATTTTATTTCGGAAAATATGTACCTTTATGAAGCGCTGAATGATTAAGACTTATTCCCTGTAGCGTGAGATGAAACTGAAATTGCATAATATACTTAAAGTTGCAGATGCTGATATTGAACTTGGCGGACTGACTGTGATAACCGGAGAAAACGATTCGGGAAAAAGTACCGTCGGCAAGGTATTGTTTTCAACACTTAAGGCAGCCAATAATGTTCGTCAGGTCGACAGAGTCAATACGCTGAGTATCCTAAGAACTCAGCTGGCTTCTGTCAAAAGATTGTTTTCCCGTTACGGACATGACTTGCCGTCATTGGAGAATACCCGGTCTTTAAGCATTGACCTTATTGAAAAGAATGTCTCTGTTGATTGAGACCAGGTACTGGAAATGCCGCAGGTTTGATGCAGAGCTGTCCCGCCTGTAAAAATTTAAGGACATTGTTCCGAGTGGCGGGAAAAAGATTATCTTTGGAGAGTGAATCTGAAATTAATCGGAAAAATGAAATCGCACAAAATTTCTTCAGGTCTGAAACATCTCGCAGGCGTTCTCATGTCGTGTCTCGTTTTCTGTTCCATGTTTTCTCAGTGCGAGCAGGAAAGGTCTCTTGAAGAAGGGAACGACGTCGATTTCACTCTTTTCGGGCTCTCCTCATTTCCTGAAGGGCTGCTTCTCTATTCCACTGGAGCGACTTCGGTCGAGTTTGACGGCAAGAGCCTTAGCTGCGACGTTCCGCTGCTTTCCGTGGCGGAAGAAGAAGCATCGGCTTCGGACTTCATCTCCATGACCATAACTCTCGCTTCGGAGTCAGACCTGGAGGCCGGCAGAGTCTATGACATGTCACAGCCCGGGACGGAGGTGGACATCGTGCTGGAATATGTCTCGGAAGACGGCGGAGAACTGCGTCGGGCCAGGGCGGAGAATGCCTCCATGAAGGTTTCGCTTCTGAGCGACCGCTACATCACGGGTACATTCTCATGCGATTTTACTCTCATGCTTCCGGACGGGAGCGGAGAAGCCATGACGGAATGCGAGTGTCATGCCGACAAAGGGTATTTCAACATATTTCTTTTATAAGGGTAAGATTATAAAGACATAAAGGACCTGCTTATGAAAAATGCCCGTTCCTTCTTCCACGGGGAAAATTCCCGATTGAGTCGGGGAAATGTCTGCTCGTTATTCCTGGGCCGGGCGGCGGTTGCGATGACTGTGCTCCTGTCGCTGGCCCTGACTGCATTTACTGCCGACGCGAGAAAGCGTCCCGCCGAGCCGTTCCCGGTCAGAAGTCCGTTTGGCAACTGGGCGGTAGGCGTCGGCATTTCGGGTATGGGCATAGACCTGTCGGTCACCACTCCGATACACAGGTCGGTAATGTTGCGTGCGGACTACAGCTTTGTGGGAATCTATCCTAAAAGCGAATACGATATGAGCGTCGTGAATCTGCCGGGAAACAGGTCGTTTGAAATGGCTCCTGAAGACTTGTCGGTCAGGCTTGATTCGCACATGCTCCGTCTTCTTGTGGATTGGGATCCGATAAAGTCGGGTGCCGGAATGTTCTGGCTTACGGGAGGCATATTTTTTCAGAACAGGACTCTTTTCCGCTATCAGGAGGCTTATGATACGGATATCTTCGCCGACTTCGGCATTTCCGGACAGGACATCAGCAGTATAGAGGTCATAAATGAGACCGGAAGATTCGCTCTCGATCCAGACGGGACCATTTCGAGTGTTTTGTACAGGCCGTGGTGCGGAGCGTATCTGGGGCTGCGCTTCGGCCGTCCGATACCCCGGCGGCTGGTAGGCTTCAGCGGCGAGATAGGCGTTCCGATATATGTGGGACGCACCAGGGGAGTGTCGAGCGATATGATAGAGGCCTACAATGCCACTTTTTTCCTGCCTGTGTTCGGCCGTTTTGACACCGGGGTCAAGGTTCACGCATCCCTGTTTTTCTCGCTGCAGCTGACGTTCAGGCTGCTGGACGACAAATGAGCAAACGTTTCGGACATTTGCCCCGTGTCATTCATGCGGGGCTTCATGCTGAAACGGATTGTCAAACAGAGAAGAAGAGCCATATCGAGCAGGCGATCATTACAACGGCAACTGTGCGGCGGTAGATTTTCCGCTTGATGGTCTTGATTCGCTTCATCGCTATCCAGTTGCCGAGCATCATGGCCGCGCCAGCCCAGACGCCTTCCGCCACGATGCGCCACGACATCAGACCGAACTCTCCATAGGCCGCGAGCTGCACTATGTGCATGACCGTCGCGGCCGCGGCTTCTGTCGCTATGTAGGCGATAGGGGACAGTCCCAGAGTGAGGAATACCGCGCTGCTGACCGGGCCTGACAGGGATAGGAGACCGTTTATGGCTCCGGCGACGCCTCCTCCGGCCAGCATTGTCCATCTTGATTTCGGAAGCCTGAACTTCTCGCTCATCTCGAGAAGGGCGAACAATATGAGCAGCACGCTGAGAAGCCGTGTCATTATTTCTTTCGGAACTATGACGAATCCGTATGCCCCTGCTATCGTGAGCGGGAGGGCGAGAATCAGAAACATCCCCGCCTTCTTCCATCTGACCTGTCTGAATCCGGCCGTCGTCCTGAATATGTTGCTGAGGAGCTGCGAGACTGTGGACATGGGCACTGCGGCCTCGATGCCGAAGCATGAGGTCATTGCCGGAAGGAGTATCATGCCTCCTCCGAACCCAACTGTTCCGGAAAGCAGGCCGGACACGAATCCGGCTATAATCAGAATCAATGCGTCAGACATCTGTAATGCAGCCGCCTGTGGACTGGCGACAAGGATTCTTCAAATTTAAGCAATTCCGCGGAACTTGAGCGGCCGCATAACGGATTTATTGATAAATTTGCGCCCCGTATGCGCAAAGAGAGAAAATTGACTGATCTGAAGGAGCTCGGAAAGGCGGTTTCTGCGGCCGAAAAGGAGGCGGAGAGGCTTTCCGTCTCCACATCCGTCATGGGCGGCGCAGGGACATCTGCTCAGGCCGGTCGTGGCGGGGCGCACTCACAGGCTGCGCCAGCTGGGGTGGCATCACAGGCCGGTCGTGGCGGAGAGGCCGCTCTGGATGGCGGAAAGGGATTGCGCGTTGGGCAGACCGTGCTGCTGACTGACTATGAGCTGCGGGGGAAGGTGACGGCGATTGGTCGGAAAGTCAGCGTGGAGGTTGAGGACGGGCTGGTGCTGGAGGTCCTGCCGGAGGAGCTGGCTGTGACGGATGACGCTCAGGAGCAGCTGCTTCGGAGCGCTGCGGGAGTCCGCTCGGCACTTTCGGAAAAGTCCGTCTCTAAACCGGGAGGAGCTCGTTCGGGCTCGGTAGGCGGCATTGGATTCGGCATAGTCGGCGCTTCGGGCAGCGGTTATCGTGCAGATGAGAATGGTGGTTCGGGAAGCGGCTATGTGGCAGGCAGGCGTGGCGGCCCAGTAGGAGGAGAGCGGAACGGACGCCGCTCCGGAAAGGGCTATACGGGGACTCTGACAGTGGATCTGCATCTGGATGCGATTCCTGGTGGAGGCTCGGTTGCCCGAGGACATGAGCTCGAGTTCCAGATGAGCGTTTTCCGCCGCGTCCTCAAAGACAGCCTCAGACATCGCGGGATGCGCATAACCTTCATTCACGGAGTGGGTGACGGGGTGCTCAGGGACATGATCCGCAGAGAGCTTGACGAAGTGTTTGCCCTCAGATGTACCTACACTTACGGCCTCCCGGGAGTGACGATAGTAACAATCAGATGAATTTCAAATGCAGAACAGAACAGATACTCGTGCAGAGCAGAAGGCGGCTCCCGTGAAGGCTTCCGAGCGTCACGTCATCCTTGACATGCTCAGAGGTGTCGCCATACTGGGCATCTGCCTGGCCAATTATCCTGAATTTTCGCTCTATGTCTTCCAGAGCCCGGAGACGGCTGCCTCTATGCCGACGGCCGGGGCCGACCGCGTGCTGAGGTGGCTGCTGAGCATCTTCGTAGACGGCAAGTTCTACACGATGTTCTCCCTGCTGTTCGGCGTGGGCTTTTCCATCATCATCGGCAACGCCGCCCGCAGAGGCCAGAGCGGGATGAGGATATTCTACAGGAGGATGGCTCTGCTGGCCCTGATAGGCTTTCTGCATCTGATGTTCATCTGGAGCGGCGACATCCTGATGCTCTATGCCCTGCTCGGGATGCTGCTTCCTCTGTTCCGCAAGGTCTCCGACAGGGGGCTGCTCATTGCGGCGGCCTTTTTTCTCGCGCTGCCGGTGGCCGTGGATGCCGTGACAGAGGCTGCCGGTGTGTCACTCTCCGCTCCGGCCGTGAGGGCTCAATGGCATTTCTGCGACCGATATGGGATAACCCGGGAGAATTTCGGAGTATGGCTTCGCGATGCAGACAGCTATCGGGAGGTCTTCCAGTTTCTTGTTCAGGGGGCGATGGTCCGCATTCAGGAGTTCATCGACGGCAACAGGTATTTCAAGGTCTTCGGCCTCTTCCTCATCGGTTTCCGGATTGGCCGCGGGCGGCTGTACACCGGACTGGAGGGCCGCAGGCCGATGCTGAAGAAGGCTGCTCTCATCTGTATCTCAGTCGGACTTCCGCTTTCCGCGCTCTACGCATGGAGCTCGATGAATCACCATCCGTTCGGAGTGGCAGCGCACTCTCTGTTCTATCTCCTGAGCGTCTATCCGACCGGATTCGGATATGTGACTCTGCTGTGTCTGGCGTATCTCCGTTTCAGGGAACTTCCTCTGTGGAAATGGCTTGCCGCACCAGGCCGCATGGCTCTCAGCAACTATATTGCGCAGTCTGTCATCGGAATCTTCATTTTTTATGGAATAGGACTTGGTTTCGGAGCGGAAACGGGCCTTCTCGGCACTGAAATTGTGGCGTTGGGAATCTATGTCTTCGAGGTCATCTTCAGCATGTGCTGGATGCGCTTCTTCAATTTCGGACCGCTCGAGTGGATATGGCGTATGCTCACGTACGGACGTCCGTTTCCCCTGCTCAGGTCACGAAGCGGCGGAGAGGCACGCAGCTGAAGCTCCGGGACGTCCGTTAGGAGCAGATGAGCCGGACGGCCGGAAGAATGGAGGGATATGCCGTGGACACCATTTTTAAACGTTTGTTTAAAATAATCGTTTAAAATATTGTTTAAAATCGGGGGATGTCCCATATTTGTAAAATGGAATGGGGCTCTCTCGCATCAGGGACGGAATGCATCGTCTCGGAAAGAGATGTCGCCCCGAGATCATCAGAAGCATGGATAAGGACGAACATGTTGCGGCTGAAGTGAAGCTGACCACTGAGGCGCGGATACGGGAGGCGGCACGGACCGTCTTCCGAGAGAAGGGATTTGCTGCGACCACCACGAGGGACATAGCTTCGGCGGCCGGGGTGAATCCCGCTCTCATCAACTATTATTTCAAGGGAAAGAGAAATCTCTTCAACATGATAATGAATGAGACCCTCTCCGAGTTTGACAAGGAGCTGGAAGCCTGTCTTGCGGACGATGCCGATCCATTACTCGGGCTGACCCGCCTTGTCGACAGGCTCATGAACCTTTATGCCGGAGAGCCGGATCTCGTTCTCTTTATGTTTGACGAGATGCGCAAGGGGAAGTCTTTGGCTGACAGGATAGAAAGCAAGAGACAGGAAATGTCCGGCTCGCAGTTCGGCAGGCTTCTCTCCGACAGATGCGGCCACGACCCCGACATGGACAACGCCCTGATAGACATCATCTCGCTGACTCTTTTCCCGTTTGTGGGCAAACCGGTCATACAGGCGGTTTTCGGTCTGGATGAGGATGGTTTTGCGAGGCTGCTTGACCAGAGAAGGCGACGCATCCCGGAGTGGATAGGGCGTTCGTTCGGAGATTTGCGCCGTAGCGCGGAAGGTCGGGACGGAGGTCTTGCCGCCGGAAGCGAAGGCGGGCAGAATATATTGGAAGAAAAGGAAAATGACTGAAAGGATATGAGGAAAATTGCTGCTGCGGCCCTCGTTCTGGCCGCCACGGTGCAGGCGCACGCAATAACTCTTGAAGAGTGCTACCGTATGGTGAGGGAGAACTATCCTCTCGTGAAGCAGTATGAGCTCACCGAGCGGATGTCTGGATATTCTTTCGAGAATGCGGCAAGAGGCTATCTGCCGCAGATCTCGCTTGCGGCACAGGCTACGATTCAGAGCGACGTGACGGCTTTTCCGGACTCATTCAATAATCTTCTGGCTCTGGCGGGAGTGGATATGGCCGGACTCTCGCATGACCAGTACAAGGTGCAGCTCAACATCGTCCAGACCATCTGGGACGGTGGCTATTCCAAGGCTCAGCGTGAAGCGGTGAAGGCTCAGCAGGAGGTCTCGGAGCTCACTCTGGACAAGGATATGGATGCGCTCAAGACGCAGATCAACCAGATGTATTTCGGCATTCTCCTTATGGAGTCCAATCTGCAGACCAATCTGTATATGGACACGCTCATGACGTCGAGTCTCAGGACGGTGGAGGCGGCCGTCAGGAACGGAACGGCCATGCAGAGCGACGTGGACAACGTTCAGGTCGAGCTGCTGACGCTCCGGCAGCAGCGGAGCCAGATCGAGAGCGCTCTGCTCACCTACAGGGAGATGCTCGGCATAATGATAGGCCGAAGGATAGGGCCGGATGAGGAGTTCGAGGTGCCGCAGGTTCTTCTGCTTGATCCGAGTCAGAACCTCCGCACTGAACTGATGCTCTTCGATGCCCGCATCAGGGAGATAGACACTCAGCGAAGGATGCTCGACGTGGCGGTGATTCCGAAGTTCTCTTTCTTCGCTCAGGGATGGTACGGAAAGCCCGGACTCAATGTGTTTGACGACATGGTCTACAACAAGATGTCATGGAACGGGATGGCCGGCATAACCATGCAGTGGGACATAACCGGATTCTACACGAGACGCAACGACTTGCATAAGATAGAGCTTTCCCAGAGGTCGATAGAGCTGCAGAGGGACGCATTTCTCTGGAATTCGGAGCTGGAGCAGACGCGTATAAGCCGCGAAATCGACCGGATGCGCGACCTGAAGGCGTCGGATGACGAGATAGTGCGTCTGCGTCGGTCGGTGCGCATGGCCTCCGAATCGAAGTTCCGCAACGGCGTCATTACGGTCAACGACCTGCTGAGGGATATGATGAACGAGAATGCCGCCATTGTGGAGAGTTCGCGCCACGAGCTCGAGATGCTCAAGAACATCTATGATCTCAAGATCATGCTCAACCAGTAGACGGCAGAAAGAAATGACAATGACATATTCCATGAAAGACATGAAAAAAATGAGACTTATATGCTTCCTCGCCCTGCCTGTGCTTGCGGCGTGCGGAGCCAACAGAAGCGGTTATGACGCCGAGGGGTATTTCGAGTCGACCGAAGTGACGGTGTCCGCCGAATCTTCCGGCAGGATACTCTTTTTCGATGCCGAGGAAGGCGACAGAGTCGAGGCCGGTCGCCTGATAGGCTGCATAGACACAATGCAGCTTCATCTCACGAGGCAGCAGCTCGTCAAGAGCTCCGAGTCGGTGCTGAAGAGCCGTCCCGACATTGACAGCCAGATCAGTGCGCTGAAGGAGCAGCTCAAGACTCTCGAGAGGGAACGCGACAGGGTGGCGAGACTTCTTGAGGACGGGGCTGCCACAAGCAAGCAGATGGACGACGTCGAGGCTCAGATAGCTGTGCTTAAGGTCCAGCTGGAGGCGCAGGAGACGGCTCTCCGCAATTCCGTGTCAAGCATCGACGCCCAGAGCTCGAGCATAGGGATGCAGATTGCGCAGGTCGACGACCAGCTCATGAAGTGCCGCATTTCTTCTCCTGTCACAGGTACCATTTTGACCAAATATGCCGAGGCGGGCGAGTTCGTCGGAGCAGGAAGGCCTCTCTTTAAGGTGGCAGATCTGGACAGGGTGTTCCTCAGGGCCTATCTCACGTCGGCACAGCTGTCTGAACTCCGGCTCGGACAGCAGGTGACCGTGTGCTCGGACTACGGCAAGGGACACGTGAAGGAATATCCGGGGACCGTCACCTGGATAGCTTCGGAAAGTGAGTTCACGCCTAAGAACATCCAGACTGATGATGAGAGACGCAATCTCGTGTATGCCGTCAAGGTTGCTGTCGAGAATGACGGACTCATCAAGCTTGGCATGTACGGCGGACTGAAGTTCTGAGAGATGGATTCAATCGTCATAGACAGTCTGAGGAAAAGTTTTCACGAGGATCTGCCCCCGGCAGTGGACATGCGTTCTGTCATTACCATTCCGAAAGGGGAGCTTTTCGGGATAATAGGCCCCGACGGAGCGGGGAAGACGACCCTGTTCAGGATGCTCGCCACCCTTATCCGGCCCGACTCCGGCACAGCCTCGGTCGAGGGGCTGGACATAGTCAGGGACTACCGCAAGATACGGACGATGATAGGGTATATGCCGGGAAAGTTCTCTCTCTATTCCGATCTTTCTGTGAGGGAGAACCTTGAGTTCTTCGCGTCGGTTTTCGGCAAGGACATAGAAGCCAACTATTCTCTGATAGAGAACATATACTGCCGGCTAAGGCCGTTCGAAAAGCGTAAGGCCGGCAGGCTTTCCGGCGGGATGAAGCAGAAGCTTGCCCTGTGCTGCTCTCTGATCCATTCTCCGTCGGTGCTTTTCCTTGATGAGCCTACGACTGGGGTAGACCCTTCATCCAGACGCGAGCTGTGGGAGAATCTCGGGGAGCTGAGGACCTCCGGGATGACGATAGTGGTTTCGACTGCCTATATGGACGAGGCCGGCAGATGCGACAGGGTGGCCATGATGAAGTCGGGCCGCTTCCTCGCCGTAGATTCGCCTGCGGACATCATCTCAGGATTCGGCGCGAGACTGCTTGCCGTCCGTTCAGACGAGATGTTCCGCCTGCTTCACGACCTCAGGTCCCTGCCGTTCGTGCGCAAGTGCTACACTTTCGGAGATATGCACCATGTCATACTGAACGACGACGCGGATCTCTCCGCCCAGGCCGGTTATGGTTCCGACGCTGCCGCGATAGCCTCGATTCTCGAGAATAGAGGTCACTCCGGTGTCGTTGTAAAGGATGTGGAGGCGTCTCTTGAGGACTGCTATATGAATCTTGAGGAGAAATGACAGGACCTGTCGGGAAAAACGCATTGGAGAGAACACATATAAAGCAAATGGCAGATGATTGAAGGAGATAAGGCAAAGGATGTCATAGAGGTGGAGCACCTGACAAAGAGGTTCGGCGACTTCACGGCGGTCGACGACATTTCCTTTGAGGTGCACCGGGGCGAGATATTCGGCTTTCTCGGAGCCAACGGCGCAGGCAAGACCACGGCGATGAGGATGCTGACCGGACTGTCTCTTCCGACATCCGGAAGAGGGACTGTCGCCGGATTCGACATAACGACTGAGCCGGAGCAGATAAAGAGGCACATAGGATATATGAGCCAGCGATTTGCCCTGTACGGAGATCTGACGGTCAAGGACAATATGGATCTTTTCGCAGGCATCTATGGAGTGCCGCGCCGCGAGATCGGAAGCCGCATCGACAGCCTTCTGGACAGGCTCGACCTGATGCATGAGAAGAATTCCAGGGTGAGGGATCTCCCTCAGGGATGGAAGCAGAAGCTTGCGTTTTCAGTCTCCATCATCCACAGGCCGGAAATCGTTTTTCTCGATGAGCCTACGGGAGGTGTTGACCCGGCCGCAAGGCGGCAGTTCTGGGAGCTTATCTACGAGGCCGTGGACGAAGGCATCACGGTATTCGTGACCACGCATTATATGGATGAGGCGGAGTACTGCGACAGGATCTCGATGATGGTGGACGGCCGTATCGAGGCTCTTGACAGCCCCTCCGCTCTGAAGAGGGCCTACGGGGCTTCTTCCGTCGCGGAAGTGTTCGACATCCTCGCCAGAGGGGCGGCAAGGACGGAATGAGCCGGAGCCGTCAGCAATTGGATGCGCATCCGTCAATGAGGCCGCTATTGACGGCGGCATAGTACAGAAGAGAGATGAAAGAGTTTTTTGCATTCGTCAGAAAAGAATTTCTGCATATTTTCCGGGACGTCAGGACTCTACTTGTCCTGGTAGGCCTGCCTACCGTGCTTATCGTGCTTTTCGGCTTCGCGATTTCGACCGAGATACGCAATGTCAATGTCGGGATGTGTACGCAGGATGATGACACTGCCATCACGAGGCTCATGGAAAAGGTGGACCGCAGCGAATATTTCACTTATGTCGGAAGATATGACAGCGGGGCAGATGTCGACGAGGCAATGCGCAGGGGCGAGATTGATGCGGCGCTTATCTTCAGCGACGATTTCTCGGCCGGACTCATGAGGCCGGGAGGCTCTGAGATCGCTGTCATCGCTGACGCCACCAATCCCAACAATGCCTCGATGGAGGTCATGTACCTCTCTTCCATCGTCTCGGACTATTTCAGGGAGGATCTTGAGACGGCGATGATGTCCATGCCGCAGGCCTCATCTTCCGGGCAGGTCGTCCCGAATCTGCGTATGCTCTACAATCCGCAGCTGAAGAGCTCATACAATTTCGTTCCCGGCATAATGGGGCTGATTCTGCTGCTCATCTGCGCCCTTATGACTTCAGTGTCCATAGTGAGGGAGAAGGAGACGGGAAGCATGGAGGTGCTGCTCGTCTCTCCTGTCAAGCCTATAAGCATCGTATTTGCCAAGATGATACCCTATTTCGTCATCTCGTGCGTCGTTCTCATCAATATCCTGCTACTGACCATTTTCGTGCTGAAGGTGCCTATCGCCGGAAGCTTCTTCTGGATGATTCTCGTGTCGGTGATATATATCATACTGTCGCTGGGCATAGGAATGCTCGTCTCCACCCTCGTCAAGACGCAGATCATAGCCACCCTCATCTGCGGAATGATCTTCATGGTGCCCGTGATGATGCTCAGCGGGATGCTCTATCCGATAGAGAGTATGCCTGAGCCGTTCCAGTGGCTTGCGCAGGTGGTGCCGGCAAAATGGTTCATCGAGGCGATAAGGAAGATAATGATAGAGGGTGTGCCGGTGAGATACGTGCTCAAGGAAATCGCGGTGCTGACCCTGATGGCGACGGTGATATTCGCTGTCGCGGTCAAGAAGTTTAATGACAGGCTCGATTAACTGATAATAATTCGGAGGAAAACTGATGTCACCGTTCAGATATTTGTTCGTCAAGGAATTCAAACAGTTCGTGAGCAATCCGTTCATGCCGTTCGTTCTCATTGTGCTGCCGCTGCTGCTTATGCTGCTCGTGCCTCTTCTCGCC
This sequence comes from uncultured Bacteroidales bacterium, assembly GCA_944326355.1. Lineage (GTDB taxonomy): Bacteria > Bacteroidota > Bacteroidia > Bacteroidales > UBA932 > Cryptobacteroides. The sequence goes on along the minus strand of CALVDO010000017.1, from coordinate 4,011 downwards.
ACGATGGAAGTGAGGAACGTGCGTCTGGCTGTCGTGGACAGGGATCATTCCTCGATGTCGGCGCGGCTGACCGACATGATCTCCGGGTCCGGCTATTTCATTCTGGACTCATATCCGTCCACTTATGCGGAGGCGATGGACGGGCTCAGCCACGGCAATGTCGACATCATTTTTGAGATTCCGGAAGGGCTGGAGCGTGCAGTCGGGAGGGGAGAGACGGCGGAGGTGTTCATTGCGGCCAACGCCGTCAACAGCACCAAAGGCTCGATAGGAGGCGGTTACCTTGCCTCCATAGTATCTGATTTTTCAGCGGAGGTGTCCTCGTCTTCGGGAGCGCAGTCCGTTCCTCTCGTGATCAGTCCGCAGTATCGCTACAACCCGCATCTGGAGTACCGTCTCTTCATGGTTCCGGCTCTGATGCTCGTGTCCATAATCCTCATCGGCGGATTCTTCGCGACCTTGAGCATCGTTTCCGAGAAGGAGACGGGCTCGATAGAGCAGATAAACGTCTCTCCCGTGCGCAGGCGGGACTTCATACTCTCGAAGGTGGTGTTCTACGGCCTGCTCGGCATTTTCGCCTTCACACTGTCCTTTCTGATAGCTCATTTCGTGTACGGGCTTGCCTCGAACGGGGGGCTTCTTGAGATCTATGTGGGCGCGGTCATCTTCCTCGCCTTCATGGCCGGCTTCGGTCTCATGGTCTCCAACTATTCCGAGACTATGCTCCAGTCCGTGTTCATCATGCTCTTTTTCGTGCTGATCTTCATGCTGATGAGCGGCATCTTCACTCCTGTGAGCTCGATGGAGACATGGTCGCAGTATGTCACATATCTGCTGCCGACGCGTTATTTCGCCAACATTCTCCGCTCAGTCTGCCTCAAGGGCAGCAATTTCTCCGACCTCGCCTTCGACTTCATCATGCTCTCGGTCTTTGCGGTGGTCATCAACATCTTTGCGGTGCTCACATACCGCAAGCGGAGCTGACGTGAACGAAAAACTTGTGGGGCAGGAGCATTTGTATTAATTTTGCGGCCTCATGAGGCGGAGCGGGCTTCACATATTCACAGGTCTCCTGCTCCTGAATGTATTTCTCTACATTCAGGCATATCTGCCGTATACCGCGCATGTCCACATAATAAACGGTGTAAGGATAGTTCATGCCCATCCGTTTTCGGGAGATGCGGGCCATACCCATACCTCCAGGTCTCTGGCCGTTATAGACATGGCCACTCACCAGCCGTTTGTGGATGCGGAATATGCTGAGATTCCGATGGTGCGGACGATCCTCCTTTCCTCCGGTGCGGTCATGGCTGTGAAAGACGCTGTCATATCGGTCTCTCCTCATGTCCCCGAGCATAGAGGGCCTCCGTCATTTTCTGTCTGCGGCGTGTCATAGCCGGCAGTCCGTCTTCACTCATTCTGACGCGCCGCATGGAGACTGCCCGGTCAGAATCGCATAACCATCATCATAATCAGACAGAAATGACAAGATTCAATATTTTTGTCATGGCATTATCCTTTTGTGCCATGATGTCCGCCGTGATGTCCGCCGTGGCAGCCGCTGAACCGGCAGACCCGGACAAGGAGCGTTCCGACGCCAATATAATAGGACACATACTCGATGCATCCACCGGTGAGCATATTCCGTTTATGGATGTGGTCGTCGAGGGAACGATGATTTATACTATGGCTGACGCTACCGGCCATTATTTTCTGAAGGACATGCCCGAGGGCAGCCATCAGATAAGGGTTTCAGGAGTCGGCTATAAGACGTCGGTGAAAGAGGTCACCCTTCATGACAGGACGACTGTTGAGGTGAATTTCGAACTGGAGCCTGACGCGGAGTCGCTGGATGAGGTCGTGGTGTCGGCCAGCCGCAGCGAGACTCTCCGGAAAATGTCCCCCACTCTTGTGAATGTGGTGAACTCCAAGACCTTCAACTATGTCAATGCTGTCAATCTTGCTGAAGGTGTCGTGTTCCAGCCTGGACTGAGGGTTGAGAACAGCTGTCAGAACTGCGGCTCTCAGCAGATCCGCATAAACGGGCTGGAGGGGCCATATACCCAGGTGCTGATTGATTCAAGACCTATTTTCAGCGCGTTGGCTGGAGTTTACGGGATAGAGCAGATACCGGCTGCGATGATCGACAGGGTGGAAGTTGTCCGCGGAGGCGGTTCGGCCCTTTTCGGCGCGTCAGCCATCGCGGGTACGGTCAATGTGATAACCAGGGAGCCGGAGAGAAATACGGGGGAGATCTCCCATTCTTCCGGAATCATAGGGAAAGGGGCTTACGAGGGCAGCACAAATCTGAACGCGTCCATAGTAACCGATGACAACAAGGCCGGACTGATGGTTTTCGGCCAGATGCGCAACAGGGAAGGATATGACCATGACGGGGACGGGTTTACGGAAATACCGGAACTGAAGTCCTATAGTGCCGGGCTGCGTTCTTTCATAAGGACCGGAACCTACTCCCGGCTCAAGTTTGAATATCACCATATCTACGAGTACCGCAGAGGCGGGGATTCCCTCATGAAGCCGCCGCATGAAGCCAATATTGCGGAGCAGGTCAGGCATGACATCAATGCCGGAGGCGTAAGTTTCGACTACCTGAGTCCGGACGGCAAGAACAAGGTCAGCGCCTACGCCTCTGCCCAGCACATCAACCGCGAGAGCTATTACGGCATTAACAGAGATCCGAATGCCTACGGAGAGACCGACGGCACGACATGGATTGCGGGAGGACAGTATGTGCGCAAGTTCGACAGATGCTTTTTCATGCCTTCTGATCTAACGGTGGGCATTGAGGCGACTGGAGACTATCTGCGGGACAATATGTGGGGGTACCACAGGGCGGTGCGGCAGGATGTCCATACCGGGAGCGTCCTGGCTCAGAATGAGTGGAAGAATGAGAAGTGGAGCTTCCTGATAGGCGGAAGGCTCGACCTGCATTCCATGATGGATCATCCGATTTTCAGCCCGAGAGCCAATCTGAGGTTCAACCCGACGAAGAATATCAATCTCAGGGCGGGGTACTCTTCCGGCTACAGGGCCCCGCAGGTGTTCGACGAAGACCTGCATATTTCAAATGTCGGCGGAGAGGTTCTGATGGTCAGAAACAGCGAGGGACTGAAGGAGGAGCGTTCGCACAATGTCACGGTGTCGGCGGATTTGTACGGAAGCTTCGGGGACTGGCAGACGAACCTGCTCGTGGAAGGGTTCTATAACCGTCTTGTGGGAGTGTTCGAGCTCGGCTCTCCGCTTATGGAAAACGGAATCCTGTATCAGGAGCGGAGCAACGGCCCGGGCGCATTCGTTGCGGGCGCCACTCTGGAAGGCAAGGTGGCATGGCGCAAACTGTTTTCGGTGCAGCTCGGCATGACATGGCAGCAGAGCCGTTATGACGAGCCTTACGCATGGAGCGAGACTGCCGTCCCTGTCAGAAAGATGCTGCGCAGCCCTGACCTGTACGGATATGTTACGGCGGAAGTGACTCCCTACAGGACTCTGTCCATAGCCCTCACGGGAACTTATACCGGCCGGATGCTGGTCAACCATTTCGCGGGGTACATTCCTCACGACATTGCGGTGGAGACTCCGGACTTTTTCGACATGGGGCTTAAGGTCTCGTATGACTTTCCGGTCTACAAGACGTTCGCAATCCAGATCAATGCCGGAATACGCAATATCTTCAATGCCTATCAGGAGGATTTCGACCGTGGGCTCGACCGGGACGCGGGATATGTCTACGGCCCGTCGATGCCGCGCAACTGTTTCGCCGGCATCAGGCTGATGTTCTGATGAGTCTGTTGCCGGGGCATCCGACGGGGTTTGCATTGCGCTCGGCTTCTGTGTATATTTGGACATGGATGTCCATTTATACTGTTGCGCCTCGGCAATTGCAAACGGGTTTGCATTGCGCTCGGCTTCTCGCTATATTTGTTGTAGTTTGGAATAACTTATTTGACTATCAACATTTTGTAGAAAACTCGCACGAGAACAGGCAACGGA
>CALVDO010000016.1 GCA_944326355.1 uncultured Bacteroidales bacterium | reverse complement strand
GCGACACCGATGAGCCCCCATTTCTCCTGCGCCGTGAAGACAAAAGAATCAATCCCGACGGCGAAAAGGATTCCGAAGACGATGCACAGCAGTACAGTCGTCATTATTTCAAAATTGGCTATCAGCCACGAAACAAATGTCTTCATCGTATTCAGAAATCAATTTAAAATCATTTCTCAAAGACAACAATCAGTTTCATAATTATGTGTTATCAGTTTAATTCCTGGCACAAAAAAAGTGCGGCACCGCCGTCATCCATATTAACGACAGGTACCGCCAAGCACCACGTAGAGATATGGCAAGACAAGCAGTCCGCACCCTTACGGATATGCGGACTGTGCTTCTTGTCCCCTTCTCTACTGCCGCACGGCTCAAAAAGCCGAGACGGACACAAAATTGGCGGTTTTGTCGTCAAAGGGAATCCGAAGATTCACAGTCAGTATTTTCATTTTCCGGCCTTAAGGCCAAGCGTCTACAAATTTAATGAAAATTTCCATTCCGCAAAGGTGCGTACCACTTTTCTTACTTTGTCACACATCTCTGACGCATGAAGATTTACAAATATAATAATTGCAGGAAGCGGAAAGAATAAAAAATCGCAAATAAGAATCATGCGACTGGTTTCCAGACAGATACAAGCAAAAATATCACAATTTCATCACCGGATGACCTATTTCTTCCGGCTGCTCCTCCTGCCGGAACGAAACCTGTGCAGCTTCTGGTAGAGATTCGCTGGCTGTACTCCGAGCAGGGCTGTGATGTCGGCATACTTCAGCAGACCGGCAAAGGTGCCGGTTCCGTGAGATACAATATCATACAGCCTGTCTATCAAATCAATGACGGACTTCCCATCAGGATCCAGACAAATAATCTCCTCCGCTCCCTCTGGACCGATGTCCACTCTGATAACACCCTCGCCCTGCGCAGACCAAAGTTCCTGCGCCATTGCGGCAACATCCGTCTCAATGTCAAGCTTTCCTCTCAGGGCCGGATGTCCCGAAAGATAAGTGATGAACCACCGCTTCTGCTTTTTCCTCCTCTGTGGGGCTGGCGACTGCTGCCCTGCCGCCAAAGCTTCCGAGCGAAAGTCATTTCCCGCAAAGTAGAGCTCCCGCATATCCGGTAGGGGCTTCCCGCCGTCATACCCCGCCGTGAAAATCCAGACAGAGACAAAGCCGGCATCGAACTGCCTCACGCACTCGAGTTCCGCATTGTTCAGCTCACTGCTCCTTTCCACGAGGATTCTCTTCAGCGCGTCGCCCCAGACATAGATTACCTCAGGACGCAGCTCATCCAACACACAGGCAAAGGCTTGGAAATACCTGTCAAGCAACGCCTTCCGCACATCATATTCAAACACTTCAGGGTCGGGGAAATAGTGCTGGACATAGTTATAGAATGCCACTCTGTCCCACAAGCCGGCCCTCACTGACGGGGAAAGATGCTCCCTCAACCCTAGCATACGATGCGTGAAGGCGCTGAACGCCGAATAGTCTTCACCTTCGATATATGAATCGACCTCAATGAGATTGCTGTTGGACAGGCGGTAATATTCCCTGTCATCCTTATCGGAATACAGAGGACACAACAGATCCAGCTGACGAGAAAGGCCCTGAACTGTACACATTTCCCGATAGGCGCACTCTTGTCGCCAGCAATAGAGATACTGTCCGAGCACAAGTGTCCTGTGGCCGTTGAAACCGTCCTGATAATACTTTCCTACTCTCGGACGGAAGAAATATGTCTTGTCGTCATCCATTGAGGTCGCTCACGATCATGAAGATGCCCCATCATTTCTCCTCGATGCGCACCTCGTAGAGCCGGGGCCAGTTCTTGCCGGTGAGATAGATTTTTCCGGTGGAGGGGTCGAATGCTATGCCGTTGAGCACATCTGTATCAGGGCCGCGGAGCGAATCCGGAAGAAGTCCGCTGCAGTCTACCGTTGCCTCGACATTGCCTGTGTCGGGATTGATGATGAGGATGAGGTCGCTGGTGTAGACGTTGGCCCAGATTTTCCCGTCGATGTATTCAAGTTCATTGAGGAAACGCATCGGACGGCCGGAAAGCTTCACTGTGAGTCTTCTGGTGACCCTCAGATCCGAAGTCATGAAGTAGAGCGAGGCCGATCCGTCGCTCGCAATGAGCTGACTGCCGTCGGTCGTCAGACCCCAGCCCTCCCTCGGATAGGATTTCGTGGCCTTGTAGGTCAGCGTGGAGGCGTCATAGATGAACGCCACGCGGCTGCTCCAGGTCAGGATGTAGAGGTCGTCCCCGAGGCACACCGACCCCTCGACGAAATATCTTTCGTCGAAAGCGAGCTTCCTCAACGGCCTGCCTGTCTCCAGATCCACCTTGCGGAAAGTGGACGAGCCGTACTGCCCGGTGCTCTCATACATCTGACCGTCACGGAAGAAGAGCCCCTGCGTATAGGAAGTGACGTCATGCGGATATTCCTTCACGACCCGCACCCTGTAGCTCTTCACTGCGGCCTGGGCCGGCACTGAAGAAAAAGCCGCCGTCATTAAGGAGACGACGGCCATTATAGCACATGTTATTCTATGGTGTTTCATATCAAAGCTTTCAGTTCTGCCTAAGCCTCGGCGGAAGAGCCTGCGGCCTTGTCAGCCGCCCCGGCGACGGCACCGGAAGTCCTGTCAGACGCCGCATCTGCCGCCCCGGCGACGGCACCGGCCTCAGCGGCAGGGTGCTCCTTGCGATACTTCATCGAAGCCTTTACAAATGCGACGAAAATCGGCTGCGGATGCTCCGGCGTACTCTTGAGCTCAGGATGGAACTGCACTCCGATGAAGAACGGATGCGAAGGTATCTCCACTATCTCCACGAGCCCTGTCTCCGGATTCTTCCCGGTGGCCTTCATTCCGGCAGCCTCCACCATCGGAAGGTACTCATTGTTGAACTCATATCTGTGGCGGTGACGCTCTGAGATCATCTCCTTTCCATATATCCTGTATGCGAGCGAATCCTTCTCAAGACGGCAGTCGTAGGCGCCGAGCCTCATCGTGCCGCCCTTGATCGTGGTGCTCTTCTGATCCTCCATCAGGTCGATCACAGGCACAGGAGTCGCCGGATTGACCTCAGTCGAAATGGCATCCTTGAGTCCGAGCACGTCTCTTGCAAACTCCACCACGGCCATCTGCATTCCGAGGCAGATTCCGAAGAAAGGCACATTGTGCTCACGGGCATACTTGACTGCGAGAACCTTGCCTTCAAGCCCCCTCTCGCCGAATCCGGGCGCAACGAGGATTCCGTTCATGCCGCCGAGCTTCTCTTCCACATTCTCAGTCGTCAGGAACTCGCTGTGGATGCTGTGCACGTTGACCTTGCACTCGTTTGCCGCACCCGCATGGACGAACGACTCGAGGATCGACTTGTACGCGTCCTGAAGTTCCACATACTTGCCCACGAGAGCGATGTCCACCTGCGACTTAGGGTGGAAGAGCTTGTCCAAAAACTTGTTCCATTCAGTGAGGTCCGGCTCCGGAAGATCCTTGATGCCGAAATGATCCAGCACAAGCTGGTCGAGCTTCTCCGCCTTCATGTTGAGAGGCACGGAGTATATCGAAGGCGCGTCCATCGACTCAATCACATGACCGGGCTTCACATTGCAGAAGAGAGCCACCTTCCTGCGGATTTCAGGGGTAAGCTTGTGTTCCGTGCGGCAGACAATGATGTCCGGCTGCACACCGTTCTGCTGAAGCATCTGCACCGAATGCTGCGTCGGCTTGGTCTTAAGCTCCTTGGCTGCGCTCAGGTACGGCACGAGAGTCAGGTGGATGGTCACGCAGTCCTCCTCCGGAAGCTCCCACTGAAGCTGGCGCACCGCCTCGATGAACGGCTGCGACTCCATGTCTCCCACCGTTCCTCCGATCTCCGTGATGATCACGTCATACTTTCCCGTCTTGCCGAGCAGGAGCATGCGCCTCTTGATCTCGTCCGTGATGTGCGGCACGATCTGCACCGTCTTGCCGAGATAAGCTCCCTCGCGCTCACGGTTGATCACCGTATTATATATGCGTCCTGTGGTGACATTGTTGGCTTTGGACGTATGCACTCCGAGAAAACGCTCATAATGTCCGAGATCCAGGTCGGTCTCAGCCCCATCCTCCGTGACATAGCACTCACCGTGCTCATAAGGGTTGAGCGTGCCCGGATCGATGTTGATATAAGGATCGAATTTCTGGATGGTGACACGGAGGCCCCTCGCCTGAAGAAGTTTTGCAAGAGACGCCGATATGATTCCCTTGCCCAGTGAAGAAGCCACACCGCCTGAAACGAAGACATATTTTGTATTCATAAGGAATGAAATAAAAGTGATTTATACGTTTTCAGGGTCACAAAAGTAGATAAAAAAACTGATTTGAGAAAATCTTTATTACCTTTGTCCCTGTTTTGATGAATCTGAACACCTTATTATGAACACATATTATCTATTGATGGGACTGATGGCGGTTCTGGCGGTTGTAGTATTCATCGCCCTGTTTTTCTTCAAGGCCGGATACGGCTATCTCGGCGGAGGAAACTGGGGTCCGAAGATCAGCAACCGTGCGGGATGGGTCATAATGGAATGCCCGGCATTCCTCTTCATGCTCATGTACACCCTGAGATATGCCTTCAGCGGAGTCGACACGGGCAACAGCAGCCTCGTGATCCTCATCATGGCGGGCCTCTATCTCGCCCATTATTTCCAGAGGTCCTTCATCTTCCCGATGCTGCTCAGGGGAAAGGGAACGATGCCGATAGCGATTATCCTGATGGGCATGGTGTTCAACACGATGAACTCATACTTCATCGGAGAGTGGCTCTTCAGGTTCGCCCCGGCAGGGAAATACACGACCGAATGGCTCGCCTCCCCTCAGTTCATAATCGGCACTCTGCTCTTCCTCGCGGGGATGCTCATCAACCTCGATTCGGACTATGTAATAAGGCATCTGCGCAAGCCTGGCGACACAAGGCACTACATCCCGCGCAAGGGCCTGTACAAATACGTCACTTCGGCAAACTACTTCGGAGAACTGACCGAATGGGTCGGCTACGCGATCCTCACATGGTCTCCGGCAGGCCTTCTCTTCGCCGTATGGACATTCGCCAATCTCGCACCGAGAGCAAAGGCTCTGACGGCGAGATATGAAGAGGAATTCGGAGACGAATACAGGGATCTTCACAAGAAGCACCTGATACCTTTCATCTGGTGACACACCTTTTCAGACAAGACATGAGCGATTTGTTCACACCTTACAAATTAGGTCCGCTTGAGCTGCGGAACAGGACGATAAGATCAGCCGCCTTTGAGGGGATGTGCGAGAACAACTCCCCCTCACAATCGCTTTTCGACTACCACACGGCAGTGGCCAGAGGCGGCATTGGAATGACGACGGTGGCCTACGCGGCGGTCTGCCGCAGCGGGCTTTCGTTCGAGAGGCAGCTCTGGATGCGAGAAGAGATCGTGCCGGAGCTCAAGAAGCTGACCGACGCCATCCATGCCGAGGGCGCGAAGGCATCTATCCAGCTGGGACACTGCGGCAACATGTCGCACAGAAGAATCTGCGGCTGCCTGCCCTACGGAGCCAGCCGTGGCTTCAACCTCTACTCCCCTACCTTCGTCCACAAGATGAACCGCAAGGAAATCGACGAAGTGGCCAAGGCATACGGAGACGCAGTCAGACTCGCGATAAAGGCGGGATTCGATGCGGTGGAGATACACGCCGGACACGGCTATCTCATCTCGCAGTTCCTCTCGCCCTACACCAACCACAGACGAGACGAGTTCGGAGGCTCGCTCGACAACAGGATGCGCTTCATGCGGATGTGCATGAAGGAAGTCGTCGAGGCTGGCAAAGGCAAAGTAGCGATTCTCGTCAAGATGAACACCCGAGACGGCTTCCGGGGCGGAATGGAGGTCGATGAGTGCATAGAAGTGGCCAAGGAGCTGCAGAGATGCGGAGCGGATGCCCTCGTACTCTCGGGAGGCTTCGTAAGCCGGGCACCGATGTACGTGATGAGGGGAGAATTTCCGAAAAAGGCCATAACGCACTACATGCCGATGAGCCAGTGGTGGCTGAAGCTCGGAGTGATGATAGGCGGCAAGATAGTGTCGCCGACGGTTCCGTTCAAGAGGCTCTTTTTCCTCGAGGACGCGCTCAAGTTCAGAAAGGCCCTCCCGGACATGCCTCTGGTCTATGTCGGAGGCGTGACTTCCAGAGAAGACGCCGACAAGGTCATCGACAGCGGCTTCCAGATGCTCCAGATGGGCCGCGCAGTGCTTGAGGACACTGACTTCGTCAACAGGATGAAGGCCGACGCCGGCTGCCGCAGCGGCTGCGAGCACGTCAACTTCTGCATCGGCAGGATGTACTCTCTCGAGATGGCCTGCCACAAGAAGTGCCCGGACATCACTCCGGCGCTCGAAAAAGAGGTGGAGAAGACCATCCGCCGCAACGACAGGCTTGAAAGAAAGCTCGGCTACAAATAGCGGCTCAATGCCGTAGAAGGCGCAGGACGACAAGTACTTGATGCTGCAAGGCACACAAAAATAAGGAGGGACGATCTGTCGCGCCGGTTCGCCGCAAGGCGTGCCGGTGAGGAAAGTCCGGACAGGAAAGGGCACTTCACTGCGGAAAGCGCAGACGGGAGCAATCTCGTGAACGCCGTAACAGAAAACAACCGCATCCTGAGAACCGGGGCTTGCCCCGAGGAGGGTGTAAGGGTGAAAACGTGAGGTAAGAGCTCACGACGGGCCACGGCGACGCGGTCCGGGTACGGATCTGAAGCCTGCAAGACCAAATATACTGACAGTCAAGGGCTGCCCGTCCGATGTCAGGGGGTAGGTTGCGAAGATAAATGACAGAATGAAACAGAAACCGGCTTACGGTCCCTCCTTTTTTATTTTTTCATCGTTCCGAAAAGACTTGACGACTATGCACATGAAGCACATTCTACTTCATGTCCGGGGAGGCTCCGTCAAAGACTCTCGGCAAAGTCTTACTTTTTGAGCTTTGCCTCGATCTTCTTGCGAAGGTCATAAGAGAGATGGAGGGGATAAGTCGAGTCAGAGACATCGAGCCATTCCTTGGCAATCTGCTGCTGATCGAGTATGTGGAAGGTGAGGGCAAGATTGTACGCCGCGCAGGAGCGCCGCTGCATGTTGCCGGTGTCAGAAAGTTTGATCCACTGGCCGATGGCGTCGCTCCATCTGTATTCGTGAGCCGCTATCACAGCCTCTATCCACGGTTCTGAATCATAATATGTGAACGAGAAGCTTTCCGCCTGCCACTGGGGAAGGAAAGGTCCTCCGGAGATCTCGCCAGTCTCCAGTCCCGGTGCGGAGAGTGAGGCCATTGCCCTCGCCAGCACCACCGAATCGGACTGAAATCCGTCCGTATATGCCACAGGCTTCGCAACAGACTTGCCCGTGTACACGAGCACCTTGTCATCCGGATTCATCGAATCATAGACATAGAGCCTGAGCGAAAACGGGACCGAAGCCTCCACAAGGTAGGCCGAATCCCTCACTACCGGCTTCGCAACGGCCTGAGGAGCAGAAAGAGTGGCCTTTTCAAGGTCAGGAGAGTCAAAGATGAACACCACATCGCTACCGGTGTCAAGAAGAACGTTCATCACCGAATCTCTGGAAGAGTAGTCCGCTCCCGGAGTCTTGCCTATGGTGTAAATCCCTATCACAGGCTCTCCCGCGAAATACTCCTCTTCGAGACTTCTCGCGAAGCCCTCGGAAACGGACATTATGAACGCCGAATCTGCTGCGTCCCCGTCATTGAGACAGGCCACTGCAAATGACTTGCGGTCAAGATCCAGCCCCGATTTGGAAGGCTGTCTCATCTCCATCGTCAGCGTATAGGAATACGGGCCGCAGGACGAAAGCGTAAGCGCGGCAAGCAAGAAAAGAACAATTCCCCGTTTCATGGCGTTCATAGTCCAAAATATTGATTTATAGAGAAAAGACCTCATTCAGGAGACGGAGCCGTCACGAGCCCCGTCCCTGAGCCGGTCACATCGACACAAGATCGGCAGTCAGATCATATTCATCCGCCGCCGTCACCTTCACCGTGATGAAGCTTCCGACAAGCGAAAGCGGATCAGCTCCGCCGAACGCGGCCGGGTCATACTTCACAAGAATCTCGCCATCGACTTCAGGACTCTCAAATTCACTTCGGCATACGAGAATCCCGTCGTTGTACGAGTCGACGATCACCCTGAGCTCCGAGCCCACTCTGGCAAGATTGCATTCGAGCGAGATGGCGCTCTGGGCCTCCATAAGCCTGTTCCAGCGCTCCTGCTTCACTTCCTCGGGCACTTCGTCCTTGAAATGCTCCGCGCCGTAGGTGCCTTCCTCCTCAGAATACCGGAACGCCCCCAGACGCTCGAAGCGGGCTTCCGCGATAAAGTCGAGCAGCTCCTCAAACTCCTTCTCGCCCTCGCCCGGATGTCCCACTATCATCGTGGTCCTGAGCATCACTCCAGGCACCTTCTCCCTCATCGTCCTCACCAGCCTGCGCGTCCACTCCCCGTCCACATTGCGCCTCATCGCGGACAGCACCGGATCGGCAATATGCTGAAGGGGAATATCTATGTAGCGGCAGATCTTAGGCTCGGAGGCCATAAGCTCCAGCACGTCGTTCGGAAAGTCGTCAGGATAGGAATAATGTATTCTTATCCATTCTATTCCGTCTATCTTGACAAGCTTCTTGAGCAGCTCGCCCAGAGCCCTCTTCTTATAGAGGTCAAGACCATAATAGGTGGTGTCCTGCGCTATCAGGATGAGCTCCTTTACGCCTTTGCCCGCAAGCAGCTCCGCCTCAGCGACAAGCTCCTCCATCGGCACGGACCTGTGCCGTCCCCTGATGAACGGTATCGCGCAATAGGAGCAGCGGCGGTCGCAGCCCTCGGAAATCTTGAGATACGCATAATGCGAAGGCGTCGTGAGAAGACGCTCTATCCCGGCCGATTCCGAAGGTTCGCCAGCTCCGAGCGCTCTCGCGATCGGTTCAGTGTCCGTCGCTCCGAACCATGCGTCCACCTCCGGTATCAGCTCCGGCAGCTCCGTCTCATACCTCTGGGACAAGCAGCCGAAGACGATGATCTGTCCGACTTCTCCGCGTGACTTACGCTCCACGGCCTCAAGAATCGCGTTCACAGACTCCTCCTTGGCATCTCCGATGAAGCCGCAGGTGTTCAGCAGCAGCACGTCGACGACAGCCTCCTCCTCAGACTCGGGGACTATCTCATACAGCCCCTCGAGTCTGGAGAGCAGGTGCTCGGTGTCGACTCTGTTCTTTGAACAGCCCAGCGTCACCGCCTGCAGGCGAGGGATTCTTCCTCCGGGGGCACCGCCCTTCTCGGTCGTCCGGATGTCACTCGTCTTCATTCTCAATTCTCAGTCTCCGGCTCAGAATCCGGCTCCTGCTCCGAACCCGACTCCGGCTCCTCGAAATCAAGCGACGCGTATTTCTTCAGGGCGTTGTACCAGTCAACGACCTTCTTCATGTGCGAAACATAGAATCTGTCCCTGTCATAGTCCGGCAGAGCCTTCCCGAAGAAAGCCTTGAGCTGGTCGGCGGAGGACTTGGAGGAAGGGGCGTCATCCTCGCCGAGTGTCTCCTTCATCTTGAGGAACACGTCCTTGAGCTTGGTCTCACCCTCGTCAGTATATATCGAGATGTCAGCGAGAGTAGTGATTCTGCTGTTCATCCCGAAGCATGTCCTCTTACCGTCAGCAAGAGACTCGACCACCGCTCCGGCCCTCGACTGAGACAGATAACGGAAAAGTCCGCTCTGGCCTGAAATAGAAAGAATCTTTGTAAGATCAGTTTTCATGTCTGTCAAATATGTTATATGTAAATGATATCATAGTTATACATAAATAACGTCATCTCCACAGGACTCCGCAGAGCGCGTCCACTTTCCGCGAAAGCTCCTCGAGACCGGCGTCATTCACAAGCACGAAATCCGCACCGGGCTCGGCCATTCCCCCGGAAATCGCGTTGAGCAGAGGCTGGGCCTCCATCCGCGCCATCACTGCGGCCTGCGGCACTCCGTCACGACGTGAAGCCCGCTCCAGCCTTACCTGAACCGGAGCATCGACGAGGAGGACCTTGTCCGCAACATTTCTGAACAGCGGCTTCTGCAATATTATGGCCGACTCGATTATTACGAAAGGCACGTCGCCTGCAGACGGATTCCATTCCGAAACACGGCTCTCGCATTCGCGCCTCCAACTGATGAAGTCCTCAAGCACAAGCGGGTGTACGATTGACTCCAGAACCTCGAGCTTCTCCGCATCGGAAAAGATCACCGAAGCGAGTCTGCGTCTGTCCAGTCTGCCATCAGAATCTCTGACCGGGCATCCGAGAGCCGCTTCCAGGACATCAGCCTTTACCGTTCCGTCGTCATAAAGGCCTCTTGTACGGCTGTCAGAATCATAGACAGGCACCCCGCGTTCGGCGAAGAGCCTGCAGACGGCAGACTTCCCGCTGCCGATTCCTCCGGTCACGGCAAGAGTCTTCATTGCTCACCGACAGTCTGGACGTCATTCAGCCTCTCGTTTACAACGCAGTCGAAAACTACAGGACGGACGTCATATCCGACTATCTCAGCAGGCAGATGATCCGCCTTCACGAGGCATCTTCCTCCGAGAGAGTTCATGAAATCGTTGTAATCCACATAGAAACGCACGTCTCCAGTCACATCAGACGACATGGGAAATACACACCTGAACGTGACCTCGGCTGTGGACGGATATATCCGGAGCTCCTTGTCCGGAGGCACATTTCTGGTCTGTATCGACACCACGGAACTTACCTCGACATATCTCGTCACGCTCTGCGAGTAGCGCACCGACTCTGTGGACATCCTTATTCCCTTCACCCGTTCCAGCCGCACCGAGCCATGCACGTTAGAGCGGATGTCGGCGAGCCTTATCGCCTCAGTCATCACCATGTCGATGTTGTCAAGATAGCCGGGCTCCCCGTAAAGGACGACAGAGTCCGGCTCCACGGTCAGCGGCCCGGCCCCGATATACTGAGGATCATAGCGCAGGATATGGACAGGATACACCGGCACCTTCTTGTGGGTCTCATAGGGGAAACGGAAAAACACCGTGTCCCTCATGAAGTACTCGATGGTCACATTCTCCCCGAAAATCAGATGGGCATATTCCTGAAGGTCATCCGAGGTGAGATAGAAAGTCTCGCCGCCCCTGCACCGGAGGACGGAAGGATCCACCTGCAGGACCACCGGCTTCCTCGATCTCTGCCTTGCGGCCCTGAGTATGTTGTACCCGCTCGTCTGACAGCGGGCGGTAATGCTCTCAACATTGGAAGACAAGTCGGAATGCCCCTCCAGCTCACTGCTGACAACCACAGGCACCTGAATGAAATCCGTGTACCTGAGCGAAAGGTTGTGGATGAGCCAGATGCTGAAAGCCAAAAGGAGAGAGAACAGAAAAACCGTCCAGTCTCTCCCCTTGAAGTCCAGCAATTTCAGTATCCTGTCGAATATACGTTTCATCCGAGAGGGTCTCCCGCAGGAGAAGTTACTGCTGCGAAGCGGCAGAAAAATCCTTCACCACCGAATTCTTGTCAACTCTCAGCTTGACGTTGTCGTCAACTCTGATGAGAAGGGTCTTCTCGTCAACCTCCACGACCGTACCGTAGATGCCCCCGATAGTGACGATCTTCTCTCCCTTCTGCAGCCCTTCACGGAATTTCTGCAGTTCCTTCTGCTGCTTTCTCTGCGGGCGTATCATGAAAAGCCACATCACCACGAAGATGAGAATCAGCATGCCCCAAATCGTCCAGTCTGAGCCGGCAGGTGCCTGAGCCGGAGTAGCCTCCAGCAACACTGTAAGAATATTCATTTCAAATCTGTTTCGCCGCATCCGCGGCTGGTTAACACTAATCCCGGCTCTGCGCCGGCACAATCAAAAATCTGTCAAATATACTGCTTCCGGAGAAATTTTGCAAGCCGGGTTGCAAGCTCTGTCTGCAAGACCGGGTTGCAAGACCGGGTTGCAAGCCTGTCAGAGCAGACCCTTGCCGGTCTTGACGATCTCACCGTCGTTGACCATCTTCTGTATCAGCCTGTCGAGCAGACCGTTCACGAAGATGCGGCTCTTCGGCGTCCCGTAGAACTTCGAAATCTCGACATATTCGTTCATCGTCACCTTGACCGGTACGGTCGGAAAAGACACAGCCTCAGCAAGGCCCATGACTATCAGAGCCATGTCTGTGGACACGATTCTCTCCCTGTCCCAGTTGGACACCGACTCCGACACCAGGGCGGAGTACTTCCCGTAGCCGGTGTACGCGCTGCGGAGCAGCTTCCTGACAAACTGCCTGTCGCTCTCCATGTCCGGGCTCTGCACGATGTCGCTCATGTACAGAGGCGGAAGGCGCCAGCTCTCCCCCTTCGCAAGGGAGTCGAGGGTGCGGCAGACGAAAGTGAGGGCATAGGCCAGATCGTCATTCCAGTAGATGGACATGTCCTCGAGAATCATCTCAAGCTCCGGGCTGTCGACAAACTCCTTCTCGAATATCTTTGTGAACAGACGGCAGTCCTCCTGAAGAGACGATTCGCCGGAGGCCATATAGTCGGTGAAATATTTCCTTGAGCAGACGGACGAGTAGATCTTCTTGAGGAAAAGGTCATACTGTTCCCACGAGAACTTCTTTCTCTTGAAGAGCTTTGTGAAGTCGGGATCGGCGTCAAGAAGCGCGGCAAGCCTGTTAGAGGCGAACTTCATGTTCGGATTCCGCTCCTCCTCCGTAGGGTTGAACTTGTTTTTCGCTGCCTCTATCCTCTCTCCGGCGATCTTCGTCAGCGGTGAGACTATGCCGAGCATGAAGACATAGAGATCCCTCGTGGCCTCGCATGACTCGTCGAGAGCCGACTCGGCCTCCGAAAGGGACATTCCCCCTGACATCATGCTGCTGTACAACACCTTGAAAGCCTTTATCCTTAGAATACGTCTGTTAAGCATATCTTGCAGTCAAAAATTTCCGCAAAGATATACTCAATTTCAGAAAAATCCTTATATTTGCAAGGATTTACTTAAAATTTTTACTCGTATGTACAGTGAGGACATTGATGGGGTCGGCTCTGTTGAGCGTTCCGGTGAAGACGTGTATTCCAAACCCGTCAGAGCGGGCAAGCGCACATATTTCTTTGACGTCAAGGCCACCAAGGGCAATGACTACTATCTCACCATCACCGAGAGCAAGAGAAAAGTGGAGAAGGACGGTCATTTCGCATACGACAAGCACAAGATATTCCTTTATAAGGAGGATTTCGAAAAATTCGCGGAAGGCCTGCAGGAGGCAATCGACTACATAAGGACCAACTGCCTCAGGGACGAGGATCAGGCGGCTGCCGAAAACGGCAGGGACAGCTTCTCCGACGTCAACTTCGAAGAGCTCTGAAGCTGAGGCATATTGCTCAAGACGAATCATACAGATGGAGGGAAGCTGCATAATGCGGTTTCCCTCCGCTGCTTCTGGACGAGCAATCATTTATTGACAAATTACTGCTGAGATGAAAGACTACGGATTCATTAGAGTGGCGGCCGCAAGGCCATTGACAAAGCCCGCAGACGTCGAAGGAAACGTGCAGAGCATCTGCGGACTCATCGACAGGGCGGCGGAGAAGAAGGTGTCGCTTCTGGCATTTCCTGAACTGTGCGTCACAGGCTACACGTGCGGCGATCTCTTCGGTCAGGAACTTCTCATCAGGGAAGCCGAGAACGGAGTGAAGAAGATAGTGGAGGCGAGCCGCGGCAAGGAGATGACGATAGCCGTGGGAGTCCCGGTAAAGGTAAGGGACAGGCTCTACAACTGCGCCGCCGTCATACGCAACGGCAATGTCAAAGGGCTCGTGCCGAAGATACATCTCCCGTCATACAATGAATTCTACGAAGCGAGATGGTTCAGCTCCGGTGCCGACTTCCTGTCGGACAGGTCGGAAGGCGACGGGCATTTCGTATTCAACGGCAAGGACACCATACGGGAAGGCTTCGGCGCCGAGACAAGGTACGCCGGGCAGAAGTGCATGGTGTCCCCCAACCAGCTTTTCAGCATCGGAAGCGTCATCTTCGGCGTGGAGATCTGCGAAGACCTGTGGACACCGATACCGCCGTCATCATGGCTTGCCCTGGCCGGAGCGAGAGTCATAGTCAACCTCTCCGCCAGCAATGAAGTCCTGATGAAACATGAATACAGGAAGGGACTCATCAGCCAGCAGTCCGCCAGAACGGTGTCAGGCTATGTCTACTGCTCATCAGGCTACGGCGAATCCACCCAGGACACGGTGTATTCAGGAGCATCCGTCATCTGCGAAAACGGGGCATTGCTCGCTGAAAGCGAAAGGTTCAGCATGGAAGAGGCTCTGACCATAGCCGATCTGGACCACGAGAAGCTGTCGGTGCTGAGACAGAAGATGAACACGTTTAGAGCATTCACCCCCGACGGCACTGAGGCAGCCCGCTTTGCCGGACTGTATTCCGTGATACAGACCGGAGAGCCTGCCGCGACGGACTTCAGCCGCGAACTGCTCAGACATGTGGAGCCGCATCCGTTCGTTCCGGGAGGCTACGGGAAGGAAATGGAGGAAAGGTGCCGCGAAATCTTCTCAATCCAGGTCACGGGGCTTGCGTCAAGGCTTTCCCACATAGGATGCAGAAGTGCCGTGATAGGCATCTCCGGAGGCCTGGACAGCACACTCGCCCTTCTCGTGACGACGATGGCCGCCGACAGGCTCGGATGGCAGAGAGACAGGATCATCGGCGTCACCATGCCGGGATACGGCACCACTGACAGGACATACCGCAACGCGATGGACCTGATGAAGGAGCTCGGTGTCTCAGTCAGAGAAATATCCATCAGGGCAGCCTGCGACAGGCACTTTCAGGACATCGGCCATGACAGCTCGGTTCATGACGTGACTTACGAGAACTCACAGGCCCGCGAGAGGACACAGATACTCATGGACATAGCCAACCAGACCGGAGGCATCACCATCGGCACCGGAGACCTCTCCGAGCTTGCCCTCGGATGGGCCACCTACAACGGAGACCACATGTCCATGTACGGCGTCAACTCGGGCATTCCGAAGACGCTCGTCAGGCATCTCGTCAGGTGGATTGCCGAAAATCTCTTCGAGGACAGACATGTGAGAGACATCCTTACGGACATCATCGACACCCCGATCAGCCCGGAGCTTCTGCCTGCCGACGGCGACGGAAAGATCAGTCAGAAGACCGAGGATCTCGTCGGCCCATACGAGCTGCACGACTTCTTCCTCTACAACTTCTTCCGCTTCGGATACTCCCCGGACAAACTGTTCTTCCTCGCGAAAAAGGCCTTCTGCATCCCTGCCGCAGCCTCTCCAGACTCCGACGCCAAGTCAGCAGGACTCCACCAGGGAAACACGGACGGACTCCACCCGGAAGAAGAGACGGCAGGTCACGCCCCGGAAACGGAGTCAGCCGGGCGCTACTCAGAGACTGAGATAAAAAAATGGCTGAACACTTTTCTGCGCAGATTCTTCAACCAGCAGTTCAAGCGTTCTTGCCTGCCGGACGGCCCGAAGGTCGGCTCTGTGACCCTGTCGCCCCGCGGAGACTGGCGGATGCCGTCAGACGCCTCCGCCGCCCTCTTCCTCAACGCCTCAGCATCCCTCACTCCGGACCCCGAAGCATAACTGCCAGAACTCAGCGGCTGAAGCGGAACCAGTCCACGTCAAGCCAGCCGGCGTCGTTCTTTGTCACAGGACGGTTGCAGAAGAGGCCGACCTTTGCGCCTATCCACTTGCCTGGACTGGCGGTGAAGTCGTCTCCGAGCCTGACGAACTTCTTTCCGTCGTTGCTGTATGAGAATGAGCATATCGCATCATTCACATTGCCCTCACAAGGCACAGACTTCACGGTCACTCTAAGCCACACTTCAGTTTCAGTATAGGCAAGAGGGGCAACCGGAGGCACTGTCGTTGACATGTACCTGTCCGAATATGGCAGCGGAAGTATCCTGCTCTCAAGAAGCACCTCTTCGTCGTCCCTGCACCAGGCTTCACGCCCGCCCTCAAGAGCGTCATTGCATACCCTGAAGCTCAGGACGACCCCTTTCTCCGTGTCCTCAAGGACAAGGGCCGCATAGTCAAGCCCCATCACCACAAGGCCGGCAGTCTCGCCCCTTCCCTCAAGCTGGGGAATCGGAGTGAATGACACCTTTGCCGTGACGGTGAAGTCGTCCGCCGGGAACTTCTGAAGCAGAAGGTTGGCGCAGTCGGACAGATTGCGGTAGCCCTCAGGGACAGGCACGGAATAGAGTCTGAGAGAGCCGGCTGCGGAATCGGGGAAACTCCAATACGGAGACGGAGTCCCCTGCCACTGCCACTGCAGACCGAGCTGCACATCGGAAAACTCGTCACTGTCAGCAGGCTGCACGACGCCGCCTGAAGGAAGGTCCGGCTTGCGATACTTCATCACAGGCTCTCCTACTCCGTCCCCGTCTTCGTCCAGACCTATCACAGGCCAGTCATCGGCCCACTTCATCGGCTGAAGATGCACTACCCTGCCGTAAGCTCCCTTATCCTGAAAATGCAGGAACCAGTCTTCACCGTTCTGAGTCTCCACCCATGCGCCCTGATGCGGACCGTTGACTTCGCTTCCGCCCTGAGCCATCACCACCTTCTCCTCATAAGGTCCATAAGGACTTCTGCTCCTTAGCACGGTCTGCCATCCGGTCGCAACGCCTCCCGCAGGAGAGAAGATGTAATACCAGCCGTTGCGCTTATACAGCTTCGTACCCTCAATCGTAGGCTGGGCCTCATGGCCGTCATAGACAATCCGGCTGTCGGAAATCAGCGAAGTGCCGTCCGGAGTCATCTCAGCCATGAAGAGCACGCTCTTGAACTGAGCCCGGCTTCCAGCGCAGCCGTGAGAGAGCCACGCCCTCCCGTCGTCATCCCAGAGAGGGCACGGGTCTATATAGCCCTTCGCCTTCACGACCCACACCGGCTCGCTCCACTTTCCACGGGGATCATCGGCACAGACCATGAATATGCCTCTGTCCGGATCACCGCAATAGATGTAGAATTTCCCGTCGTGATGTCTGATGGCAGGAGCCCAGACCCCATTCCCGTGCTGGACGGAATCGTTCCAGCCCTCCACCGGATAGTCAGTGAGGGCAGCTCCGATGATTTCCCAGTTGACGAGATCCGTCGAATGAAGAATCTGCAGCCCGGGCATGCAGTTGAAAGAGGACGACGTCATATAATAGTCATTCCCTACCCTGCACACGTCCGGATCGGAATAATCTGCATTGATCACCGGATTGACATAGCTTCCTCCCCTGTCAGGATTCCACACGGCGGACTCCTGTGCGGAAACTGCAGGCATTGAAAGCGCGAAAGCGGCAGATATAAATGCCGCTGCGGCTCCCGCCTTCGCGGAAGCCGCAGCATGTGTGTTCATCATAGTGCTGATATTATACCGGCAAAAAGCATCGACATCCTGTCAGCCGCCGCATCGGCGGCCGCCACGACATCGTCTCCGTTGTTCTCATAATCCTCCGCATAGTCGTCATGAGCCTCATTGGTGATGACCGACATTCCGAACACCGGCACAGAGCAGTGCCTGGCCACGATTACCTCAGGAATCGTGGACATTCCCACGGCGTCCGCTCCTATCATCCTGAAATAGCGGTATTCCGCAGGCGTCTCATATGAAGGCCCCGTTCCGGCGAGATACACGCCCTTCTTGAGCGGTATTCCGAGCTCAGATGCCACCGTCTCAGCCTTCTCGATAAGCTTCGGATCATACGGCCGCGTCATGTCCGGAAATCTCGGGCCGAACTCATCCATATTGCGTCCGACCAGAGGATTGGGCAGAAGGTTGATGTGATCCCTTATTATCATCAGGTCGCCCACCTTGAAGTCGAAATTGACTCCCCCGGCCGCATTCGAGACGAAAAGCCACTCAATGCCGAGCACCTTCATCACCCTTATCGGAAGAGTCACCAGATCCATACTGTAGCCCTCATAATAGTGGAAGCGACCCTGCATGGCAACGACCTCCTTCCCGCCGAGGCGTCCGAAGATGAAGTTGCCCTTATGCCCTATGGCAGTTGACACCGGAAATCCGGGAATGTCCCTGTACGGCACAGTAAGAGGCTCTTCTATCTTCTCCGCGAGCTTTCCCAAACCGCTTCCGAGCACTATGCCCACCCGCGGCTTCCTGGTTCCTGTCAGCGACCGCAGATGATCGGCGGCCCTGATGATTCTTTCCATTCTTTCGTCCATATCGTTCCTCCGTATTTCAATTGATTGCAAATTTTCTGACCGTCCTGCGGGCATCGTCGAGAATCTTCTCCTCGCCCTCCACCTTCCTGTGCCTCATGACAAAGCGTCCTCTGCACAGGACCGAGTCAATGCAGTCGCTGTGGGCAGAATAGACAAAATTGGCGAGGAAAGTTCCCGGCGAGAGGAAGAAAGTGCTTCCGGTGTCCACAATCAGAATATCGGCGTCGCAGCCCTCCTCAAGCCGCCCGGTATTGAGGCCGAGAGCCTTCGCCCCGTTCGCCGTAGCCATCGCCAGAAGCTCGTCCAGCGGCATCGCCGAAGGATCGCCCCTCCAAGCCTTCTGCACTATGGAGGCGGTCTTCATAGCCTCAAGAATGTCCAGATTGTTCGACGACGCGCACCCGTCCGTCCCGATGCAGACGTTGGCCCCGGCATCCCGCAGCTCATTATAAAGAAAGCGGTAGCCCGACGCAAGCTTCAGATTGGAGTTGATGTTGTGGACACAGTTCACGTGCCGCTTTCCAAGCAGCTCAATGTCCTTTTCCGAGATCCAGAGCGTATGGGCGGCTATCAGATCCGGCCCCAGCAGGCCGAGGCTCTCAAGATACTCCACCGGGCTCATCCCATGATCCCTGATGCAGTCCCGCACCTCCTTCTCCGTCTCCGACAGATGGATATGAATCCTGAGCCCGTGGTCCCTCGCGAAATCCGCAGCCCACCTGATAGTCTCCGCGCTCACTGAATATATTGAATGTATCCCCACAGTGAATGATCCCTCCGGCCACTCGAGCGACTTCTCGTAGGTCCTGATAAATTCCTCCTTCTGCCGCTGAGCCTCCTTCTGATCAAACTTGTCTATGAACACATACGACTCCACCGGCCTGATTCCCAAGTCCGACACGGCATCAAACGCATCGGGAGCATACCAGTAGTGGTTGTTGAAGGTCGTCGTCCCGGTCTTAATCATCTCCAGACACGCCGCCCGCGAACCATGGCGCACATATTCGGCGTCAATCTCCGACTCCAGCCTCCATATCGTCTCAAGCCACTGATGGAAACGCACGTCCTCCCCGACTCCGCGCATGAGTGACATGGCGGCATGAGTGTGCATATTGACAAAACCCGGCATGGCGGTCATTCCGGCGCAGTCAACCTCTTCAGCATCTCCCTGCCGCATTACCGCCGCTTCCTCTCCGGCAGGACTCTCCCCGCCTCTGCGCAAGATCCGCCTTATCACGCCTCCCTCGATGAGGATGTCCGCACGAGACGAATCCGGCATTCCTATATTCCTTAATATAAGTGTTCCCATAACTCATCAAAACCGGTTAAATTTTTCAAAGATAGAAAAAATTTCACTGAAATTCCGTCATGGGACAGATGAAGATTTTTTTCGCCGTTTCTTTCAAATTGTCTTGATTATTTTAAATGTTTTTTTGAATTTTGCTTAAACAAACTGAAATGTTTTCAAAAAATAATACTGGCATGAAGAAATATTTTGCTGAAATGGTCGGGACTATGGTCCTGGTACTCATGGGATGCGGAAGCGCAGTCTTCGCCGGCAACGCGGCAGGCGCGGTAAGCGAGGGAGTGGGAACTCTCGGCGTGGCCCTCGCCTTCGGGCTTTCCGTAATAGCGATGGCATACACGATCGGAAAGATCTCCGGCTGCCACATCAACCCAGCCATCACTTTCGGCGTATGGCTTTCAGGCAGGATGAAAGGCAAGGAGGCCATCGCCTACATGCTCTCACAGGTCATCGGAGCGATAATCGGCTCCGCAGTCATCTGGGCGCTGGTTTCCTGCGGCACACACTCCGGTCCTACGGAGACAGGCTCCAACTCGTTCGCTGACGGCCGCATGCTGCAGGCTTTCGTGGCGGAGTTCGTGTTCACCTTCATCTTCGTTCTCGTCGTGCTCGGCACGACAGATCCGAAAAAGGGCGCGGGAGACTTCGCCGGGCTCGCGATCGGACTCACTCTCGTCCTGATCCACATCGTCTGCATTCCGATTACGGGGACATCGGTCAATCCGGCAAGAAGCATAGGCCCGGCTCTCTTCGAGGGCGGCAGGGCACTCAGCCAGCTCTGGCTCTTCATTGTGGCCCCGCTCGCCGGCGCCGCACTGAGCGCCCTGGTATGGAAAGGGCTTTCAGCCGAAAGGAAATGACGACCGTCCGCCGGCCGGAGATTCTCACCGGCCGGGGCGGTCTTTTTTTGTACACTCATTGGTTTAAGACTAAACTTTCTGACTACAGATGGCAATCAAAGGAGCAATTGAAGTCGACGAACAGAAATGCAAAGGATGCTCTGTATGCGTCGCAAACTGCCCGACGGGCAGCATCAGACTCTCGGACAAGGTAAACAGCAAGGGCTATCACTATGCCGAAATGACCGGCGACGGCTGCATCGGCTGTTCGCAGTGCGCCGTAGTATGTCCTGATTCGGTGATTACAGTCTATAAAGTCAAAATATGACAGTGATATGGCAGAAAAGATTTTGATGAAAGGAAACGAGGCGATTGCCATATCGGCAATCCGCAACGGCGTTGACGGCTACTTCGGATACCCGATCACGCCGCAGTCCGAAGTCATGGAGACTCTTATGAAGGAGAAGCCGTGGGAGACCACAGGAATGGTTGTGCTTCAGGCAGAGAGCGAGACTTCGTCCATCAACATGATATACGGCGGCGCAAGCTGCGGCAAGAAGGTGATGACCTCGTCCAGCAGCCCGGGGATCAGCCTCATGTGCGAGGGGATCAGCTATATTGCGGGAGCTGAACTCCCGTGCGTGGTCGTCGACGTGATGCGCGGCGGTCCCGGTCTGGGCACCATCCAGCCGAGCCAGAGCGACTACAATCAGATCGTGAAAGGCGGCGGACACGGCGACTACCACAACATCGTGCTCGCCCCGGCCTCAGCACAGGATATGTACGACTTCATCGACTGGGGATTCGACCTCGCTTTCAAATACCGCACCCCTGTGGTGATTCTCGCCGACGGAATCATCGGCCAGATGATGGAGAAGGTGGAGCTGCACCCGATGAAGCCCCGCCGCACGGCCGAGGAGATTCTGAAGGCAGCTCCGTGGGCAACGACAGGAAAGACGGCGGACCGCGAGCGCAACATCATCACCTCCCTCTCCCTCGACGCGGACATTCAGGAGAAGTTCAACAGGAAGCTTCAGGCGAAATACGCCGTCATCGAGGAGAACGAAGTGAAGTTCAGCGAATATCTCACTGAGGACGCGGAATATGTGTTTGTTGCATTCGGCTGCTCATCAAGAATATGCGAAGCCGTCGTCGACGGGCTCAGAGAGGAAGGCATCAAGGCCGGCCTTCTCCGGCCGATCACCCTCTACCCGTTCCCGGAGAAGGAGATCGCCCGCCTCGCCACGCAGGTGAAGAGCATGATGAGCGTCGAGCTCAACCTCGGACAGATGGTCCACGACGTGAGACTCGCGGCAGGAGGGAAATGCCCTGTGGGCTTCTACGGCAGACAGGGAGGCAACATATACACTCCTGAGGAGATATCAGCGGAATTCAAGAAGTTCAACGGCCTGGAGTGACCAGGGCAAAAGCAAGCGACAAATGATCAGCATAGAAGACATCAAGAAGCCGGAAAACATCGCGTACAGAAGACCGGCACTGCTCACCGACAACGTGATGCACTACTGCCCGGGCTGCTCGCACGGCACTGTCCACAAAATTGTGGCTGAAGTGATTGAGGAGATGGGCATTCAGGAAAAGACGGTCGGGATATGCCCGGTGGGATGCTCCGTCTTCGCATACAATTATATAGATATCGACTGGCAGGAGGCCGCCCACGGAAGGGCCCCGGCTCTGGCCACGGCCACCAAGAGACTCTGCCCGGACAAATACGTGTTCACCTATCAGGGCGACGGAGACCTCGCGTCAATCGGAACAGCGGAAATCATCCACGCATGCGCGAGGGGCGAGAACATCGTCGTGATCTTCATCAACAACGGCATCTACGGCATGACAGGAGGCCAGATGGCGCCTACCACCCTGCTCGGGATGAAGACGTCCACCACTCCGTACGGAAGGGACGCAAAGCTCAACGGATTCCCTCTCGTGATCGCCGACATGATCGCCCATCTTGACGGCACGGCATACATCACCAGACAGTCCGTACACACCGCCCCTGCGGTCAGAAAGGCAAAGAGCGCGATAAGAAAGGCGTTCGAATACAGCCAGATGGGCGTGGGGCTGTCCTTCGTGGAGATTGTCTCGACCTGCAACTCGGGATGGAAGCTGTCCCCGGTTGAAGCCAACAAGTGGATGGTCGAGCACATGTTCCCGAAATACCCGATCGGAGACATTAAGGACGTGCCGGCAGGCCGCTGAGACGGAAATATTCATCACAACTGAAAGAATCGCGTTTTGAAATGAAAGAAGAGATCATTATAGCCGGATTCGGAGGACAGGGAGTCCTCTCTATGGGAAAGATACTCGCATATTCAGCGATCATGCAGGATATGGAGGTCACCTGGATGCCATCTTACGGCCCGGAGATGAGAGGTGGAACAGCCAATGTATGCGTCATCCTCAGCGACAAGAAGATAGGTTCGCCGATCGTGACCAGATACGACACGGCCATCATCCTCAACCAGCAGTCGATGGACAAGTTCGAGAACAGCGTGAAGCCCGGCGGGTGGCTCGTATATGACCCGAGCGGCATCACAAGGCATCCTGTCAGGAAGGACATCAACATCTGCAGAATCGACGCCATCGAGGGCGCTGCGAGAATCGGCAACTCGAAAGTCTACAATATGGTGGTTCTCGGCGCCTTCCTGCAGGTGAAGCCGCTGGTGTCACTTGAGAATGTGGAGAAAGGGCTCGCGAAGTCGATTCCTTCGAGATACGCGCAGATGATTCCGCTCAACAAGGCGGCGATCGAAGACGGAATGAAGAACGTCGAAATCGTCAGCCGGGCGTGACCCTGACGACAGGAGGGGGAGCCGGCTTCTGCTGCTCCGCTCCCCCGCTCCTGTCATTCAGATTTAATTTGAATTTACGATAAATTATGCTAACTTTGCGGAAGTGTTCAATATGACATCTGACATTGTCGGGGACATCAGGTCCGAAATAATGAGGCTCGTCTCGGCATACGAGAAGGAGAAAGCCGAAAAAGAGGCGCTGAATGATGAACTTAAGGAATGCAGAGCCATGATTGAAGACTGCAGGAAGCATATAAAAGAGTTGGAAAGACAGATCGATAGCCTGAAGTTGACGGACGCCTTCATGGCCACTTCGAAAGACAGAAGAGAGGCGAGAGAGCGGATTGACAGGATGATAAGGTCCATCGACAGATGCATGTCGCTAATCGGAGACTGACGTACCTCGCCTACAGAAACGAGAGGATATGGCACAGAAGATCACGATAAGCATCGCCGGTCATGAATACGAGTTCAAGGTCGAGTCGCAGCAGGACGAGGAGATATGGAGGGAAGCCGCCAAGATCGTCAATCAGCAGATTCAGAAGAAGGAGAGGAATCTGACCGGACAGACTTCGTATGACGTGCTCGCGATGGCGGCACTCACGATAAGCATCGGGTTCGTGATGAGGGGAAGGGAGCTGAAGAAGACGAAGCAGGAGATTGAAGCGTTGCGCGACGAGATTGCAGGTTATCTTGAAAAGATTGAAAAGATATAGCCGTTAGTTACTTATTTTTGCTGAAATCATCAAATTACATTAAGTAACCGAGTTTACTCGAATGGCAATGACAGGCCTATGTCACCCTCACGGGGATTCCGCTTGCGGAACGGAGGAAGTCAGACCCAATTTTTCGGAGCTCAAATCTTATTTTCATAAGATTTCCAGACAAATGAACTAACGGCTTTTTCTTTTGGACAACCCGACCGGCCGGCTTCCGCAAGCTGACCGGTTTTTTTTATAACTATATTGACAGCGATATGGAGATATTATTCTATTTTTTAGCGGCGGCCATAGGGGCCATAATCGCCGTAGGCACTTATATATTCGTCCATAAGCTTCTGCTCAAGGGACAGAAGGACGAAATCATACAGAAAGCCGAAATCGAGGCGGAGAACATCCGCAAGGAGAAGATCTTTCAGGCAAAGGAGAAGTTCCTGCAGCTCAAGAGCGAGCATGAGCGTTACATCAACGAGAAGAACGGACAGCTGCATGAAGCTGAAGTGAAGCTCAGACAGAGGGAAAACTCGCTCAACCAGCAGAACGCCGAGCTCAACAGGAAGAACAGGGAGGCAGACGCGATCAGGGACAACCTGAAAAAGCAGATGGAGGCTGTGAACCAGAAGGCGGAGGAATACGACAGGCTCCGGGGCGAGGCCATCCAGCAGATCGAGAACATCGCGGGAATGACTGCCGCTGAAGCCAAGAACCAGCTCATGGAAAACATGAAGGCAGAAGCCAGGAGTCAGGCTCAGTCATACATCAACGACGTGATGGACGAGGCAAGGCTCACCGCCGGGAAAGAGGCAAAGAGAATAGTCATAAATACCATTCAGAGGACAGCATCCGAGACTGCAATCGAAAATGCGGTGACTGTGTTCAACATTGAAAGCGACGAGATCAAGGGCCGCATCATCGGAAGAGAGGGCCGCAACATCAGGGCTCTCGAGGCCGCAACAGGAGTGGAAATCGTCGTGGACGACACTCCGGAAGCCATCCTGCTGTCCGCCTTCGACCCGGTGAGACGCGAGGTGGCGAGACTCGCCCTTCATCAGCTGGTGATCGACGGAAGAATACATCCGGCCCGCATCGAGGAGGTGGTCGCCAAAGTACAGAAGCAGCTCGAGGACGAGATCATGGAGACCGGCAAGAGGACCTGCATCGACCTCGGCATCCACGGGATGCACATCGAGCTCGTCAAGCTCATCGGAAGGATGAAATACCGCTCATCATACGGTCAGAACCTTCTTCAGCACTCACGCGAGGTGGCAAACATCTGCGCGACGATGGCATCCGAGCTCGGCCTCAATCCGAAGATCGCCAAACGCGCCGGACTGCTCCACGACATAGGAAAAGTGTCCGACGAGGATCCGGAGCTTCCGCACGCAATCCTCGGAATGCGGCTCGCCGAAAAATACAAGGAGAAGCCGGAGGTATGCAACGCAATCGGAGCACACCATGAGGAAATCGAGATGACCTCCATCATCTCCCCGCTCGTGATGGTCGGAGACGCCATTTCAGGGGCAAGACCGGGAGCACGCCGCGAGGTGATAGAGTCTTACATCAAGAGGCTCAAGGACATGGAGAATATCGCCAAGTCTTATCCCGGCGTAACCAAGACATACGCCATTCAGGCGGGAAGAGAGCTCAGAGTCATCGTCGGGGCGGATCAGGTGACCGACAAGGACGCAGAGACTCTGTCAGGCGAAATCGCAAAGAAGATTCAGGAGGAGATGGTATATCCGGGACAGGTGAAGATAACAGTAATTAGAGAGACACGCTCAGTGGCTTTCGCAAAATAGATTGCAAGCAGTGAAGAATCTGATTTACAAAGCTATTACAGTAATGGCGGCCGTATGCGCCGCCGTTGCCGTCTACGGACAGGACTTCGGTCAGCCGCTGAAGACCGTCGAGTGGCAGGTGAGCACGGAACGCACAGGCGACGACACGTTCCGCATAATTTTCACGGGAAACATCGAGAAAGGATGGCATACGTATAATCTCACGAGCGAGCTGTACCCTACCGCCGTTCTCTATGACGATGCCGTCGGCTACTCATTCTCCGGAGACCTCTACGAAATCACCACTCCGGTAGACTATGACGGAGATCCGGTATTCTACGACAAGATAGTCATCGCTCAGGAGGTCCGGCTCGAATCGGCAAAAGCCACAGTATCCGGCGAAATCACATGGATGGCATGCACCGAGACGCAGTGCGCCTCGCCGGAGTACAAGAAGTTCAGCGTGAGCATATCCGCAGCACCAGCCGATGAGAATGAGGCCGGAGGCTTCAACTGGGCTCTGATAATAGAGGCCATCCTCTGGGGATTTGCCGCCCTGCTCACACCTTGCGTCTTTCCTATGGTGCCGATGACCGTGTCCTTCTTCATGAAGGGATCGTCGACCCCTGCCGCAGGAAGATTCAAGGCATCGATGTACGGACTGTTCATAGTGCTGCTCTACACAGTGCCCATATCAGTGATCATCCTTCTCACGAGGATACTCGGCGGTGAGACTGTGACTGCGGACATATTCAACTGGCTCGCCACGCACTGGCTGCCGAACATCATCTTCTTCGTGGTGTTCATGATCTTCGCCGCCTCATTCTTCGGAGCGTTCGAGATCACTCTGCCGTCTTCGATAGTCAACAGAAGCGACAAGGGAGCGGACAAGGGCGGTCTCCTCGGCATATTCTTCATGGCGCTTACCCTCGTGCTCGTGTCATTCTCATGCACCGGGCCTATCGTCGGATCGGTACTGATCAAGGCCACTCAGGGCGAATTCTGGGAGCCGATGCTGGCGATGCTGGCGTTCTCTCTCGCCTTCGCGCTGCCGTTCACGATCCTCGCACTCTTCCCGTCCCTGCTCAAGAATCTTCCTAAGAGCGGAGGATGGCTCAACTCCGTCAAGGTCGTGCTCGGCTTCATTGAGGTCGCACTCGGTCTGAAGTTCCTGAGTGTAGCCGACCAGACCTACCACTGGGGCATTCTCGACAGGGAAGTATATCTCGCCATCTGGATAGTAGTATTCACCCTGCTCGGATTCTATCTTCTCGGCAAGATCAGATTCGCACATGACGACAAGGTAGATCATGTCTCGGTCAAGAGGCTCGCGCTTGCGATAGCCGTATTCTCATTTGTGGTGTACATGATCCCGGGAATGTTCGGTGCTCCTCTTAAGGCACTTTCCGGCTATCTTCCTCCGCTGACGTCGCAGGACTTCGTAATCGGAGCCGGCACAGGGGGCAATGTCTCAGTGACGGGCAGCGGACAGCAGGCCGACGGCGGCAAAAACAGGTTCGGGCTGCATCTGCCGCTCGGTCTTGACGGGTACTTCACCATAGAGGAAGGGCTCGCTGCCGCCAAAGAGACAGGGAAACCGGTATTCATCGACATCACAGGGCACGGATGCGTCAACTGCCGCGAGATGGAGTCGAGAGTATGGAGCGACCCGCAGGTTCTCGACATCCTGAAGAACGACTACATCATAGTCGCCCTCTACACTGACGACAAGACCAGACTCGACGAAAGCGAATGGGTGACTACAGAAAGCGGAGACGTGCTCAAGGATCTCGGCAGGATCAACTCATATATCGTACGCACGAGATTCGGCGTCAATGCTCAGCCCAACTATGTGCTCATGTCTCCGGACGGAGAAGTTCTGGCTCCGGTGAGAGGATATGACCTCAGCATACCTGGCTTTGTGGAATTCCTTGAGTCGGGACTCGCCAATATGAAATGATGATCACAGAGTCTCTGACCGGAGACTGGAAATGAATGAGAATCCGCCGGCGGACATGACGTCCGACCGGCGGATTTTGATTGTCTTAAAGCACTGGGGATCAGTGGCCGAAGAGAAGGTTCATATCTCTTGACATCAGCCTTTCGGAAAGGCCGGCCGGAATGAAATGCCACTCCCCTATTACGGATCGGTCGCCTGTCTCGGCGGGATCTATCGAGCCGTGGATCTTGAGATAGTCATAAAGCAGCTCACGCACTTCAGGATAGCGGGCGACTATCCTCTCATCTATTGAATCTGTATCGATCCCCGCGCCTTCACGCATGATGCCGCCGCCACCGCTTGCACGATATGAAGTCATCGCCACGTTATACCATGCGTCCGGATTGAAAGGAGAACCGTCTGCAAGAGATCGGATGACGATCCGTTCGCCAGCAGGACGTGTGACGTCCACATCATATATCAGTCCTCCGGCCGAATCGAAGTTGTAGCTTCTTCCGACGAATGACCAGCGTCTCTGTCCGGTACGGGGATCAGGCTCATTTCTGATCATGAGGAGATGTTCGTCCCCGCGTCCGGACACCGTATTAATCCATGTCGAATAGGAATATTCCAGATAATCCTTTATCTCCTTGCCCGTCATCTTCACGACATAAAGCTGGTTTTCAAAAGGATAGATTGTGAAGAGATCATTGTAGACGAGGGTGCCGGGCTCAATGCGGCCGTTAAATGTCAGAGGGGCAGCAAAGGAAAGCTGAGCCTCCGGCACGTCGAGCGAAATCCGGTGCAGGAGATTGACATAGCCGCACATTCCGGCATAAGCCTCACGGGTGACGAGAGCGTCCTTGAGCTGCCCGACAGGACGCAGGGTAAAGGCCCTGACTGCCTCATAGTCTGCTCTGAATCTGTCCCGCATCGCCGTGTCGGCCTTGCTTCTGTCGACAGGTATCAGACCGGCATCCAGAGATTTGGACACGCACTTTCCATCGCGGATCTCAATAGAGACAGTCCCGTGACCCACATAACGGCAATGGCTGCCGGAATTGATCAGGCAGATGCTGTCATTGGCTGCGGTGAAAGGCCTGTGATCATGTGCGCAGACCAGAAAGTCCACACCTCTGAGCGTCTTGAAGAGATCCATCCCCTGATTCTCAAGCATCAAACCGTCCCCTTTACCTGTTCCGGCATGGACGGCGACAATGACGATATGCGGGTGCTCCTTTTCTATGACCCTGTCCACATCTTCCTGCACGAGAGGCAGAAGCGACTCGAATCGCATTCCGCTCCAGAGACTGTAGGAAAGCCAGTTCTTCATGTTCGGATTGGTAAATCCGAGAATGGCGATTTTCACTCCGTGACGCTTCAGAATCAGATGATCCAGAAAATACGGCTCTCCTGTAGCGTCCGATATGGCGTTGGCAGCGAGTAACGGAGTCTTCATCTCCCTCACGATGCGGTCGTAGACAGGATGCCCCGTCTCTATGTCATGGTTTCCGACAACGACGGCATCGTACCCCATATAGTCAGCCATCCTGGCGTAGACATGAGGAGTGAGAGTGTCAACATAATTGAAATAATATGCCGCATTGTCGCCCTGAAGACAGTCACCCGCGTCCACGAGCACGACATTGCTCTCTCCTGCGGCGCTGCGGACACTGTCCACGAGCCGGGAGACGGCGATGAGCGAATTCTTCGTCCCTTCAGATGCGTAGAGAGAGTCGAAGTAGCATCCGTGCACGTCATTGGTAGTGAGAAGATGGAAGACATATTTCCCGTCCGAAGGCCCGCCGCAGGAGCAGACGAGCAAAAAGGCGGCCACAAGAGGCAGCCAGATGAGATTCACTATTTTTTTCATGTCAAAAGAATTTCAAACTTGTCCGCGGAGTCGAGCACGGGAAACGAGGCCCTGTATCGGAGCATCTCGGCCATGTCGAGACTTGCGTAGACCACATTCGTCCCGTCCGTCACTGCAGACACGGACCTCAGGCGGCCACGGTGGTTGATGACTGCAGACCCTCCGGAATA
Source organism: uncultured Bacteroidales bacterium (assembly GCA_944326355.1). Classification (GTDB taxonomy): domain Bacteria; phylum Bacteroidota; class Bacteroidia; order Bacteroidales; family UBA932; genus Cryptobacteroides. The sequence goes on along the minus strand of CALVDO010000016.1, from coordinate 21,792 downwards.
CTCGAGATTGACGTCACGCCCGCTCCTGTTGCAGAATGCCGCATAACACACGTTCTCGATGGCCCTCGCCTCGATCAGGGTCTCTGCCGCGCGGCGTCTTGCGGCAGGCCAGTTGGCAACATTTAGATACAGATCGTAAGGATGGTTCATGTCATTGCGGCTCCATACGGGAAAACGCAGATCGAAACACACTCCCGGGCAGATGCGCCAGCCCTTATACTCGAGAACAACCCTCTCATTCCCCTTCGCGAAACACTCCGCCTCACCTCCCATGAAGAGGTGACGCTTGTCATAACTGCCGAGAACACCGTCCGGAGTGACAAAAAAGAAACGGTTGTGCCTGCGCGCATCCGTATCCCATACCGGGACTGACCCGGCAACCGCACAGTCGTAGAGACCGGCCGTTCGGAGCATCCATCCGAGACTCGGGGACGCCCCCATGCGCTCAGCCGCCTCAGGATTCATGGAAAACCCGGTGCTGAAACATTCCGGAAGCACTATAACATCCGGACTGAAAGACTCGTCAGGTCCGCAGTCGGGCTTTCCGCAGGCCGGCAGTGCCCATATCTTCTGAAAAAGGGCATCAAGCCGCGCAAGATTGACATGAACATTCTCCCATTCCGGTGCAAACTCCACCATCATGAGATTGAGGACCCCGGCAGTCTCTGAAAACTCCATGCCTCTGTTTCTTCTCGGTCTTAGCAGCATTCTTATATATTTTCGATTTTCACCAGATTCAAGTCAATTTTCACCAATGCGTCCGAGCAGCTCCTGCAGATTGAAATGCAGAGTCACCATCTGCTGCCATCCGGCATATCCGCCGCTGAAATGGAGGACAGCGGCCACCTTCAGATCCAGAAAGCGGGATATGCGCGGAGCATAGAACACCTCCAGACGATCATACAGATGCCAGCCCTCCATGTCACGGACGCGGTAGAACGGATCCCCCATGTAAAGCATGTTGTCGTACTTCTCCCCACCTGTGCCAATTGTATTGTAGTAAGGCATCATGTTGCCTCCGAAGAAGAGCCTGTTCTCAATCCCTACATTCCAGTTGCGGATGCCGGCAATGAGTTCCGCACCTCCGGGAGCTACATATCTGTGGACAAGTTCCCTGTCATTCTGGAGAGACTGCAGCCATCCCACAGACAGATGAAGCCGCTGCAGAGGAGTCCGTCCGGTAAAGTCGAAGTCCACATAAGGATTGACGAGAATGTTGTCCACCACGCCGGGAGCGTTCGCCGAGCCTGCGAAATGGTACATACAGGCGGCATAGCCGAGAGTGACGGTCTCAGATACGCTGCCCCTCCCTGCACTGAAGATCATGAACCTCTCCCTGCTGTCGACCCCGGCCATGCCCATCCAGTCGCAGCCCACCTCGAAACTCGAGCGCGGACGCCGGAACTTCAGGAGAAGCCCCTCGAGATTGTTATCATACCAACGCAGCGAATCTGAGAAGAAGGCGGTCGAATATTCGCCCTCCGCAAAACGCCTGGGAAAGATGCCGGCAGTGAGGGAAAAATCCGTGCGGCCGAGCCGCCTCTCGAACATATAATATATGGTGATCTCGTCAAAGAGATCCAGATTCCGCCTGTTGTCAGAATATTCCGAAGGGTCAACAGGCACACCGTCCGATGCGGTCGAGGCAGTTGTGGCGGTCGAAGCGGTCGTGGCGCGGACCGGAGAGCGACCAAAGTCCTTCATCACGTCGATGCCGATCATCACCCGGTGACGCGCCCCGTTCTTCTGCGTGAAGGAGACGCCAACTGCAGGCGTAAGCCTTGCGCCGAAAATGGTATAGGACGGAAAGATGTGGCTATGGTCAAACTCGCGGTTGTCGAAGTTCATCTCGAAATCCACGTCATAGGCGAAACGTACGCCGGCACTGACGGTGTCGGACTGAGCCGTCCCTGCACTCGCGGACACAGCGGAAATCACAAGTATACAGGCCGATACGGCCATCTTCATCAAACGTTTCATATAATGAGAAATGCGGCGGAAGGCCCTACGGACACTTCTGACCGCCTCAAAGATAGCAAATTTCAGAAAGAGTTTCGGCACGAAAATGCCTATCTGCTGCGAGATTATTCCTATTTTTACGGTCTGGAAAACTATTTCCGGCACAGTGATGGGCCTCGGGAAGGCTAAAGTGCCGGAATGCGCAACAGGTCTCGCGGACCATAAAGGCAGGAGGACAGGATGCTCAGACTTCAGACACCGGTGGACTGCGGCAGAAGCCCGGTCGGCATATCATTCAGAAACAGGGTAACCGTAATCGGGAGCTGCTTTGCGGACAATGTGGGCGGCAAGATGACCGATCTCGGTTTTGACGTGTGCGTAAACCCGTTCGGCACACTGTACAATCCGAGATCCATATCGGAGTCGCTCAAAAGACTCGAAAACGCCGGACCGTTCAGCATGAATGACTGCGTGATGATGGGCAGCGGAGCCGGACTCTGGTGCTCGTTCAGCCATCACACCTCATTCGCCCGCAAGGACGCCGGGGAATTTCTGCAGAACGCCAACTCGAAGCTTGCCGAAGCCTCGGCATTCTTCCATGCCTCAGACAGGGTGATCATCACCCTCGGCACGAGCTGGTGCTACAGGCACATTGAAAGAGGCGTCACCGTCTCCAACTGCCTTAAGAGGGACGCAAAGGAATTTGTGAGGGAAAGAATGGAGCCAGAAGAGACTGCCGCGCTCCTGAGGGAAATCGTCGGAGAGTCGGAAGGAAAAAAGTTCATTCTGACGGTCAGCCCGATACGGCACTTCAAGGACGGCGCCCACGGCAATCAGACGAGCAAGGCCGCGCTTCTCCTCGCTGCGGACAGGGTCTGCACTGAATTTCCGGATAAATGCGCCTACTTTCCAGCATTCGAGATAATGATGGACGAGCTGAGAGACTACCGCTTCTACGCCGAGGACATGATACATCCGTCTGCCCAGGCGGTGGAATATATCTGGGAACGTTTCTGCGACTTCGCCCTTCCTCAGGACGAGAGAGGGCTGCTCGAGACACGCGAACGGGAGCTGAAGCGTTCGCGGCACAGAATGATGCACTGAAACCGCACAGATCGATAGGCCGGAAACGGCTAATCCCGTTTTTTTTGCAAAAAAAATGTTGCGGGAATGAATTTTATTAATACCTTTGCAGTGTACTACTCTACTATTACACATCAATACGGAAAGAGACGGCACAAATACGAAAAGAGGCATCACAAATACAAGACAATACAAACCATATCAAAATCATCCGCTATGATTAAAATTGACGACATAACATTCAGCTACGGCAGCAACACCGTGCTGAAGAACATCTCGATGTGTCTCGAAGAAAGCAGGATCTATGGTCTTCTCGGCGAGAACGGAGTCGGCAAGACTACCCTGCTCACCCTCCTCTGCGGACTGAAGAGAGTCAAGAGCGGCCACATTGACATAGACGGCTACAATCCTTTCGAGCGGAAGCCGTCATTCCTCTCTCTCGAATATTTCCTGAGCGACGAGGTAGCCGCGCTCCCGATGACCGCTGAAGAATATGCGAAAAACTACGGGAAATTCTGGGAAAAATTCGACATGGGCAAATTTCTCGAACTGATGAGCATCTTCGAGACCGACCCGGCCCAGAAGATGAACAGGATGTCATTCGGCCAGCTGAAGAAGAGCTACATCTCATTCGCTCTCGCCTGCAACTGCAGATATCTGTTCATGGACGAGCCGACAAACGGACTCGACATCCCGTCCAAGGCACAGTTCAGGAAAGCCGTCACGAAGTACACTGCGGAGGACTCCACCCTACTGATCTCCACCCATCAGGTGCGGGATCTCGAGAACATCATCGACCCGATCATCATCCTCGACCGGCAGGACGTACTTCTGAACGCCTCCATGGAGGAAATATCTGAAAAACTCACCTTCGACTACTCCAACGAGAAGCACGCGGACGCCCTCTACAGCGAGCTCATCCCCGGAGGAAGCATCTCCGTACGCCTCAACACGACGGGCGAAGAGAGCAAGGTCAACATCGAAGCCCTCTTCAACACCGTCCATCTCCACAAGGAACTCATCAAGGGGCTGTTCTCGAAATAATGACGAGACGATGAAGAAGATACAACTATAAAATGAATTTACAGTCATGGACAATACATTCAATTTCAAAAGATTCGGAAAATATTTCGCAAGCGACCTGACAAGGCTGTTCTCGGAAAACTGGCTCAAGGTGCTGTGCTTCGGACTGATACCGGTGTTTGCGCTGATACTCTCGTTCATGTTCTCTCTTTTCGATCCGGGAGAATACACTTACATTGATTACGACTCGAGGGTACTCTGGCTTACGATAACTACCGGAATATTCACTATATGGATACCGTCGGCATTCTATGGATATGTCACAGACAGACGCTCCGGAAGCAACTATACCCTCATACCTGCATCCTGCCTGGAAAAAACGGTGTCCATGATAATCAATGCGGCCGTCATCGCGCCCGCCGCATTCCTGGCCATATATGGAGTATCAGACCTTCTTACAACGCTCGTTGCCGGCTTGCCATCCTCGAACAGTCTGATGTTGAAGATGCCTACATGGTATCCGATAGACGGATTCAGAGTCTATTCCCTGATTTCAATTCATGTCATGACCCTGTATTTCATCCTCGGAGCGGTATTCTTCAGAAAAGGGAAGATAGCAAAGACCATCCTCGTGCAGTTCGGACTCGGAGTGCTTCTCCTCTTCATCGCGATGACGATACTTACCAGGATAAATGAAGAGACGCCTGAAATCATGTACGGCCTCGATGAAAAAGCCGGACACGCGCTGATGATCATTCAATATGCCGTCCAGATGATAGTGCTCTACACCCTGATATACTTCAGGATCAAGAAAATACAATACTGAATAGATAGAGTTATGGAATTTGATTCAAACAGACCCATATATCTGCAGATATGCGACTCCATATATGACAGGCTCCTGAGCGGCGAACTGCAGCCGGGCGGAAGAATACCTTCCGTGAGGGAACTGGGAGCGGACATCGGAGTGAACCCGAATACGGTGATGCGCAGCTATGAAAAACTTACAGAAGCCGGCATCATCTTCAACAAGAGAGGGATAGGCTACTTCATCAGCGACGGGGCGAGGGAAATCGTCCTCAGAAACCAACGCGAGGACTTCATCAGAAATGAGGTGCCGAAGATTCTGAAGCGGATGTCCCTTCTCGGCCTCAGCCCGAAAGACGTCTTCGGCGACATATCCGTAAACAAAACATAAATATTGAATGTGTCCCGGCCGGCAGTGATGCCAGTCGGGACAATCTTTCCTTTACAGTGACACATCCGTCCGTGCTCCGGAAACCGGGGCCGGCAGCCAGAGACTGACAGCGGCGCGGACTGACGGCGACGCGGACTAACGGCGACGGCGGCCGGCCATTCTGCGCATGGCGTTCTGCATTCCGCCGCCCATGACGGTCTTCATCATGCGCCTGGTGTCTTCAAACTGTTTCAGAAGCCTGTTCACCTCCTGAAGAGAGGTGCCGCTTCCGTCAGCTATGCGCTTGCGGCGGCTGCCGTTGATGATCTCCGGCTTCTCACGCTCCTGCGGAGTCATCGAAAGGATGATGGCCTCGACACTCTTGAAGGAGTCGTTGTCTATGTCAACATCCTTCAAGGCCTTGCCCATACCCGGAATCATCGAAGCGAGATCCTTTATGTTGCCCATCTTCTTGACCTGCTGTATCTGGTCATAAAAGTCCATGAGGGTAAACTGGTTCTTTACAAGCTTCTTCTTCAGCTTGCGTGCCTGCTCCTCGTCAAACTGCTCCTGAGCCTTCTCAACAAGGGTGACGACATCTCCCATACCGAGGATTCGGTCGGCTATCCTCTTCGGATGGAACACGTCGAGCGCCTCCATCTTCTCCCCGGAGCTTACGAACTTGATAGGCTTGCCGACAACGGCCTTGATCGAGAGAGCGGCACCGCCTCGGGTATCGCCGTCCATCTTGGTGAGCACGACGCCGTCGAAATCGAGCCTGTCGTTGAATGCCTTGGCCGTCTCCACCGCATCCTGACCGGTCATGGCGTCAACCACGAAGAGGGTCTCGGTCGGGGAAGTCGCCTTTTTGAGAGCGGAGATCTCGTCCATCATCTCCTCGTCCACAGCCAGACGGCCTGCCGTATCGATGATGACCACAGATACGCCCTCGGCCTTTGCCTTGGCTATGGCGTTCTTCGCAATCGACACCGGATCCTTGACGCCGTCCTCGGAATAGACAGGCACGCCGATCTGGCTGCCGAGCACCTTCAGCTGGTCGATGGCTGCCGGACGATAGACGTCGCAGGCGGCGAGCATCACCTTCATTCCCCTCTTGCTCTTGCAGTTGAGGGCAAGCTTTCCGGAGAAGGTCGTCTTTCCCGAACCCTGCAGACCGGCCACCAGGACTATGCCCGGATGCCCCTTAACATTGATGTCGCTCGATTCGCTTCCCATGAGAGCAGCAAGCTCGTCATGCACGATCTTGACCATCATCTGCTCCGGCTTCACGGCAGTCAGCACATTCATGCCCATTGCCTTCTGCTTGACGTCGTCGCAGAACTGCTTGGCTATCTTATAGCTGACGTCAGCGTCGAGCAGAGCCCGCCTGATGTCCTTCAGCGTCTCCGCCACATTGATTTCGGTGATCTTTCCCTCTCCCTTCAATATCTTGAAGGAACGTTCAAGTCTTTCTACCAGATTCTCAAACATGTCCCGTCTTTGAATTATTCGTTAACAAAACCCTGCAAAGGTAACGTTTTATATCAAAACAATGAATTTTATCTCGCGGTCACTGCGAAAGCTCTTCAAAAACTATAAGCCGGGGCCTCAAAACAGGTCGTCGGAAAAGACCGCCGGCGCAAGATCCCTGAGATTGTACCTGCTCGCCATCACCTGTCCGTATGCCCCTGCGCTGCGGATGCCGATGAGATCGCCCCGCACGCTCAGAGGAAGCAGCCTGCCGGCCCCCCAGACGTCGCCGGACTCGCACACAGGCCCGACCACATCGTAGACCTGATCCTCAGCGGGAGCAGACCTGTCTGCCGCAGAGAGATTCTCCACCTTGTGATAGGCGCCGTACAAAGCCGGACGGACCAGATCATTCATTCCGGCGTCGAGAATCAGGAATGTCTTAGTCTCCCCGCTCTTCACAAACAGCACGCGAGAGATGAGGGTACCGCACTGAGCGACCACCGAACGGCCCGGCTCCACATGCACGGTCTGCCCCGGGCGAAGCGGCAGATTGCGTTCTATCGTCCTGAACCATGTCGCGAAGTCCGGAACAGGCTCCGCATCCGGCTCCTCATAATTGACCCCGAGACCGCCTCCGAGATCTATGTTCCTTATCTCAAGCCCCTTGTCCTCAAACCAGCGCACTATCTCCGCAGCCCTCACACACTCAAGCGAGTAGACCTTTTCAACATCAGTTATCTGAGAGCCGATGTGGAAATGCAGGCCGCGCAGCTCCAGAGATCCGCATTGTCCGAGCAGGTCGACAAGAGGCTCAAACTCATGGCGGGATATTCCGAACTTGTTTTCATACAGGCCGGTAGTCACATATTTATGGGTATGGGCATCTATGTCCGGATTGATTCTGACCGACACCCCTGCCTTCAGGCCGAGAGATGCGGCGAAAGCGTTGATAACCGAGATCTCCTGAAGCGACTCACAGTTGAACATCCCTATCCTGCAGTCAAGAGACTCCATAATCTCCCTGTCGCTCTTCCCTACCCCGGCGAAAACGACGTTCTCCGGAGCGAACCCGCAGGCACAGGCGTGCAGAACCTCATTCCCGCTCACGCAGTCAGCTCCGAATCCCCGTGACGACAGAAAGCGCATCAGACGCTCCTGAGTGTTGGCCTTGACGGCATAATGCACTTTTATGCCATGACGGGACGAAAGGGACTCGAGCTCGGCGACCGTCCTCCGGAACAGGTCCATGTCGTAGAAATAGAACGGGGTGTCCATCTCCCCGAACGCATGAATATGGCTGATGTCGAACATATTGGCTAAAAAAGGTAAAACGGTTGCAAAAGTAACGAAAAAATCGCTAATTTCGCAGTTTGAATTCAACTATCCCTCCCGGAGACCGGCAAAAGCCGGCACGGCACGGGGCAAAAACTTTTTTTAAAAAAATGGAAAAAGGACCTATTTCACAGTTCATTACGCACCATTACCGCCACTTCAACTCTGCGGCTCTGGTCGATGCCGCGAAGGCTTTTGACGAGCACATGAACAAAGGCGGGAAGATGATGCTGGCGATGGCCGGCGCCATGAGTACGGCCGAGCTGGGGATCTCGCTCGCGGAGATGATCCGTCAGGACAAGTTCCAGATCGTGTCCTGCTCAGCGAACAATCTTGAAGAGGACATCATGAATCTCGTCGCCCACTCCCACTACTACAGGGTTCCGGGCTACAGGGATCTCACTCCGGAGCAGGAGAAACAGCTTCTCGACAATCACATGAACCGTGTCACGGACACCTGCATACCTGAGGAGGAGGCATTCCGCCGCCTCGAGCACCATCTTCTCGAAGTGTGGAAGGACATGCAGGCAAAAGGAGAGAGACTGCTTCCTTACGAGGTGATATACAGACTCCTTCGCAGCGGAGTGCTCGAGCAGTACTACGAGATCGACCCGAAGGACAGCTGGGTGCTCGCGGCCTGCGAGAAGAACATCCCTATCGTAGTTCCGGCATGGGAAGACTGCACCACAGGAAACATCTTCGCCGCCCACTGCATCAAGGGCGAGCTCGACCCGCACATCATCAAGAACGGCATCGAGACCATGATGTTCCTCACCGACTGGTACAAGAACAACTCTGAGGGAGAAGGCGTAGGCTTCTTCCAGATCGGAGGCGGCACAGCGGGAGACTTCCCTATCTGCGTCGTCCCTATGATGGAGCAGGACCTCGGCTGGACCGGAACGCCGCTCTGGAAATATTTTTGCCAGATCTCGGACAGCACCACGTCTTACGGCTCATATTCAGGAGCCGTTCCGAACGAGAAGATCACATGGGGCAAGCTAGACGTCGACACTCCTAAATTCATCGTGGAGTCCGACGCCACCATCGTAGCCCCGCTGATGTTCGCATACGTCCTCGGCTGGTAAGCAGCTCCGGCAGGCGGTCTCCGCAGCACACACGGAGCATTTCCGTAAAGGAATACCGCCCGCAGCCCCGACTCACAGGCATCGCCGAAGGCATACGGCGCCGGCGATGCCTTTTTTTAAAAGATGCCGCCCACTGACATAAGGCCGGCACGAAGAAGAGACAACCCTTAACCATACGGACATGCAGCCGCATTTCCTTGACATAAGAATCATCCAGATCGCTGCGCTGACAGTGTCTCTCACTCTGGCGACAGTCCTGATGCTGATCAAGGTGCCACGCACCGAATACGCAAAGAAGCTCACCCGGTCCAAGACGACGATCGCGACGAACTTCCTTGTAGGCGCCTTCATATTCGGATACACCCTGTACCATTCGGACACTCCTGAGTATGAGAAGTTTTCAGCTGTCACCACATTGATCGTGACCGCATTCTCGTCTATCATCATGTCCTACTCGCTCATCAACCTCATGCAGCCGAGGTACATCGACTCCAGCAGGTTCATGATAAGCATCTTCATCCTCTTCTTCGTAAGCGCGATACTCACCGAATCATTCTTCTCCGAAAGCGTCAGGCTATACAGGATCGCCCTTATCACCGCCACGGTGCTGTACGCCATCCAGAATTCCTATCTCATAATCATCTTCGACAAGGCCTACAAGAAGTCTCTGGACCTCCTCGAAAAATATTATGACGAGGATGAAGAGCAGAAAGTCAAGTGGATAAGGTTCTGCTACATCCTGACCATGCTCACGACGATGTTCGTACTCATCTATATGTTCCTGCCGAAATGGCTGATAGGGCTATACATATTCTTCTACATCCTGTACATGATCTATTTTGCCGGCAACTTCATATCTTTCCTCGGAAGCCACAAGCTCCTGCTCGACGCCTTCGGCCACAGCGCCTTTTCCGAGCAGAGAGGACAGAGAAGACGGAAAAGGGCGGCCCGCACGAGAAAGTCCGATGCCGGAGAAGGGACTGACGCGGAAGGAGCCGACGCAGATGAGCTAAACGAAGAATTCGCAAATATCGAGACGGCCATCACAAGATGGGTTGCAGAAAAGAAATACAGGGAGTACGACAAGAGCCGCGACGAGGTGGCTCATGAGCTCGGCACGACCAGAGAAATGCTCCAGCTCTACTTCACCGAAAAGGTCGGACTTGACTTCAGAAGCTGGCGCACTAATCTGAGAATCAACGACGCAAAGAGAATGCTGCTTGAAAAGACCGACACTTCGATCAATCTCATAGGAGAGATGGCCGGCTTCAGCGACCGCTCCAATTTCCACCGCCAGTTCACCAAGCTCGTAGGCTGCTCCCCGAAGAAATGGAGAGACACCGCCGGACATCCCGAAATCGTGCGCTGAGACGGAGAGAGGCCGCTACTCCATATAGACAGGCGGCATATTGATGCAATAGGCGCCGAGTTCGGAATCATAGTGGGAAGACTCCCATGAAAACACGCCCGTGACCTCGCCCGAAGATGAGGAATCGGCAGGATCGGCCGCATACACCCTGATCATGATGTCGCCATAGGCGGCAAAACTCACTCTCAAGTCATAATATCCGCTTTCCGAGACCATGTCCCTTACTACGGCAAGCGGAGAACTGAAATCCTTGTCAGCCCTGTCATAAACTGAAACGGTGACGAGGGTCCCGGAGACGGGAGGGGCATCGGTTCCGAGATATACGTATCCCCTGACCGCAAGAGTCACGCGGCCCGCATCATCCATTATCATTTCATCGTCGAGAGCCATCATGCACGAAAAAGTCAGAGGGACTGCTGCAAGCAGCAGAAAAAATCCCGTAACGGCAGACGCCATGCGGTTCAAAGACAAATTTCCTATAAAAAGATTCATCCGGCATTACATTTTACCGGCTCAGGTCATCGTACACTGCGGCAAAGATACGCAAAAAAGCGGATGCGGGCAAAATTTTCCCGCATCCGCCTGTATTTCAAGCTTTTTGGTATTGAATCTTCAATTTCAAGCTTTTAGCTGCATCTCACTGATGGGCCGGCCGGAGCAGGTCGAGAACCACCTTGACAGGATTGAAAGTCTCGAGCGGCACCTCGACAAAGAGCGTGTTCCAGTCGCTCATCGAGCCGTTCCAGAGTCCCGGAAGCTCAAGAGCCTTGAGTTCCCTGCCCTGATAGCTCTTGGAGCTGATGAAACCGGCGTCATGGTCGACATGGTCGAGCAGGTTGAACGGATTGCCCTTATAGTCATGCAGGCAGCATACGATATCCACCGGATTGAAATGAGTGGCGGACGCAAGAGCCTCCTTGGCGTGCTCGTCGGTCATGTTGATCTGCACGCTCTCGAGAATCTGAAGCGAAGTGGAGCCGTCTTTCTCCGCGATGATGAACGGCCCGCCTCCCGGCTCGCCCTGATTCTTCACCATGCCGCACACTCTCACCGGACGGTTGAGCTTTCTGCGGATGGTCTCAACCCGCGTGCGGCAGTCCGGAGCAGCAGGAAGGGTGATGCAGAGAGTCCTGTCGAGGAATGCCTCTATCCTGTCGCAGAGAGCCGCGCATTCAGGCGAGCATACGTCGGCAACAGCGTCGAGCTCGCGAAGATAGCCACGGATAATGTCTCTGAGCTCGAGACACTTGCCGAGCAGAACCTTCTTGTACCTGGCAGTCACCGGAAGCAGCCTCTCATTGGCCACGTTGTCGATGTTCTTTATCGACACGACCTCCTCCTTCAGCCTGTTGAGATTGTGGATGAGGGCGCCGTGTCCCGCTGGACGGAACAGAAGCTCGTCCTTCTCGGTACGGAACGGACGGTTGTCCACGTCGACAGCCACCGTGTCGGTAGCCTTGTCCTGGAAAGTGAACTCGATGCCGTACCTGACGCCATAGCGCTTCTCGAACTTCTCCTTCACCTCAGCATACGCCTCCTCGAAGAGAGCCTGATGCTCAGGAGAGATGGTAACCACCAGACTTGCCGAACCGTCCGGATTGCGCATATAGTCCTGAGCTTCGACAAGATGCTCCGCGAAAGCCGTGCGCACCTCGCCGTCAGCATATCTGTGGAAGCGGATCACCCCCTTAGGCTTCGCTCCATAGTTGAGCCCGGCGGCAGTCAGGGTCTTCTCGAGCACATCCTTCCTGTAGGCGGCAGTATCCTGCGGAGTCCCGAACATGGCCTCGTCATAGAAGGCGAAATCGGTTATCCTCGCGGCGAATCTCGCGGCCGCCGAATCCGGCTTCACGTCTTCGCCGGAGCGAAGGACGTCAAGCCCGCTGAAGAGATCCTTGAACATCCTTGAAGCCGCTCCCGAAGCCGGAACGAATTTGCATTTGCCCTTCATCCCCGCAGACTCGTAATACCGGACGGCAGCCTCTTCGGCCTGGGAGTCCAGCACCATGATGCCTCTGTGCGGAGTCGCGGCTGCGACTATCTTCATCCACGGGAAGCCCTTTCTGAAGCGCTCCACCTGTTCTTCCACGGTCTTGACAGAAGAGCCTCTTTCCTCTATCTGCCTGATGTCTTTTTCGTCAAACATTGCTTATGAGTTTTGTGTTACGTGTTATGTCAGTCTATGCTTATCTCCCTTCTGTAGCAATACTCCGACCTGAGCCTCTCGAAGTCGTCAGGCTGAAGCCTCAACATGAAGTCGTCTGTAAAGATCGGATAGTTGTACTGCAGAACCGACGTGATCTCCCCCTGATTCATCCCCCTCAGATCGAGGTGCACAGGACGGGACTCCGGCACGTCATCGACAGGATAGAAATCCAGAAGAGGGCTGATGCCGAAACGCCTCGCGACCGCCCTGACGACGGAGGCGGTGCCGTTCTGCTTCCCCTGACGGGAATATCCGGCGATATGCGGCGTGGCGATGTCCACGGCGTCGAGAAGCTCCCTGTTGATGTGCGGCTCATTACGCCAGGTGTCGATAATCACCGGCCCGAGCTTCGGAAGAGCGTCCATCAGAGCCTCCTCCACCACGGTCTCGCCTCTTGAGGTGTTGATGAAGAACGCGCCGGGACGGATCAGATTGAAGAAGGTCTCGTCCGCCATGTCCCTCGTCGTATCGTCGAGCGGCACATGCAACGTCACTATCTTCGAGTTGAGCAGCAGATGCTCAAGAGAACAGAATCCTTCCGGCCCTTCCCTTTGAGCCCTCGGAGGGTCGCACCTGAGCACGCTGAAGCCTATGTGCCTCGCCATGCGCTCAACCTTGCTCCCCACATTGCCTACCCCGATTATGCCCATCACGTCGCCGGGAGAAAGTTTCAGGGACTTGCGCGAAGCGGTGCCATACAGGGCGGAAAACACATACTGCATCACTCCTCCGGCATTGCACCCCTTGGCATTGTGCACCAATATCCCCCTGCGGCGGCAGTATTCCTCATCTATATGGTCTGTGCCTATAGTCGCCGTGGCGATCATCGACACCCGCGTCCCGTCGAGAAGAGCCGCGTCGCACCTCGTCCTGGTCCTGATCAGAAGGACATCGGCGTCCACAATATCCTCCCTGCGGATGTCCTGTCCGTCCACATACCGGATATCCGCGTAAGGTTCGAACACGCCCTCGAGAAAAGGGATGTTACTGTCTGCCACTATCTTTATGCGATCCATACTCTCGTCTCCATATTCTCTTCTACCTCAATATGATTGCCTTCACCTGCAGATCATGTCCCGAAACAGGCCCGGAATCCCTGCGAAGCTCCTCGTTGACCGCCTTCAGAAGCCTGTCCCTGCGCAGGGAAAGCATGCTGCGCACGACCGAGGAGTCCAGAGTGCAGCACAGGACCCCACCGCGCAGACACTTGTCTATCGTATGCTCCGCCGCTCCGGACACCTTGTCCCATGCGGCGAAAATCCGAGTCTCGTCAAGCCCGTCCCCGAGCCTCATGTCCCTGATGCAGGCCTCAATGAGCGACTCCATCATCACCGGCTCCCGGCGCTTCAGAACTATGAAGTCGTCCGGAGTCACGCGCTCCTTCCGCATCCCCTTCTTCCTGTCCATCATTTTCCCGTTCTTCTGTTCATCATGCTTCTGTTCATCATGCTCCTGTTCATCATGCTCCTGTCCATCATGCTCCCGGCCATTTCGTCCGCAGTGTCACTGTCTCGCGAATGTGCCGGCCGTGCATTCGAAATATGCCCTGTCGTCCGTGAGCCTGTCCACGAGCGAAGCCATGCGCACCTTGTTGCTGTCAGTTATGAATATCTGCCCGAAGTCGCTGCCGGCTACCATAGTCAGCAGATTGGCTATCCTCTTCATGTCCAGCTTGTCAAACACGTCGTCCAGCAGCAGTGTCGGAGCGAATCCGTAGGCCTTCTTCATCAGGTCGTACTGCGCGAACTTCAGCGAGACGAGAAACGACTTCTGCTGTCCCTGCGAGCCGCACCGGCGGATCGGATACCCCGACATTGAGAACACGAAGTCGTCGCGGTGTACCCCCGCAGTAGTGTGTCCGAGCGTCATGTCCTTCTCGTAAGACTCGGCCAGAAGCCTGTCCAGCGGCGCCCTGTCCAGATCCGACTCATACGAGACGGCGACCTCCTCCCTGCCCCCCGAGACTTCACCATAGTAGCTGGCCACGATAGGCGAAATGTCCTCGGCAAACCGTCTGCGCACATCATATATATATACCGCGTGCCTCTGCATCTTCGCGTCAAGAACCGACAGCAGGTCGCGGTCCACGGCAAAGCCCTTGAGTACCCTGTTCCGCTGCACGAGGAGCCTGTTGTACTGCTGGACTGCGGAGAGATATTCCCTGTCCATCTGCGAGAGCACCGAATTGACGAAACGGCGCCGCTCCTCGGCAGATTCGCTCACCAGCGACGTGTCCGACGGCGACACCATCACTATCGGCAGCACGCCGATATGATCCGAAATCTTCTGATAAGGCTTGTCGTCCCTCAGCAGCTTCTTCTCGCCCCCCGCCGTCACCTGCACCGCGAAACGGCTCCCGAGACCGTTCTGCATCCGGTATGTGCCCGAAATCGAGAACTCCTCCTCGCCGTGCCTGAAATTGAAGCGGTCCGAGGATGAGAGCGGGCTCTTCGTCATTGAAAGATACCATACCGCATCAAGGAGATTGGTCTTGCCCTCTCCGTTGTTTCCCGATATGCAGTTGACGTTGGGTGAAAAAAACAACTCCTGGAAAGCGATGTTCCTGAAATTGGACACTATTATTTTCTCTAATGCCGGCATGGGTCTGTTTTATCGGAGGACAAAGATAAGAAATATTAATTGGCGGTTCATAAAATTTTTATAAATTTGCGCCCTGTTTCGTGTCCCGGCCACAGAGAGAAAGCCGCGGAGCGGGATCGAAGTCGAAAAACAAGAAAAACGATACAGACATGTCAAACGAAAAAAACGACAAGGCAAAGGAGAACACCGCATCCGTTGTTGAAGCGGTATCCAGAACCGAGCTTTTCTTCAGCAGCAACAAAGTGGCCATCACCGCAGTGGTGACGGTGCTGATACTCGCCGGTCTCGGCATCTTCCTCTGGCACAAGTTCGGATACCTTCCGAAGAGCGAGGAGGCGCAGGAGCAGATGTTCCCTGCCGAGGCGAATTTCCGCGAGGGAGAATACGAGCTTGCCCTCAACGGAGACGGCAATGTGCTCGGCTTCGCCCAGATAATCGAAGACTACGGGGCAAAGGCCGGCAAGGCAGTGTATTTCTACGCGGGAGTGTGCGAACTGCAGCTCGGAAACTACAATGAGGCAATCGGCTACCTCTCCTCATACAAGGGAAAGGACAAGATCCTCCTCGCGAGGGCCACGGCCTGCATCGGTGACGCATACGTCGGGCTCAACGACTACGCCAAGGCCGTCGGATACTTCGAAAAGGCAGCGGCAACGGTCGACAACATCTACGCCGCAGGCTACCTCCTCAAGGCAGGCGTGACCTACGAAGAGCTCGGACAGAAGGACAAGGCTCTGGCCGCCTACAAGAAGATCAAGGACAGCTATCCGCAGTCGATGGAAGGCTACGACATCGACAAATACATTTCAAGAATCGAGGCCGAATAGGCTTCCGGCAAAGAACTGAAAAACATCGGACAACAATTCTATGGGAAGAGCGTTTGAATTCAGAAAGGAAAGAAAGTTCAAGAGATGGGGGCACATGGCCCGCACCTTCACCAAGATAGGAAAGGAGATAACCATAGCCGTCAAGCAGGGAGGTCCTGACGTGACCGGCAACCCGAGACTCAGGGCGCTTCTCCAGACGGCACGCAGCGAAAACATGCCGAAGGACAACATCGAGCGTGCCATCAAGAGAGCCAGCGACAAGGACCAGAGCGACTACAAGGAGATAGTCCTCGAGGGATACGGTCCGCACGGAATCGCGTTCCTGGTAGAGGCTGCGACAGACAACAACAACCGCACAGTCGCCAACGTGCGCTCATACTTCACCAAGAGCGGCGGATCTCTGGGCACTTCCGGCAGCGTCGACTATATGTTCGACCGCAAGTGCATGTTCCGCATCAAGAGCGACAAGCCGGTCGACATCGAGGAGCTTGAGCTTGAGCTGATCGACTACGGCGCCGAGGAGATCTTCGAGGAGACCGACGAAGACGACAACACGGAGATCATAATCTACGGTGAATATACTGCCTTCAACAGCATCCAGAAATATATAGAGGACCACGGCTACGAACTTCTCTCGGGAGAGTTCACCAGACTCCCTAATGTGGATCTGAAGGATGTCGCCCCCGAAGACAGGGCCGAGCTCGACAAGCTCATCGAGAGGCTTGAGGAGGACGACGACGTGCAGAACGTATACCACACGATGAAGCCGCTCGCGGATAACGAGTGACACATCGACTGAGTCCGTGGGTGGCAAGCCCGCGACCGGACCTCATCTACATTAACATACGAATCTCTCCCCCGCTACGGCAACGTCGGCGGGGGATTTTTCATATATGTCCGAAGGAATCAAAAATTTTTCTTGATTATGCAGCAGAATAGTGATAACTTTGCGCAGAATATTCGGGCAAGTCAGATTCCACAGAGGTGAAACAGAGGCACAATCCGAATAACGACCGCCGTAAATCTTTGGTGTACAATTGTTTATCAGCACACCAAAGCACTAAGATTATGCCTTGACTGCCAGAAAACAGCATATTACGGCACTATCCGCCATACTACGCACACATTTCTAATCTAACGATAAAATGATGAATCCGGTAACAGTCAAATTCCTGTTCATGGGCAGCGCCCTGCTCTCAGCGGTCCTGCTGGGCATCATACTCATCCCGAACATACTGTTCATATCCTACAAAAAGAAACTCTTTGACGAGCCTGACGCGAGAAAGGTCCACAAGCATCCCGTACCTCGGCTGGGAGGACTCTCCTTCTTCCCTGCGATACTCATTGCGCTGTTCCTCAACCTGGGCATCAGGTATGCTCTCGGCTATCCGATCGAAGGCGTGGACGAAAGGCAGGTGTGGTATGAACTGCTGTTCCTGTTCTCCGGACTTACCATGCTGTATCTTGCCGGTGAAGCGGATGACCTCGTGGGAGTCGGATACAGATACAAGTTTCTCATACAGATCATCGCTGCAGGCCTGCTGGTGATCTCGGGCAACTGGCTGCACACCCTCGGAGGATTCTTCGGCATCTATGATATACCTGCGTGGGCAGGCATTCCGATAACGATTTTCATAGTGGTCTTCATCACCAACGCCATAAACCTCATCGACGGCATAGACGGGCTCGCATCCGGACTGTGCTGCATAGCTCTATGCGTACTGGCCGGCATGCTCGTGATGGAAAAGGAATACATCTACGCGACCATGGCGCTGGTCACCCTCGGCATCGTGACGGTGTTCTGGTTCTACAATGTGTTCGGAAACGAAAGGAAAGGTCACAAGCTCTTCATGGGCGATGCAGGCAGCCTTACCCTCGGCTACATCCTCAGCTATCTCGTAATACATCTCAGCTTCGGCTCTTCCGGCAGGAAGGACACAATGGATATGATAGTGGCTTTCAGCACGCTGCTTGTGCCTATGCTCGATGTGGTGAGGGTGTCGCTCCACAGGATACGGAAAGGACGCAGCCCGTTCCTTCCGGACAAGAATCACATCCACCACAAGCTGATCCGCGCCGGAATGAAGACGAAGTTCGTGCTCATCACCATTCTCATCACCGACCTCTTCTTCATAGTGATGAACACACTCCTTGCCGACCGCATCAATCTGACCTTCATCCTGCTGATCGACGTCGTGCTGTGGACCGCCTTCCAGCTCGTGATCAATCGCTTCATAAAGAAGAACGGCGGCGGGCCGTCGTATATACCGCTCGAAGAGCTCGCCAAGACTGAGCCGGAAATCGCAAAAGAACTTGAGAAAAAGAAACATTCATAATAACCATAGAAAAAGAAAAGTTTATGGGCAATAAGAGAGAGATAGTGCATAAGGCAGCAGCAGCTCTGCTGACAATGACGATGCTCGCCTCATGCGCGCAGGTCAAGAACATCGCCTACTTTCAGGACAAGGCTATTGACCATCCCGAAGAAATCGACAAGCACGGGGGAATTGTCATCCAGCCGAAGGACATGATTTCAATAGTGGTCTCCAGCCGCAACCCGGAACTTGCAGCAATGTTCAACCTGCCCATGGTCACCTATCAGGCCGGGTCAGAAATCGTCGGCAACGGTGGTCAACAAAAACTTCTCGGCTATGTTGTAGACAATGACGGGTACATTGATTTCCCTGTATTAGGCAAACTTCCGGTAGCTGGACTGACAAGATGGGAGCTGTCGAGCCAGATCAAGGATACGCTCAAGGAAAAGGGGTACATCAGTGATGCCGTAGTGACAGTGGAATTCATGAACTTTAAGATCTCGGTCATCGGTGAAGTCAACACTCCCGGAACCTTCACTATTGAAGGAGACAAAGTCACCGTACTTCAGGCTCTTAGCCTGGCCGGTGACCTCACTATATTCGGAGAACGGGAAAATGTGACCGTGATCAGAGAACTTGACGGAGAAAGGACATTCTATAATCTGAACCTCTGTTCCGTGGACATGTTCAAGTCTCCGGCATACAATCTCCAGCAGAACGACATCGTCTATGTTGAGCCGAGCGAAATCAAGGCCAGACAATCCACTGTTGATGACAAAAGCTTAAGACTTACGACAATAGCCATCTCTTCAGGTTCCCTGCTCGTATCAGTTGCGACACTTCTTGCCACCCTTTTATCAGCAAAATAAACGACTAGCCATGACAGAAGAAACATACAGAAACAACAATTTCATGCAGGAGGAACAGTCTGACTTCAACCTCTCCGACATCTGGGGAATGATCTGGAACTACAAATGGTGGTATGTGCTCTCAATCGGAGTGTGTCTCATCTTTGCTGTGATCAACCTCTATAAGACTCCGGCCACATATAATCGTTCCGCTAAAGTCATCATAAATGAGAATGCGCAGGACGCCACGATGAGGGACATTGCCAACATCTCAGGATTTACCGGACAGAATTCAAGCGTCAATGTCAATAATGAAGTCATAGCCTTCTCTTCGCCAGACCTCATGAAGACTGTGGTCGAAAGGCTCGGACTTGAAACAAGCTATATCGAGCACCAGTTCATGCGCGACAGGGAATTCTATACCAACTCTCCGGTAGTTCTTTCCATAGTTTCGCCAATGACTACATCCTCATTTTCCTTCACGGTTGAAAAGGACAGCGACAGCACATTCATCCTGAAAAACTTTAGAGTCGGAAACCAGAAGATCAAAAAGGAGAAAATTCAAGGAAGTCTCGGTGACACGCTTAGCACACCAATCGGCTCAATAATTCTTCAGCCGTCCGTTTATCTCAACAACTGGGATGACGACATCACGGTATCATGGGCCAACAGCCGTGCAATGGCCGGATATTATTCGTCAAAACTCAGTGCTGCCGTTGAAGGCAAACAGACATCAGTAGTAACGCTGAGCATGGAAGACACATACCCCGCTCGCGCAGTGAACATTCTCAACACCCTGATCGATGTATACAATGACGAGTGGGTACACGACAAGAACAGATCCGCACGAAATACGACGGCATTCATCAATGAACGACTTGTCGTCATCGAGCAGGAGCTGGGCGGCATTGAGACCGACCTCAAGGAATACAAGGAACGCAACCGTCTGACGGACATGGAGGCGCTTTCTCAGTCGTATCTTGAGGAATCATCAGAATATGCCACCAAATCCTTTGAAGTCAACAATCAGCTGTCAATCGCACAATATATCAGAGACTATCTGACAGATCCGGCCAATGCCAACGCCCTCATTCCTGCAAATTCAGGCCTGACAAGCAGCAACATTGAGAGTCAGATCAACGAATATAACCAGATAGTGCTCCAGAGAGACAAGCTGATTGCAACCAGCAGCGAGAACAACCCTCTGATCGCTGATCTGAACAACGCTATGGGAGCAATAAAGGCCACCATCATCCGCTCAATTGACAACCTGCTCGCAACACTGAGTCTTCAGGCCGAAAAAATCAAGAGTCAGGAAGACCAGATCATGTCGCGTATAGCCTCAAGTTCCGGACAGCAGATGGAACTCCTTTCCATCGAAAGGCAGCAGAAAGTCAAGGAGTCGCTCTATATCTACCTCCTGCAGAAAAGGGAAGAAAATGAAATAGCGAGTCTCGTCAATGTCGCGAACACCAGACTCGTAGTCTCCCCTACCGGATCAGGAGCGCCTATCTCTCCGAACAGCAAGATGATAATCCTCATAGCACTGGTTCTCGGAATCGGCATTCCTTTCGGTGTAATCTTCCTCGTCAGAATACTTGACAACACCGTAAAGAGCAAACGCGATCTTTCCATACTGAGCATACCATTCCTGACGGAAATACCTCAATTGAAATCAACTCTCAAGCGCGACCTTTCAAATATCGGAAGACACAAGTTTGACAACCAGAACTGCCGCATAATGGTGAAAAAAGGCAGCCGTAACATGATTAATGAGGCATTCCGAGTACTCAGGACCAATCTCGACATGATGCTCGGGAAAGACAACGGAAGCAAATCCATCATGGTCACCTCATTCAACCCTAATGCCGGCAAGACATTCATCACCATGAACATGGCCGTCAGCATGTCTCTCAAAGGGCAGAAAGTCCTCATGATTGACCTTGACCTCAGAAAGGCCACACTCAGCAAATCACTTGATAAGAATCATGAAGGCATCGTCTCATATCTGGTGGGGAAACATGACGACCTCAACAGACTTATCCAACATATAGATGAGAATCTGGATCTGCTTTCAGTCGGCATTCTCCCGCCAAATCCGACCGAGCTGCTGCTTTCATCCAGATTTGCAGAAATGCTCGAAAAGCTTAAGGAGACATACAAGTATATTTTCCTTGACTGCCCGCCTGTAGACATAGTTGCAGACACCTCCATCATAGCGCAATCTGCAGATGTATCCATTTTCGTCATGAGAGCAGGCATAATGGACAAGAGAGCCCTTCCTGCCGTGGAAAGTCTTTATCAGGAAAAGAAATACAAGAGAATGGCCTTAATCCTCAACGGCGTATCCGTAAGGAACGGAGGATATGGATACGGAAAATACGGCTACGGATCCTACGGTTATGGTTATGGATATGGATACGGATACGGGCAGCACGCAGAAGAAGAATAATAAGTAAAATCGCCATCCCCAATCGGCCCCCATTGGGGATGA